>DATJSG010000027.1:0-258902 GCA_035504195.1 Terriglobales bacterium
TAGGAAACTCGCGACCCCCGCAACCTCCCCACGTGAGTGAGGGACAGACTGGGACATCCGAAAGCCAGGGCGCAGACAGGTAACCCGAATGCCTCGGGATCTCGACGCCCGCTGTGGGAGTGATCACTCCTAACGTTTTACCAAGCTGCGAGTCGTGAGTTGCGAGTCGCAAGCAGAATCAGGAAAGTTAAAGAAATAGACAGGAGATTAGCAGAACGAACAGAGGCCAAGACCGAAACATCCAGCCGCAAAGCGGCGAAAGAATGCAGTCCACGGCGTAAGCCGTGGGGCGCCGCGTTCAAGTGAAATCGAGCCCCGGAAGGGGTGAAAGAAAATTACTGCCTGTCGGCCACACACGCCGAGGGCGTGTTTCTGCGGCCCGTCGTGCCTAGCCTCATGGGATAATAAAACGGTGCGTAACCGCCTCGCCTTCGCACTCTTCGCCGCCGCGATCCTGTTTTCGATGGTCAGGGAATGGAGCGCCCCACCCACGTGCGCACGAGGCACGCTCGCGTTAGAAATCGCTGCAACTGCGCAGGCCCGATGAGTGCTATGGCGCCGTTTCGCGAGCTAGCGGGAATTGGTCGGTATGCCGGGAGTCTTGTCTGAGTTCGATGTGTTCAGCGCCAGCGATATACTGCCTTCCGCGTATGCCTGAAGCCTCGGGGGGAACATTCGAAGAATCGCCACTTTTGCAATAAAACCGAACAGCGCAGCGAACGGCAGACTCACCATAAATCCGCCTATTCCATCGTAGTATCCCTTGCAGAGAATCAATACGAACACTGTCAGAGAAGCAGCTGTCAGAATAAACCGATAGTAGAACGGCAATCCGATAGGAACTTTGCAACTTGGGCAGGTCCGCTCCGCCCCAACATAGTCCCGGAAGGAGAACCGGTACCGACACAGCGGACAAGCAAGCGGGCGCTCGCTGCCGTACGTTTCTGAGTGAACTTGGGACAATTCCTCAGCCACGCGTTACCTCTCTTTAAGCAGTGTACGCTGCGAAAATACTGGCTGTCTACCGGAGTTGACGAAACCATGCCATTAGACTCACAACCGATCAGGTGAAGAACCAACTCAACCGCTCACCCTTATCCTTCTCCCGTTCTCTCCCTCGCGCTCCAGCGCAATCTCCAAATCCCTTTCCCTGACGAACCGGGGAAATTTTTCTCCCCACTCGATCAGCAGAATGCTGTTCTCCGAGCGCAGATCGTCCAGCGCCAGCGTGTCCAGTTCACGTTGCGTGTCGATGCGATAGAGGTCGATGTGATACAGATTGACGGAATAAAGATTAGCCCGCGGCCCGCGATACTCGTGCACCAGCGTAAACGTAGGGCTGGTGACGTCTTCCTCCGCAGCCGCTTCGAACGCGGCGGCAATTCCCTTGACCAGCGTGGTTTTCCCGGCGCCCAGATCGCCGCGCAGTAACACGAGTTTCGGCGGCGCCAGCAACTCCGCCAGAGTGCGGCCAAAGGCAATCGTCTCCTCCGCCGACTGCGTCGTAATCTCCCGCAGGATATTTTTCGTATCAACGTCCACGCGACCAGTATAAGGCTGGCCGAGATAAAGGCTGTTTAGGGCACGGACTGGGAAGGGTAAGGCTTCAGCCGTGCCGCCCAGAGGCAATAAACACGCGGGCTTTAGCCCCTGGGGCTCGCTGCGCTCGCCGGACGGCCGAGGCGGCCGTCCCTACATGTTTCTTCTAATACGTCGAGAAGGCGCTCGATTTGATCCCGAGCAGATGCCGGTCCACGACATGATCGAGCGAGGTGCGCAGGCGGCGATGGTCGTCATCCTCGATTGCCACGAAGCGGAACGCCTGCAGCACGCCGTCGGTCGTATGCCGCATCGGGCTGAGAACTTCGGCCATGCCGTGTACTGGGCCGGCTTGCGTCTGAAATGCGACTTCGACAAAATCGCCTTGCGCCAGCGACTGCGCCAGGCGCAACAATCCGCCGGTTGCGGATATGGTTTGGAGTTTAGCTTTAGTGCGGCGGCCATCTTCGAGACGAATCGCAGCCAGGACGGAATCTCCAAGCTGGACCCGGGCCGCGCGCCGCGAAGGGTGCGGTTGGGGGAAGTGGGTCATAAGCTCCACTGCACTATCGCACCATCCCTTGTTGCGTAATAGATTACTGAGGCCCATCGTCCGAATTCCTTGCTGGGAGCCTGAACTGAAGACATCGAGATCCTGTCGTATGAAGGAGATAGATGATGTGTACTACTTGAGTAATGGCCTAAAGGACAGTCTCGCTCCTGATTATAGCGGCCCAATCAGCGTGATTTTCCTGCGAGACGCCGCGGCCCATTTAACATATCTACCGGCACTCGGAGGACCTGTCGTGATCCGCGCAATTCTCTTCGCATTCCTCGCCACTTTCCCGTTGCTGTTGCCGGCATATTCTCAGAACGTCCCGCCAGCAACACACATTCCACTCCGCGTCGGCATCGTCGGCCTGGTGCACGGGCACGTGCACGGTTTCCTGGACCACTCGCTGCACAATCCGGAAATCGACATCGTCGGAATCGCCGAGCCCAACCGGCAATTACTGGACGCCGCGGCTGCCCGGTACGGCTTCGATCGAGCTGAGTTGTTCACCGATCTCGGAACCATGCTCGCCCAAGCGCATCCGCAGGCCGTGCTGGTCTACACCAACACTTACGACCATCGCCGCGTGGTCGAGACCTGCGCTCGCCACGGAGTTCACGTCATGATGGAGAAGCCGCTGGCCGTCAGCTTCGACGACGCGCGAGCCATGGCCAAGGCCGCGCATGAAGCCAAGATTCACGTGCTGGTGAATTATGAAACTTCCTGGTACCGCAGCAATCACGCGGCCTACGACCTGGTTCACGAAGGGTCGATTGGCGAGATCCGCAAGGTGGTGGCGCACGATGGCCACAGCGGCCCGAAAGAAATTGGCGTCGAACCGGAGTTCCTCGCCTGGCTGACCGATCCCAAGCTTAACGGCGGCGGCGCCCTGTTCGATTTTGGCTGCTACGGAGCCGACCTGATGACCTGGCTCATGGACGGCGAGCGGCCACTCACCGTGACCGCGGTCACGCAGCAGATCAAGCCGCAAATCTACCCGCGCGTCGATGACGAGGCGACGATCATCCTTACCTATCCGCGGGCGCAGGCCATCATACAGGCTTCATGGAATTGGCCATTCGACCGCAAAGATATGGAAGTGTACGGGCAGACCGGCTATGTCTTCACGGTGAAGCGCGACGACATCCGAGTGCGGAGGCACGGAGAAGACCACGACCAGCAGATCGTCGCCAAGGTAGTGCCCGCCCCCTACGACAACGAACTTTCCTACTTCCGGGCCGTAATCCTCGAGGGCGCCAAAGAAGACAGCCTGTCGTCGCTCGAAACCAATGTGACGGTGACCGAAATCCTTGACGCGGCGCGGCGTTCTGCGGAGGAAGGAAAGACAATTCGCCTGCCGTCAACCAGATAACGTTGTCATCCTGAGCGCAGCCGACGCTTCGCGGAGCGAAGTGTCGGCGGAGTCGAAGGACCCCTTGCCCGCAAAAAAGTTCCTCGAAGCTCGCCGTGAATTCTCACGATGCCCCACCTTCCTTGCCGAAAACCCCTCGCCGAACCTGTGCCAATGCCAGCAAGCGCGAGATCCTTCGACTGCGTGCGGTCTGCGCGGAGCTCAGTCCGCACTCCGCTGAGGATGACGGGGCTTGTGCGCTGGATCACGCTGGCTGCTTTACCCACCCCACGTCACCACCTCATCCCCCGCTGCTCGCCGCGCTCGTGTAAACGCTTCCGGCAGCCCACGCAACAAATCGGTAGCCACCATCGAATGCTCACCCACGCACTCGCGCATCACGTCGCCCGCCAGCCCATGCAGATGGACCGCCGCGCAAACCGCCAAGAGCGCGTTCTGAATATTCTGCGCAAGCATGGCCGCCACCATTCCTGTCAGAATGTCCCCAGTCCCGCCCGTCGACATTCCTGGATTTCCCGTCGTGTTGACCCAGGCCTCGCCATCGGGCTGCACCACCAGCGTGCGATTTCCCTTCAATACGACGATCAAGTCATGTTCCCGCGCGAACGCTCGCGCCGTGCCCAGCCGGTCTTTCTGCACGTCGGCAATCGAGCGCCCCACCAGTCGCGCCATCTCGCCAGGATGCGGCGTGATTACCAGCACGCGCCCTTTTCCATTCAACTCATCTGCATGATTCTCGAAAGCGTTCAAGCCGTCGGCGTCCAGCACAACCGGAATTTCACTCTTGCTCACCAAAACCCGAACCAGTTCAGCCGTCTCCGCAACCCTGGAGATTCCCGGCCCAATCGCCAGCACAGTTTTGCCCTTCGCCAGCTCCACGATCCGCTTCGCCGCGCCCGCGGATATTGACCCAGCCTTCGTTTCCGCCAGAGATTCCGTCATCACTTCGGGATGAAATCCGGCGACGGTTGCCTGCATCGACTTAGGCGTTGCCACCGTCGCCAGTCCCGCGCCCGCCCGCAGCGCGGCCATCCCGGCCATTGCAACCGACCCGGCTTTGCCGACCGAGCCTCCAACGACCAGCACGTGCCCGTAGTTCCCTTTGTTCGATTCGGCAGGCCGGTCGGCAACCAGCGCGGCAAAATCGCGGGGTGTGATCGCATTTAGATGCAGTGAAGAAGCAACAGCTTCCTCCGGCGATCCAATCGGCGCCACATGAGTCGGCCCGCCGGTCAATGATCCGAAAACATGCGCCGGACGCGGCGCGGTGAACGTGACCATCGAATCCGCGCGCGCAACGATTCCCTGCTGCAAAAACATCGCATCCGCTTCCGCGCCCGAAGGAATATCGACCGCGACCACCGGCGCCTTGCTCGCATTCAGCATCGCAATGGCGTCGGCATAAAGTCCGCTGACCGGCGGCTTGAAACCAGTGCCGAGAATCGCGTCCAGATACAGATCAGCCTCCAGCAGCGGCCGCACGCGATCGCTCTTCAACTCTTCAATCGTCTTTGCGACGATCGCGGGCACCGGAAGTTTGCCAAACATCACAGCCGCATCGCCGCGCAGGTCGGCGGGATCGGCCAGCACGATCACCTGCACGGTCTTGCCTTTTTCATGCAGCAGCCGCGCCGCGACGAAACCGTCGCCGCCGTTGTTTCCCTTGCCGCAGAAAACAGTAATTCTTTTCGCAGAGGAGTAGTGCTCGACAACGTGCGTTGCGACGGCGCCCCCCGCGTTCTCCATCAGTGTGAGTGAAGGAACACCGAAGCGCTCGCTGGTGGCGAGATCGATCGCTCGCATTTCCGCCGCAGTCACAATTTTCATGGGAGCAGTCGTTGGTCGCCGGTCGTTATTCGTTGGTCTTTCGTCGTTTGCCGCCAGTCGTTGCAGCGATTCGTTCGTCGTTGCCGGCACAAGCAGAATTTGCCAACGCCCAACGCCCAGTCACCAACCAACGACCGATCTTAAAACAATAAAGGCCCTCCGCGCATGCGGAGGGCCTTCAGAGTCGATCAGGCAATCACTAATCAGGCAATCATCAATCAGCGCATCAGGCTTCCGGCTGTTTACCCGCCGCCAGGGCCTGAACCCGGCTATGCTTCACGCTGTACGTGAAGTACACAACCAGCCCAATCAAAAGCCAACCTATCAGCCGAATCCAATTCCACATTCCCAGCTTGGCCATCATGTATCCATTCGCGATCACGCCCAGGATCGGAATCACTGGCACCCACGGCGTCCGAAAGGGCCGCGGCTGCGTAGGATTCGTATGGCGCAACACCAACACCGAGATCGACACGATCACAAAGGCGAGCAGTGTGCCGATATTCACCATCTTTGCGATCTCGTCGATCGGCGTCACGCTGCCCACCACGGCCGCCAGCATACCCACCAGAATCGTGTTCTTCCACGGCGTCCGGAACTTGGGATGGATGTCGGCAAAAAATTTCTTGGGCAGAAGGCCGTCATTCGCCATCGAGTAGAGAACGCGGGTCTGCCCGAGCAGCATCACCAGCATCACGCTGGTCAGGCCCGCCAGAGCGCCCAGCGTAATGATGTTCGCTGCAGTGGTGAGACCGCGGTCCAGGAAGGCAACCGCGACCGGCGCCTCAATGTTGATCTGTTGCCAACGCACCATCCCGGTCAGCACGCCGGCGACGGCGATATACAAAACCGTGCAGATGGCCAGCGAGGCGATCATGCCAATCGGCAAATCGCGCTGCGGATTTTTCGCCTCCTGCGCCGTGGTCGAGACGGCATCGAACCCAATGTAGGCAAAAAATATGTAGGCTGCGCCGGCTCCAACGCCAGCGAAGCCGTTGGGAGCGTAAGTGTGCCAGTCGGTGCCCCAGTTGGCCCGGTTGATATAGTGAGCGCCCAACCCGATCACGAAGAGTACGACTGCCACCTTAATCACCACGATCGTCGCGTTAAAACTCGCGCTCTCTTTGATGCCGACAACCAGAATCGCCGTGATGATCAGGGCGATGAGGAAGGCTGGAAGGTTGAAGCCAATTTCCATCCCAAACAGATGCGGTGCGGCCAGAAGATCATGCGCCCGATGCAGCAACTCGGGAGACTGCGCGCCTATGATCGCGCTGACCTTATCCAGGAACGCCTGCGTGCCCGGAACCAGCGCGGGGTCGGAGGTCTGGACAATCTGTTTCGCGACCTCCGTCTCGGCCGTCTTCAGCGCGGTCCAGTAATCGTAGGCCAGCCACAGGGGCATCTTGATATGAAAAATATCCAGCAGTTCGATGAAGTGGTTCGACCAGCCGGAAGAAACCGTGCTGGCGCCCATGGCGTATTCGAGCGTGAGGTCCCAGCCGATGATCCACGCCAGCAGCTCTCCCAGCGTGGCATAAGCGTAGGTGTAAGCGCTGCCCGCCAGCGGAATCATGGCAGCGAATTCCGCATAACAGAGGCCCGCAAAGGCGCATCCCAGCCCAGACAAAACGAACGACAGCGAGAGTCCAGGGCCGGCATAGTGCGCGCCCAGTCCGACCATGACAAAGATGCCGGCGCCGATGATCGCTCCCACGCCCAGGGCGGTGAGCTGAAAAACTCCTAACGTGCGTTTGAGGCTATGTTCGCCCGTCTCGCGGGCTTCTTCCATCAGCAGGTTCAGCGGCTTGGTTGCCAGCAGATTCGCCATCCGTTTGGTTTCTCCTTAGCGGTTACGCGGACGCACTACCCCGATTCGCGCCTCTCGACCACGCATAGTAAACCGGAATGCCCAGCAGCACCACAATCAGCCCCGGCCAGGTGAACTGCGGCTTGTAGCGCAATAGTACGACATCGATGAACAAAGCCATCACAATATAAATGATGGGCAGAACCGGATATCCCACTGCACGGTAAGGCCGCTCCGCATCGGGACGCGTCCGGCGCAGCACGAATAGCCCCACAATGGTCAGAATGTAGAAGACCAGCACAGCAAAAATAATGTAGTCCAGGAGTTGCCCGTAGCTGCCGGAAATGCACAGCACGCACGTCCACACCATCTGCACCATGAGCGAAACGGCCGGCGTCTTGTGAGTAGGATGCAGCTTGGCGACATTGCGGAAAAACAGCCTGTCCTTGGCCATCGCGTAATAAACTCGCGCGCCCGACAGAATCAGCCCATTCATGCAACCGAAGCTGGAAATCATGATGGCCGCAGCCATCAGAAATCCGCCCGCCGAGCCAAACATCTGGGTCATCACTGCCGTGCCCACGCGTTCTTCGGCGGCATACTTGATGCCGCGCGCCAGAATCGTCGTCCCCGCAGCCGAGCCATCCAGCGGCAGCACGCTCAAATAAATAAAGTTGCAGGCGATGTAGAGCGCGATGACCACGCCCGTTCCCAGCGCGAGCGACAGCGGCAGATTGCGGCTGGGATTCTTCACCTCGCCCGCGGTGAAGGTCACGTTATTCCAGGCGTCCGCCGAAAACAGCGACCCCACCTGCGCCACGGCCAGAATCGTCAGCGTGCTCACCATCACGACCGGACCGCCCACGCCCACCTGCACCGCATGCCTCGCGCCGTGAACCGCATTGAGCCAGAAATTCGCGCCGAAGTTGGCGGCAATCGCCTGTGCGTTGCGCCCCACTGCAACCCCAAAAACTACCAGGCCCAGCAGCGCTGAAACTTTCGCCGCCGTGAACACGTTCTGAATCGCCGCACCGGTCTTCACGCCGAAGATGTTGACGATGGAAAGAAAAATCACCAGCAGAATGGCAATCAGATTCTGCGTGTTGATGCCCACATCCATGTTGCCCAATACCATGGGCCCGACCGGAATCGGCGGAACCTTCCAGATGTGCCAGATCCAGTGCGTCGAGGAAATCGCAGGAAAGAAAACACCGAGGAATTTTCCAAATGCCACGCCCACCGCGGCAATGGTCCCGGTCTGAATGACTAAGAAAAGCGTCCAACCGTAAAGAAATCCCCACAGCGGCCCCAGCGCTTCGCGCAGATAAACATATTGCCCGCCCGCCCGCGGCATCATCGCGGCCAGTTCGCCATAGCTGAGGGCGGCCACAATGGTCATGAACCCGGCAACGGCCCAGGCGCCAATCAACAGAGCGGGCGAATCCACTTCGCGCCCAATCTCCGCCGACACAATAAAGATGCCGGAGCCGATCATCGACCCCATGACCAGCATGGTCGCGCTGGTCAGGCCGAGGCCTTTGACCAGTTCCTGATCCTGATGACTGTGAACGTCCCAGTCGCTGCCTGTACTCGGCTGCGTTGTCGGTGTACTCAGAGGCGCTCCTTGTCGCGAACTCCGTCGCGAACTCCCGCCATTCGCTTGTCATCCTGAGGAGGGCGTAAACCCGACGAAGGACCTATGCAACTTGCGTGCAGTGAGGTGCTGCCGGCGAATTGCATAGATCCTTCGCTTCGCTCAGGATGACAACCGAACGGCTGCGACGAATGCCGAAGATTCGCGATGCCTGAGAACTTTACCGCAATATGCGGAAAAATTCCTCTGCTGATTTGCGGGGCTCCCGTAACAGATCGGATATCACCGCCACCGAATCAGCCCCAGCCTCAATCACCGAAGCCGCATTCGCCCGCGTAATCCCGCCGATCGCAACCAGCGGCTTGCGGGTCAAAGCCCGCGCCCGGCGCACCCCCTCGAGTCCGACGACAGGATCAGGCTTCTCTTTGCTGGAAGTCGCAAATACCGGCCCAATGGCCAGATAGTCGGCCGAAGTCAGATCGGCCTCGCGAAGTTGCTCAGGATTATGCGTCGAGACCCCCAGCCAACGGTCCGGCCCAATGATTTTCCGAACCGACTCGGAAGACAAATCGTCCTGCCCCACATGTACGCCGTCAAACGAAGCGGCCAGGCACAGGTCGGCGCGATCATTCATGATGAGCCGCACAGCCGGGTGCCCCACTTCTCCCTGATTTTGGGAGAAGTGGGGATTTTGATCCTGATCTTGGGCAGCAAAAAGCGGCTGCCCCACCCTTGTCGCGTTTGTTGCGACAGGGTGGGGATTTTGACTTTGCGAGACGAAAAGTTTGTTTAGCTCCCGCGCCTGCTCGAGCATCGCCCGCGCTTGGCCTGATTTGTTCCGATATTGAAGAAGACGGCATCCGCCCGCAGCCAGCTCTTCCGCAAAAGCGAGCAACCCCGCCGTCGTGGGGAAAGATGCCGAATCGACGATGCAATATAAACGTGGAAGCTGAAGCATGCAGCGCTGGAAATGCAGGTCTGCCCGGTACCCGGTACTAATTCTTCCCGTTCTTCTTCAGGAATCTCTCAATGAACCCGGTATCGAACTTCCCGGCCCGGAAATCTTCGTCCGCCAGAATCTTTCTATGCAGCGGGATCGTCGTGTAGACGCCCTCGACAATAAACATTTCCAGCGCGCGCGACATGCGGGAAATGGCTTCGCCGCGGTCTTTGCCGCGCACCACCAGCTTGGCAATCAGCGAGTCATAGTAGGGCGGAATCACGCCCTCGGCATAGGCAGCGGTATCGATGCGCACTCCGGTCCCGCCCGGCGGATGAAACGCCGTAATCTTTCCCGCCGACGGCGTGAACTTCTCCGGATGCTCGGCATTGATGCGGCACTCAATCGAATGCCCGCGATGCACGATCGGACCCATCAGCACTTCACTCATCTTCGCGCCCGCCGCGATCAGGATCTGGCTCTTGACCAGATCGACGTCGGTCACCATCTCGGTCACGGGATGCTCCACCTGAATGCGTGTGTTCATCTCGATAAAATGCAGGCGCTTGTCCTGATCCATCAGGAACTCGATGGTTCCGGCGTTCCAGTATCCGATCGCGGCCAGCGACTTGCACAGGACCGCGCCGATCTCGTCCCGCAGTTCCGGCGTGACCTGGGTCGAGGGCGACTCCTCGAGCAACTTCTGGTGCCGCCGCTGAATCGAGCACTCGCGCTCGCCCAGGCTGACGACGCTTCCGTGCTCATCGGCCAGCACCTGAAACTCAATGTGCCGCGGATGCTCGACATACTTTTCCATGTAGAGGTCGCCGTTGCCGAACGCTCCCGCAGCCTCGGCCGACGCCGCCTTGAACAGCGCCGGCAGTTCTTCTTCATTGCGGACAATCCTCATGCCGCGCCCGCCGCCGCCCGCCGAGGCCTTCACGATCACGGGAAAACCTACCTGCCGCGCCCACTCCAGCGCCTCGCCATCCGAGCCAATGATTCCGTCCGACCCAGGCAGAATCGGCACGCCCGCCCGCTTCATCGCCGCGCGCGCTTTCTCTTTCTCGCCCATCAGCCGCGTCACTTCCGGCCGCGGGCCGATGAACTTGATCCCGCTGGTCTCGCACACTTCGGCAAAGTTGGCGTTTTCCGCCAGCAGTCCATAGCCGGGGTGCACCGCTTCGACGTTCGCAATCTCGGCTGCGCTGATTACCGCCGGAATATTCAGGTAGCTGTGCGCCAGCTGCGGCGGACCGATGCAGATCGCCTCGTCGGCAAACTTCACCGGCAGCGAGTTGCGGTCGGCCTCGCTGTAAATAGCGACTGTGCGTATCCCCAGCTCCTTGCACGCGCAAATCACGCGCAGCGCAATTTCCCCGCGATTGGCAATAAGAATCTTCTTGAACATGAATCGCTTTCAACTGTCAAAAAAATGTTGATTGATGACTGTTGATTGATGATTGAAAAATCCTCCGCGGATGCGGGTTTTCAATCAACAATCAAAAATCAAACAATCAACAATGGGTTACTGCCCTCACTTCTTCGGCCTTATCGCAAACAGTTCCTGGCCATACTCGATCGGCTGGCCGTTGACGGCCAGCTTCTTCACGATCTCGCCGGCCACGTCCGATTCAATCTCATTCAGCAGCTTCATCGCCTCGACGATGCACAGCACTTGCCCGACTTCCACCATGTCGCCGACTTTGACAAACGGCGGCGCTCCCGGCGAAGGCGCTTCATAGAACGTCCCCACTATCGGCGATTTCACCCCGTGCAAGGCTTCCTCAGGGGGCGCAGCCGGAACTGGCGCCGGCGCGGCAACGACCGGCACCGCGCCGACCTCAGGCGCAGCCGGCGGAGCGCTGGGCACGGCAAAGAAGCGCGGCTCGCCCCCGGTATGAACCACGGTGTGCTCGCCGGCGCGCCTGATCCGCACCTTGACATCGCCGCGTTCCAGCTCGAACTCGGCAATATCCTTTTCGATTAAGAACTCGATCAGTTCCTTCAGCTCTTTTAGATTCATTCGTGTAAAGGTGGGACCGCTCGCCATCCCTGCCGCGCGTCCGGCGGGGACACGCGAAGAAGCCGGGCCCTGGTCGTGACTCTCAAAGACCTTGCCCGGCTGAAAAGCTGAAAACCTTATGAAGACTACACTGCTAAAAAATTCTTGCTGGTGGGCGTCAACACTTCACAACCGCCGCCCGTGACTACTACCATGTCTTCGATCCGGACGCCCCACTTGCCGGGGAAGTATACTCCCGGCTCAATCGTGATGACCATCCCCGGCTGCAGAATCTCGCGCTGCCCGTCGGCGACCCGGGGAGCCTCGTGAATCTCCAGCCCGACGCCGTGTCCGGTCGAATGCGTAAAATAACGTCCTAACCCGGCTTTGCGCAATACCTTGCGGGCCGCCGCATCGACCTCGCCTACGGCTACGCCCGGCCCTACGGTATCAATCGCCGCCTGCTGGGCCTCTTTAACCGCCTCGTAAGCGTGGCGGGCATCGTCCGCCACGGGACCAACCCATACGGTGCGGGTTTGGTCCGAACAATAACCTGAGAGTATAACACCGAAGTCGCAGACCACGAATCCACCGGGCACAATCTGCTGCTCGGAAGCCCGGCCATGGGGCAGCGCCGATCGCGCACCCGAGGCGATGATGGTTGGAAACGACATGGCCTCAGCCCCGCCGCGCCGCGCCGCCAGTTCCATCTCCGCTGCAACTTCAACTTCCTTCACGCCCGGACGGATCACTTCAACCGCCCGGTCGAAAAGCTGCGCGCCCAATTTCACGGCGGCACGGATCAGCTCCACTTCGTCAGCGTCTTTGACCATGCGCGCCCGCTCAACCATCGCCGGGGCATCTTTCAGCGTCACCCACGATGGCCGCAGCTTGGCCAGCCGCTTTTTCTCGGCGATGGTGAAGTGCTCGGACTCGAGTCCGATCCCCCATTTCCTGGGCCGCTTCCGTCGCTGGCCCAGAAACTCAGCCAAACCCGCCAACGGCGATTTGGGAGTAATTACAACCTTGGCGGTCTTCACTTCTTCATGCGCCTGCGTGTCATAGCGGACATCGGTAAAGAACACGCTGCCCGCCTCTTCCACCAGCAGCATTCCCGCGCTGCCGGTGAAGCCGCAAAGGTAGCGAATGTTGGGCAGATGGCTGATCAGCAGGGCATCAAACCGGGTGGTCGCAAGATGCTCACGAAGTTTTTGCTGGCGCGCGGGGAAGTTCATTGCTGGGAGTGTAACAGGATGGTACTCAGTACTCAGTACTCAGTACTCAGTAAACGGCAGTCCACAGTCAGCGGTTGGCAGAAATCGGGCAACTGAATGGTTGCTTCACTGACTACTGAGTACTGGGTACTGGGTACTGAGTACTTACGCCGCAGACTTCGTGGAACCAATCAGTCCATTCAGGATTCGGCCGAGTTCAGCCGCCCTGGCCAGCAAAGAGTCGGCCGCTTCGGGTGGCAAATAGGCGAGCGCCGTCGCGATGGCAACCTGAGTTTCAATTTCCGCAAGCAAGCCGCGCGCGTTCGTCAGAAACCGATGAAATTCACGATGCGAATAACGCGCTTGTCCTTCCGCAATGTTGCTTGGGACCGAGACCGCCGCTCGGCGGAGTTGGCTGGTCAACCCATAGATCTCGTCCCGCGGGAAAGTTCGTGTAGCTTGATAAATCTCACTCACAAACTTCATCGCCTTCTGCCACGCAATTAACTGTTTGTACGATTGGGGCATGCAGTGCTCCTTTGCCATATCGTCGCATTGCGATGCTGTCAAGTCTGTGACGAACACGCACAGAAACAATATGAATCCCACTTTGGGACTCAGTACCCGGTGCTCAGTACTCAATCTTGACGGACTCCAACAACTGGGTACTGAGTACTGAGTACTGAGTACTGAGTACTGAGTACTAAAAAACAAAACCGCCGCCCTGACAGGTTCTTCAGGACGGCGGTTTCAATCTTCGACGCGCTGCTGGCTACGTCTGAATGATTCGCGGCGTGATGAAGAAGATCAGCTCCTGGTTTGAGGTGTTGACCTGTGTGTGTTTGAACAGGTTGCCCAGGATCGGGAGGTTGCCGAGCAATGGCACCTGCGTGATGTTGATCGAGTTCTGGGTTTGGATAACTCCGCCGATCACCACCGTTCCGCCATCGGTTACGAGGACCTGGGTGGTAGCCTGCTGCGTAATCAGTTCCGGGTTGCCCTGCACTTCCTGGCCGAAGTTCGGCGTGGTGTTTTCCACGTCGACGTTCAGGAAGATGGTGTTTTCCGAGGTGATCTGCGGAGTGACGGTGAGCCGCAGGAACGCGTCCACGTAGGTAACGGTTGGCGGGCCGCCCAACTGCGCCTGGGTCACGATCGGCACGCGCACGCCCTGCTTCACCAGGGCCTGGATGTTGTTCTGGGTCACGACTCGCGGACGGGACAACACTTTCAGCAAGCCGCGCGACTCGGCCATCGAGAGAATGGCATCAATCTGGATGTTATTGCTGGCGTTCACGAAGCTAAGACCGCTGGTCGGCGCCGTGGACCCCAAGTTCGAGAACAATGGAATCGCCGACCCGCCGCTGGAGCTGCCGCTCGATCCCGGCACCGTGAGATAGCCTGGGGTTAAGCCGTTCACCGTGTTCGGCGACGTACCAGCAGTCTGGTTTCCGCCGATGGAGCTGTGTCCGTTGCCCCAGGCGAAGCCAAGCTGGGTGCCGATGTCGCGGGCAAACTGCCGGGTCGCGGCCACCACGCGCGCTTCGATCTCGACTTCCTGCGTCTTGCGGTCGAGCTGGGTGAGCAGGCGGTCGATAACCGGGATGACCTTGGGAATATCGTGGACGATGACCGAATTGGTACGGTCGTCCGCAACCACATCGCCGCGCTGCGACAGGAATTTCTTGACCGTGACAATACAATCCTTCGCCTTGGCGTAGCTCAGGAAGCGGATAATTTCAACCTTCTCCACCGCCAGCGCTTCCGACTCGATCTGAGCGCGCCGCGCGTCGGCTTCATGCTTCAGCGTGTCGACCGTGGCGATGCGCAGGACGTTGCCTTCCAGTTCGCGCGCCAGGTCGTTGTTCTTGAGAACGATATCGAGCGCCTGATCCCACGGCACGTCGTCCAGCACGATAGTCAGGGTTCCATGCACGTTCGGATCGAGCACAACATTCAGACCGCTGATTTCATGGATTAAGCGGAAGAAGTCTTTCAGGTCGACATCTTTCAGGTTGACCGAGATGGGCTCGCCTGTGTACTTCGGTCCCGCCGCCACCGGTTGTTGGCCGATCTGAGCCCGTTGCTCCGCCGCCAGATTCACTGCCGGCTGGTTCTGCGACTGGGCCGCATGGGCGCTTACCGGAAGCAGTTCTGCCGCCGTTTTGTCGGCGAATCGTGCGGCCGCTTCCTGGGCGCGAACCTCAGGCTGATCGACTGCCTGGTTGTTCGCTTCCGTGGTTGCGTCGGTGGTGGAGTTCTTCGTTTCGGTCCTGGCGTCGGTCTTGGCGTCAGTCTTGGCCTGATACGAGGGCTCGACGAACACGAAACCGTTAGGCGAGGCTGAGTCCTTGGTGGAGGCCTTCGCCGCAGCCGCGGCGTCCGCCTTGGGCGCCGGAGTTGCGCTGGCTGCCGTCACCCGCGGAGCAAAGGGTGAGGCCGGCGCGCTGACCGCAACGGCGTTCGCTTCCTCATGCTTCGGGGCGACAGGACTTGGAGAGCTCGCAGGAGCGGCCTTAGCCGTTGCGCCGGAGTGCAGCGTCAGCACCAATTTGCCCGCCGGGCCCGGCGTCAACTCGTAGGTGCACGCCTGGTTGAGATCGACGACGATGCGCGTGGTCGGAGGCGTCTGCCCATCCATGCCGATGCGCAGATCCTTCACCCCGTCGGCGCCGACGGCGATGCGGCTCCGCCCGGTGGCCATCACGGTCCCCGGCAGATCCACCACGACGCGCGTGGGCGTGTCCAGTGTGCTGAGTTTCGGCGTGATTGCGCCGCTGGATTTCATCTCAATCCGGATATCGTCCGTACCCCGGACTACGTCGACTCGATCGAGCCGGCTCGGTGCCTGGGCGGATGCTACCGCCGCCACCAGCAGCAACGATACGAACATAATGAGCTCTTGCTTTCGCATTTCGCCTCTCCCCAACCCGCGGACCTGGGGTCCGCGTGTCCTTCGTCAAACTTGATTTCGGCTCCCGGTTTCCCGGCTGCCGTCCCCGCAAAACTGTCCGCGTCTATTACCGCCGGAATCTAGACTGCCGGGGTAAAGATCCGCTTCACCACTTCCCGCGTGAAGCTCTTGCCCAGCTTGTCCTGCACTGTCTCCTGGAACACGACCGAATCGCCAGTGATCTTAACCACATAACCGTTGAATACCGGATCGTTCTCCCGCAGGAAGTAGGCTTTGTTCAGGGCGTTGGTTACTACTGCGATGAACCCGTTATCGGACTTCACCACGCCCCGCACATTGATGGCGTTGATCTCCAGGCACTTCTTGCCAGTCGAACAACCCGAACCGCTCTGCTGCACGACGGGGCTGAAGAAGGGATCACGCTTCCCGGTCATCGCCCATTTCTTGTCGTCCGACTTCTTGTCTTCGGCCTTGGCTGGCAAGCCAAGACCCGCCAGCGCCGCATCGGCAACGGCGGTCTTGCTCTCCGGCTTAGGAGCCTGCGCGATTGCTTTGTTTTTCGAGAATGGCTCTCTCACCGTAGCCACTTTCGGCGCGGCAACTGCCGGCTTGGCCGGCACCGCTGTCGCCATGGCCACGTGCGCCGCGCTCTTCATGGGAGCCGAAGCGATCTTCGTTGGTGCCGGGGCCGGGATCTTCGCCGTGGACTTCTCCGTGGATTTCGCCGGGAACTGGGCCGAGGCTTCGGTCCCGCCCTGGGTATGCAGGGTCAGAACTTCTTCGCCCGCCGCACCCGGAGTCAGTTCATAGGTCAGAGGCTTCTCCAGGTCGACCACTACGCTGGTCGTCGGAGGGTTCTTGCCGTCCATGCCGATGCGCACGCCCTTGACTCCGCCTTCACCCACCGCAATTTTGTTGTGCGGGCTGGCGACCACCGTCTCGGGGAGTTCGACCAGAATCCGGGCCGGCGAACTCAGCTGGCTGACGCGCGGCGTCACCGCCTCGCGGGAGCTGATCTCGATCTGAATCGAGTCCGCGCCTTTGACGACGTTCACCTTCTCAAGCTGGTTGTGAGCCGAGACCCGCTTCGCCACGGCCTCGGGTTTGGCCGCCTGCGAAACATGCGCCGAAACGGAAGGCGCAACCGGAGACGAAGCCTGACTCGCTCCCGGAATCGCCGCCGGCTTCACCGCCGGCGCCGGAGCGCCGGGGGCCGGCTTGGCGGGAGAAGGAACTCCCGCCGCACCCAGCGCCGCGTTGGTGTCGTTGGCCTGCTTCTGCTGCAGCGATTTTGCGATGCTGCGCGCGTTGTCAATGGCGTCCGGATTCTGGGCTGCAGCCTTTGGAGCCGCAAACCCGCCCGCCATGAATGCCACTGCCAGAATGCCTGTCGTCAGCTTCTTCATAGTTAGCCTACTTCGCCGCCTTCGCCGTCGGCGCTCCGGGTTTATGCCCGGCAGCCGCGGGAGGTGGCGCATCGTGACTGAAATACGTGGTCGCTGTAAACGTCGCCACTATGCTTTCATTCGACGCGTACTGGTACGTATATTTCGCCTTCGCCCCCTGGGGATTGTGCGTCGTCGACACCAGCAGGTTGTTGATGTTGACGATCCGTTCCAGCTTGCTCACATGGTCGAAGAAATTCAGCATCGAGTAGTACGGCCCGTCCGCCTCGATGTCGAAGGGCACTTCCGTGTAGTACTGCTGCGTCTTCACGTCCCGAGCCGCATAGCGCCGCAGCCACACGCCCGCCTTCTGCGCCTCGGCATCGAGCGTCTCGATGAACCCGTCGACCTGCTTCTCGTCGGGAACGATGCGCGCCTCGATTTCCATCTGCTGTTTCAGTTCCGCCAGCTGCTGCTCGATCTGCTTCAGCTTGGGCCGGTAGGACTCCAGCTCGTTGTTCTCCCGGATCTTGTCTTCGAGGGCGTGCTGCGCGGTCGCGTTCTTCTCGCTCTGGCTCTTGAACACGGTGAAGTACAGCGCCGCCGTCACCAGCGCGCCTCCCGCCAGCACTACGCCCCACTGCTTGATGCCCGACAGTTCGCCAAAATTCATCGCCATAGGTCCGCCTTTATGACTTCCCACTCGGATCGCAGGTCAGCACGAACTGAAACGCCTGCATGTCTTTGATCTGATCGTCCTGCCAGGTTTCCTTGATCTCGACGCTCCTGAAGAAGCCCGTCTTCTGCAGGTTGGCGATCAGGTTGGCCACCGCATCAGCCGACAACGCCGTGCCTTCCAGATTGACCGCCCCGCCGGTATCGTCCATCTTGTTCAGCCAGACGGCTTCGGTGTTGTTCACCGTCTCGCCCATCATGGCCATCAGGTTTACCGGGGTGGTCTGGTTATTGCGCAGCCCGTCGATCACATCCACCCGCCGCTTGTAGGCGTCGACCTGGGTCTGGCGCTCCAGAAAGCGCGCCTTCACGTCGGCCAACTCGTGGTTCTTCTGCTCGGCGATCACCATGCGGGCCGCGATCGCTTTGCCCTGATGATCGAGGCGGTACCAGTAACCCCAATTGAACAGTCCGGCGATCAGCACCACCACCAGGACCTTCAGCTTGGGCGACCCCATATCGCCCAGTTCCATCGTGGGCATTGACGGTCCGCCGCCACCACCGCGCTTGCTCTTTCCCTTGGAATTTTCCAGCAGGTTGATTTTGATCATAGGGATTCAAAGCTCCTCAGAGCCAGGCCCACCGCGACTGCCATCTGGCCCGCGTTCTGCTCCACCAGTTCTGCTCCGTGCCCCTCGGTCGGCGGCATCACCCGCTGGAACGGATTGAACAGCTCGACCGGCATGGAGAACTCCTGCCGCAGCGCCTCTACCAGCCCCGGCACCTTCGACGATCCGCCCGCGAGATAAATCTTCTCGATGTGCTCGCCCGCCGCGCTGGCGCGGAAGAAGTCAAACGTCTTCTGAATTTCCAGCACGATGATTTCGGTCACCTGCTGCAGGATCGGCTGCTTCGCGTCCTCGCTCACGGTTCCAACTTTGTTGCCCAGCTTGAGCGACTCGGCATCGTCGAAACTCAGGTCCAGTTCCTTCTGCAGCGAGTCGGTGTACTGATGGCCGCCCACGCTGACATCGCGCGGGAACAGCGGCGTCGTACCCTTCACGATGTTGATGTTCATCACGCTCGCGCCCAGGTTGAGCAATGCAACCACTTGTCCCGGCGCCGGCTGGTAGTTGTACTCGTAGCAGTTCTGCAGGGCCAGCGCGTCGATGTCCACGATAGCCGGGGTGCGTCCCGCCATCGAGAGTACGTTGGTGTAGTTCAAAATCTTGTCCTTCTTGACCGCGACCAGCAGAACGTCCATCTGCGGGCTGCCCACTTCATCCGACAGGATCTGGTAGTCGAGACTCACATCGGCCAGATCGAAGGGAATATGCTGCGCCGCTTCTTTCTCGATGGTCTCGGCCAGTTCCTGATCGCTCATCGACGGCAGCGAAATCTTCTTTACGATCACCGAGTGCCCGCTGACCGCCGTGGCCACGGCCTTGGTCTTGATCGCGTTGTCCTGGAACAGTTTCGAAATCGCGCTCGAAACCGTGCCCGAATCGACGATCATCGAATCGACCACGATGTCGGACGCCAGCGGTTCGAGGCCGAGATGCGTGACTTCGATCTGTCCGCCCTTTTTCTTGAGTTCGACCGCCTTAATGCTCGAGGAGCCTACGTCCAGACCAACAATCGACTTCGATCCCATTCCAAACATGTGCCCCACCTTTTGTAGCGCCGGCGTTACGCCGGCAGTTTTTGTAGCGCCGGCGTTCCCGCCGGCTGTCCCGAAGGCGTCTCGCCTTCGGCCTTGCTTGCTACTGCGATCTTGCTGCTGCAAACTTGCTACTGCGAACTTGCTACTGTGAACCGGCGGCTTTGCCAGCCGCCTTCTGTTTCCGTTTCGCCTGCGGGTCCATCTCGCTCGACTTCTCTTCCATCCACTGATCCAGCCGCGATTTTTTGAAGCGCCAGCGGTTGCCTAGTTTGAACGCCGGGATTCTCTGTTCCCCAACGTACTTGTACAAAGTGTCCGGACTCACGCCCAGATATTGCGACGCCTGGCGAATATTCATCACTTCTCGCGAGTCGGCCATAGTTCCTGACCAGTTCCTTTTGCCACTCTCTTTCGCATTCTTCCCGCCCGGTTCTTCGACTCGCGGGTTTTGCTTTGAGAGACGCCGCACCCTCAGTCTCACTCCGAGGGCTCTTGGTGTCCTGAGCATATATCAGCCCCGAAAAGCCCCGGCTCGAAGCGAATATCCCGTTTTTATTGGGTTTTTTGGGTATTTTCTGGAATGGGGGTGAAGGCTGGTCGGACCCGACAACTATATATTGTGGTTTTCTCTGAAGAATCTACTATTAGCAGCATTCATCGCAGAGCCCCCGCCGAGTCACCAGCAATCCGGTAACTGAAGTACTACGCACGGTACGGAGGTACTACGTCGCTGGGCCAAGCCGTTGTCGCAGCAACTCTTACAGAGCAATGAGCAGAGTGCGGTTTAAGCATTACCAGGAGCAGGAATCTCGCGTTGGAGAATCTTCGCGGGATGCAGTCTCGGAGCGCGGGAGTCAGTTCACTGCGGGGCACCCGGCATGGCGCCCATCTGCCGGCAGTTGTCGGGATGAGTAAACATCGACGCGGGCGGCTCATCAAAGCTGATGTCTTTGTACTGCAGCGTGATTGGGCCTTTGGCCGACTGTACCTCGATCTTGATGGGGAATCCCTTCAGATCGTTCGCTTCCCAGGCTTTCATCTTCGTCACCTTGCCACTCTGCGTGGTCACGGTCATGTTTTCCACTTTGCAGGAATGCCCATCCACGGTGTCAGTCCCGGCCGGCGAGCGGTCGAAGGTCGCGCCCGCTGCCTGGACAAAAGGGTTCTGCTGCCCGGTCGCGGTCATCTGCATGCACATGCCGGAGCCCATGACCATGTAATTGGTGTGCTGCGCCAGATCCACGATCATGTATCCCATGGCCCCCATGGTCGTGCGCATCTTATCGCCGGAGCGATAAATTTTCATCCCGCCCTGAGTCATAGGGTTGCCGGCCGGCATTCCGCTCATCACGACGGTGGCGGAAAACTGCTTCTGCGCTTCGAAGGGATTCTGCGCCTGCGCGGCTATCGCGAGGCATAGGACCAGCACTGCGAACCCAATCTTGTGATTGTTTGCCATAGTGAGTTTCTCCTCGACATGCAAACGCCAGAAGCCCTGCGTGCCCCGTCTGACCGTTCTACTCCACGTCGGAAACTTTGCCGTTCAGGAAAGTCACTTTCATATCTTTGTAGATGTAGAGTTGCTTGGCGCCCAGATTCACGATCTTGTCGGGATTTCCCAAAACTCCCGTGACCTGGTCGGGAGACATGCCCTTTTCGATGGTCTGCGGCTGCGCCGGTTGCTGGGCCTGTTGATCCTGACCACCGCCGCCGGCCTGCTGCTGACCCTGATCCTGACCGCCTTGCTGCTGGTCGCCGCCATTGCCGCCCTGCTGATCGCCCCCACCGCCGCTCTGGTCGTCGCTCATCGCCAGCAACTGGCCAATCGTGTCCTCGACTTCACCGGCTTGCGCCTTCACCAGAGAACCTTTGGGAAACACGAAAATCACTTTGGCTTTGTTGTAGGTGGGCGGATCGGTCTTGTTGCAGGTGTCGCAAGCGACAATGAACATCGTGACTTCGTCCTTGGCGGTATCGACTTCCACTTTCTGCGAATACACTTTGTCGCCGGCCGCGAACAGATGCGTCGTCTGGCCTTCCGACTGAGTCTGGGAGAAATGTCCGAAGATCCGCTTGCGCGCTTCGGTCATCGCGGTGCTCGGACCGTGAACCGTCCCTTGCTCATACTTGGTGGTGAGGATGGTCTTGTCGGAATACGGGACGCCGATGATTCCGCCCTTCTTGATCTCGAGCACACTGCCCTTGTCAACCACGGAATATCCGCTGGTATCGGATCCCATCTTTACCGCTTTGTATTGCGCCACCAGCTGGTCCTGCAGAGTAACGGCTTGCGCAGCCGCTCTGGCCGGAGGAAAGGCCGCAGCCCACACCATCGCGAAGACCATCGCCAACACTGTCGCAGAAATCACTGGCTCGAACTTGCGCCCCGTCCGCTTAGACACCTTCCTGCTGCATACCATGACTGAATTCTCCTGTTGAATTCATGCCGGATCGCGACCGATCCTGCATGGTCAAAGCCCCATTTCTCCCGAGAAAGACGCAGGATAGTGATTCAGAACAAAAACCGGGAGCGTCCCGTTGCGGCGACGCTCCCTGAATGTTGATTTTCCGAAACGTTACTTTTACGAAACGTTAATTTTGCGAACCGTTGATTTTACGAACCAGTTCGGCAAAAGCCGCTTGCCGAACCGGTTCACTGTGCAGTTGTCGGCTCGCGCTACTGCGATCCCCCGCCCGACGAACCGGCGTCCTGCTTGGCTTCGGCCTCGGCCTGGTCCGCAGCCTTATCCTGATCAGCCAGCTGTGCGGCGGCCGTCTTGTCCGGAGCCGGCGGCGGTACGTCCGAAGCCACGGTGGACGCATCCGGAGACTTCGGCATCCCGCCGGTGCCCTGCTTCGCGGCCATGTCCTTCATGCCCGCGTCGAGTTGCTCCTGGAAGTGATTGTGCATTTCCTGCAGGTCGTCGACCGCAACCAGTACGTTCTTGCCCGCGGCGCAATCGTTCTTCTTGCTGCTGGCGACGCTCACATTCACTTTGTTGTCGGCATCGGGGTTGTCGGTAAGCCGAGTGATCACGTCACCCTGAGTCAAGGCGCACTCTTGCCCATCCGCCACGACGTCAAGATCCGATGCCACGATGAATGTGCGATGGGCCGGATCGAGCGCCGGAGGCACCTGGTCGCCGGAAGCGGCTGCCGGAGCCGGAGCTGCGGAGGCCTGGCCGCCATCAGAAGATCCCTGCTGCGACTCAGTCTGCGCCGCCTGGATCTGCGCCTTCACTTCGTCGGCAATGGCCTGCTTGACTTCGGGCGAGAGCGCGACCTGTCCTGGTCCGTCCCCGCCGCTGCCGCCAGCTTGATTATCCGCCGGTGCAGCGTCAGCCGCGGCTGCGTCCGCATTCGCTTCCGCCTGCGCCGCGTATGCCGCCTGCAGGTTCTGTGCGATCAGGTAGTCGGTCAGCCAGAAGTAGGGCGCAGCATAGACGGGATAAGGGTTCCACCAACCAGCGTAGAAGCCATACCAGGGCGCTCCACCCCAGCCCCATCCCCATGCGATTGGCGCACCCCAGGGATGCCAGCCCCATCCATAGAATCCGGCGTGGAACCAGTACGGGTGGTAATAGCCGAAGTAGGTATGGCCGTGCCAGCCATAGCCGCGATAGACGCCGACGCGATACGCGCCATGGTAGTAATACGTGCGCGAATAATAAGAACGTCCGCCGCGCGTGACGTAAGCGCGCTGCACGTAGCCGCCGCGCCTTCCGTTGCTCACGATGCGAGCTCCGTTGTGCGTGCTCACGATGGTCCGCCCGCCATGGAGATTGTTATGAATCGCCATCCCGTGGGCGTTGATGGACCGGACCTGGCCGTTGGGACGCACGCTTGCCGAACCGCCGCCACGCATCGAGACGGTGCGTCCGGGAGCCGTATGGCTCATGCTCGTGGTGCGCGACGTCGTCGTCGTGCGGGTGGTCGTTGTGCCGCGACCCATGTTGGTGCGGGTTGTGGTGGTTGAGCGGTTAGTGGTGGTGGAACGGTTCGTGGTCCCGGCTCGGCCCATGGCGCCGTTGCGGTTCGTGGTTCCGGTGCGGCTGGTCGTACCGGTGTGAGTAGTCGTACCGGTATGAGACGTCGTGTTTCCCATATGACTGGTCGAGCCGGTGTGAGTGGTCGTACCGGTGTGGCTCGTCGTATGCTGCGAGGTATTGTGGCTCGGCGCGCTCGCATGGCTGGGAGCAGAATGCGACGGTGCACTGGTTTTGTGCTGGGCCAGGACGAACGACGGAACCAGCAACACAAGCGTGAGCAGAAACATTTTCTTCAAGATACCTTCCTTCATCATCAGATTCATCGCCGACTCCTAACCGCGAATTTTTTCGACTACGAACACGGAACCCCAGCTCGGCTGTTTCGTCGCGATCTTCGAAGTCTTTATTCTTAGCAGCCGAGGGGGAAAACCGACACAGGACCCGATTTCACACTCCGATTCCACATAGTGACGGTCTTTGGAATCTGGGGCGCCCAAACGTTATCAAAAGTTCGCCCGTCACGCAATCGTTCTCTGTTAGTTTCTTGGCTCTGCCCTCCCCTGGCCAGATTGCGGTAATCTAATGTCCTAATTCCGGAGGGAACCACGTGCGCTACCTCGATCGTCTACAGCCGCTCGCCCTATTCGTGATGCGCCTCGCCCTGGGCGCCGTCATGGTGGCACATGGCTATCACAACGTTTTCGGCGGCCTGCACCACCACGCGCAGTTCGTGGCCAGTCTCGGCCTGCCTGCCTGGCTGGGCTATGTTTCCTCGTTCGCGGAGTTCCTCGGAGGCCTGCTGGTCCTGGCTGGACTGTTCACCCGCGCCGCCGCCTTCGCCATTGCGATCGACATGTTTGTCGCCATCTGGAAAGTTCACTGGCACAACGGCCTGCTGGGAGCTCCCGACCGCCCCGGCTTCGAGTTCCCGCTGGCGCTGGCCGCTCTGGCCTTTGGCCTGATCTTCTTCGGCGCCGGCCCGATTGCTTTGGACCACATCCTTCGCGGCGGCGGCTCCAGCAGCAAGCGCCCGTAGCCACGAACTTGCGTTGAACGACGGCCTGACTCTGGTTGCGCCTGCCCCGCGGGAGAACTGTGGTGCTTGCCCGCAACTTCCGGCTCGGGGATGGGTTGCAACGGAGTGGCTGGGCATCCGTCCGCACAGCCATTGGCGCCAGCAAAACATCAGCCCGCGCCCGCTTCACAAATCTTTACACGTCGTACTCCTCGGGGTTTGAAATCCTGATGGCGCTGAAATTATGATGGACGTGTTACCCAGGCATCTGCATCCAAACGGTTTGGCGGCAGCATCGTACCGTCAAGCATCGTGCTTCCAAGAACGACTACACATGGAGGTTCCCTTGAGAAAGTTTGCCTTCTTCACAACCATCTTTGCCTTTTCTCTTGTCGCCAGCCTGGCTTCCGCGCAGCAGGGCGACGCGATGTTCGGCTTCGGCACGCTCGTGTCCAGCGGAACGAACGGAACGTGTTCCATCAGCTTCACCAGCAACTGCGTCGGTCCGGAAAAGGGCGGCCTGTTCACCACCATCAGCGGTGACGTGATTTTCCACCGCCGCATCGGTTTTAACTTTGAGGCAAACTGGAGAACCAAGCAGGCCCTCGATAACACGGGTGGCGGCATACTCTATCGCCCCATCCTGTTTGATTTCAACGGCCTCTATCAACCACGTTTTGGCAAGAAGTTCGGGGCCGACCTCATGGGTGGAATCGGCTGGCAGACCACTCGCTTCTACGAATACACCGACACGTTCAGTTGCCTGGATTTAGGGTCCTGCTACAACAGCTACAATCACTTCCTGGTGCATCTTGGCGGTGGCGTCCGTTACTACGTCTGGGACCACTTCTTTGTGCGGCCGGAAGTGCATTACTACCACATTCTGAACAATACCGACGTCTACACCAACTCGAACGTGATTCGCGTAGGAGCCTCGATCGGCTACACCATCGGCCCAGACTAAACGGCGGGTCTCGTGGGGCAAGCTGTCTGATGGCAGCCCGCGAACCAGCTCTGGGACATTCCGTCCCGGATACGCTAACATGTCTTGTTCGGGCGACCGGCTCGCTGGTCGCCCGCGTCGCGTAATAAGCATCAAACCAGGCATCAAACTACGCATCGACCTCAGGCATCAACCCAGCGTTGCCTGCGGCAACATCATGCGCAAGCTAAAGGTTCACTCTGTAGAAGGGTAAGGGGGTGTATTGAGAAAGCTCGTTCTGCTCACCTGCACTGTCGTTGCGACCGTGGTAATCATGGCAAGCTTCGCCGGTGCCCAGCAAGTCTCTCAAATCGATATTGCCGCCGGCGGCAGCACGATGTTTTCTCCCAGCTACTACTCTTCGTCCGTGGCCTTCGTGCCTCCGCCGCTGGAGGGCGCGGTCTATCCCAGCTTCAGCGCCGATGTGCTTTTAGACAATCACTTCGGCTTCAATGCGGAAGGGATGTTCCGCTACCATCAGGGCCTTTACGCCGGGTACCAGAAATTTCGCCCGATCTTTTACGACGTCAACGGCGTGTATACCCGCAAAGTCGCGGCCAAAACCACGGTTGATTTCATGGCCGGGTTGGGCGGCGAGAGTCTGCTTTTCTACAACGTATTCGGAAGCTGCCCCTCCGGCGCCTGCCGCGCCTCGATCAGCAGTAACCACTTGCTTCTGCACGCCGAATTCGACATGCGTTACTACTTCTGGCGTAAGCGTAACCTCTTTATTCGCCCGGAAGCGCACTTCTACCGCATCGTCGACAACACCGAGTTCAGTTCCGGGAATATCCTGCGCCTTGGCGCCTCGATCGGATACACCTTCGGCCGCTAGAAAAATCTGACATTGAAGCGGCATCCGAAAAAATAAAAAAGGCAGCGCCCGCTGGGCGCTGCCCTGAACTTTTTATGCGTAGGACTACGGTTCCTGCATGCAAATCTCAGCTTCGTGAATGGCGCCGTCAATATGCTCAATCGCTTTGGCGCGATGGCCATGGAATTCGCCCTCAGCGTGCTCCATGTGATCCTTGGCGCTGTGCAGCGCCTCTAACGCGTGTTCGACGCGCGGATGAGGCGGTGGCACCGGTGCTGCCGTCGCGGTGAAGGCCATCGCCAACAGGAATGTCACGATGACGACTAGACTCAGTAACCCGAGCTTTTTCATGCGTTCCTCCTCGTCCGATTCCGGCTCGGACGCGGCCGTGTGATTTCGATGGGTCACGGACAATCCCCAACTACAGCGAAACTCCTCCGCGACACCCGCACAGTATAGCCGTACAGTCGAACCCCGCAGCTGTGCAAAAGTTAACTCCTCAGATGCCGGGAGCGCGACGGTTTCATAAAGGATGGACCGTCCCGTTTTGCCGCCGGCTCCGCCACCACCACGCTGCCGCCAGCAACCCGAGCACAATCACGACTCCGATGTCGAAACGCTTCATATCACGCTCCAGCCGTCCCCAATGCCGGCCAAAGGAATAGCCGACCGTGGTGACGGCTGTGACCCAGGCCGTCGCGCCCAGAAAATTCCAGAGCAGGAATTTGCCCCACGGCATGCGCAACACGCCCGCCAGCGGCCCGGCGACAATCCTTATCCCGAAAACAAAGCGGGCAAAAAACACCGTGACCGCGCCGAACCGCGCAAATAAATTCTCGCCCCGCGCCAGCGTGGTCTGCGGAATCCGAAACGCCAATTGATATCGCCCGAGCAGCGCACGCCCGCCGTATTGACCCACCGCGAAGCCGAGGCTGCCGCCAATGGTTGTGACCGCCGTGGCCACGATAACGATCCAGGGAAGCTGCAGGTCGTGTTCGGAATAAGCCAGGAAACTGGCCAGCAGCAGAATCGTTTCGCCCGGCAGCGGCAAGCCAATATTTTCCAGCAGCAGAACCGCGCCTACGGCCCAATAGCCGTAATGGATGATGGCATGACGAAGGAAATCGACGATATGCAGGCTCATGAAGAAACGAGGGATCCACAACCCGCAACTACTTGCGCTCCTCGCCCTCCAGTTGCGACATCTGACTCAGCGTTGCCTTCAGCCGATAAACGACGCTCTCCTGCGGGTTCATGCCGGTTAGGCGTTCCTTAATAACTCCGTCACCGTCGATGACCATGTACGTGGGAAAGGAATGAACGCCAAAAGCATTCATGATTTTCTTATCCGCGTCGCGATACTGCGCCCAGTCCATCTTCTTCTTGGCCACGAACTCGCGCCATTCCTTTTCGTCTTTGTCGGCACTTACGCTGATCAGAACCAGCTTGTCGGCTGGATATTTCCTGGTCAAATCTTTCAGCTCCGGCACCGACGCGCGGCAAGGCGGACACCAGGTAGCCCAAAAATCCATGACGACTACTCGCCCCGCCAGCCCCTGCAGCGACAGTTGCTGCCCTTGCATGGTTGTCAGCTCAAAATCTGGAGCAACCTCTTCCCGCCCGCGCTTCGGGTCAGCGATTAACTTCTCGGCTTCCACTTTCATCTCTTTGTCAGGGCTGCACTCGAGACAAACTTGCAATTCATGGCGGGCGGAGTCGTCCTTCGATTCCCGCAGTAGTGCCTTCGCAAGATTCATGTGGAAGACCGGCGACTTCGGCGCTAAGGCAATCGCCGCCTGAAATTCGGCCTCTGCGGCGGCCATCTTCTTTGCGTCCTCCCCGGCGGAACTAAGCAGCAGATTGCCTTTCAGGTTGTGAGCGAACGCGCGCACCTCGTCGGTCTTAGCCGTCGCGATGGCCTTGTCGCAGCTTTCCATCGCGTGGCCTTCGTCACGCATCTGGAAATACGCAACAGCGAGCAGGAGATTACATTCGCCACAGGAGTCGTGCTGCAACTTATTGGCATTCTTAAGTGCGTCAAGCGCGTCTCTGTATTTGTGGTCGCGCAGAGCTTTCCGGCCCCGCTCTATCTGCTCCTCGAATGCAGGGTCGGAGGTCGAGAGCTGCTGTGCGGCCAGCGCCGGCGCGAATGCTGCCAGACTTAGGACAACAAGGAACAGAGAGGCGCCGCACTTCATCGCGATACTCCTATCTCCAGGCAACAGCCCAAGTCCGGGCGATCTTATCAGATCGCGCCACGAAAGCTCAGTGCTTCCGCTCGCCCTCGCGGGTCAAAAAACGAATCAATTCCCGGTTGAATTCCTCGGCGCACTCTTCATACGGCAGGTGGCCCACGCCGAGGAACACCACCTTTTCTGCCTTGGGAAAATAGCGCGCCAGAGCTTCCATCGAGGAAGCGTACACCGCCGGGTCTTTATCTCCCCACATGAGTAATGTCGGAACCCCGGCCAGTTTCGGCAGCAGCGCCTCCAGTTCCCGCAGGTCCGCGCTCCACGTCCTGACGATGCTGAACGCGTGATCGAGCAATCCCGGCCGCCGCAGCGGCGCCGCGTACCCCTCCAGGCTTCCCGCCGGAATTTTCTTGCGATCCCCGAACACGCGCGCGTACCAGAAAGGATAAAGCGAAGGCACCCGCTCGATGAGCGGCCGAATGATCGCCGTTCCCAAACGCGTCCCGGCAAATGGCGCCAGCCATCGCCCGTGCGCCGAGTAGGGATTCACCGGTGCCACCAAGACCAGCCTGCGCACCTGCGGAGCGCCGCCGTTCATGCATTCCGCCGTGGAGCACATTCCTGCGACACACATGGCTGCGACACACATGGCCACGGCTCCGCCCCGCGAAGTGCCGAGCAAGTCGAAGGCCTTGAGCCCCAGATTGTCTGCAAACTTAAGCACGCGGTTGGCCGTGGCCCGCATCGAATGGTTGATCCGAGGCCGGTCGGAGAAGCCTGCTCCCAGTAAATCAGGCGCATACACCGTGGCATAAGGCGCCAGCGCCGGCATGGCGTAGCGCCACGAAAACGAATAGCCCATCAACCCGTGCAGCAAAATCAGCGCCGGCCCTGCACCTGCCCGCAGATAACGCATCCGCGCCCCGTCGAAATCCATCCAGCATTCTTCAACGCCGTTGGCCGGGCCGAAAGCCGCGCCCGGCAGGACATTAACATGCGGCACCGGATTCGCCTGCACTGGATTCATCTATGATTATTTGTGGATGGTGTGGTGACGGTTCTTAGAATTCATAGATCGGCCTACGTCGATCGCCAAGATTCAAACGCCCGCAAAAATGTTCCTCGCGACGGGACAACTCTTTCTTCTAACCCACCTTCTATTTAAGTGAAACAACGCCTCTGTCGCTTCACTTGGGGAGCTTCGGCTCCCCGTTTTTTGTGTCCGTAAGAACGAGTCACGGGCTGGCCGGAACATCCCCACTTCTGCCGCAAAGAGCGCGGCAGAAATGGGGCACCCGGCTAGCCACCTACATAGAACTGACCTTTGGGCGGCTTCCTTAACAGCTTCTTCAGCACGCGAATCCCTTTATCCACATGCTTCTCTTCCAGCAGAAACGGAGGCAGAAACCGCACCACCGTGTCCTGCGTGCTGTTGAACAGAACGCCCTCGGCCAGACCCGCATCCACGATCGGACGCGCCGGAATTTCGAGCTGAATCCCCTGAATGAATCCGCGGCCGCGCACTTCGTTGCCCGCGCCGCGTTTCTCGGCCAGCGTTTTTAATTCGTCATGCAGGTACGCGCCAACTTTTTTCACGTTCTCGAGCAGCTTCTCTTCTTCGACAATCGACAGAAATTCCAGCGCCACGCGGCACGCCAGCGGACCTCCGCCAAACGTGGTGCCATGCTGTCCCGGCGAAATCGCGTTGGCGAATTCTTCTTTCGCAATGAATGCGCCCAGCGGCAGCCCGGCAGCAATCGGCTTGGCAATCGCGACAATATCGGGAGTAACTCCGAAACTCTGGAACGCGAAAATTGTTCCCGTGCGCCCGAGACCGCATTGAATTTCGTCGAAGATCAAGGCCGCTTTGTGGCGATCGGCGAGGGCGCGGCACTCCTGCAAAAATTCCGGCGAGCACTCGTAAATTCCGCCTTCGCCAAAAATCGGTTCCAGCACGATGGCGCAGGTGTTTTCGTTCACCGCCGCGCGCAAGCCCTCGATATCGTTCTGCTTCACAAACGTCACTTCTTCGAGCAGCGGCTCGAATCCCTTGCGATGCTTGTCCTGCCCGGTGAGCGAGAGCGCGCCGAAGGTGCGGCCGTGATAGGAACCATCAAGCGCCACCAGCTTGCACTTGGCCTCGCCGCCGGCGCGATGCCCGGCCAGGCGCGCCAGCTTGATCGAACCTTCAATCGCTTCGGTGCCGCTGTTCGAGAAAAACGCACGGTCGAGACCTGAAAGCTTGCACAGCTTCTCCGCCAGCGGTCCCTGATATTCGTGGTAGTAAAGATTCGAGACGTGGAGCAGACGCGCCGCCTGCTCGCGAATGGTCTTCACGATCCGCGGATGCGCATGTCCCAGCGCATTCACTCCCAGGCCGGAAACAAAGTCGAGATACTTCTTGCCCTCGATGTCATACAAGAACACGCCCTTGCCCCGCGCCAGCACCACGGGATAGCGGTTATACGTGGTCAGCAAATACTTGCGTTCCAGTTCGGCGATGTGTTCGAAAGTCGTAGACGAAGCGGGAGTGGTCGGAGAAATAGTGGCCGTGCTCATGGAAACCTCCTGGAAAGCTTAATTTTACCGGAAGGCGCCGCCGGCCGGAGCCAACGCACCTTAGACCCGCTCTCGGATGAGTAATCCGTCAGCGTTCCACTAAATAGATTGAATACTCCGCGCTTCGCCCTGACTTGCTTTTCCGCCTCGCAATCGGCATGATTACCCACGGCAAAACGCGGGCTGGAAGCCGCAAGTCATCGAGTCTGGAGTCAGGAATCCATGAAGCATTTCGATCGAGCATTATCAATTTCTGCAGGGCTGGTTTTGGGTGTGGGCTTAGTCTTCAACTTCGCCGCTCCCGCTTCCGCGCAGAGCGTCGAAGGCTCGCTGAACGGGCATAGAATTATTATTCCGGAATCGAGCATTCCTCAGCCCGGACGGCATCACACGAATTACTTCTTCGTCGACTCCGACCAGCCGGCGCCGCAGCCGCCTCCGGGAGTGGAAACGCCGGGATCGGTAGCGTGCGTCTACAAGCTGGTCAAAGGGCCCGCCGGCTGCCCGGTCGCGACCAGCACAGCTACACCTGCGGGGGGATGGGGAGCGATTGCCATCGTCGACGCGGGCGACTATCCGACCGCAGCCACTGACCTGGCAGCGTTTTCAACTTACTATGGCATCCCCGCCGCCGACTTCACCGTGACGTGGCCGGGGACGCAGAAACCGCCGGTGTATTCGAACTGGGAAGTCGAGGAGGCGCTCGACATCGAGTGGGCGCATTCGATGGCCCCGCAGGCCAAACTCTATCTGGTCGAAACTGTTCAGGTGAATACTGATCCGACGTGGGCCGGAGTGCAACTCGCCGCCAAGCTGGTCGCCGAAGCTGGAGGGGGCGTGGTCAGCATGAGCTGGGGCGACCCGGAGGTGAGCGAAGAAACGTCCTGGGATAAATATTTCGCGAGCAAGGGCGTGGTATTTTTCGCAGCCGCTGGAGACAGCGGATTAGGAGTCAGCATTTATCCCGGGGCGTCGCCGAACGTGGTGGCGGTCGGAGGCACATACTTTAACCGCAATGCGAGCGGCGATTTCGAAAACGAAATTTATTATACCGGCGGCGGAGGCGGCGACATCAGTCCTTACGAGCCCCGGCCCGCCTATCAGGACGCGGTGGAAAACGTGGTCGGATCGCAGCGGGGATATCCCGACGTGGCCGCCAACTTCTGCTGTGCGCCGATTTATCTCGAAGGCGCATGGTATTCCGTGGGCGGCACCAGTTGGGCCACGCCGACCTGGGCTGGAATCGTGAATGCCGCCGGACACAAAGCGAAAAGCAGCGTAATCGAACTTACGGCGATGTACAAGGAACTGGAGAATGCAACTCAGTACGCCGATTTTTTCAACGACATCACCGAGGGCGCTTCGCAGTGCGGCGTCGGGTTTGACGAGTGCACCGGGATCGGTTCCCCGAGAACTTATGGCGGGAAATGATTATTTCGTAAGACAAAATCCCCACTTCTCGCGCAGAAGGCGCGCGAGAAATGGGGCACCCAAGCGTTAGCGACTCCTGAGAATAGTAGCCGTCGTTAGTGCACTGAGCCGGCTTCCAACATGATCGGTTCGACCCCGATGGTGATGATCTGGCTGGCCGAGACATTGGTCTTGCCGCCTTTCAGGTCGCGGTAGTCTGCGTACCCCGAGGGCACCATATAGTTCATGCCGCTCTCGCTCGGTGTCCAGACCCACAAGGCCTTCGTGCCATTCGATTCGGTGAAGGTGCACGTCCACGTCGGAGCCCCTGGCGTGGCCGCGACCGAGCAGGGACTCGGGAACGTGCCGGCATTCAGATACTGCATCATGTACTGGTAGGCAGTTTCGTATTGCGAGTTCAAGCCGATGGTCGAATTCCACTTGTACCAGGCGAGTCCGCGGGCGCCGTTCGAGGCGTGCAGCAACTGCCAGCGCACGATCTGTCCAGTGCAGTCGTCAGGTGTGTATTGCGCCGCAGGGCAGGTATAGTTCAACCCCGGCGGGGGCGCGCCGTTAAAGTTCGTCTCGGTGTCCACCCAGGGAGTGGTTTCCCAGCCTGGGGTCGACGCCAGAATCGCCAGGTAGTTCGCGCTGTACTTTTCCCATTGCACTTCCGGCGTGTTGGTCGTAGTGGAGTTGACGCTCAGGTAGACGTGCCAATCGACCCAGTCGGAGATGCGGCCGTGCTCATTCTCGTAATTCAACCAGTTCTGGAAATCGGCTTGATAGCCCACAGCGGTGTCGCTGTCGGGTGTCGCCGAGGGCGTCAGGATCAGGGCGTTGGGCACGTTCGCCCGAATGATGGCCACAGCCGGGGCGATCATCTGATAAACCTGCTCCATGGTTCCGGTCCAGTGGTAGTTGATGTCCCACTCGTTCCACATCTCGTAGGCCTTGATGAGTTTACTGACGCAGTTGCCGTTCGGGCTGCAATGCTGCACGAACGCGGTCACGAACGCGTTGAATGCCGGACTGCCGTTCGCCGTCAGATCGCCCGGGGGAACGTTCGTGCCGCTGGGAGCGGTCGGTGGCCCCAAGCACTGCTTTGCGCCGACCAGGTAGCACGGCACCCAGGTGAACGTCTGGATCACCTTGACCGGCTGATGCTGCGCAATCAGATCCAGCCACTGGTCCAGCGTAGTCCAGTTGTAAACGCCGTTGCCTTCATCGATTGTCGACCAATGTGTTCCCGCATCGTGAAGACGCAGCGTTCCCGGCTGGGCCTGGGTCGAAGGCCACACGATTGAGTTTCCGCCCGGACCCTCGCAATCCTGCGTGTCTCCAATGCCGCATTGAAAGGCGAAATTGCTGACGCGTAATCCTGACTTGCCGGTCGTTGCCGGGTGCGAAGCTTCATTCGAAGATGAAGCGGCAAAACTAGCGGCGCTGCTGGCTTGCAGAAAGAAGAACAAGAACAGGGTTGCGAGCGGCAGACTGCCGCAGGAAATAAAAAGACTCCTGGCGTTCCGTGCAATAAGTGGGGGAAACATATGCATCGGCTCCGTGCGCGAGATTAAGTGGCTCTCATGAAACCGTAGCAACCACCTCACTGCGGCGGCAGATTACAAATGGCACTACAAGTTGTAGCGTTGGTCGTAGTACTAGTGGGGGTTACTTTTTCCGGGAAACGACTAGCGGCGCATTTCCGCCATCCGGATGTAATGCCAGTAGGATGGGTCGTTACTGGAGATTGCCGTGTAGCCTAGCGACTTCTCTCGTACAGCGGCGGCTGGCCCTCGGGCCGCGTCTTCCATCTGCGATGCACCCACAGCCACTGCTCCGGATACTTCCTCACATACTCTTCAATCACCTTGGTAAACTTCTGCGTGTTGGCGACGATGTCGGCCTCCAGATCGCCGGTGCGCACCAACTCCAGCGCGGGGTCGAAACGAAGGCGGTACTTTCCCATCGCCTCGTCCCAAATTGTGAATCCCGGCACGACCGCCGCATCGGTGCGCAGCGCAATCCGCGCCAGCCCGCTCGCCGTGCAGGCGGGGATGCCGAAGAAATCCACAAACACTCCTTGCGGCGGAGTCATATTCGTGTCCATCAAGATGCCCACGGTCTCACCCGCCTTCATCGCCCCCAGTAGCCCGCGCACGAAATCGTCCTTCGGCACCACGCGGTTCCCATGCATGGTGCGGTAGCCCTGAATCAACCGGTCGAGATACTGGTTATCCACCGGCCGCATGACGATATGCAGCCAGTGCCCGTGCAGCGAATGGGCAAATGCTGAAAGTTCCCACGCTCCGAAATGCGCCGTCAGAAAGAGCACGCCCTTGCCGCGGGCGTAGGCTTGTTCGTAGCTCTGCAATCCGTCATACACCACAACGTCGTCGATGTTCTCTGGCGTGTAGCGGGGAAACTGGCACACCTCGGCGAGCTGGCGGCCCAGCGAGGTAAATTCGCCCCGCAGAATGCGCGCCCGCTGATTTTTGGTTTTATCGGGAAAGGCCAGCTCCAGATTGCGCATGCCCACCTGCCGCAACCGGAAGTGCAGCAGATACACGACCTGCGCCAGGCCAATGGCAAATGCCCGCGACCACGAGCGCGGCAGAATCCCCAGGATTTTGATAAACGGCCACGCCGCCGCATATTCAAATTTCCGCCGCATGAGGGGAAGCGTGACCCTATCACCGCCAAAAGTTTCTTGTCAAAGGACTTGGATGAATCAGACGCAGGAGACAGCCGACCTCGGTGACCAGATCCGTCGCAACTCCAAAGCGGGGGTGCCCATCTCGGGATGCGAAAGTCCGAGGGGCGAGGTCTTAGGGCAAAACCCGGCCATCTCTCTCTACTTTGCCGCCTCCTGCTCTACTTTGCCGCTTCCTGTGCCCACTTCGCCAGCGTAGTCAGAAATGCATTGGCTGCCGGCGGCGGATCGACTTCACCCGTCAGCGAGGCTTTCGTCGTTACCATGTGCCCATAAAACTCGCGGGTCGAGTTTTTATCCTGCTTCACCACCGCGCCGTTCAGGGTAACCCCGGCGAATATTCCGCGCGCCCGCGAATAAGTCAATATCTCAGCCCGCATCTTCCAATCGGTATCGCCTTCCGCCTGACGTCCGACCGGGCCTGCCGCCACCGACGCATCTGCTCCCAGCGAAAACTGGCTCGACAGCAGGTGCTGCATTCCATCTTTATTCATGATCAGTAAGACCAAGTCCACGGCCTGCCCGCCAATCTGGAATCCGAAGCTGCCGCCTTCGATCATGAAAAAGGCGGGCGAACTCCATCCCTTCGGCGTCCGGCAGCTGGCGATCCCGCGCCCATACTTCGCGCCAAAAATGAAGCCCGCCTTCAGCATCGACGGCACTACTGCCACACACTCGGACTTCCCCAGGATGTCTTCGGGGATGCCGGAATCTGGGGCCGACTGAATCTCATTCAGCACATCCGCCGCAGCCTGGACGCGATCCACGGCCTTGGAATCTTTCGTCTGATCGTCTCCGGCATATGCGGAGCACAACGAAAAACAGCACACCAATGCTACTGCCGCCAGCAATACAAGCTTTTTCATGGTTCCTCGCCACCAATAGATTTCACTGGGATTCTGTTACTTGGATTGTAAATGAATTCGTTGCGTTGCTTGGGCGATGGTGGAGGAACAAAGTTGAGGGCTGAGTCAGGAGGGTGAAAACAATCGAAGGTTTGAGTCCGGAGAAAAAAATGCGGGGCTGAAAGTAGTGACCCTAATCGCCACTCTCAACCCCGTCTCCCAGGTTCTGTGGTAGGTGAGGCGAGTATGCGGCAGACAGGTGAACCCCACAAGATTACGAAGGTAAGTGTCCTAAAGTGACTCTGAGCGATGAGCCATGAGCCATGAGCCATGAGCCATGAGCGATGAGCGATGAGCGATGAGCCACCAGGTTCGGGTTCGCTCACTGCTCACAGCTCATTGCTCATTGCTCACTGCTTTATTTCGTCGTGACCAGCGAATGCGTAATGGCATGCACCGAGAGCGCAATGCGATTCTGCACGCCCACCTTGCGCATCAGCTTGGCCACGTGCGCCTTTACCGTGCGCTCTTCGATTCCCAACTGGCCGCCGATTTCTTTGTTCGAGCGTCCGGCCACCAGCATCTCGAGAACTTCTTTTTCGCGATCGGTGAACGTCACCCGGCCCGCCGGAAAAATTCTTCCCGGCGCCGACGACACGCGCTCGATGAACATCGACAGCACTCGCCGCGGCGCCCATACCGACCCCTGATTCACAATGCGGATCGCCTGCGCGAATTCGGCCGGCGTCGCCGCCTCGTCCACGTACCCTTTGGCGCCGGATGCGATCGCTTTTAGAATAGTTTCTTCGTCGATGCCCGAACCGGTCACGATGATGCGCAAATCCGGCCGCGTCGCTTTCAGGCTGGCCATCACGTCAAACAGGTTTTGCCCGGAACGATTTCCAAGCAGGATAAGATCAATGGCTTGCAGCGTGCTGATTTCCGGCAGCGCGGCGGAGATGAGTTCGAACTCGGGCTCGGAGTCGAACAAGGCGCGAAACCCTACGAAGCGTAGAGGGTCGCTCTCCACAACGGCGATGCGGATGACAGGTTTTCTGGCAACTGCTGCTTTCATAGTTTTCCCTATGGTCTCGAATTCTTCTACTCAGCATAGTAATAATTCGTCACAAAACAAAGAGAAGGTGACCGAAGGGAAATTACGGGAGTAACATGAAAAAGCGCGCCCAAAGTGGATCAAGAGGCGAATCAGAGGACTGAAACGACCGACGCGGAGCTGGGAATGCCGGCGCCGCAGCGCGCTTCCAGGGGCCGGCGATGTTTGCCCCACCCTTGGTGTGCGTTGCAGCTTCTTTCAGAACGGACGAGGCTTCTCGCAACCCGCGACCGACTCAATGATTTTTCCTCGGAGAAAACCGCAATGAAACTGAGCTCTACACTCCTGACCGTCTGTCTTCTGCTCTTTGTCGGCATTTCCTCCCTGGCCCAACAACCGCCCTCGCCGCAAGCCGAACCCGCGCCCGCGCCGCCAACCGCGCCTGCATACACGCCCAAGTACCACGGCGATCCGGCCCGTTCCGACTCTGAGTTCGACGCGCTCGCCTACATGCGCGTCGTCATGCGCGCCCAGATGCAGTTTCACAAGCACTACGGTCACTACGCCACTACACTCACGCAACTGATTCACACCGGCACCTTCACCCAGCGCATGGTCAATCCCGACCGCGGCGATTACACCGTAGGCTTCAGGGGGAAAAGCGACAGCTATATGCTGACCATGACGCCAAGAAACCTCGACGCCGAGCACCGCTCTTTCTACGCCGAAGATGACGGCAAGATTCACGCCGATGAAAGCAAGCCCGCCGATGCCGAGTCACCAGTGGTGGAGACTCATCACTGGTAAGCGGGCGGGCCACACAAGGTTGTTTCATTTGAAAATTGCTGCAAACTTCTGCTTCTCGGGGCAGTAAGGCAAACACCTTGAAGTCCCTCAGGCGGGGGTCCTCCTGCCAACGCTGTATTGCGTCTCTTTTCCGCAACGCTCAGACTGACTTTGCCGGTTGGCCGTGCCTGTGGAGCACCCACCGTGCCAGCTGCGCCGCCACTGCGAATACCGATCTGAGCAAAACCGTTTCGACGAACCGATCCAACCCAAGACGATTTGCGGTACGACAACAACCAATCTGGAGGTACCCAATGCGAACATTGCTATTGATTTCCGTGCTGCTGCTCGGAGTATGCTGGGCGGCAGCAGAAAGCATGCCAGCCGCGAAAGCTTCCGGCAAAACCGAGGCCAGCACCGGCTCTCAAACCACCGTTCTGGGATGTTTGAGCAGTTCCGACGGCAAGTACATGCTCACCGACAGCCAGGGGAAAATGTACGATCTGACCGGCGATACTTCGATCCTAGCGGAGCACATCGGCCACGAAGTAAAGATCACCGGCACCGAGAGCACGTCGGAAAATACGCCCAGCAACAGCGGCGCCACGTCGAATCACTCGAATGCGGAGACTCTGGAAGTGAGCTCCGTCAAGCACATCTCCAAGACCTGCAAGAACGGAGCCATGTCACACTGACCGGGGTTGCAAGCTGCAAGGTTGCAAGGTTTCAGAGCTGCCGGTGGCGCGGCAATTTTGAAACCTTGTTCGTCTTAACCTTGGTCCGTCTTGGGTTCAGCTATGGCTGTGGTTCTGCGTCAGGAATCTCCTGCAATTGCAGGCTCTTGCGGTCGCCTTCACTTATGTGCAGCGCGCTTCCCTGTCCTTCATAGCTCTTCAGGAACTCAGGATTGTAATAGGCTTCGCCCTCGACGCTGTCCCAGGCGAACAGGGTGTAGTCGCCCGGAGGAATGCCGCGGAGGGTGAACCGTCCGCTCTGGTCGCTGACGGTCTTGCGATAGCGGTCGACGCGCGAGCGCAGGCGCGCCTCCGGCGCCGCCACCACAATGGCGTTCGCGACGGGCTGCCCCTTTGCATCTACGACTATGCCGTCGGCGATGGCGCCGTTGGCATTCACCACCAGATCGAGCGAAATTGCGCCGCCGTTCACGTTGATGCCCGAATCGTTCAGGTCGCGTCCGCCGGCCAGCACGGACTTCACGAACCAATCGGCATTCGCGTCGCCCTCACCCGTCAGCCGCACGTAGTAGCTGCCCGCGGGAACATCTTTCCATTCAAAGCTTCCGTCGGCCGAGACGTGCGTCAGGTTGGTGAACTGGTCTCCGAGCGTGACCACTCCATCGTCTTCCGGATCCATCGGATGAAGGGCGAGGAATATCTGGCTGAGATCGACTCGGCGTGCGTTGGTTTCCGGCGAACTCTCCAGACGGAGGCGGCCACGAATCGATGCGCCCGGTTGCGGCGCCAGACGCAGCCCCTCGACATTCCCCGCCACTTGCAGCGACTGCCGCGCCGACATCGGTACGGGCGCTCCGTCAACGGTCGCGAGAATCGTATAGCTGCCGGGAGAAACGTCGCGAATCGTGAAACTACCGTCCTGGCGAAGGTCGGCGCCGTTCAGAACCAGATTGAAATCGTGCGACTGCAGCATGATGACAGCGGAAGTGTGCGGCGGCAGGTTCACCACCGAGCCGCGAATCGTCAGGCTGGGACTCGGGATTAGCGAAAAGTCCGCCGGAAATTCGTCGCCCGCGTGTAGCGGAATGGGCGCGGCCTTGCCGCGATCCACGGTATCGGGATAGTACGTGGTCTGATACGAGGTCTCGGCGGCCCGGCCGCTGGCGGCAGTGCCGGGTGCGTTCGTATCGCCGCGTGGTGCCGCGCCTGCACTTTCGATCAGACTCTTGAAATCGGGAGGCGGGCTGACGGACACGTAGTAGTTGCCGGCAGCCAGGCCGGCAACGCGGTATTCTCCCAGGTCGTTGGTGCGCTCGCCCCCGGCTTGTTCCCAGCGGCGGCGGCCTGAGACATAGGTCTCGCGCAATACGGTGACGTCGGCATTGGGCAGGGGATCTCCGTCTTCGTCGGTAACCCGTCCCCGAATCACGGCGGCGGCTTGCAAACGGATGACGATGTCCTTCAGTTCCTGGCCAGCGGTGAGGGTCAGGACGCGGCCCTCGCTGCGGGCGCGGCGCTTGTCGAGATCGAGCATTCCGGTGCGTTCAGCGAAAAGGTGGTAGCGGCCGGGAATGATGCCTTCGATGTGAAACGCTCCGTCAGCATCGGTGATCGCGGTGTAGTCTCCGCCTTCGGTCTGGCTTTCGGCGATCAGTTCGATGAGCGCCTTCTTGACCGGCTCACTGCCGGGATCTTTGGTGACGATGCCGTCGATCGCGGCGCGGGCCGCAGGTTTCGCCGCACTCGCAGTTTGCGCCCAGGTGCCAGCGCAGAGGGCGACCAGCGTCAGGCATACCGAGATCGGCTTCGTCTTCATGTCCGAATGCAGGTCCGAGGTGCAGTTCGGGGGAGGCTGGGAGCACTTCGTCCGACCGTGGGAAACGGTCGCGTCAAGAATCATTTTATCTTGGAAGGCAGAGATTGGGCCAAAGGTTTCTTGCTCCGAGGCGTTCTTCTGGCCGCCGCTGGCAGCGATTCTGACCGGAGCGCTCACCCCGGCAGTTTATTCACTGGTTTTCTGCAAACAGTTGGAGCGGCTTGCCTCGCTATAGCTGTATCATCAGGAGTTTGGCAAACCGGTACTTTGCGCGCAAGGAGGCGCGCCTGCTCTATGAAGCGACTTCTGATCTCGGCAGCATTTGTTCTAGCCCTCATTTCGTTCGGTTGCGTCTCTTTCGCGGGCGCGCAGGATATCACCGGAGACTGGCAGGGCACATGGACCACAGGAATGGGCGAACTACGCCTGGTCCTGCACATCACCAAAGCGGCGGATGGCACGTTGAAAGCTACCATCGACAGCCCCGATCAGGCCATGGGCGGCGCGCCCCTCGACTCCATCAGTATTGAAGGTTCGAAAGTGCGTTTCACCTTCAACATTGCCAAGGGAACTTTCGAGGGCAACCTGAAAGGGAATGGCTCGATCAGCGGAAACTGGATACAGGGAACACCGCCAAATAAGTATCCCCTGACCTTCAACAAGACGGCGGCACCGCTGAAACTGCAGCATGATCCTGCCCCGCCATCCGACATCGACGGCACCTGGGAAGGAATCTACGAGACTCCCGCCGACGAGACTGGACGCATCGGGAAAAATCACGTGACCTTCTACATTAAGAATACGGCCGATGGACTCACGGCAACAGTGGACCTGCCCGACATGATGAACATCAAAGGTTGGCCGGCCACGACGGTGACGCGGAAAGGCAATTCCATCAAGATCAACCTGAAGCAGATCAGCGTGATTTTCGAGGCTAAAATCAACAAAGCCCTGGACGCGATGACCGGCGATTGGATTCAGTCCGACGGCCCGGCGCGGGCACTGAACCTGAAGCGCACGAAAGCAGACACGTCCGCGGAAGCGCCCAAGCAAGCTGCGCCGAAGCAGTAAGGCAGCGCGCATGTCGTTGAACGCGCCCTACGAACGCGCCTTACGTCGGGCGAAAAGGAGGGGCAGTCGCTATGAAGCGATGGATGGTGATGGGAATCTTGCCCGTGATCGCGTGCCTGGCCCACGCGCAGGACATTACCGGCGACTGGAACGGCGCGCTCGATACGGGCGTGGCCACGCTGCATCTCGTGCTGCACCTCACCAAGGCGCCGGACGGCGCGCTCAAGGCCACGCTCGATAGTGTGGATCAGGGCGCGAACGGCATTCCGGTCAGTTCGGTCACGCTGAAGGATTCCAAACTGAGCCTGGGCGTGGACGCTGTGCATGGCACGTATGAAGGAACGGTTGCGGCGGACGGCCGCGCGATTTCGGGAACGTGGTCGCAGGGATCTCCGCTGCCCCTGGTCTTCAAGCGGGCGAGCACCGAGGCCATGCCAGCCAAGCCTTCCGACATCGACGGGGCCTGGATGGGAACTTTGGATACCGGATCGATCAAGCTGCGGGTGGTGTTTCATATCGTGAATACTGCCGAAGGTTTGACGGCCACTCTGGACAGTCTCGACCAGGGCGTAATGGGCATGGCGACTTCCGCGGTGACGCGCGACGGGGCGTCGCTGAAGATTGAGGCGAGGAGGATTGGCGGAGTGTTTGAGGGCAAGATCGCGGCCGATCTTACGTCGATCGACGGCAACTGGACGCAAGGCGGCGGCGCCATGCCGCTGCTGCTGAAGCGCGTGACGGACAAGGACGTGGCAGCGCAGGAGCCGAAGCGGCCGCAGGTTCCGAAGAAGCCGTATCCGTATCGCGAGGAAGAAGTCACGTACGAAAACAAAGTGCAGAACGTCACGCTGGCCGCGACGCTGACCATTCCGCCGGGCAAAGGACCGTTCCCTGGCGTGGTGCTGATTACGGGCTCGGGGCCACAGGATCGCGACGAGACTCTGCTGGGGCATAAACCGTTTCTGATTTTGTCAGACTATCTGACGCGGCACGGAATTGTGGTGCTGCGCGCCGATGACCGCGGCACAGCAAAATCGACTGGAGTATTCGCCACGGCGACCACGGCGGACTTCGCCACGGACACCGAGGCCGGAATTGCGTTTCTAAAGACGCGGGTGGAAGTCGATCCACATAAGATTGGCCTGATCGGGCACAGCGAAGGCGGAGTGATCGCGCCGATGATTGCGGCACGCGACAAAGACGTCGCATTCATCGTGATGATGGCGGGTACCGGAGTTCGGGGCGATCAGGTCATTGTGGCGCAGAGCGAGGCCATTGAAGTCGCGAGCGGCGAGAAGCCGGATGAGGCGGCGAAGAAAGCTGACAAGGAACGCGAACTCATCCATCTGGTCGAAACTCAAAAAGATGAAACCGCTCTCGATAAGGAATTGCGGGAAAAGATGAAGGGCGACGTTCCTGACGCCCAGATTGGAATGCAGATCAAGCAACTCACGTCGCCCTGGTTCCGTTATTTCCTGACGTACGATCCGGCAACGGCGCTGCGTCACGTGACTTGCCCGGTGCTGGTGCTGAATGGCTCGCTCGATAAGCAGGTTTTGCCGGACCAGAATCTGCCGGCGATTCGCAAGGCGCTGGAGGAAGCCGGGAACAAGAAGGTCGAGATCGACGAGCTGCCGGGACTGAATCATCTGTTCCAGACGGCGAAGACGGGGTCTCCAACGGAGTACGCGCAGATTGAGGAGACGATGTCGCCCGTGGCTCTGGAAAAGATCGCGGAGTGGGTGGGAAAGCAGTAAGCGGTAACCTTTTCTGCGCGGCCGCCATTCGGCACTTTGCGCACGCAAACTTAATCGCATCCGCTGGGCGCACATTGATCCTTGCGGTATTCGTCGACGTAGATCGTCCACGGCGGTTCTCCACGCGCGTCGCGGTAAAGGCCGGTTTTGAAATAGACGAGACCGCGGGATGGATATCCGTGAGCCGGCTGGAAGACCGTGGGTCCGCGATAGCGGACGATCGGGCGGCCGTCCAAAGTGGCGTCGACGCTGCCCTGATCCGTGGAGTCGAAGCGAGTGAGAAAACGAAAATCCAGCCAGCGACCGCGCACGTCTTCGGTGCCCTGATACAGAATCTCGCTGCCTTTCTCATTGCGACGCGTGACCCGGAGGCGTGCGTCTTCCAGGCGCAGCGCGAGGATGGGATAGTCCGGGCGACAGCGACGCGCCTCACACAGCTGCCTCCACTGCGCGATCACCAAGCGCTCCGAGGTCTGAGGGAAATCTTTCGGGAGATAAAGGCTGAATGAATAGGCGTAAGTGCGGCCGGTCCGCGAATACAGCCACCACGACTCCATGAGTTCGTCGCGCTCGGTAGCGGCTCCAGTATCGCTGGCCGCTTCATAGCGGTCACCCGAGTGCACCGTAATCGCCAGCGCGCCGTAACCCGAGCGGACGATCGCCTGCTCGGGTGCAACGGCTCCGGGAACGAAGCGCCATCTTGACCAGCGGCTCCAACTTAAGCGCGAGGATTCGAAGCCGTCATAGACGTGGAGGGGAATTCGATGCAGCGCGATGACGACGAAAAGGCCGAGGAGCACAAGAACCGCGAACGCCTGGAGGAATCGCTTCATTGTTGAGCGGCCGCGAACGATTAAAACGCGCGAGATCGTCTAACTGTCTTTGCGGTAGAGCAGGTTGCGCATGGCTTCACGGCGGGCGGCATTAGCTCCCCTGTCGGTTTTTAGAACGTCCGCAGGCTGCGACTTCGACACCGACTCTTCTTCACTGCACGACGGACAGCGATTGGCGAAACCGGGCTTGCCGGGCTTCAGCTCGAATTCGTCACCACAGACCGCACAGGTTTTGATTGGGAATGCCATGCCAATTATCTTAGCAATCGAGCGTGGGTGCTCTGCAACTCTCAAATTGAAATCGTCGTTGAAAATCGTCAATCGCTGCTTGCACGCGCCTGTTGCACCATTTTGACCAGTGCGTTCCGAGTCTCTGCGGCGCTTCGCACTTCCTGCAAAAATGCGATGCGGGTGCCTCGCATTCCATCTTGAGTTTTCAGGCGGAGATGAAATCCGAGCCGATCGACCGCGGTCATGGCCGCTTCCTGGGCCTCGATGTGAGCAAATTTTCGCGCCAGCAGCACCATTGCATCTTTATGATCCGCGTTCATGTGCTGGATGATGTCGCTTGTCGAGTCAGCCAGAGGATCCGGCTGGCTGACGGCATAGTCTGACGCGGCGACCCATCCCATCACTCCGAAACCGCCGACAAAATAAATATCGACAATGTCGAGCCGGTAAAAGGAGAAGTCCTCGAACTCAACCCAATATTTGCTGTTCGCATGGCGTGCGAGATAGAGCGAGCGGGCGGCGGGAATCTCCGCTTCGGGAACCGGCAGGGCGTTTCCCACCAGCGTGACGCGCGAAGCTCCCAGTGGATCGCCGTCAGCCGAGTTCTGGGTCACGAGCAGGCTGGCTCGCGGATCCGCCTTCAAGTTTTGCGTATGCATGGCCATCGTGCTGATGAGAAAGAGCGGACGACCCAGGTCGTCAAGCCCGTAGGGCATTACCGATCCGAAAGGGAAACCAGGCTGCTTACGGGAGAGGGTTGAAAGACTGCCAAGGCGGCCGAGGTAGACCAGAGTTCGCACGCGCTCGGCGAAAGTGGGCTCGGCGACCGGCGGCTCGCCGCTAGCTGGCGCGGGACCTGCGTGTTTTCTGAGGGGAGGAGAAGCCATGCGTGTTGACTAGTTAAGGTTGTGCGCTAGTTCAGAAAGTATTGGCGGTACAGTGTGTCGCGTTGCGCGGGGCGGAAACCGGCGTCGCGAATGATGCGGCGCAGCTCTTCTTCGGTCGTGCAATTCGTGACGCCGGCGGCGCGGACTACGTTTTCTTCTAGCATCACACTGCCCACATCGTTGCCGCCGAAGCGGAGGCCCATCTGGCAGACTTTCAATCCTTGCGTGACCCAGCTCGATTGCACGTTGAGAAAATTTGAAAGGTAAAGGCGCGAGATCGCGAGCACTTTCAAATATTCGACTGCCGTGGCTTCGTCCCAGTGGCGTCCGCCGAGCGCGGTGTGCTGCGGCTGGAAGCTCCAGGGAATGAAGGCGGTGAATCCTCCGGTCTCTTCCTGCAGATCGTAAAGCCGCTGAAAGTGGTTAATGCGGTTTTCGTAGTTCTCGCCGACGCCGAACATCATGGTGGCGGTGGTGCGCATGCCGATCTGGTGGGCGGTGCGGTGCACGTTGATCCAGTCGTCGGTGAGGCACTTCAGGCGGGCGATTTTGTAGCGGACCTCGTCGTCGAGAATTTCTGCTCCGCCTCCGGGGATGGAATCGAGTCCGGCGTCGCGCAGGCGCAGGATGGTGTCGCGGATGCTCAGACTGCTGTACTCGGCAATGGCGATGATCTCCGACGCGGAGTAGCAGTGCAGGTGAATTCTCGGAAAACGCTCTTTGATGCCGCGCAACATCTTCTCGTGCCAGTCGATCTTCAGATCGGGATGCAGACCTCCCTGCATGAGCACACCGGTGCCGCCGAGTTCGGCGGTCTCGCGAATCTTGTCGTAGATGGTGTCGAAGTCGAGGATGTAGCCTTCTTTGGCTGCCGGTCCTTTGAGCGGGCGATAGAAGGCGCAGAAGGTGCAGTACTCCGTGCAAAAGTTGGTGTAGTTGATGTTGCGGTCGATGATGTAGGTGACGGTGCCTTCGGGATGTTTGGCGCGGCGAACTGCGTCGGCTTCCATGCCGATGCCGATCAGGTCATCGGAGTTGAAGAGGTCGAGGGCTTGGGATTTGGTCAGAGACATGAGACTCGAAGAACCTGCACTTATTGTAACGGAGCTGCCCACAAAATGGATGATGAGAAAACCTACTTACAGATTACTTTCAACCCGGCGGTTTCCACTCTGGAGGAAACGTAGTAGTACCAGCCGGTGACCAGGATCCGGCTGACCCGAGGATAGTCGTCTCCGAGATAACGCTGCAGGCGGAAACCGAATTGAACCAGCTCTTCCTCGACTTTATCGGGAGTCCCGAAGTGGATTGTGGTCCCTCCATGAGACGAGTCCGTCAGGTATCCTTCGCCCCTCCAAAAGCCGGGGGTGGTGCACCTTCGAGCGATGCGCCCGATTGACTGCACGACCGCCCGATAGACCGCAAGGGGTACGCGCGCGGCCGTAAGCGCGCCCAGCAGCGGCCGATACCAAGCCGAACCGTCGCCAGCCAAGTGTCTCGCAAGGCTTGCCAGACGCGCAGATTTCCATGCCGGCCGCGCGAAAATCGAGCGTATGTTGTGCGAAGAGAAAATCAGAACGCCGTTCGGTTTCAGCACGCGGTGAATCTCGCGCAAGGCACGGTGGCGGGCTTCTTCGGGAATCACGTTGTCGATGGTGTTGAATGCCATGACCACAGCATCGAAGGTGGCCGTGGGAAACATGGAAAGGTCGGCGGCATCGACAGTTTTGAATTCGAGATGGGGAAACCTCTTCTGGCAGGCGGCAATCATTTCAGCGGCATAGTCGGCGCCTACATACCGGCTGGCGATCGAAGAGAGATACGAAGTTGTTCGGCCTCCGCCGACGCCCAGATCGAGAATCGCCATGCCTGGACCCAGATATTCATCGAACAACAATTGCTCACACGGCGTGAGATAACTCAGGGATGCGTAGTACGATGCGACGTCAATTTGGTTCCAGGTATCAAGATTCCGGTCTGGCCTGACGCTCATTGACCCAACTCCTTCGCAGCCTCCGTTTGACACTGCTTCCCCGCGTTACCTAGACTGCCAGAGTAGAGCTTCTGCGAAGGTCTTGTCCAAACGAGATTTTTCCGAATGAGGCCGAAATCATGGGCTGGCTGCAAAATAAATTCGAAAAGAATTTTCTGATCTCGACCGTCGATTACGTGTTCAACTGGGCGCGAAAATCGGCGGTTTGGCCGATGACGTTTGGGTTGGCATGCTGCGCGATCGAGATGATCGCGTCATCGACTTCGCGGTTTGATATTGCACGCTTTGGGTCGGAGGTGTTTCGTCCCTCGCCACGGCAGAGCGATCTGATGATCGTCGCCGGGACGGTCACACTGAAGATGGCGCCGGTGGTGAAGCGCATCTACGACCAGATGCCCGACCCGAAGTGGGTGATTTCGATGGGCGCGTGCTCGTCGGTGGGCGGGCCGTTCAATACGTATGCGGTGCTGCAGGGCGTGGACAAGATTGTTCCGGTGGATGTGTACGTGACCGGGTGCCCGCCGCGCCCGGAGAATCTGTTCTATGCGCTGCTCAAGCTGCAGGATAAGATCGACACCATGACGCTGGCCAAGAAGCCGACGGAAGTTCGGCTGGATCCGAATATGGTGGAGAACTTCAAGCGGCAGGTGATGATCGCGCAGACGCTGCAGCCGAAGTGACCGCGCCTCGCGGGCGTGAGCGAAGCGGGAGCCCGCTGCGGTCATCCTAAGCGAAAGTCGAGCGCCAGCGAGAATGAGCCGAAGGATCCAGCCGTTAGGTATCAGTTGTCAGCGAACCGCGGCGGCTAAAGCGGAAATTTCTGTGGGAAGGCTTATCGGCACGGCTCTAAGCCGTGCCCTTCCCGTTCGATTCGAACCATGCCCAACTTTATCAAGCTAACAACTCAATCGGAGCTACCGTCCGACAACGAAGCCAAGGAGTTTCCTTGCGGCTCGAAGACGATCTGCATCGCCAACGTGAATGGCGTCTACAGCGCAATGGATAACGTCTGCCTGCATCGCGGCGGCCCGCTTGGGCAAGGGATGATTGAGAACGGCAAGGTCGTGTGCCCGTGGCATGGCTGGGCGTGGGACCCGAAGACGGGCGTGGCCGAGCAGGATGCGAAGGCGAAGGTTGCCGTGTATCCGATGAAGATTGAGGGTGGGGATGTGATGGTTGAGATTTAGACGTACCTCAGGACAGCCGGGGCTAAAGCCCAGATAAATTTCAAAAACGCCTAACGCGGCCCTTAAGGGCCGCTCTTCCACGGTCGCGCAAGCAGTCATCCTCCCAGCGCTAGATGTAGCACAGTCCAAAATCGTCGAGCTTCGCTCGACTGGACAGCCGAGGACGGCTGTCCCTACATGAGACCTTTGGTTGCCGCTGCTTCTATCCCAGATAGCGCAGGAATTTTCCCGGCTGGTTGTCGTAGCCGGGGAAAACTTCCGCTAGATTCTTGTTGCCCATGTGGCGGGCGACGGCTTCGCCGATCACCTGGCGAAAATCGGTGGTTAGAGCGAGGTCGCGGCCTTCGTTAAGCTGGGATTGGTCGAGGCCGGGCCAGCGTCCGTAGACTTTGCCGCCTTTGACGGGACCTCCCAGAACGAACATGACGTTGGCGTGGCCGTGGTCGGTGCCGCGGTTGCCATTTTCTCGGGCGGTGCGGCCGAATTCCGACATGGTGACGACGACCGTGTCTTCGCCGAGGTCGCCGAGATCGTTCCAGAATGCCGCGATCGATTGCGAGAAATCGCCGAGCACGTTGGCGAGTTGGCCTTCGGTTGCGCCTTCGTTGACGTGGTGATCCCATCCCCCGATGTCGGCAAAAGCGACCTGCACTCCGAGATTCGCTTTGATGAGCTGCGCGAGCTGGCGCAGGCTGTCGCCGAAGCGTCCCTTGGGATAGTTGGCGTTGGGCGCAGGCGTGTATTTGTTAGGGTCGGCAGCCTTCAGCATTTTGACCGCGTCGAAGGTTTCTTCTCCGGTGCCGTGAAGTACCGTGTCGGAGGAATGATCGTACATGGCTTCGAACGCGGTTGCGGCGGGCGAGGCTTTGGGATTTCGGCCGCCGACGGAGAAGTCGTTGATGTTGTTCATGGCGACGGCGGGCTCGTTTCCGCTGAGAATTCGAGGCAACGATGGGCCGAGCGCGATGGCGCGGAAGGCGGAGATCTGCGTGGGACCTGGCAGATTTGCACCTGGCATATTCTGACCTGGCAGATGACGAAGTGAGCGGTTGAGCCATCCGTCGTCGGTCGACTTGACGCCAGGCGTGCCGGTTTCCATGAAGTCCTGCGCGTCGAAGTGCGAGCGCGTGGGGTCGGGCGATCCGGCGGCATGCACGATGGCCAGATGGCGCTGCTGCCAGAGCGGCTGAAACGACGCGAGCGCGGGATGCAGGCCGAAGAATCCGTCGAGATCAATCACGGAGTTCTGCGGAATGTTGATGCTGGGACGCATGGCGTAATAGTTGCGCTCGGCGTGGGGCACGACGATGTTGAGTCCGTCGGCTGCTCCGCGCTGGAAGATGACGACCAAGCGCTTGGTGCGCCCGCTGCTTTCGACGGCGCCGAATGCCGCGCGCGTAAGGAAGCTCGGGACGGCGGCTGTGCCGACCACGGCGAGAGCGCTGTTGCGAAGAAAAATGCGACGAGTGATGGACATAAACGACTCCTAACCGCAGTTCGTTCCTAAGCTTGTAGCGCCGGCATCTTGCCGGCTGTCCCGAGGGCGTCTCGCTCTCGGAGCGGCGGACGAGAACGGCCCACCGACCAGCCGCCGGGACGGCGGCGCTACGCTCATCTCCTTTGAAACTCGGGCGAACCCAGCAGCAGGCCGGCGATGATATTTGCGTCGGATGGACGCGGCTTGTCTGCCGGCTTGCGCTGGTTTTTCTGATCTTGCGTGCCGGACATGTCTGACACGGGATTCTTCGCCGGCGGGCCAATTTGCGCCATGATCGAGTCGTGCGTCTGCCTGGAGACGTCGGCGTCGAGCAGCTTTGCTTCGAGCGTCGAGAGGGCGAGCGTTGGATCAGCCGGTGCCGGCGAGCCGCCCGCTAATTGCACGGCATCGACCTTCACGCCGCGGACCTTGCCGGCGGCGAACGCGAGCGCGAAATTCATGCGGCTCAGCAGCGCTGAAGAGCTAACCCAGGTTTCCGCGTTCATGGAATAGCCGGTCGGCGGCTGCGCTCCGTAGAGAGGCATGCCCATATTGGCGATCTGGCGCGCGAGCGGCATGGCGTCTTCGACATCGGCGCCGGTGGCGCGCACCGCGGAGGCAACGAACTCCAGCGGCGTTTTCACTTTCGCGCGGTAAGCGCTGTCGTCCCAGAATTCCGGCGAATGGAAAAGCGTCGTCAGGACTTCGCGGATGTCGCCCTTTTTCTTCAGGAACGTTTTCGCCATGCGATCGACCAGGGCCGGCGGAGGGTCGTCAGAGACGAAACGCTCGGCGAGTTTCAAGCAAATGAAGTGTGCGGTCTTCGGGCTGGTCGCGAGCATGTGCAGGACTTCCTTGCCCTCGTCCTCGCCATTGGGTTTGATCTTTTTGCCGAGAACGAACTTAGGGCCGGGCTCGTGCATGCGCGGCTCGTACTTGAAATCACCGCCCTGGGCGGGCTTGTCGATCGTCCAACCGGTAAAGACCTTCGCGACTTCCGTAACGTCATGCTGGGTGTAGCCGCCATTCACGCTGAGGGTGTGCAGTTCGAGCAATTCGCGGCCATAGTTTTCGTTGAGCCCGTTGCGGCGCCTCTGATTTGCGTTGCGACTCCCGGGATAGGGCACCGGATAACGTCGATACCGGCCGTAGGCTCCGGGACGAATGCCGAGCGCCTCCATGGAATTCGGGCCAACGCTCATCCAGTTGTCGAGATAAAACAGCATTGCCGGACTCTTGGCGGTGGCGACGAGCAGATCTTCGAACCTGCCAAGAGCATGCGGCCGAATGACGTCCTGCTCGTAGTTGGTGAGCAGCACGCGGTCAGCGCCTTTGTTGATGAAGACGTTGAAATGGTTGAGCCAGAAATCGGTCATCACTTCTTCGAGCTGACGCTCGCTGTAGATGGCGCGGAGCAGCTTGGCCTGGACGAGTTCGTCCACGACCACGGCCTGCGGATTTTTCAGGGCCATCATAGTCTCTTTTTGCTTCGGGTCCATGCCGGCGAGAAAGGCGTCAGCTTTGCCGCCGCGCATGGAGTCGACGAAAGCCAGTTTTTCATCGACCGGCATGGCCATCACTTTTCGGTAGCGCTCGCCGGGAGGAAGGTCGATGAGGCTCTGAACTTTCAGATCGGCGTAGAGATTCTCTTCGCGGAGGTGCGCCTCAGGATCGTTCGCGGGCGTCGACTTTGCTTCCGTGGATTTCATTTCTGCCGGTGCGGCATCGGTGGACGCGTTCCCCGTGGATGCGGGCATGGACATGCCGTTGGCGGGCATGGCGTTCGACGCGCCGGCCGGGCTTGCCAAATTCGCGTCCGCGGGCGTGGCTGGCAGGGCATCGGAGCTGGCGGAGGCCGCCGCCGCGAGTTCCTCAGCGGTCTTGGCAGTGTCGTTTGCCGGCGCGGACATCGCCGCCTGCTCGGTCGAACGCGGCTCAGGCGAGGACGATGGAGCAGCCATGGAGGCGGGCGCGTAAGGCGCAGCCTCAGTATTCCGCGAACTCTTCCCCTGCTGTTTCTTTTCTTCCAGCTTTTCTTCCAGGCGGTCTTCCAGGCGGGCGACCTGGACTTCATACACGGCGCGTTCTGCCGGATCGGAAGGCATGGAACGCTTTCCATCCATCACCTGCTTGATGATCTGGTTGTCGGGAAATTCATCGACCATCTGGCGCGAACTCATGCGGAGAGTGCGGAACTGAGCCAGGCGCGCATCGAGCGCAGTGTCAGAAATCTTCTCGGGATGCAGTTGCAGTTCGATCCATTGATCGACGCCCATAGCTATCACTTGCTGCAGATCGCCGGGACGCGGGCCGAAGGCAAGGCGATTCAAGGCGTGCACGGCGCGCTTCTGTTCGTTCGCACCCGTGCCAGGCGCCGCCAGCTTTTTCTTGGCGAGGAGCTGCGGAGTAGCGCAGGCGAGGCTTAAGGCGAAAATAAACGCTGCCGGCTTGACGGCCCTGGATCGGGTCAGGCTGGATCGCATGAAATCTCCGGAAGGATCGAGTCTCTCTATTATGAACCCGAAGGAGCGGAAAAGTTGCTGGTTCGCTGATCCATCATAGGTACGGAAGTGATTGCCGGACAGTGACTTGGCGGTGCGCTCACGCACCAGAAGAGCTATCCCGAAACTTCTGCCGAGTAACGGCATCACAGGTCGCGGAAAAGAGCCAGCCAGCGGCGGCACTCTTAGGTTAGAAACACTTTGCTGCGAGTTACTTTGTGCTGCAAAGTAGCGGCCAGATGATCGATATCGGTCGCGGCGATGTTGACGGGCATGGCGTCGAGCAGCGGAACGCGGCTGCTGCCGACCGCCTCCCGGCGTATCTGAATCAGCAAAGCCTGCACCACGCTGGGATCGAACTTCAGCGGAGTCAAGCGCACCAGATCGCTCAGGGCGCCGCCCACGGAAAGCGGAGCGCGATACGGGCGGGCGCTGGTCATGGCATCGAAGGAATCGGCCAGGCCGACAATGCGGACCGCCAGAGGCACATCTTCGAGACCGAGTCTATCGGGATAACCGGAGCCATCGCTGCGCTCGTGGTGCCAGCGCACGGTCTCGGGAATTTTGGGCCAGGGGAATTGCACGCTGCTGACGATCTGGTGGCCGACGGTGGTGTGGTCGGCCATCTCGCGAAATTCTTCGGGATCGAGCGCTCCGGGTTTGCCGAACAGGCGGCGGTCGACGGCCACTTTTCCGATGTCGTGAAGATATCCGGCGCTGCGCAGGGCGGCAATTTCGCTGGATTCCATACCCATGGCTTCGCCGATGGCGGCGGCATAGCGCCCGACACGCAGCGAGTGGCCGTGAATGTTGACGTGCTTCACGTCGATGGCGGTGGCGAAGGCTTCGAGCGCGTTGTCGTAGAAGCCGTGCAGCGAGGCCATGAGTCGCAGATTTTCCGACACGCGTTGCGCGATGGTTTGCGTCAACGCATGATTCTGCACGGCCAGCGCAATATAGCTGCAGAGCAGTTCGAGGGCGTCGAGTTCGCTGTCTTCGTAGAGGGCGTCCCCGGGACGGCGGCCCAGAGCGACCACGCCAGCCAGGCGTCCCGCAGCTTTCAGCGGTGCGAGGCATTTGAAAAGCTCGGGCGCGACGTTGCCGTTGGAACTCAAAAATACCGAATAGGTGGAAGCGTTCAGAACGATCGGGCCGCGCGCGGCGGTGAGCGCGTGAACATGTTTCGGGAGGAGAGGAATGAACGCGGGGTCGGGGATCAGGGCAAATCCCTGACTGGCCGCGGTGGTCAGCATGGCGGGCTTGTCGTTGAACAGGAAAAGCGCACCTTCGCGCGCGCCCGCCGCTTCTGTGATGGCAGCCAGCATCAGGCGGGAAGTTTCCGAGAACTCGCGCTCCGCCGTTAGCGCGGGACCGAGTTCGGAAAGCGCCTCAACCGTGTGCAACAGCCGCCGTAAATTGTTGGTCTGAACCGCCACAGACGAAGTGGGAGCCAGATCGCAGAGCAAAATGAGGGTACCATGCGGGAAATGCCGGATGCGAGAGTGTGTTGTTGGTTAGTTTGATGCTGTCGTAACCGAAATGAAACGGTGATGACGAGGATGATTCCTGCACTCGCGTGCTATGGCGCAAATTACTTTCACAGCGTAAAGGATTCAACCCCGGAAACCGCTGCCAGGAAGTGATTCCGCGACAGCTGGCGCCTCGCGCTACGGAAGGATGCGTTTGTCACCTCCACAGGTTTAGAAATGCTCGCGCAGTTCGGCGAAGCGGCCGACGATGAGCAACTTTTGTTGTGGCGGCGCTTGATTCAGTTCTTCATGCTCAAGAATCCAGGTTTCGCCGTGGGGGATGAAGACGGCGTGCAATCCTGTCGCGAGAGCGGGGTTGATGTCGGACTTGGGGCTGTTGCCGACCATCCAGGTGGAATCGGGCTTGAGATCGTGCTTCTGGATCAGGCTGGCGTAGGCTGCCGGATTTTTCTCGGCTACGATTTCGGTGGCGGCGAAATATTTTCGCAAGCCGGAGCGCTCGATTTTCCCGGACTGTTCGGGAACGGCTCCCTTGGTCACCAAGATCAGACGATGCGGTTTGGAAAGATACTCCAGAGTTGCCGGGACATCGGGCAAAAACTCGATTGGATGATCGGTGATGGCGTGAGTGAACCCCGTGATCTGCGCGTGCACTTCAGGTGTGAGCGGCTGCGGACTGAGCCGCTCAAAAGTGCGGACGAGAGCGTGCGCGAAACTGTGCAGGCCGTAGCCGTGGGTGACGATGCATTCGCGCTCGACGTCGTTGAGCACGGCGCGCACTTGCTCGGGAGAGAATTCGTGGTGATTCAGAAACGAAATGAAGCGGGCGATGGCGCGCTCGAAGTAAACATTGTTCTCCCAGAGCGTGTCGTCAGCGTCGATGAGGAGGGTGAGGGAGGACAAGCTTCTAGCTCCTAGCTACCAGCCAAAACAGAATTATAGAAAGGCACGATTCTTACGCCGGCCCTTGCAGTGATCGAAAGAATTCCAGAATCTTGAAACCAACGTATTCTTGTCGGCTGTGCCCTCGATAATAACAGTCCCAATAGCTGGCAACTCTCTGTCCAGTGAGATCCAAAAAAGTGGGATTGTTGTGGAGGAATTCTCGGTAGATAGGCCTGCCCAGGGTCGGGAGACTGTGGTAAATCACATTCAGAATTTCGACAACATATTCGCCTGAAAGTTGGAGAACGAAAGGTGGAATCCAAGGGCGATTCAGTCCGATTATGCGAGCCAGATGCAGTTCGCGTACGAATCCGTCGGTGTGCCGTGTCAACAAGCAGTCCACAATCTCACGTTGAGTTGGGGTCAGAAGGTTGAAGTGAATTGGAGTGGGGTCAAAGTGCAACCGCTTGGGAATAAACAGAATCTCGTCGTCAACGCGGACCGAAAACTTCTCGCCGAGTACCCTCACAGCAGGAAATGTGGCGCAAGCCGTAACTGCATCCTGCCGAAGGCTGGCGGGGAAAGCACCGGCGAGTTCGTCAGGACTTAAGTACGTCTTGGTCATCGCTGAATCGAGTTTTTGGGTTCGCTAGGAGCTAGCAGCTAGAGGCTTGCTTCACACCCAATCCACTTTCGCTTCGGGGCCGATGATGCCGGCCTTGTGACCCATGTCGAGCAGACGGCGGACGGCTTCGCGGCCGTCGGGGCCGTAGTCGAGGGTGCGCTCGTTTACATACATGCCGACGAACTTGTCGGCGGACTGGGTATCGAGATCGCGGGCGAATTGCATGGCGTAGGAGAGCGCTTCTTCGCGATGGTCGAGGGCATATTGAATGCTTTCGCGCAGAGCAGTTGACGCGGCTGCCATCAGCTCACTGCCGAGTGCGCGACGAATAGCGTTGCCGCCGAGCGGCAACGGCAAGCCGGTCACTTTCTGCCACCAGCGTCCGAGATCGACGATGCGGTGCAGGCCAGACTTATCGTAGGTGAGCTGGCCTTCGTGAATGATGAGTCCAGCTTCGTATTTGCCTTCGAGAACCTGGGGAATGATCTGGTCGAAGGGAACGACTTCGGTTTCGACTCCGGGCGCAAAAAGTTGCAGCGCGAGATATGCCGTGGTGAGCGTTCCCGGCACGGCGATGCGCTTGGTCTTGACCTCGCCGGGAGTAAACGGCCGCGGCGAGACGATCATCGGTCCGTAGCCTTCGCCAACGCTGCCGCCGCAAGCCATCAGCGCATATTTGTCTTGCACGTAAGGGTAAGCGTGAAATGAAATCGCGGTAATGTCATAAACACCCTCGCGCGCCTTTTGGTTCAGCGTTTCGATGTCGCAGAGCGTGTGAGTGAAGCGCAGGCCGGGAGTGCGAACCTTGTGCGTGGCCAGGCCGTAGAACATAAAAGCGTCGTCGGAGTCGGGGCTGTGAGCCACGGCGATTTCGCGCAGTTGGGTTGAAGAACCGGGGGCCGGCGCTTTCGCGGTTTCTGAGATTGCGGTCATGTTCGCACTCCACCTCTGCGCTTCACTTCTTTGAACTTCAGCTCGAAACTGCAGCGAGATCCACTATCCAGCTGAACTACGGCGCCAGCGAACGGCAAGCGCTGCGGCGAACATTACCTTGATGACTTCGGCGGCGAGGAACCAGTAGAGGCCGAGATAAGCTGCCTTCGCCAGCGAATGCGTAAAAAGGTAGAGCCAGCTTAGGCCTCCGGCAAAGAGCAGGATTTCAGCGAGCAGGCCGGCAATCGCGGCGCGCGCAAAACTCTTCTTGCTGCGTTCAAAGATGAAACCCGCCAGGAATGCGACGAACGGGTAGGCTAGCAAGAATCCGCCGGTGATGCCGAACAACTGCGCGATTCCGCCCGGACCGGTGGGATTGAAAACCGGCAATCCGACTGCGCCTTCAAACAAGTACAGTGTCAGAGCCGCGAACCCGCGGCGGCTGCCGAGCATCAGGCCAACCAATAGCACCGCGAAATTCTGCACGGTGAGGGGAACGGGCGTAAGCGGCACCAGCGGAATGGTGACGTGTGCGCATAACGCCACAAAGAGGCTCGCGCCCACCACTAGCGCAATCTGCCGCGATGCCTCAATCGCCCGCTCTTGCGGCGTGCCCAGAATCTGAATCGCCGGTTTTGCCATCGCTCAATCTCCGGAAGCGTAAAAGATTTTCAGTGTTCGATCCCGCCCGATCGGCGCTCCCGTTCCCCCTCGCTCAGAGCGCCGTCGTGCGTAGCGTGTGCTTTCTGCAAGTTTCGGCGCAGGTGAAGGTAGATCGCAATCGCCACGCACACCACGACCAGCGTACTGAAGCCCAGGATCAGGAACCACCAGATCATCCGCACAGCCGAGTAGGATAACAGATGAAGATAAGACAGAGTTCAACTGTTTCGGATATGGCAGGGCAATTCAGCTGGCCTTTTGCGCTCGCTTCTCGCGCATCGTCTGCACGCGATTCAGCGTGAATTTGAGTCTCTCGCGGCTGAACTTCGAACTATGAATCACGGTTTCGATGTTTCCGAACATGCTGGGATCGCCCATCTTTTCGCGGAGTTCCTTGAGAAAGGGATGGATCTTGGCGAACAAGAAATACATCTCGCCGCTGTTGCCGGGATGCAGGAACAGTTCGGCGTTCACGGTTCCGTGAAGAACAAGAGACGCGGCCATGCCCCAATAACCCGCGGCCATACGAAGCCATGCGTTTTCTTGCGTGCCCATGGCGCCAGCGACTTTGGCGAAATCGTCCGCGTTGGCGGGCCAGAATTCGGTAAGCCACCAATTGCGCGCTTTGCGCAGCTCGGCTTCGCGGCGCAGATCGTAGAGCTTGAGAATCAGATGAGCGTCTTCGGCGGTTGGCTTCTTGGCCATTTCTTATCCTCCATGTGGTTGAACCGTCGTTTGGTTGGAAACGACCGACACGATTAGACTACGCCGCGATTCGAAGGACTCAGAAATTTTCAGGCTGGATGCGCCGGAGCCGCGACGCTGGCTGCGGCCTCCGGGGGCGGGGGCGCGGGCCGCTCGTAATCGCATTCTTTATTGGGACAGGCAATGACCGGGCCGGCCTTAAGGTTTTTCTCGACCAGATATTCACTGCCGCAACTGGGGCACTTCTCGGCGATCGGCTTGTGGGCCGAAGTAAATTTGCACTTGGGATAATTGCCGCAGCCGTAAAACGTATTGCCCTTGCGCGCGCGTTTTTCGACGAGGTCGCCGTCTTTGCAGTCGGGGCATTTCACTCCGATGAAGTTCTGCTTGACGTATTTGCACTCGGGATATCCGCTGCAGGCTGTGAATTCGCCGAAACGGCCGTGGCGGATCATCATGTTGCGTCCGCATTTCGGGCAGAGTTCGTCGAGCGGAATGTCGGGAACTTTCTTGCCCTGATCGAGCCGCCGCGTGGTCTTGCAGTCGGGATAGCCCGTGCAGGCCATGAACTGGCCGAAGCGCCCACGCTTGAGCACCATCACGCGGCCGCAATTTTCGCAATATTCCTCCTGCGTGGTCTCCTGAATATCGGCCGAGTCGAGATCGGGCAGGTTGATCGGATTCTCTTTGGTGAACTTGCAGGTGTTGGGATCGTCCTTATCGTAGGTGCTGCAGGCGTAGAAGGAGCCGTGCTTGCCCCACTTGATCACCAGCGGAGAGCCACAGAGTTCGCACTTCTCGTCTGTGGGCTTTTCCATCCGCTTGATGTTCTCCATATGCTTTTCGGCATATTTGAGATCTTTCTGGAATTTCTTGTAGAAGTCGCCGAGAGCGTCTTGCCACTTCTCTTTGCCCTCTTCGATTTCGTCGAGTTCTTCTTCGAGGCGGGCGGTGTATTGCAGATCGAAGATGTCGCGGAAGTTTTCCACCAGCAGGTCGGTGACGACCAGCCCGATCTCTGTGGGCGTGAACTTGCCTCCGATTTTCTGCACGTACTGCCGCTCTTGAATGGTGGTAAGAATTGCCGCGTAGGTTGACGGACGGCCAATGCCTCGTTCTTCGAGTTCTTTCACCAGTGACGCTTCATTGAAGCGCGGCGGCGGCTCGGTGAAATGCTGCTCCGGCTTCAGTTCCCTGAGCGTGAGCTTCTCTCCGGCCTCGAGCGCGGGCAACTTATGCTTGAGTTCCTCGTCTTCTTCGTCTTTGCCTTCTTTCGATTCTTCGTAGACACGGAGGAAACCGTCGAACTTGAGGACCGACCCAGTCACGCGGAACCAGAACACGTCGTTGCCGTTTTTCGCATCGATGTCGACCGTGGTCTGATCGAAGACGGCCGGGTTGATCTGCGAAGCCACGAAGCGCTGCCAGATCAATTTGTAAACCTTGAATTCATCTTCTTTCAGATATTGCTTGATCTGTTCGGGATGGCGCATGACCGAGGTGGGACGAATCGCTTCGTGCGCGCCCTGCGCGTCTTTTTTCTCCTTATACGTGTTCGGAGACTCGGGCAGGTAGGTCGCGCCATATTCCTTGCCGACGTACTCACGGACCTCCGCAATGGCTTCGGGCGCAACGCGGACCGAATCGGTACGCATGTAGGTGATCAGGCCGATTGATCCCTCTTCGCCGAGTTCCACGCCTTCGTAGAGCCGTTGCGCGATCATCATGGTGCGCTTCACGCTGAAGCGCAGCTTGCGGGAAGAATCCTGTTGCAGCTTGCTGGTGGTGAACGGAGGAGCGGCGTTGCGGCGGCGTTCTTTTTTGTCGACGGAACGAACGACCCAGTCGGCCTTTTCGAGAGCCGTGCGGATTTTCTCGGCTTCCTCGCCGTTCGTGATTTCGATCTTCTCTTCGCCCTTGCCGAGGAAACGGGCGTCGAATGCCGGCGGCTTGCTAGCGGCAAGATGCGCGTCGATCGTCCAATATTCTTTTTTCTCGAACGCCTTAATTTCGCGTTCGCGTTCGACGATCAGGCGAAGAGCGACCGTCTGTACACGGCCGGCGGACAGCCCGCGCCGAACTTTATCCCAGAGGAGTGGGGAAACCTGATATCCCACCAGGCGGTCGAGCACGCGGCGGGCCTGCTGCGCGTCGACCAGGTGCTGATCGATGGCACGGGGATGTTCGAATGCCGCCTGCACGGCGCGCTTGGTGATTTCGTTGAACGTGACCCGCTGAATGCGCGGCGGGGTTGGGGGCTCGCCTTTTTTTGCTTTCTTAGCTTTCTTCTTCTTCGAGCCATTCTCGTCGAGTTCGTCGGCCAGATGCGCGGCAATGGCTTCGCCTTCGCGATCCGGGTCAGGAGCGAGATAGATCCAATCCGCCGAAGCCGCCAGCTTCTTCAGCCTGGCAACAACTTTCTCTTTGCCGGGGATTACCACGTAGTCGGTCTCGAAACCGTTCGAGGTGTCGACTCCGAGGGTGCTCTTGGGCAGATCTTTGACATGCCCGAGCGAGGCCTCGACAGTGAATCCCTTACCCAGATATTTCTGGATGGTCTTGGCCTTGCCGGGCGATTCGACGATGACTAAACCTTTAGACAATGTTCCCTCAGTTGCTCTGAATTCCGTTTTGAAGCTAGCACGAATGTCAAGCTGGCAACAAGTTACGGGGAGGAAGCTCTTAGCTATTAGCCCTTAGCTTTTAGCTCAAACATACTCGGCCGCTCACTGCCCTTCACCCTCCCCGACAACGCCGATAACATCCTCATCACTTCTTCCAGATCCGACGAAAGACGAGAGAATTCTGCCGTTCCGAGGATGCCCAGATCACGGCACAAGAGCAAGTGATAGGAAAGTTCGGCGCCTGAGCCCATCGCGATCTGAACGAATCTTCCCATCTCGCCGTCCGATCTCCGCCCACAACCCTCTGCCAAGTTGGCCGGAATCGAAGAAGAAGCGCGCCGGACCTGGCTCGTTAATCCGAAGCGCTCGTCTTTCGGAAATGTACTCGTCTCTTTGTATAGGGCCAGAGTAAGCTTGTGCGCTTTCTCCCAAACCAGCAGATCTTTATAGTTCCTCATGTATCCTCCAACGACAAGTCGGGCCGTAGGGTCAAGCTAAAGGCTAAGAGCTAACAGCTAGAAGCTCTTCACAAAATTCTTGCCCGGCATTTGCCTGACTTTGCCGGTGAGCTCTAGCTCGAAGAGCGCGGCGAAAATTTCTGAAGACGACATTTCCGTCTCCAGCTTTTCCACCAGTTCATCGATGTGGGTGGATTCGTCGGCCTTCAGCAGGCTCAGGATGCGCTTTTCGTGAGGAGGGAGCCCTTCGTCCGGGAATAGAGATGCAGATTTAGCGCCCGGAGATTCAGGCGAGGAGGCGGGAGTCAGCGCAAGTCGTACTTCTGGCGGGAGATCTTCCCACACGTCTTCCCAGGTCGCGACCAGCTTGGCGCCCTGTTTGATCAGTGTGTTCGGTCCCCAGGAATTTTTGTTGGTGACGTTGCCAGGCACGGCAAAGACGTCGCGATTCTGCTCTAGCGCGCAGCGGGCCGTAATGCGGGTGCCGGAATATTCCGCGGCTTCGACTACGAGCACCCCGACCGACATTCCGCTCAAGATTCGGTTACGGATGGGAAAGTTCTGCGGCGCCGCAAACGTGCCCAGGCGAAACTCGGAGATCAACGCGCCGCCGAGAGCGAGAATCTGCTCGGAGAGCCGCGAATTTTCTTTGGGATAAATCACGTCGACCCCCGTGCCAAAGACCGCGATAGTCTTGCCCTTCGCTGAGATCGCGCCGCGGTGGCTGGCAGTGTCGACGCCGCGCGCCATGCCGCTGATGATCACCAATCCTTGTGCAGCGAGATCGCAGGCCAGGCGTTCCGTCATGCCCGACCCGTAAGGCGTGGGATGCCGGGTTCCAACCATGGCGATGCCGGGCTTGGTCAGTACGTCCGGGTTGCCGCGCACATAAAGGATGAGCGGTGGATCGTAGATTTCCTTCAGACGGGGCGGGTAGGACAGGTCGTCCATGGAGATGACGGTCACGGCGGCCGCGGCGGCGCGGGCGATCTCTTCCCGCGCCAGTTCGGCCGATTTGCCAGTGGCCAGGGATTGCGCGGAAACAGCTTGAATTCCAGTGCCTTCCAGTTCAGTCAGTGAGGCGCGGAACACCGCTTCGGGACTGCCGAAATGCTCCACCAGTTTTCTGGCCTTGGTAGGGCCGAGGCCGGGGGTAAGCGAAATGGCGAGCCATTCCAGCAGATGGGTAGCGGTGGGAGAGGCAACAGTAATCGACACTTGTGAACTCCGAGCGGACTGTAACTACGACCCAAGAACCGTGTCAAGGTCATCCGTCACAATTGGTTTGATAATATTGAGGAAAACTATGAGACGTCTGCGTATTTCGGCCATTTCTTATCTCAATACCGCCCCGCTGATGTGGGATTTCGAGCATGGTGCGGTGGGCACCCAGTTCGATATTTCCTACACTTTGCCCTCAGCTTGCGCCCAGGCGCTGGCGGAAGGCACGGCCGATATCGGGATCATTCCGGCGGCGGCATACGCGCAGATTCCGGGGCTGGAAGCGCTGCCGGAAGTCGCAATCGCCTCGCGGCGTGCGGTGCGCTCGATTCTGCTGGTCAGTAAAGTGCCGCTGGAAGAGATTCGTACCATTGCGCTCGATACGTCTTCGATGACCTCGGTAGCGCTGACGAGAATTTTGTTTGAGAAGTGGCTGGGCGGAGGGCGGACGTTTACGCCAATGGCTCCTGATGTCGAGAACATGCTGGCTGAGCATGACGCTGGTTTGGTGATTGGAGACCCTGCACTACAAGTCGATCGCGCGCGCTATCTAACTTTCGATCTGGCGGAGGAATGGATTCGCCATACCGGCAAGCCGTTTGTATTTGCGTTCTGGGCAGTGCGGAGCGCGGCGCTGACTGAGTCTGATCCGGCATTGGATCTGGCCGCGATCTTTCGGAATTCGCGGGACCACGGGCTACAGGCTGCGAGCCTCAACCAGATCGCACGCGAATGGGCTCCGCGCCTGGGGATCAGTGAGGCTGATGTCCGCGCCTATCTGACCGAAAATATTCACTACCAACTCGATGCGGGCTGCCTGGAGGGACTGCACTTGTTCTATCAATGCGCTGCGGAGATCGGCGCTCTGCCCCCAGCGCCGGAATTACGATTCGTGGAAACCACACGGGCAGCCGCACTCTAGGTTAGGCAATTGCAGGTTCAACAATTGCATCGCCGCAAGTCACGGTGCTAGTTTCATGAGCCTTTTCCAGCCGATTCCGAATGCGGGCAGCGCGACCGAGCAGTCTCGCCCGTTGGCGGACCGCATGCGTCCGCGCACGCTGGAAGAATATGCTGGGCAGGAACATCTGATCGGGCCGGGCAAACCTTTGCGCGTCCAGATCGAGCGCGACGATACCGGTTCAATTATTTTTTGGGGACCTCCGGGCACGGGCAAGACTACGCTGGCCAAGATCATCGCGAGCCTGACCAAGGCGGAGTTCATCGAATTTTCCGCCGTGCTCGCCGGAATCAAAGAGATCAAGCAGGTTATGGCCGATGCCGAACGGGCGCGGCAGTACGGGACGCGGACGATCGTTTTCATCGACGAAATTCATCGTTTTAATAAAGCGCAGCAGGATGCGTTTTTGCCTCACGTCGAGAAAGGCAATATTCGTTTGATCGGCGCGACCACGGAGAATCCTTCGTTTGAAATTAATGCTGCTTTGCTCTCGCGTTGCCGAGTGTATGTGCTGCAGCCGCTTACCGAGGATCAGATCGTGACTTTGCTGCGGCGCGCTCTCACCGACCGCGAGCCTGGGCTCGGTGAAATGAAGGTGAGCGCTTCGGATGATGTGTTGAAGAAAATTGCCAGCTACACCAGCGGCGATGCCCGCAGCGCTTATAACGTTTTGGAAGTCGCGGCCGGGCTGGCAAAATCCCCACCCTCTCGCAACGAACGCGAGAAGGGTGGGGCAACCACACACAATAAAACCGGCGAGATTACCGACGAGATCGTCCGTGACGCGCTGCAGAAGCGCATTTTGCTCTACGACAAAACCGGCGAGGAACATTACAACTTAATTTCTGCGCTGCATAAGTCGGTGCGCAACAGCGATCCCGATGCGGCGCTCTACTGGCTCGGGCGCATGCTCGAAGCGGGTGAGGATCCACTTTACGTCGCACGACGCGTGGTGCGCATGGCGGTCGAAGATATTGGGCTTGCCGATCCCAACGCTCTCTCGCTGTGCATGGCGGCTCGCGACGCGGTTGATTTCATCGGTATGCCCGAGGGCAATCTGGCTTTGGCCCAGGCCGTGGTCTACCTATCGGTCGCGCCGAAATCGAATGCGTTATACACGGCTTATGGCAACGTTCAGCAGGATGTCGAACAAACGGCGGCCGATCCGGTGCCCCTGCATTTGCGCAATGCGCCTACGAAACTGATGAAGGGACTCGGCTACGGCCAGGGATATCAGTATGCGCACGACATAGAAGGAAAGATCGCGAACATGCAGTGTCTCCCGGACAATCTGCGCGGCCGCGTCTACTACCAGCCGACCAGTGAAGGCATCGAAAAGCGGATCCGCGAGCGCCTGGAAGAGATCAAGAAGCAGCGTTCGCATGCGGAAAAGCCAGCCTCCAGGCCGGACCGAAAAGAGAAAGAGAAAGAGTCGTAACCTTCCCGCAGATCATCTGATAACAAAGCAGCGAATCTCGCAGACTGCCCTCTGTGAGCGGCATCTGTGGGGCTGTGTTTCGCAAACAGGACCGGACTCCGATGGCTACGCTCCCCACTATCGCCGGCAACGAACTTACCCTCCCACCCCTCCGCTTTGATCTAGTGGACGACCTGCAGCGGGTGCAGAAGGCAGCGCAGAAAATCACGTCGATTCTCGATCTCGACCAGTTGATTGACAGTGTGGTCAATGAAGTAGCCCGCTCGTTCGGCTGCGTGGAAGCGAGCTTGTACCTGCACGACGAAGAGCACGGGGACATGGTGATGGCTGGAGTGCATGGATGCACGCAGCACGGCAAGGGGTATCGCCTGAAAATTGGCCGCGAAGGAATGGTTGGATACGTGGCCGCGACCGGCCAGATGCGCTATGCGCCCGACGTGCGCGAGGACAAATACTACATTGCCTGCGAGCATAAGCCGCTCTCCGAAGTCGCGATTCCTCTGCGCGTGGACGACCAGTTGGTGGGAGTGTTTACGGCGTCGCATCCTGAGCTCGATGCGTTTCCGCGCCAGCAATTGAGAATTCTGCAGGCATTGTGCGACCACGTTGCCGTGGCCGTGCACAACGCGCGGCGTTTGCAGTCGGAACGCGCGGAACGCGCCGCTCTCGAGCGCGAAGCACAGGAAGCGCGAGCCATTCAGCAAGCACTGTTGCCGAAGAGTTCTCCTTACATTCCCGGATTCGCTATCTCCGGCCACAGCGTGCCGGCTCGGGCGGTGGGCGGAGATTGGTACGACTTTATTCCGTTTCCCGACGGACGCTGGGGAATTGTGTTGGCTGACGTTTCCGGTAAAGGCACTGCCGCCGCGCTGCTAATGTCAGCGACTCGCGGCATGTTGCGTTCACTGGCGGAAGCCTGCTCCACGCCAGCGGAAGTGCTGAGCAAACTGAATGAGCTGCTGGTCAATGATTTCCCGGCTGGAAAATTCGTGACCATGGTGTACGCCGTGCTCGATCCGTCCAACCGGATGGTGACGTTCGCCAACGCAGGACATCTGCTGCCGCTCTTCATCGACGATCAGGGCGAGCATTTTCTCGACACCGAACGCGGCTTGCCGCTTGGGTTGAGCTATGGAGATTATTCCGAGACGCAGGTGCAGTTGTCGGAAGGCTCGAAGCTCATCTTCTACAGTGACGGCATTACCGAGGCGGTAAACGCGACCGAAGAAGAATTTGGACTCTGCCGGCTGGTGGAGCACGCCATCAAGCCCGGAGTTTCAGCAGTCAGCATAATAGACGACGTGCAATCGTTCGCCAACGGGACGGGCGTGCATGATGACGCCAGCGTGGTGTTCGTCGGCGTCGGCCGCTAATTCATCGTATCCGCGAAGAATCCGCCCGCCCGATCTCGGCGATCTGTCCAGACGGGTTCAGGTTATCTCGCGTTCCGGAAGTATTTTCTCGGTGAGTCTCTATTTGGAACTCTGGAACTCAGCGGAACCGGGCGCGGTGTTCCTTGAGAATGCAGCGATCCATGACCACGAAGATTCCTGCCTCGCGTGCTTTCTGCGCAGCCTGTTCGTCAATCACATCTTCCTGCATCCAGACGGCGGGCATTTTCAGCTGGATCGCCTGGTCCACGACTTCTCCGACGAATTCCGGCCGGCGGAAGATATTTACGATGTCTATTCCCGACGCCTCTTTTTCCGGAATGTCGAGCAGCGAGGGATAGGATTTCTCCCCCAGGCACTCTTCGATCCGTGGATTCACGGGAATGATGCGGTAGCCCTGCTGCTGCATGTAGGCGGAAACGCCGTGGCTTGGGCGCAGAGGATTACACGAGAGCCCCACGACGGCGATAGCTTTCGAGCGCTTCAACAATTCGGCGATGGGATCGGGTTGCAGCTGCGATGGCAACGTTCCTCCCCCTTATTTCTTGTTGGCGGCATCCAGTTTCTGCTTGTACATCTTGAGCGCCAGCTTGCGAATCGTCTCGGAAACGTCTTTGTTGGCGGAGATATTCTTGAGGTCCGCGGCCAGGAGATTTTTCATCAAACCCAGCCCGAGATCGAGCGGGGTGCGCGGATTCGCCACCAGGTTGCGCACCACGATGTAATTTTTCATGAAGCGCCGCTTCAACGGAATCTGACGCAGCACGGCTTCGAGCACGTTCTTCTGGCTGGCGAATTTCTCCACTTCCCCGTCGGAAAGCTTGGGAGCTTCGAGCACGGCTAATGCCACGACTTTGGTTCCGTCGCGAATCAGCAGCGAGCGCTCCTCTTTATTGCCCTTTAACGCCAGTTGAATGCGGCCCTTTACATCCAAGTGACTGATTTTTTGCAGCGCATTTTCGCGTTTGGGCCCGTCTGGCTTCTTAGCCGCAGCGGTCGCCTTCAGACCAGGCGCTGCGGCAGTGGCAGCGGGCGTCGCCGGGGCGGGCGCCGCAGGGGCAGCCTCTGTCACCGGAAAATAACCGGACCCGAGAAGTTCGACAATCCCCCCGACTGCCTGAAAAGGTTTGTTCGCGTCCGCCGCGATTTCGCCAGCATGTTCATTGACGTAAGCGGAGACAGCCTCTTCCTCCGCAGGGTCCGCGGCAGCGGCCGGGATATCCGGAGCCACCGGATCCTTAGCCGCAAGCGGCGATTCCACGACCTCGGAGGGGGCATCGTCAACTTTGGCAGATGCTTCACTCTCCTTGCCCGCAGACATTTTCTCAATTTCTTCCGCTTCCTGCTTCTTCAAATAGGGATTCGCTTTCAGAATCTGCAGGACCGCGGCGCAGGATCGCACGCGCGCGCTCTTGAGCATCGCTTCGATTGTTTCCCGTCCGGCCGAAAGCGCCAGCTTCGCAATCTGGCCTTCAGGCACGGAGGGGTTTTCGAGCAATGCCGGCGCCAGGGCCGGACGAAGATTGTCCAGAGAAATCATGTAATTCAGCACTTCGGCCGGAGTTTGCGGATCGGCGGCAGCCGCGCGACAGGATTTCTCGTCCCACCCCGCAAACGTCATGCGGGCTAATTCGCCGAAAACTTTGTTGTGCGTGGCAAGATACACCAGGATTTCGATGTTTTCCGCCGGAGACACCTGCAGCGCGCCGCGGGCGGCAAATTGCATCATCCCGGAGGGCAGCTTCGAAGCGCGGATTTGATCGATCATGCGTGGCATAACGTTTATGACTCAACCGGATCAGCTGTTTTGCCTGCGGTCGTCCTCTGCTTGGTTGTATCTCGCACGCTCATATCTTCTGCAGTCAATGATTCGAGTTCGCGTACTGCCAGATCCAAGTCTCGCGTGATGCGATTCGCCTTATGCCGCAGAAATTCATCCCGCAAAGTCCGATAGTACCAAAGAGTGCCCGCGCGTCCGCCGCTGAACCGTGACCAGATGGATTCGCCAATCGCGCGATAGTCGCTGAGAATGGAGCGTACGTTATTCAGCTTGTCGGCGGCAGAGACCAGGCGCGTGCCGGCGTCTTCTTCCTTCAGACGCGCGATGTATTTTTCCTTGCGCTCGCGCCACGGAGCTTTGGGCTCGGCGTAGGAATCGGTGCAGCCGTCCACCACCTTCGCCACCCTCCCGCCAAACCGGCGCCGCACTTCCTTCAGCATGGGCACACCCCCGCAATCTTCAACCACATCGTGCAACAGCGCGGCGATGGCCAGGTCTTCGTCACCACCCGCCTCGAGCACCAGCGAGGCGACCCCCATCAAGTGCGCGACGTAGGGAATCGTGGAAGCCTTGCGGGTCTGGCCTTTATGTTTCTCCGCGGCGAATACGAACGCTTGCAGAAAGCGGGGACCAAGATTTTTGGCGAGCTTTACTTTAGAAACGTTCTTTGCGGCTTTTCTCTTCACTGCTTCTCCCCCCGCCGCGCGAGCAAATATGCCCGAATGAACGGTTGCAGGTCGCCGTCGAGCACGCGATCGACGTCGCCGACTTCAGTCTTGGTGCGATGATCTTTGATCATCCGGTAAGGCTGCAAGACGTACGAGCGAATCTGTGATCCGAATTCAATGTCGAGTTTCGAGTCTTCAATCTTCTTCGTAGCCGCGCGCTTTTTCTCCATTTCGAATTCGTAGAGTTTCGAGCGCAACATACTCATGGCGCGATCTTTATTCTTGTGCTGCGAACGTTCATTCTGGCAATTCGCGACTAGACCCGTGGCAATGTGCGTAATGCGAACGGCAGAATCTGTCGTATTGACGTGCTGTCCGCCCTTGCCGCTGGAGCGGTACGTATCGATGCGGATATCTTCCGGCTTGATGACAATCTCGATGTTGTCATCGATTTCCGGTGAAACATAAACACTGGCGAATGAAGTATGCCGCCGCTTCGCCTGGTCGAACGGTGAAATGCGCACCAGTCGGTGTACGCCAATCTCGCTCTGCAGAAGTCCGAAGGCATACTCGCCGTTCACCGCGAACGTGGCCGACTTCAGCCCCGCTTCTTCGCCCGGCTGATAATCGTAGAGAACGGTCTCAAAGCCTTGACGCTCAGCCCATCGCAGATACATGCGCAAGAGCATGTCGGCCCAATCCTGCGATTCCGTGCCGCCCGCACCCGGATGGATGGTTACGATCGCATTGCGCGGGTCGTTTTCTCCGCTGAGCAGAGTCTCGGTTTCGAGCTTGTCGATCAGCACGGTCAGTGCGTCGATTTCATGCTGCAAATCGCCATCGACATTCTCGCCTTCTTTTGCGAGATCGAAATATGCGGCAATATCTTCGCTGCGGCGAGCCAGGTCAGAGTCGGTGGAGAGCAGGTGCTCCAGGCGCTTTTTCTCGCGCATCACCTGCTGGGATCGCAGCGGATTCGACCACAGATTCGGGTCGGAGGCCTGCTTTTCAATTTCGGCTAGCTGCGGACGGACTTTTCCCGCGTCAAAGATACTCCCGGAGTTCGTGCACCTTCTTGCTTAGCTTTTCGTACGCAACTTCCAATTCCTGATTCATGAGGACGTTTCAGCCTTCCCGCTGTGTTTCCGGTTTACGATTCTTAGAATATGTGAAGCGCGCGATCAGCGCTCCCATCGAAATTATCGCACACGTGTACGCGAACCAGTCGCCATGCCGCGTATAGAAAGTGGTTACGGAAGTGAGTGCGTAGGGCGCGACCAGCGTGGTGCGTTCCTTGCGCGGAACACGCGCCACCACTCGGCCCAAAGGATCGATCGACGCGGTGACGCCGGTATCGGTCGCGCTCAACAGCCAGCGATTATTTTCAATTGCGCGCATGCGCGTCTGATTCAGGTGCTGTGCGTAAGCGCCGCTGTCACCGTACCATCCGTCGTTGGAGATGTTCACGAGGACCTGCGCGCCTTGGTCTGCGAACTGCCGGACCTCATCGGGGAAGATGGATTCGTAGCAAATGAAAACTCCCAACCCCTCGCCGCCCGCGTCCAGCGGAGTGCGCGAAGAGCCATGCTCGAACTCACCAACTTCTTTCGTCAGGCCGCCGGCGAACGCGAACAGACTTGGGAACGGCAGATACTCGCCGAAGGGCACGAGATGAACCTTGTCGTAGCGCGCGGTCCAGTCGCCGTTCGGGCTTACCAGGACCGCGGAGTTGAACATCGGCGAGTTCCGCGCGGGTGCGCTTCCACTCCCGATTACTCCGGTCACGATCCAGGCGTTGGTCTGGCGGGCCATGTCGCTGATGGCTTCGCGAAATCGCACGTCGCTAGTCAAAAACGGCGCCGGCGACTCCGGCCAGACAATCAAATCGATTCGCGCCGCCGGCTGAGCCGAGGCGGACTTCACGCTCAGGTCCGTCAGTTCCCGCAGCGTCTCCTGAAAATAAATCGGAGTCCAATTCGCCGCGACCGGAAGATTCTCCTGCACCAGCAGGGCCGCGCGATCGCTCTTCGCCGCGGGAGCCTCGATGAGTTGCCCAGCCTGCAAGACTGCCGCAGCCGCCAGCGCCGCAGTGAGCAAGGCAAAGCGTTTCTCTTTCGGAACCAGAAATGCCGCGGCCAGCGCCACATTCACCAGCACAATCTCAAACGAGATCCCGTAAACGCCCGTCCACCCTGCGATGCGGCACAACGAAACGTTTCCCGCCTGCGAAGTGCCGAGCAAGTTCCACGGGAATCCGGTGATGCGCGTGCGCGCCAGTTCCACCGCGACCCACAAAAACGGAGCGGCTACCAGAGGGCGTCGATAATCCCTCGACGATCCCGCGAGCAAACTGATGAGCAGGCCGAACAGTCCGTGATACAAGCCGAGGTAGCAGCAAAACAAAAACAGAGCCAGCGCCGCCATCGGAGCACTGAGCCCGCCATAAAGGCGCATGGTGTCGTAAATCCAGTAACAGGTCCCGGCATACCACAAAATTCCGCAGACATAGCCCAGCAGAAATCCCTGCCACGGAGACGCGGGTCGCAGCCGCACAGCTCCGGCAACTTCGAGTTCGCCGGCTGGACGCGCGCGCAACAACGCGACAATCAGCGGGGCCAGCGCGAACCAGGAAAGAACGTAAACGGCGGGCAGAGGAAAGATGAGCACCTGCAGAAGCGCCGACAGGAGCACCAACATCCATGCACTGAAGTGAATTTGCCGCACGGGCAAGGATAGCAAAAGCAGATATCAGTCAGTCGGCTGCGCGACTTGCGGGCGCACTTTTGCGCGAACGAACTCAACCATCTCCGGAGTCACATACATCGGCGGCGTGATGCGAAAAATTGGCCGATCGGCCACTGATTTCAAAGAAACGGCGGCCCACGCAGACTCGCCGCGCCCGTCGTGCAGGATCGCAGCGTCGGCGCGATCCAGAAACTCCTGAGCTGAGTTCTTAAAATCGGCTGTCGCGGGGTCGAGCACGGTCAAATATAAATCCGGCCGAAGAAATTTCAACACGCTGTTCGATTCGATGATCACATTGCCGGCGCCTTCCAGCCGCTGCCGCAATGTCGGCATCGCCTCAGCCAGCCGCCCCTGCTCCGTCCGCAGCCACAGCGCCTGCCTCGCACCCGCGACCAAAAACCGCGACGTGTCGGACTCGCCCGACCGGTCACGCTCGTCCGAGATCGCCCACGAATGATCACCGGTGGCGCAGTCGCAAGCCTCGCCGTTCGCCGAGCAGATGCCGTGTCCGTACTGGGTAATCTTCACGGCGGTCCAGTCAAAATCGCGCAGTGCGGAGATCAGTCCGGCAACCACGCTGGTCTTTCCCACGTTGCGCGAGTGCCCGCCGATCACGACCAGTGCCATCTGACGAATCCTTCGCTCAACCTGCGACGGCGGAGCGCCTTCGCGACGGCCGGTAAGATGCTGCCGGCGCTACGCCTGATCTTTCTTCGCCAGCCGCGCCAGCATCGCCAGCTGCTTCAAATATTCACGCACCGGCTGCGCTGGAGTTCCCCAGAACGCCACGCCCTTGCCGCGTAAAATTTTGTTGGGAAGCACACCGCCCTGGCCGCCCAGCATCACTCCTTCTTCAATGCGGGCGTGCTCGCCGATGCCGACCTGCCCGCCGAGCACCACGCCTTTTTCAATCACAATGCTTCCCGAGAGTCCAGTTTGCGCCGCGATGACGACGTCCTCACCGATCTGGCAGTTGTGCCCGATGTGCACCAGATTATCGATCTTCGCGCCGCGCCGGATTCGGGTTTCGTCGAGCGCTCCGCGATCGATGGTTGTGTTGGCGCCGATCTCGACGTCATCTTCAATCACCAGCCGCCCAACTTGCGGAAATTTCTCGTAATGTCCGGTCTTGCGGTCACGCACATAACCAAATCCATCGCTGCCCAGCACCGCGCCCGCGTGCACGATCACGCGATCGCCCAAAGTTGTTCCGGGATAAATCGTGACGTTGGCGTAAATTTCACAGTCGCGCCCGATTTTCACTCCATCGCCGATCGCGCAGCCCGCGCCGAGCCGCGAGTTCTCGCCGATCTTCACCCCTCCGCCGATCACGGCCCGCTCTTCCACGTAGACGCCAGACCCCATCACGAGCGAGGGATGAATCACTGCCGTGGGATGAATTCCTCCGGCGCACAAAACTCCATCGGGCGAGGCGCGCTGCTGCAGCACTCGCGCCGCCCGCGCAAAAGAGAGTTTGGGATGATCGCTGATGAGCACCGGTTTCTGGCAGGAGATGGCGGCCGCAAATTCTCCTGCAATTACGCCCCCTGCGTGCGATTGCAACGCTGCTGGGAGATGCCTTTCGTCCTCGACAAAAACTAGATCATTTCGCGTGGCCGACGCGATGCTCGCGACGCCGATCACCTCGACGCTGCCGTCGCCAATCAGTCGGGCGCCGACCTCTTCGGCAATCTGGCCCAACGAGCGCGGCGTTTGACGGGGCATTCCCGTATACGGCATGGATTCCACTGTATAGCAGCGGGGCGGCTGGAAGGAAGAGAGGGACGGATGCGCGGCTGGGTAGTTGAACCGCTTTAGTTCGGGCCGCAGGCGCCGTTCTTGGGCACGGCTTCCTGGCACATGACAAAAGTTCCAGAACCGGCACAGCCAGTGACCCCGGAACCCTCGGTCAGGGTCCAAACCCCTTGCACCATGCCGTTCGAGAGCACGCCATCGTCCGCGGTGCCGGTCGAGGTGCCCGTAAACCCAATCGTCGGCGGGTCCGAACCCGGCCCGGCCGTCAGCGTAAGCGTGTTCCCCGAGCCCGAGGTGACCGTGTACATCAGGGAGCCGGTTACCAGATTCGCCGTACTGGTGGTCAGTACGGCCGATCCGTTATAACTCGCAATTGTCTGGAAGCACGACCCGCTGTTCGTGTTGAAGAAACTGGGAGGGAAATGGATATCAAGGCTTCCCCCGCCGGGGCCCACGCTGAAGTCTGAGGTGAAGTCCAGCAGGCTGGCTTCGCCGACGCCCCCGAGGAGCTGTGCTTCCCAATTTCCGCCAGCCCCGGTCGTGACCGGGGGAACCACCGTGCTGGTGGCGCAACTGCTCAGCCACATTCCCAGGCCCAGCAGCGCAACCATTGCAAGCTTCTTCATTTCCCGTCCCTGATTCGCCGAATTCTTAGTTTGGTTTCGCTATTGAGAATAGAGAGATGCGGGCAGGCCCGTCAAGGGATGCAAGGCCTGCCGGAGGGGACAGCCCAGCCGCCAAATTCTTCAACCGAAGGGCTAAAAGAACCTTAACGAGGGGAAACGACTCCGTCACAGGGCCGCGCTGACAAACTTAGGGGCAACTCGAAGATAGCGCCGGCGCCGTTGGCCCTCCTGGTGCCTGTGAGGTATCAGCAAGGTGGTATATACCATGAACCTGATCGGTGATATACTATGGTATCGATCAAGCTAGAGCCCCATGCCGAATACCGCCAAACTCTTTCGTAACGGCCGCAGTCAGGCCGTTCGCCTGCCTGCCAATTTCCGGTTTGCCGGCTCGGAAGTTTATATCCGCCGTGATCCTGCCACCGGCGACGTGGTTCTCTCGCGCCGTCCTGATTCCTGGCAGGATTTCTTCGATCTCGTCGATACGCTCGACATTCCTGACGACTTCATGTCGGACCGGGACGTCAGCCCGCCGCAAAAGCGAAAACTATTCTGATGCCCGTTCGCTATCTGCTCGATACGAATATCGCGAGCTATGCGATCAAGCGCAACGTACCCCAGGTGCGCGTGGCCTTGCTCTCCGTTCCTATGTCAGAAATAGGCGTCTCTGTGGTCACCGAAGCCGAGTTGCGTTTCGGCGTTGCGCGTAGAGGTGCATCGGCGCACCTCAAGTTGGCGGTGGAGGAGTTTCTTCTGCGCGTCGAAATTCTTCCGTGGGACTCCGAAGCAGCAAAACGCTACTCCGAGTTGCGAAGCGCACTCGAGGATTCTGGCACTCCGATTGCGAATTTCGATCTGATGATCGCCGCGCACGCGCTCGCCGTCGGAGCCACGTTAGTCACCCACGACCGCGTCTTCCGCCGCGTCAAGCAGTTGAAGATCAAGGACTGGACGAAGAGCTCCTGAGCTGTCGCAAGATCAATCCTCCCACTCGAAGTAACCAGGCTTGAATAGCTTCGTCAGGTCGATTTCAGACTCCGTAAAAAATTTAGGTGGAATGTTTTTAACCAGGTAGTAGTTTTCGATCAGCCCCTTCTTCCACCAGTTCTTACCGACGGGGGTGCGGCTATTTATGAGCAACATTGCCTGCTCGTGCGTCGAGAGTTGAGCGCGCATTGTCTTAACGTACTCATATTTGTCAATCCCAAGATCAGACGGCTGTTGGTCAACGTAGCTGATCATCTGATATAGGTGCCTATAGTAGTGGCCCAGACGGGATTGGTGCCCATCGAACGGCATGTAGGGAAGTTTCCGCTCCACGCGAATTCTCTGCTTCGTGCTGTCGTCGTTCACTTTAGCCTCGACTGCATCAACAAACTTAGGATCGAATTCGGAGAGCGAAATCTTAAGCATACGAGACGAGTTCGCGCCGACACCGAAAAACAGGCAGTAGTACGCAACTTGTAGCAGCTGCTCGTTGGACAGGGACTGCCCGCAGATTTCCGCGACCTCCCGGACAATCCCGAGCAAGCACCGGAATTCCCGTAGCAACCAGACGAACACCTTCCTGCCCGTCACCCCTGGGTTGTGGGCCGTATGTCCAACTTCCAACTCAGACACGTTGTCCCTGTGCAGCTTAATTAACTCGAAATACCTGCTCTCAAAGCTCTGAAGGCGCAGCGAACTGGTTTGGAGCTGGAGCGCACTCTGTTGGGTCCTCAGAGTACTGAGAAGTAGAGCAACGCCGCCGAGCGCAAACAGCGCCCCAACGCAGCCGCCTACGAAGGAGCCAATTTCCCCAGCAGCCTGGAGGTCAATCTTTAGAAGCGCTTTAGCAACAAAGATAGCGCCAGCGCAGCCCACGCCCACCAGGATGATGAGAAGCTCCGCCTGGTAAACACGCCAAAACGAGGCCTTCCGAACGCTTTCGTCCATACTAGCTCACACTCCAATGAACCGGTCGCCCATCTTCCCAAGGGTTGGGACACCCATTATTGGCAACCGGATGTATTCACGCTCCCCGCCTTGTTTTCAACTCCGCCAGCAACTGCTCGATGCGGTCTTCTTTTTCGAGCGCAGCCAGACGGTCGTCTAGGTTTTCGCCGGCGATTTCTGACTTCGCCTGGCTCACTGCCTCCGAGCGCGCGACCTTGCGCTTCATGCGGTCGAACGCGGCAGCCTTCGAGCCGTCCCCCGACGCCAGACGCGCGTCGCTGGCCTTGCCCACGGCGCGGGCGCGGCGATGCTGCGCCATCAGCACGTCGGCCTTGGCCTCAGCTTCGGTCAGTTTCTGCTCCAATTGCCGCAAGGCCGACTTCAGATTTTCCACCTGCGCCTTCTGGTCGGCGACCTGCTGCGTGAAGTTTTCTTTCAGCTCGCGATAGCTCTCCACGCGCAGCAGCGACGCCCGCGCCAGGTCGTCTTCTTTCTTGTCGACGGCCAGTTCGGCCTTGCGCATCCATTCCGCGACTTTGTCTTCGTTTTCTTTCTGCTTTTTTTCCAGCAGATGCTGGTCGGCAATGGCAATCGCCACCTGCGTCTTGACCTGCAGAAGCTGGTTCTGCATGTCGAGAATCACCTGCTTGATCATCTTTTCCGGCTCCTCGGCCTTGTCGATCAGGTCGTTGAGGTTGGCTCGAACCAGTGTCGAAACGCGCTCCAGTAGTGCCATATCGAACCCCCTTTTTCTTGCAGCTTGAAGCTCCAAGTTATGAGCTGTGAGTTGTGAGCTACGATCACCCGCTCGTGGCTCTAGCTTGAAGCTCTCGATTTCAAACTCTTAGCCTCGTGCGCGCGATGCATCGCCGCGCACTCGGGGCAATCCGTTTCTTTCCGGCGAAGCGTGGCGCCGATCGCCATACCCATGGCGAGGCCCATACCAAGCCAGATCGCGATATGCCCGGCCAGAACTCCGAACACCGCGCCCAGCAGGGCTCCCAGCGCGATGCCCCATCCCGCGTGCTGTGATTTGGTCGTCATACTCGCTGCTCCGAATTCCAATGCTTCCGCCTTGCTGCACGTGGCGGGACGGGCGAATGCGCCCGTCCCCATACCCCCGTGTTAGTGACCGTCAACCACCGGCGGTTTTGGCGGCTTCGGCGCTTTATCGCCGATCTGCCGCACCTTGCCCAGCAACTCCGAGAGCGGCATGCCTGAGAGCGTTTCAAACAGCGCGGGCACCTGCGCCGCCATCTTGGTAATGTCGCCGGTGACTTTGTTCATCCCCGAAGCATCGCCGTTGCCGGTCGACACGATGGTGATCTTGTCGACGTTGGCCAGCGGAGCCGCCAATGCCTTCACGACTTCCGGCATGCTGGCAAAAAGCTTGTCGATCACCGCCGCCTGGTTGTATTCCTGATACGCCTCCGCCTTCACGTTCATCGCCTTGGCTTCGGCTTCGCCCTTCTTGAAAATAATCTCGGCTTCGGCCTCGCCCTGCGCGCGAATCGATGACGCCTGTCCCTCCGCCTCGGCAATCAGCCGCTGCTTCTCGGCCGCGGCCAGAGTCTCAATTCGCTGACGCTCGATTTCCGCACCCTTCAATACGGTTGCGATCAGTTCTTTCTCCCGGCGATTGATTTCGGCTTCTTGCACCTTGACCTGCTGCTCTTTCTCGATCTGCTGCACCTTCACCGATTCGGCGATCACCTGCTGCTGCATGATGTTGGTTTGAATGTCGTACGCCTTGTCGGCCTGCGCCTGCTGCCGCTTGGTGACTTCGAGAAATTGCGCCTTCTTCACTTCGAGATCGCGCTGCGCCTCGGCCTGCTTGGCCAGCGAAAGCGTCTCCGCCAACACGCGTTCCTGATCGGCCTGCGCCTTTGCCACTGCGGATTCTCGCGTAGCCAACGCGCGTTTGATCGCCGTATCGCGGTCGGCTTCGGCCGCAGCTACATCGGCATCGCGCTTGATGCGTGCCACATCAGGCCGGCCCATGTTCGTGATGTACTCGTTCTTGTCGCGCACTTCCTTGATCGTGAATGAAATGACTTCCAGCCCCATCTTGTTCATGTCGTCGGCGCAGGTGCCGCGCATACGGTCAGAAACCATCTCCGGCTGCTTCACGATTTCTTCCACCGTAAGTTGCCCGATGATGCCGCGCAGATGTCCTTCCATCACCAGCCGGATCAGCCCCTGGCGCTCGTCGTCAGTCTTGGTCAGGAATTGTTCTGACGCCGTCAGGATCGACTCCGTATCAGATTTCACCTTGATCTGCGCCACGGCTTCCACGGTTACGGCCACGCCCTGCTTGGTGTAGAGATCCTGTTGCGGCGCTACGTCAAACGACATCAGTTCGAGCGAAAGCTCGCGGCAGACCTGCACCATCGGCAGAACCATCGTGCCATGGCCCTTCACCACGCGCGTTCCACCAAATCCGTAAACGATCAGCGCCTCGTGCGGCCCCGCCTTGCGGTAAAGCCTGGCCATTGTGCTCACCAGGAAAAGAATGACCATCACGCCCAGGCCAATAAAGATCCAAATTTCCATCATCTTCGAAATCTCCGGCATATCGCCTCCTCCTACCACTTCCGTCTGAGAACCGAGTTGCCATCACTTCGCCATTTCAACTACCGGCCAATCACTCCTGCTTAGAACCGCCGACCGTCGCGTCGTCCTCCTCGCCTGACATTTCGCTCCACAGGCGCACATACGCAATTCCTTTCTCGTAGCGCGTGACCACGACCTCGGTGTTTTTCGCCATCGGGCTGCCATCGTCACTGCGCGCGCCGCACACGCGGCGGGTTCCGGCCTGCGAATAAATCAGTTCCCCCGTGCCGCCCTTGCGGATGGGGACGCTAAGCCGGCCGAGCACGCCGACCATCTCGTAGTCCGCGGGGTCCATGTTTTCGTCTTCCGAGATCAGCACTCGCGTGAGGAACACGAACACGATAGCGCCGCCTACTAGTCCTACCATGATCGACATCAGCAGCTCGATTCCAACGCGCAGAGCGGAGTAGCGAGTCAGCAAATATCCGGTGCCTCCGAACCAGGCCAAAAACGCCGCAATCGTCGGCGGATTGAACGGAGAAACACCGCTGCCGTGCGCCGTCTGCTGTCCCGCGGCCCGTGCTGCGGCGCCAGCTTGTCCCGCCGGTGCGTGCGCCCCGACGCCATGTCCTGGTAACCCATGTCCCGGCAACCCGTGCGACAGTCCATGTCCCACGCCCCCATGCGGCATAACGTGTCCGTGGAAGTGAGGCAAATGCAGGTGACCCATCCGCGGGCTGCCGAACACAAACGAAATGAAGCTGAAGCAGAAGCCGATCGCAAAACAGATTAGGTAAAACTCTGACCAGCCGAAACCTGACGTCATCGGATTCGCCTCCCTTCCCCGGTTTTCTGAGAGTGATGCCGATTTCCCAAAGCATGATTGCCCCCGCCCGCCAAGTCCGGACGCAACGCCTCCAGCAACCGCTCCGCCAACCCTGGCGTGTCGAGAATCGCGCCCAGCAGCAGCAGGCAGCGCCGCGTATCTTTCTCGCGCGCAGCTTTGATCAGCACCTGGCTCACTTCCGAATCCGCGGCAAAACGCTCCGAGCCTTGCAGCAACCAGACGTCAATTTGACCCTCCGTCGTGCGCAAATCGGAAGTCAGCTCGGTGTGGTAGCCCTCCGGGTCATCGACCAGAAATCCGGGATGCACTTTGAAAAACTTTGCCAGCAGCGCGCGCGACGACTGCGTCATGTGCGGCCGCGCACCGCTTTCGATCTGCGACAAATACGACTGGCTGATCGTCTTGCCCGTTCTGGATTTGCCCTTGTCCGATTCCTCCCGCATGGCGCGCACCAACTCCAGCTGCGTCATTGGGCGGCCGAGACCGCGAAGCGATCCTTCGACCTCGCGCAGGTAACGAATTTTTTCGCCCAGCTTCACGAATCCCGCTCCAGCGTTATTCCAAATCGATATAATGTTATTGCAATTTGCGATTGATGTCAAGAACTGTAACCGCCGCGGTTTCAATGATTTGTAGGTACAGAAAGCGGAAAGCAACTCCGCGCGCCAGGTTACAGGCCGGCTTCGATCCGCGAGCGCGGATCGAGATAGTCGCGCAGGGCATCGCCAATGAAATTAAAACTCAGCACCGCCAGCATGACCGCCGCTGCGGGAAAGAGCACGAGATGCGGCGAGTCGAACAGGTGTACGCGGCCGTCGTTGAGCATCGCTCCCCAGCTGGCAGTAGGTGGAGGAACTCCCAGACCAAGAAAGCTCATGGTCGCTTCGGCAAGAATTGCTCCCGCCATGCCGATTGCGGCTTGCACCACCACCGGCTGAATAATGTTCGGCAGAATGTGGCGCACGATGATGCGCAGGTCGCTCGCGCCCAGAGCGCGGGCAGCTTCGACGAACTCGCGCTCGCGCGCCGCCAAGACTTGTCCGCGGACCAGCCGCGCGTAGCCAACCCACCCGCCAAGCGAGAGCGCGAGTACGAGATTGAAAATTCCAGGGCCTCGGAAGGCGACAAACGCAATGGCGATTAGGATGCCAGGAAAGGAAAGAAACGCATTCATCAACACGACGTTGACGAAGCGGTCGATCGCTCCTCCGTAGTAGCCGGCGATCGAACCGACGATGAGGCCAAGCCCCAGCGAAGTGAGCACCACGCAACTGCCCACCAGCAAAGAAATGCGCGCGCCGTAAATGACACGCGAAAGAATGTCGCGGCCCAATTCGTCGGTGCCGAGCCAGTGCGCATGCGAAACCGAAGCCAGACGCGCGGGCAAATCGATCGCGGCAGGATCGTGCGGCGCGATCCAGGGCGCAAATACGGCGAGAATCACGAAGATGACGACCAGCACCAGGCCGATCGCGGCCAACGGATTGTGGCGCGCGTTTCCGACAACCCACCCTGCAACGCGACCGCGCAACGGGATGATGAAGTCGCTCGACATGAAGAAAATAGAAAAAACTTTGCCGGCGGCCTTGAGCACGGCCGGAGATTATGTTCTCATAAAAGCAAGCTGACCGCGTGCCCGCTCCACATGCGTGCCGTAACCCTCCACCCTTAAGCCTACATTTCTAAGGAGAAAAATCATGAGCAAAGTCCCTTACATTCCCAAAGACTACAATTCCATCACTCCATATCTGGTCATCAAGGGCGCGGCGCAAGCGATCGACTATTACAAGAAAGTGTTCGGCGCCACGGAAGTGTTTCGCATGAATGGCCCGGACGGCAAAGTCGGTCACGCGGAAATCAAGATCGGCGATTCCCGCATCATGCTGGCCGACGAAAATCCCAGCATGGGCCAGGGACACACCAGCGCGGCCACCATCGGCAGCAGCCCGGTGAGCCTCTATATTTATCTTCCCGATGTTGACCAGGTAGTTCGGCGCGCCGCTGCCGAGGGCGCCAAGGTCCTGAAGCCAGTTGAGGATCAGTTCTATGGAGACCGCACCGGATTTATTCAAGATCCTTTCGGCCACCTATGGGGCGTCGCGACGCACGTGGAAGATGTAGCGCCCAAAGAACTGGAAGAGCGGGCAAAGAAAGTAAGACAGGCAGCGTAGTCGATTGAAAAGGTCATCGCTCGCATCAAAGGCGGGGCGGCAACGCCCCGCCTTTTTTGTTTTCTTCTTCCCTTCAGTGAGGATCGCGAAATCTTAGCGCACAAGCTACTGTCGAATCCTTGGGTTCGCCACCGAATACAGCACATCCGTCAGGAAATTTACGGCTACATACGTCAAGCCGATGGCCAGGATGCAGCCTTGCACGACGAAATAATCGCGGTTGGAAATCGCATCAATGGTCAGGCGGCCGATTCCTGGCCAGGAGAAAATCTTCTCCGTCACGATGGCTCCGGCCAGGAGCGCGCCGAACTGCAGGCCCAGCACGGTGAGCACAGGGATCATGGCGTTGCGCAGCGCGTGGCGGTAGACGACGGTGTGCTCGGGCAATCCTTTGGCGCGGGCGGTGCGGATGTAGTCCTGGCTGAGTTCTTCGAGCATGGAGGTGCGCACCATGCGGGTGAGGATGGCCGCCATCCCGCTGCCCATGGTGACGGCGGGCAGCACCAGATTGGCGAACGATCCGGCGCCCGAGACGGGCAGCCAGCCGAGTTTGATGGCGAAGAGCAAGATGAGAATTGGCCCGAGCGCGAAGTTGGGGAATGACAGGCCGAAGAGGCTGACTACAGAGAGCAGGCGATCGTCCCAGCGGTTGCGGCGGCGGGCGGAGTGTACTCCGGCGGGGATGGAGAGAACGATGGCGACGAACAGGCTCGCCAGCGTGAGGCGCAGCGTGTAGGGATAGCGTTGCGCGATGAGTTGCGTGACGGTCTGGTTGTAGCGGAAGGAGCGTCCGAGATCACCGTGCAGCACCCCTTTCCAGTAGCGGAGATATTGCTCGCCGAGCGGGGCGTCGAGTCCGTAGGCGTGGCGCGTGGCGGCGATATCCGCGGGCGGCGCGCCTTCGCCGAGAAGTTGTTGGATGGGATCTCCGGGGACGAGATGAATTAAGAGGAAGACGATGCTGACCACCAGCCAGATGACTGGGAGGGTGTAAAGTACGCGTTGGAGGAGGGGTTTCAATTTTCAGTTCTTAGTTGTGGCGCTCAAGGACCCAGCGATCTTCCTCATCCTCAAAGTAGGCGAGCTTTCCCGGAATACATGAAAGAAACGTTCCCATTTGATATCCCACAATTCTCTTCAAGGCTTCTGCGAGAGGCATCGCTTGCCTGTCCAAATCGCGATCTTCCGAGGTCACCCAACAGGTTGGTGGTGCGCCTTTCTCAGTCAGGAAGCTCGCGATCTGTCCTGGAGTATGTACAGCGTTTGGCAAGCCGACGCAATACCGCGGGTCCAATGAGTTGAAGTGGGACAGCTCGCGGAGGAATTTCTGCCGTCCTCTTGTCCTCGCGATCATCTCTATATAGCGGTCGCGTTTGGCCGGAACGAAAAACGCTCTGATCAATTGCTGTTCATGATCGATGCTCACGCTGGCCCTCAGCGGCTAAAGCCGGATGATAAGTGGTCCCAGGCGCGGCGCTGAAGCGCCGCTCTTCCACGGTCGGTACTGCTGAATAGTATCCTCTCAAAGTTAGTCTCCGCCTTGTTTCGCAGCTTCGGCTTCGCCTTCAACCTTTGCGGTCTTTTCGATTCTCACTCTGGCGATGCGGTGCCCTTCCAACTCTTCCACGGTGTATCTGCGGCCTTCGTATTCGAACGAGTCGCGCAGGTTCGGGATGCGCTGAAGTCGGGCGAGAATAAATCCTGCCAAGGTTTCAAATCCCGCGTCGCGGGGCAGTGTCAGGCCGTATTCGGTTTCCAAGTCGCGGATGTTGACCGAGCCTTCCAGCACCATGACGGACTCGTCTTCCAGAGCCGGCTCACTGGGCGAAACATCGAATTCGTCTTCGATATTGCCGACCAGTTGCTCAAGGATATCTTCCACCGTAATCACGCCGGCGGTTGAGCCGAATTCATCCACGACAACGGCGAGATGGCGGCGGCGGTCTTTAAATTCCGCTAGAAGCTCCGCTAATACCTTGGTTTCGGGAACGACCAGCACGTCGTGCATGATCTGCGAAATCTGCATGCGCGAAATGCGAATCGATGTGCTCTGGCCAAGATTGCTGAGGCGGAGCCGCATCCAGCGCATGAGGTCTTTGTAATAGAGCACGCCGACGATATGTTCGGGGCCGCGCTGCGGGTCGTAGACGGGGATGCGCGAGTGCTGGCCCTCGACCACGCGGGCTAGGGCATCGTCGAGCGGGAGATCGGAGGGCAGGGAAAAAATGTCGGGCCGTGCGACCATGACTTCGCGGACGGTGATGCTGTCGAGTTCGATGGCGCTGTGGATCATTTCTTCCTGAAACTCGGGGATCTGCCCGAACTGGCGGCTGGCGGTGACGATGAGCTTGAGTTCGTCGGGAGAGTGGATAGCGCCCCCGCGGCGTGTCATCTGGGCTCCGAAGAGGCGCAGAACCAGGCCGCCGGAGCGGCGCATAAAGAAGAGAACCGGCCGCGTAACGGTAAGGAACGCCTCCATGGGAGCGGCGACCGCGAGCGCGACCTGCTCGGCGCGCTGCAGGGCGAGAGTCTTTGGAACCAATTCACCGAGAATCACGTGCATGTACGTGATCAGGCTGAAAGCTATGGCGATGGCGATGGTGTGAGCGTAGATGGCGACGTGCGGGAGGCGTTGCACGATGGGCAGGCTGCCGACCAGGCTGGCAACCATCGGCTCGCCGATCCAGCCAAGAGTCAGGCTGACGATGGTGATGCCGAGCTGCACTCCGTTGACGACTTCGTCGAGATGCTGGTGAAGGCGCTGCACGATGCGGGCGCCGATGCGTCCGGAGGAAATGAGCTGCTGGATGCGGGTATCGCGGACGCTGACCAGGGCAAATTCGGCAGCCGCGAAGAAAGCATTGGCTGCCACCAGGAGAAGGATCAGAAAGACCCGGAGCAGCACAAAGGCGATCATGGAACCGTAATTCTAACAAACACTTGCCAGTACCCAGTAATCAGTAACCAGTGCCGCCAGGAACTGGCCGGCGGGACGCCAGCGCTACTGACCCGGCGCTACTTTTATGGTCCGCTTCTTAGGAATTCGCTCCCGCGATCCGCTATCCTTTTTATGGGTGGTCTGTCTAACTGGCAGGCGGCAAGGGACTTGGGCAACTGCCCCGGCCACTATTGACTCTTAGATCATAGGTCTCGGTCGCAAGCCACAATTGTTGAGAAGCTCGGAACTAAACTGAGTCTGGCCGCGTAGATAGGAGTGAGGGTGCCTGGCTCCCAATCTCCACCTGGAAAATCCCCGAGGAGGCGTTGTGAACGGAAATAGCAATCATAAGAAGAAGCGTCGCAGACTGATCATTTGGGGCAGCGTAGGGCTGGCGATCGTATTGCTGATCGCCATCGGAGTATTCGCCGCGACTCGCGGCGGGACCAAGATTGATCCCTCAAAGCTGGCCAAAGTGGAGCGCGGCGACCTGGCCAAGAGTGTGGTGGCGACCGGGAAAGTCACGCCGATTACCAAGGTCGAAGTGAAATGCAAGGCCAGCGGGATTGTGAAAAAGCTGTATGTGGACTACGGCGACCGTGTGAAGAAAGGCCAGTTGCTGGCCCAGCTCGACAAGGTCGAGATCGAGGCGCAGGTCGCGCAGTCGCGCGCCGCGCTCGAGGCGGCTCAGGCCAACCTGACGAGTTCCAAGGCCGATTTCGAACGCGCCAAGGTCGATGCGGAGGGTCCGGATGTGCCGCTGCTCAAACGTGCCTACGATCGCGCCATCGGCATGGCAAAGGATGGAGTCGTTTCCGCCTCGGCTCTCGATGACGCGGAGAAGAATTACGAACTCGCGCTGAACAAGCAGAACGTCGCCAAGGCGCAAGTCACGGTGTTGAAGGCGAAGATCGCGCAGGCTCAGGCGCAGGTCGTTCAGGATCAGGCCAACCTTACGCAGCTCGAAGAGCAGCTCAGCTACACCGACATCGTTTCGCCGATCGACGGCATCGTGCTCTCGCGCGACGTGGAAATCGGGGACGCGGTCAGCTCGATTCTCGTCTTAGGGTCGTCGGCCACGCTGGTCATGACTCTGGGCGATACCAGCGAAGTCTATGTGAAGGGCAAAGTCGACGAGAGCGATATCGGCAAGGTGTATCTAGGGCAGCGGGCACGAATCAAGGTCGAGTCGTTCAAGGACAAAACCTTCGAAGGCAAGGTAACTAAGATTTCCCCGATGGGCGTGGAGAAAGATAACGTCACCACGTTTGAGGTGCGCGTGTCGATCCAGAATCCGGGCGGCGAACTCAAGGCCGAGATGACCGCCAACGCCGAAATCATTCTGGACGAACACAAGAATGTGCTGCAGATTCCGGAAGGCGCGATCATGTACGACAAAGACAAGAAGGCCTCGGTGGACATTCCGGACCCGAAGGGCAAGGACGGCATGAAGAAGGTCGCAATCAACATCGGAATCTCCAACGGAGCGAAAACCGAAGTGTTGAGCGGGCTCAGGGAAGGCGATCAAGTCGTTCTGCAGTAGCGTTGAACTTCAGACCTCAGACTTCGGACCTCCTGCCACTCGTTCCGAGGTCGAGTTGTAGCGGCGTAGTTTGTCTGCGGTCCGAAGTCTGAGGTCTAGGGTTCCATGACTCTCTCCGAAATCCTGCGCCAGGCGCTCGCCACTTTCCGGGCCCACAAAATGCGGACTTTCCTCACCATGTGTGGAATAGTGTGGGGAATTTCGTCGGTCATTATTCTGGTGGGACTGGGGCGAGGGTTCGTCGCCGATCAGAAAAAGCACATGGAGACGCTGGGCAAAGACCTGGTGATCGTGTGGGGCGGCCGCACCAGTGCGCAGGTGGGCGGACGGGCCGCGGGGCGCGAGATTCAGCTCAATGTCGACGACGCCCAACTGATTCGCGACGAATGCTACCTGGTCAAAAACGTCAGCCCGGAATTGCGGCGGACCATCCCTGAAGTCAGCCAGTTCAACCTGGCCAACCGCGGTGTGGTGGGCATGTGGCCGTCGTATCAGGAATTCCGCTCACTAAAACTTTCCGAGGGACGTCTAATCAGCGATGACGACGAGCGTGAAGGCCGCCGCGTGCTGGTGCTGGGGTCGAAAGCTTACCGACAGCTGTTCCCAGGGCAGCCCGCCATTGGCGCGACCGTGCTGGTGAAAAGCATGCCCTACCTGGTGATCGGCATTCTGGAAGAGAAAAAACAGAATTCGAACTACAGCGGGCCTGACAACGATTACTTGTTTGCACCGTATTCGGCGGTATCGCGCGACTTCCCTCCACCGGAAAAGCCCGGCGTCGGAATTACCCGCGGCTATCTCGACGATATTGTGTTTGAAGTGGTCAATCCCGAAGAGCATGAAGCGGCGGTGATGCAGGTGCGGCGCACCATCGCGCGGGTGCGGCACTTCGATCCCACGGATAAAGACGCGCTCTTCATCTGGGACACGATGGAAGGCGCCAAGCAGCTGGCGAAAATCTTCGGCGTAGTGACGCTGTTCTTTGGCTGCGTGGCCATCGTGACGCTCTGCCTGGGCGGCATCGGGGTGATGAACATCATGCTGGTCTCGGTCACCGAGCGCACGCGTGAGATCGGCACGCGCAAAGCGATCGGCGCCACCAAGCGGGACATCCTGCGGCAGTTTTTCGCCGAATCGGCCATGCTGACGGTGGTGAGCGGAGTCATCGGACTCACCATTGGCATGGGAATCTGCGTCGGAATGGAAGCATTGCCGCTGCCCGACTTTGTACCGCACCCCATCATTTCTTCGATCTCTATCATTGCTTCAATTCTGACGCTTTCGCTGATCACGGTGACGGCAGGCATGTATCCCGCCCAGCGCGCCGCCGAAATGACGCCCGTGGAGTCGCTACGATATGAATAACACTCGAATCTCCAACTCAACTGTCTCTCGCTCAGCTTTTCCTCGCCCCATCATCGTGTCCAGCCGGCTGGTGTTTTCGGCGGCGCTGGTCGTGCTGCTCGCAGCCACCGCACTGTTCGCGTCCACCCCGCAGGGAACTTTCGACCGGAGCTTCACCGTAAACGGTCCGGTCGATCTTGAAGTCCTCACTCACTCCGGCGACGTCACCATTCGTGCCGGCGCTTCTGGATCGGTTCAGATTCACGGCAAGATTTATGTTGGCGATCACTGGCTCGCCGGCGATCGTCAGGGCGATGTGCACGCCATCGAACAGAATCCCCCGATCCGCCAGGAAGGCAACAGCGTCCACATCGACTACGTGAATGCACACAACATTTCCGTGGACTACGAGATCACGGTGCCCGCCGATACGTCGATTCGCACGCACAGCGGATCGGGCGATCAGATCATTGAAGGAACCCGCGGAAACGTCGACGTCGAGACCGGATCCGGCGACGTGAAGCTCGCCAACCTTACGGGCGAGATTCATCTGCAAACCGGTTCGGGCGACGTGCGCGCTCGTGAGATTGCTGGCGCAGTGCACGGCGGCGCGGGAAGCGGCGACATTGAAGTCGAAGAGACTTCCGCGGGCGACGTCGACCTGCACTCTGGCTCCGGAAACATCAGTGTCCGAGGCGTGCAAGGCGGCTTCCATGGAGAGACCGGAAGCGGCGATGTGACCGCCGAAGGCACACAAACCAGCGCATGGGAAATCCACACCGGATCGGGAAATGTGCGGGTGCGGCTGCAGGCCAATGCCGCCTTCGACGCCGACATCTCCACCAGTTCAGGAACCATCGAAGTGAATTCGCCGATCGAGATGACGGTGCAAGGGCGCGTGCAGGAGATGCGGCGGCACATCGAAGGTAAAGTGCGCGGCGGCGGACCGACGCTCTCGGTGCGCACAGGTTCGGGGGACATTCAGGTTGATTGAAAGTGAGTGGCCAGCGGCTGGTCGTCAGTGCTCAGTGGCAGTGGTCAGTGGTCAGTAATCAGTAGGTAGTGATGACGAGCTGCTCGCTGGCCGCTGATCCAAAATTACTGATCACTAGCTACTGTCCACTAGAAAACCATGTTCCTGAAAGAACTCGTTTCGCAAGGCTGGCAGGCGCTGTTGCGCGATCGCATGCGCTCGGCGCTGACCATGTTGGGTATTGTGTGGGGGCTTGCCTCGGTGGTGCTGCTGCTGGCCTACGGTCAGGGGCTGGGCGGCTGCGTGCTGAACGCCTTCCTGAACATGGGCAACAACGTGATCGTGCTCTGGCCGGGGCAGACCAGCATGCAGGCTGGAGGTCAGCGGGCGGGCAAGGCGATCAAATATGAGCTCGAAGACGTCGAAGCGATCCGCGACGAAGTGCCGATCATTCGCGCGGTGAGCGGAGAGATCGATCGCGATTTGGGATTCAAAATCGGTACTCGCGTCGTCTCCGTGATGGTGCGCGGCGTCGACATGCCCTACGGCCAGATGCGCAAGTTGACTCTGGCGGACGGCCGTTACTTCAGCGAAAGCGATTTTTCCGACCACCGCCGCGTAGTCATTCTTGGTTACGAGGCGGCCAAGAAAGTCTTTCAGGGCGCCCCAGGCGTGGGGCAGCACGTCGAAATTGGAGGGCTCGACTTTGAAGTCATCGGCACGATGCGCAACAAGATTCAGGACTCGATGTATCAAGGTCCCGACAACGAAGATGGATTCATCCCCTTCGGGCTGATGCGCGATCTGAAAAATCTGCGCGACCCTGATGAGATCATCATCCAGCCCACCGCGCCCGAGCTAAACAAGAAAGCGCTCATGGCCGCGCGCGAGGTAATCGGGCGCCGCCATCACTTCGACCCCAGGGACGACAAGGCCACGCCCGAGTGGGACACCATCGAAGATCGCGCCATGATCAACGCGTTCTCCTACGGCCTGCAGGCGGTGCTCGGACTGATCGGCATGTGTACGCTGGCCGTGGGCGGCATTGGCGTGATGAACATCATGCTGGTCTCGGTCACCGAGCGCACCCGCGAAATCGGCCTGCGCAAGGCAATTGGAGCGCGGCCCCGCCACATTCTGGCGCAGTTTCTGCTGGAAGCTCTGGTGCTGACCTTTGTCGGCGGACTGATCGGAATGGCCGTCGCCGAATTTTTCACCTGGGTCATTCCGCCCATGCCGCTTTATGACGAGTTCTATAAAACTGCCGACCACGAGGGCGCGATCTTCCTGCACGCTTCCATGGGCGTGATGATGATCTCGTTCATCATTCTCTCCATGGTGGGAATCGTCTCCGGATTCTTCCCCGCCCTGAAAGCGGCGCGGCTCAACCCCATCGAAGCGCTACGCTACGAGTAGCCGCAACCGGCGCTTTCTATTCCGAGTTTCGGTTAATCTGCCATGCACGACGACCACCTGCGCTACTTTCCGATTTGGGAATGGCGAGCCGTTTCCGAAACTGCCTGTGGAAAACCCGTCACTCTCAACGCCTTGCCGGACGCCGCATTCGGCGACGATCTCCTCTTTGTTCTGATTTCGTAAATTAACAAACTGTCTCCGCTGTTTAGTCTTGACAGTGTGTTATTCCTCCCTATATTTACTCGAACCTGTATGTGCAACTGGGGAAGGCCTTCGCCGGGACGGGCGGCGGATTCTCTCGCCCCACCAATCCAAAAAATGTCCAGGAGGAGTCGTGAATCGAAAAATCTGCGTACTATTGGTCTCGATCGCAACCTTGGTCTCCGCCGGAGCCGTGCCCAGCCGCGCGGAAACGCTGATGACGCACCATGTGCGCGAAGTAACGCTCAACGGTCAGGCGAAAGTGGTTGGCCGCCTTCCCGTCACTCAAATCATGCAACTGGACGTCGTCCTGCCGCTGCGGGATCCCGCTGGCCTGCACAACTTCCTGGCCGAGCTTTACAGCTCGACCGTTCCAAACCACCTGCACTTTCTCACTCCCGCCGAATTCACAGAAAGATTTGGCCCCACCCAGAAAGACTATGACGCGGTCGTGCGCTACGTTCAGGATCATGGCCTGACGGTCGTCGGCGGCTCGCGCGACGGCATGGAAGTTCAAGTTAAGGGAACGGTCGGCGCGGTTGAAGCGGCCTTTCATGTGAGCCTTCTCACCTACCAGCACCCAACCGAAAATCGCATCTTCTACAGCCCGGATCGCGAGCCCACGACCGATCTGCCTTTTGCGCTGTGGCACATCTCCGGGCTGGATAACTACTCCATCCCGCATCCCATGTTCGTGAAGAAGAGCGACTACGCCATGGCGCATGGCATCAGTCCCGATAAAGTAGTCAGCCATGCCACCACCGGCTCGGGCCCATCGGCTTCGTTCCTGGGCAGCGACATGCGTGCCGCTTATTACGGCGGAACGGCACTCACCGGCTCCGGCCAGAACCTCGGCCTGCTCGAGTACTACGGCACCGATCTCGCCGACCTGACCACCTACTTCACCAATGTGAAGCAAACCAACAACGTGCCTATCACGCTGCTGTCGACCGACGGCACCAGCACCAGTTGCGTCGATTCCAGGGCCGGCGGGCGCTGCGACGACACCGAGCAGACGCTGGACATGACCCAAGCCATCGGCATGGCGTCGGGTCTGGCCAGCCTGGTGATGTACATCGGCTCGACCGATACTGCCATCATCAGCGCCATGACCACCCACAGCCCGCTGCCGACCACCATTGGCTGCTCGTGGGGATGGACTCCCGCCGATCCAACCACTCTGAATCCTTACTGGGAAAAAATGGCTGCTCAGGGCCAGAACTTCTTCGCCGCCTCTGGAGACGATTCGACCTGGTCGTCGAGAAATGAGGCTTGGCCCGCGGACGCGGCCTACGTCGTTTCCGTCGGCGGCACAGACTTGACCACCTCCAGCGCTGCCGGCCCGTGGAAATCAGAAACCGCGTGGAGCGACAGCGGCGGCGGCATCTCTCCCGACAAGATCGCGATTCCCTCCTGGCAGCAGCTGGCGGGCGTGATCAACTCCAGCAACAAGGGATCAACCACTTACCGCAACGGACCGGACGTTTCGGCCAATGCCAACTTCACCTTCTACGTTTGCGCCGATCAGACCACCTGCACCGCCAACGAATACGGAGGCACGAGTTTCGCGACTCCCATGTGGGCGGGCTACGTCGCGCTGGTCAACCAGCAGTTGGCCGCCAACGGCTATTCGACGCTCGGGTTCATCGATCCGTATCTCTACTCATTCGGCGTGAGTTCGAGCTATGACACCGACTTCCACGACATCACCAGCGGCAAGTCGGGCAGCTACTCAGCCGTAACCGGATACGATCTGGTCACCGGATGGGGCAGCCCCAACGGCCAGGGCCTGATCAACGCGCTGGTGGGCGAGAACTAGGAGAGAACTAGCCGGCGTTCATCCGCTCGCAACCTCAACCAAGCCCGGGCTTTCGAGCCCGGGCTTATTCATGTTCAGGCTTCCAGGTCATGATCGCGTCATTCAGGCAAAACGCGGAAAGAGCACAGAACCCGCATGACAACTGCAAACGCCTTGGTTTCAAAAATTGTGTAGAACAGGAGACTTTGCTAATACATGGGGAAAGGCCAACCGAATGGGAAAAGGCCGAGAAAAGGAGAGGAGGAGTAAAGAAAAGTCAGCGGCCAGAGATGAATGAGGCCTCGTCAAGAAAAGATTAGTGGAGCGCGGTCAGGGCTGCAAGCGGTAAACCGTGTTGCCCCCTACCATGGTCCACAGAACTCTGGAGTCCCGCATCTCTTCCGGAGAAACTGTGAGGATATCCCGATCGACCAACACCAGATCCGCCTGCATGCCTGGCGCCAAAGAGCCGATTTTATCCTGCTCGTTCATGGCTCGCGCCGAATTTCTTGTGTATGCGAAAAGCATCGCCTCCCGGGGCATGCACTGGCTCGAATCCAGCACGCCTTCAACCCCCTTGCGCGTTTCCGCCTCATAAATCGCCCAGAAGACATTGGGGCTGGAGACGAACCAATCGCTGGCGCCCGAGATGGTGGCGCCTGCATCCAGCAGAGACCGTGCGGGATATTGCCAACGATACAATTCCGGATCGATATAAGGCTTTACCAGTTCGATCGTGTCGGGTTCGGCAGTGGCCCACAGAAGCTGCAACGCGGCAATCACACCAAGCTCTTTGAAGCGTGGAAAATCCTCGGGATCTGCCAGTTGGATATGGGTGAGCGTGTGGGGAAGGCCACTGTTCCCATTTGCCCTTCTCGCTGCCTCGATTCCATTGAGCGATTCCTTTACCGCGCGGTCACCGATGGCATGCACGTGAACGATGAGACCTTGCTTGTCGGCGGCGGTCACCAGCTGCGCGAATCGCGCCGGATCAAACAGCAAGTCTCCAGGTCTGCCGGTATTCTGATATGGCTTGCTTAAAGATGCCGTCTGCGAAGGATATTCCAGCACGCCGTCGGCGAACACTTTGATTCCAGGGATCGTCAGGTTCGGTATGCCAGCGTATTTTTGACGAATTGTTTGAGCGGTTTCCAATTCTTTCGCCGGATCATTGCGCGGATTCACCACCCAAAATGCAGCGACGTGCGCCGTCAATTCGTTGTGTTCAGCCAGAGCTTTATAGGTCGACAGGACCGACTCGTCGGCCCAAGCATCGAGCCACGATGTAATGCCGAGGCTGTGGAGATATTGCACGGCCGCGCGCCCGGCTGCAAGCCACTGTTCTCCAGTTGGTGGAGGAATCGCGGCATTCAGTTTCTCCAGGCCGGCATCGACGGCGAATCCATTGGGTTCACCATCTTTACCGATCCCGTAGTAAGCCCGCTCCGTCGCAGACAGATGCGCCAAAAAGTCCTTTGTGATTCCAGCACGCTGTAAGAGATCGCGATTGCCCCAGCCCGTGTGCCCGTCGGATCCCGCGAGAAATACCGGCAAGCCTCCGAAAACGCCCGTGTTGAATCGAGCATTCAGTTCATCCGTGTGCGACCAGAACTCCAGCGGCATGCCGCTGATATAGAGGATCTCCCCGCGCATTCCTTTTCCGGACTTCTTCGCATCAGCAGCAAAGCTGGCGAGTTCGTCAATCGAATGCACATGATCGCCGACATCTGCGCCAACCAGGGTAAGTCCAGCCATGATCGGATGGACGTGGCTGTCAATCAGACCAGGAAGCAGTGACTTGCCCTGCAAATCGATCTTCTCCGCCGCCGGTGATGCAGCATGCAAAACCTCGGACAGGTTCCCGACTGCAACGATCTTGTCGCCGCGGATCGCCACCGCTTCGGCGTACGGATGTTCCGGAACGCCGGTGAACACCTTGGCGTTGAAGAAGACGCGCTCGGCCTGATCTCTGCCCTGAGCGCGCAAGCAGGAAGGCGCACCGAAGACCGCAATTGCAGTCAAAACAGAGAACGCCATACCCAGCGCTCGAACTCTCGCGCTCTTAGAACAAGCGTGCTTCACTTTCGTAGTTTGCACAATGCTCCTTCGTTGATTGACGAGGTTCTCGCGTCCGGCAACGATCCTGCCAAATGTTAATCGAATCTGAATCGATGGTGCTGAGGATTCATGAAAATCGCCATTATGCTCAAAACTCTTCAATCAGCGTTATCTGCTTACGCTCATGCTCGAAGCGCTTGACCGCATCTACAGCACGTACACCCGAAGCATCCACCAGACAAGCAGTAACGCAACGATGGCGCCCGCGATATGGACGATCCAATCACCGGCTGTTTTGGGTTTCCCAAAATTGAACATGCGGCAATGCTAGCAGGCCCGAGCAGGTGCCATAACATCACATGATGTCCGTATTCTCCACGTCAGCGCAGGCCCTTTGCCATTACCTCCGTGCCTTGACGCGAAGATTCCTGGCGAATTACCTTCGCTGTACGTCGTTTTGTCTGCCGAATCTTGTCGTCATATTCTGTCTTCATATTCTGTAACCCAGCGAGGGGAATTTGCCATACCGTCCGGTCGTTACTCTCACCACCGACTTTGGAACCAATGATCATTTTGTGGGCGCGATGAAGGGGGTCATCGTCGACATCGTACCCGAGGCGCAGATCGTCGACATTTCGCACGCCGTGCAGGCCTTCGACGTGCTCGATGGCGCCCTGACCATCGCCCAGGCCTATTCCTACTTCCCGAATGGCACCATCCACGTGGTGGTGGTCGACCCAGGGGTCGGTACGGCGCGCCGGCCGATTCTGGCTTCCAGCGACGGCTTTCATTTCGTCGCGCCCGATAATGGCGTGCTCTCGATGGTCTACGCCAGGGAAGACCGCATCCATGTGCGGCACATCAGTTCCGACCATTACTTCCGCCAGCCGGTCAGCAACACCTTTCATGGACGCGATATTTTTGCTCCCGTGGCCGCCTATCTCGCCAAGCAGGTGGACTCGCACAAATTCGGCGACGAGATTGAAGACTACGTGAAGTTCGCCGCTCCCAAACCCAAACCTGCCGGTGAGAACCGCATTCGCGCCGTGGTGCTGAAAATCGACCGCTTCGGCAACCTCGTCACCAACGTGACGCCAGCCGACGTTCCCGCGCTGTTCAAGGCCAACCCCACGGCGTTCAAAATCACGGTAGGCAGCCGTGAGATTACCGAGATTCGCACCGCTTTCGCCGAAGGTGCTCCGGGAGAAGTTTTCGGCATTCTCGGGAGCATGGGCTATCTGGAAATCGTCGCCAACCGCGCCGCCGCAGCCCAGATCACGGGCGCGGGCAAAGGCAGCGAGGTCAGCATCATGCTGGGCGGGAGCGCGGCCGCGGGTAAAGGGGCGTAGGCAGTACTCAGTACTCAGTACTCAGCGCCACGGCATCAACTGAGTACTGAGTACTGAGTACTGCTTCACGAACTCTTCGGCTTGGGATGGACGTACCGCTCCATCTCTCCCGTCCACCGGAGAAACCGCCACAGGTCGTGGCGTTCGCGCCACATGAATTCCCAGAATTCCAGAAAGCCGATCTGGGTCATCTTGACGCCGGTATAGGTCTCGATGCGCCACAAAAGATACGGGCTGCGCCACGGAGCCAGCCGATGGCCCTTGGTCGCATTCCACAGAAAGCGCAGCGTGTAGCGCATGCCAGAATGATACCCGCGAAGGCGTCCGTTGACCACGCAAGAGTAGCGCCGGCGTCCCGCCGGCCGCGATGGCGGCGCCTCAGAGGCTTACAGTTTTTATCTCAAACCGGTTTTCGCTGAGCGGAGGCAGGTGCGAGCGCGAGATGCACTCGCGACAGCCGGCGGGACGCTGGCGCTACATCGCGTCATGTTAAAATCCAGTCTCCGCCGGAAATTCCGAGCATGCCTGACGACGTGATCCCTCCAACCAACGCCCGCCACACCGCTGAGGATCGCTACTACGCCGCGCTCGATCTCATGGCCGACGGGCACCTCGAAAAAGCCGTGGAAGCGTATCGCGAGTCCCTGGCCGCCGACCCCACGTTCACCGAGGCCATGCACGGGCTGGCGCGGGCGCTGCAGGATTTGCAACGCTACGACGACGCCATCGCCGTAGCGCAGCGCCTGGCGGAAATCGATCCCGACGACGTGCTGGCGCACACCAGCTTGTCGGTGCTGTACATGAAAAAGGGGATGATCCCCGAAGCCGAGGCGGAAGGCGCAAAGGCGCGCGTGCTGGGATGGAAACAGCAGTTGAAAAAGAGCTAGCTGACTGCTGTCAGCCGTTTCAGCTAAGACCTTGGGCTAGCCTCGCGGAGTATTAGCTGGGGAAAGATCCTAATGACGACCACCAAAGATCCATTCAGCATCAAAATAGCTCTTCGCCACCCCTCGTATAGCCCGCAGCGCATATCAGAGGCCTTGTCCCTCAAGCCTGAATGGTCCCATTCGGCTGGCCAGAGATTCATTAAGTGGCGAGCTAAATGGACCTACTTCTACGCCTGTTTGGAGAAGGGTGACTATGCTTCCGAGTTTGAGGGAGCATTGGCGAACGCCGTTTCGTTTCTCGATAAGAAAGCGACCTTCTGGACTGATTTCATTGGTGGAAATGGAGAAGTGGAACTGATTCTCAACCATACGATAAATCCACAAGAGGAAGCAGGAGACAAGTGCTTCGAGCTTTATCTCGCTCCAGCCCTCTTGAAACATCTCTCGACTCGTGGCATCGGACTCAGAGTGCAAGGCTGGCAACGCGGCGTCAAAAGAACGGATCGCCAGAGCAGTCGTCAGAAGCCAAAGGCTAAGAGCTAACGCTCCCTTTCACAGTCCGTACTTCTTCATCAAATGACGAAACGACCGGTAGGAGATGCCGAGCACGTCGGCGGCTTTGGTCTGCACGCCTCCGCTCTGGTTGAGCGCGCTCTGCAGCAGTGAGCGTTCGATGCCGGCCACGTAGTTCTCCATGCATACCCCCTCGGGGAGAACGACATCACCCCCAATCTCAGGCAATCCTCCGCCAGCCGCCGCGGCGGCGGCGCGGGCTTTGGGCCGCTCCGCGGGGAGTTCCACGTGCAGCTCGTCGGTGGTTTCAAGGGCGACGGCGCGCTCGACGGTGTTTTCCAGCTGGCGAACATTGCCCGGCCACTCGTAATCGCAAAGTGCGGCCAGCGACGGCGCATTGACACGCAGAATGCTGCGCCCGGCCGCCGTGGCATATTTTTTCAGGAAGTGATTCACCAGCAAAGGCAGGTCCTCGCGGCGTTCGCGCAGTGGCGGCACGCGAACCGGAATCACGCTCAGCCGGTAGTAGAGATCTTCGCGGAACAGATTCTCGGCAACCGCTTTGTCAAGTTCGCGGTTGGTCGCGGCAATCACGCGCACGTCGATCGCGATTTCGCTGGTCGAGCCCACCGGACGCACCGTGCGCTCCTGCAGCACGCGCAGCAGCTTGACCTGCATGGCCAGCGTCATCTCGCTGATTTCGTCGAGAAAGATCGTGCCCCCGTCAGCCACTTCGAACAGGCCGCGCTTGTTCTGGTTGGCTCCGGTAAACGCGCCTTTCAGGTAACCAAAGAGTTCGCTCTCCAGAAGTGTTTCCGGAAAGGCTCCGCAGTTGACGGAGACAAATGCCTCGGTGGCTCGCGGCGAGCAGACGTGAACCGCCCGCGCGACCAGTTCTTTTCCCGTGCCGCTCTCGCCTTGTATCAGCACCGTGCTGGCCGTCGAGGCAACCGTGCGAACGGTTTGTTTCAGCTTCTCCATCGCTGCGCTCGACCCGATGATGTTGTCGAGCGAGTTGCGCGTGGCGGCGTCGCGCCGCAGGGCAAAGTTCTGCCGGCTGAGGTTCAGTTTCTCGAGCGACCGGTTGAGCGCCAGTTTGATTTCGTCCACCAGTCCGGGGCTCTTGCGAATGTAGTCGGTGGCTCCTCCGGCTTTGACCGCTTCGACCGCGGCTTCGTAATCGTCGACGGCGGTGATCAGAATTACGGCGGAATCGGGAGAAACCTTGTGCGCGTGGCGCAGCACTTCGATGCCGTCGACGTTCGGCATCTTAATGTCGGTAATGATGACGTCGTACAAGGCTCCGTCGATTTTGTTCTTTGCCGTCTGCCCCGACTGCACCGTCTCCACGCGATGGCCCTCGCGGCGCAGCGAGATATCGAGCATTTCGCAGATGGAGCGTTCGTCGTCGCAGACCAGGATGTTAGCCATTCGACCTCCCTCCGGCTGAGGCGGCTAGAGATGGCGTGGAAACAGGCGACGCAGCTTTGACCGCTGCCACGGAAGGCGCTGCATTCGCCGGCTCGGCCCGCTCGGCGTCGAGCCGGCGCAATCTCAGAATGAACGTCGTTCCCTGCCCCGGCTTGGAGCGCGCCCAGATCTTGCCTTCGTGCGCCTGCACGATCTGGTAGACCAGAGCGAGACCCAGTCCGGTGCCCCCTTCAAACTCGGATTGGAAAGGCTCGAAAATTTTCTCGATCTGCTGCGGCGTCATGCCGGTGCCGGTGTCGGTGATCGCGATCTGACAATCTTCCCCCACAAACTCGACTCCGGCAGTGAGCGTTCCCCCCTCTTTCATGGCGCGGACCGCGTTCTCGCAAAGGTTCCAGAACACCTGCTTGATCCGGTCTCCGTCGGCCAGAACCTGCGCCTCGTGCACGGCAAATCTGCGCTCAATCGTGATCCCAGTTTTTTCCGCGGCCATGCGGTGGTCCATCAGGGTAAGCGTGTCTTCCACCAGTTGGATCACATCGACTTTGCCGAAGTGATACTGCTTGGTGCGGGAGTAGGCCAGAAAATCGGTGATGATGGCGTTCAGCCGCTGCGATTCGCGGGTGACGATGTCGAGCAGCCGCCGATGATCTTCGTTCATTTCCGGAACGTTCGAGAGCATGCTCACCGAGCCCGCGATCGAAGTCAGCGGATTGCGGATTTCATGGGCGATGGCAGCGGCGAGGCGTCCGACGGCAGCGAGCCGGTCCTGGATGCGCACTTCGCGCTCCAGCCGCCGGATTTCGGTGAGATCGTCAAACGCATAGACAAAGCCCAGCGGGGCGCGGTCGGGCACGGTCAGCGCCGACACACGCACGCGAAAGGTTTTGCGGAACTTGGTGGGCGTGTCGCAACGAATCTCGGCATGAGTGTGGCCCAACTCCACATTCGGCAGGGCATCAATGAACAAGCGATGAACCGGTTTTCCGGCGAGATCCGCAGCTGTCCGGTCGAGCATTTTCTCTGCCGCCGCATTCACCAGCGTGATATGGCCATCCAGCCCGGTGGTGATCAGCCCGCTGCTGATGGAGTGAATGATGTTCTCGTGCAGTACCTGCAGGCTTTCCAGCGCTCCGCTGGCATCCTTCAGCTGCACCCCCACCTGACGCAGCTTCGAGGTAAGCAGCCCCGCGAGGTAGGCAACCGCGAGAAACGCGAACAGGTTCACGAAGATGATCGCCTGCAGCGCCTTCAGGCCGGGATGCGTCGTGCAATACGAAGGCACCACCCCGTAGTAATTCAGCTCAAGAACGGTTCCATAAAGAATGAATGCCAGCGCCGCAATAAGTTGCGCCCACGCCCGCGGCAGCAGCACGCTGGCCACGATGATGACCAGAGGGTAGAGAAAGTTGAGCGAACTGTCCCAGCCGCCGGTTTCGTGGACGACGAGCGAAACCAGAATCAGGTCTGTCAGAACCTGCAGCGCAGCCTGCAGGCGATGCTCCTGCCAGAAAGAAAGCAGCAGGACGTAGAACAGCGAAAGGCTGTACCAGAAAAGGATCGTGCTGACGAACAACCGGGTAGGCAACCGGGCCGGGCTGAACTGCACCACCGCCAGTTCGATGCCCAGCAGCAGGGTCAGGATAAAGATGCGAACCCGGACCAGCCATGCCAGCCAATTGCGCTCATCGAACGTCGTCTGCATCGCGGTCCCGGTGATTGTGAAAACGAAAACGCAGTTTCAATGTCCTCAAGGTTTCGGTCTCAAAGTTTCAAGCGTTCAAGCTTGAAACTTTGAAACCCTGTCCCCTTGGAACCTGCCTTTATCCAGCCAGTTTGGCAATCATGGCGAACAACGGCATGTACAGCGAAATCACGATGCCGCCGATCATGACGCCCAGCAAGCCAATGATGACGGGTTCCAGCATGGCCAGCATGTCTTTGGTGGCTGCATCGACTTCTTCCTCGTAGAAGTCGGCGATTTTCTGCAGCATCGAATCCATGGCACCGGTGGCCTCGCCGACGCCGATCATCTGCGTCACCATGTTCGGAAACACTCCGCATTCGCGCAACGGATCGACGATGGTACGGCCCTCTTCGATGGCCTTGCGGACCTTCATCAACGCCTCTTCCAGCACCGCGTTGCCCGACGTCCTGGCCGTGATGCTCAGACCTTCGAGAATCGGGACACCGGAAGTGATCAAGGTGCCCAAGGTGCGGGTGAAACGTCCGACAGCGATCTTGCGCAGCAGCGACCCGATGATGGGGATGTACAGCAGCGCCTTGTCAAAGTAATAGCGGCCGGTCGGATTCTTGCGGATCTGCTTCAGGCCGAAGAACACCGATATGCCGACCACACCAAAGATCCACCAGAAAGACTGCACAAACGCGCTCAGTCCCACGACGATTCGGGTGGGGAGAGGCAGGTTAACTCCGAGTCCGGCAAACAGGTTGGCGAAAATGGGCACGACCCATTTCAGCAGCGCGCCGACGATTAGCACCGCCATGCTGACGACAGCCACGGGATAAATCAGCGCCGACTTCACTGCCGCTTTCAGGCGGACGGCTTTTTCCACATAAGTCGCCAGGCGCTGCAGGATGACGTCAAGAATACCGCCGGTTTCGCCGGCCTCAATCATGTTGGTGGTGAGGTCGTCGAAGGCAGCGGGAAACCCGCGCATGGCATTGGCCAGTGTGGCGCCACCTTCCACTGTGGTCCGCACGCCGGTCAGCGTCTTTTGGAAGGATGGATTTTCCTGGTTCGCGGCCAGAATTTCCAGGCACTGTACGAGCGGCAGGCCAGCATCGATCATGACCGAGAACTGGCGGAAGAAGACGGCAATGTCTTTGACCGCGACCTTGCCCGAGCCGAACGTGGGCATTACGAATTCTTTGCCTTTTTCGCGGATCGCGCCCGGCGTGATGCGATCACGGCGCAAGGCCTGTGCCAGGGACTGTTTGTTGGGCGCCATCCGCTCTCCGGAAACCTTCTGTCCAGAGGCGTCCTTGCCGGAAAATGTAAATACTGGCATGGTTTTAGTCTCTCCTCACTTGTCGTGCCTGTAGCCAACTGCGTTCGTTCAAATTCTGTTTTGACTCTTGCAAACCTCCGCGCTAGTGCTTGGAGGGAGCCGCGCCGCGGGCCAGGGCCGTTCCGGCCGTGTTGGGCCGGTTCAGCAGGCTGGCGCCGCGGTTAATCATTTCCTGCAATTCGTCGGTATTGCTGGAACGTGCCAGGGCTGTCTCCAGCGAAATCTGCTTCTGGAAATACGCCGTGGCCAGCGCCTGGTTGAAGGTCTGCATCCCGAACTTTTCCTGTCCGGACTGCATGGCCGAGTAAATCTGGTGAATCTTGTCTTCGCGGATCAGGTTGCGCACGGCGGCGTTGGGCACCAGGATCTCCATAATCATGGCCCGTCCTTTACCGTCGATTTTCTGCAGCAGCGATTGGCACATGATGCCTTCCAGCACCAGCGAGAGCTGGGCTCGAATCTGCGGCTGCTGGTGCGCCGGGAAAACGTCGATGATACGGTTGATCGTCGAAGTCGCCGAGTTGGTGTGCAGAGTACCGAAGGTCAAGTGGCCGGTCTCGGCGATTCTCAGAGCCGATTCGATGGTTTCCAGATCGCGCATTTCGCCGATCAGCACCACGTCCGGATCTTCACGAAGGGCCGCGCGCAGAGCGTCGGTAAAGCTCTTGGTATCGGCGTGCAATTCGCGCTGGTTGACCACGCAGTTCTTGTTCATGTGCACGAATTCGATGGGGTCTTCGATGGTCAGAATATGGTCGTGGCGCTCGCTGTTGATCTTGTCGATCATGGAAGCCAGCGTGGTCGACTTGCCCGACCCGGTCGGACCTGTAACCAGCACCAGGCCGCGCGGCTTGTCGCACATCTTGCTGACGACCGGCGCCAGACCGAGTTGATTGAACGACTTGATTTCGAAAGGAATCAAACGGAAAACCGCAGCCGTCGCGCCCCGCTGATTGAAGACGTTCGCGCGGAATCGGGCCAGTCCTTTCAGGCCGAAAGAGAAGTCGAGTTCGAGGCTCTCTTCGAAGCGGTGCTTCTGCGAATCGGTCATCACGCTGTAGGCCAACTGCTTGGTCTCGGCCGGCGTCATCTGAGGAAGGTCGAGCGGGACCAGGTGGCCATGCACGCGAATCTGAGGCGGCGAATTGGTGGTGATGTGCAAATCGCTGCCGTTCATCTCCAGCATTCTTTTGAGCAGATCGCTTAACGACAAACCCATGGTTAGATCCTTCCTTGATCCGGTTCTTAATCTCTTAACTCGTCGGTCCTTAGTCGTCGGTCCTTAGTCGTCGGCTTTCGGACATCGGCTGGCTGACGACCGAAGGCCGACGATGCTTCTAATGAATCGTTTCGCGCGCCACTTCTTCCAGCGTGGTCATGCCGGCCGCAACCTTGATCAGTCCACTGCGGCGGAGCGTGATCATGCCGCGTTCAATCGCTTTCTTCTTCAGTTCGACCGCCGAAGCGCCCACCAACACCAGTTCACGAATCTCGTCGTCGACTTCCATGACTTCGTAGAGACCGCAGCGGCCCTTGTAGCCTGTGTTGTTACAAACCCCGCAGCCTTTGCCTTTCTGAATCTTGACGGTCTTGGCTTCCTCGGGCGTGAACCCTTCTTCGATCAGCGTCTGCACTGGCACCTCGACCGTCTCGGTACAGTCTTTGCAAACCCGGCGAACCAGACGCTGCGCGCAGATGAGATGGACCGAGGTCGCCACCAGAAACGGTTCAATGCCCATGTTCATCAGACGGGTGATGGTCTCGGGCGCGCCGTTCGTGTGCAGCGTAGACAGCACCAGGTGACCGGTGAGGGCGGCCTTGATGGCGATTTCTGCGGTTTCAAAGTCTCGAATTTCGCCGACGAGAATGATGTTGGGGTCCTGCCGCAGAAACGATCGCAGAGCGGCGGCGAAGTTCAAGCCGATCTGCTCTTTCATCTGGACCTGATTGACGCCGCCCAGCTGGAATTCGACCGGATCTTCTGCGGTCATGATGTTGGTGTCAGGCTGGTTCAGGCGGGAGATCGAAGAGTACAACGTGTTGGTTTTACCCGATCCCGTGGGCCCGGTCACCAGCACCATGCCGTAGGGCTTGAGAATCGCCTTCTCGAATTTCACCAGCGACTCCGGCTCGAAACCGAGCTTGGTCATATCGAGACGCAGATTCTCTTTGTCGAGCAGCCGCAGCACGATTTTCTCGCCCCACAACGTGGGCAGCGTGCTGACGCGGAAATCGAGCTGCTTCTTGCGCCCGCCAATGTTCATCTTCAGCATGATGCGGCCGTCTTGCGGCAAGCGCTTTTCGCTGATGTCGAGCTTGGCCATGATCTTCATGCGCGAGGTGATCGCGTCTTTTAATTTCATCGGCGGAGACATGATCGACTGCAGCACGCCGTCAATTCGGAACCGTACACGGAATTCTTTTTCGTAAGGCTCGATGTGAATGTCGCTGGCTCCACGCTTCACCGCATCGCCCAGCACCACGTTGACCAGCTTCACCACCGGAGCTTCGTCGGCGGCCTGCTCCAGCTCCTTCAGGCCCAGTTCCTGCTCGTTTTGCTCGTTCAGTTCGACGTCTTCATCGCTCATCTCCGACATCGACTGCATTACGGTTTCGAGATCTTCTTCCTTGGTCGCGCCGTAGGACTTGTCGATGCCCGCAAGAATGGAGCTTTCCGACGCCACCACGGGCTCGATATTGAAGCCGGTCATGAACTTGATGTCGTCCATGGCGAAGACGTTCGTCGGGTCGACCATGGCAATGGTCAGCGACGCGCCCACGCGGCTCAAAGGAAGAATCTGGTAACGCTTGGCGGTTTCAAACGGAATCAGCTTGACCACCGCGGGATCGATCTCGAAGTAGGAAAGATTAATGGCTGGGACGCCATACTGCCGGGAGAGAAAATTGGTGACATCCTCGTCCGTGAGGAATCCGAGCTTCACCAGGGCGGACCCCAGCCGGCAGCTCTGCTCCTTCTGGACTTTATTCGCTTGTTCCAACTGCTCTGGGGTAATGATCTTCTCTTTGACCAGAAGGTCACCCAGCCGTTGAGACATACGTCGATCTCCTATCCACGCGGGTGGAACGATGCCTGACAGTCGTGCAGGCTTGACGCAAACCGCTGCCTATCATTGGGAGAGAAACACAGCTCGTTCGCGTTGACACAAATTGTCACCGCAAGCGGATTACGGTACCAGTAACTTTGGTACTTGACCTTGACGTTGAGAACTCATGACCACGTGACCCAAACCTTCAAGTCCACGCCAAATGGCAGTTTTGCGCTTTTTGTTGGAAGATGTTTCGGCTCAGGTACATGCACTTCGGTAAGCAAAATCCGGCGCCGCTCCAGCGCTCAACCCCGCAATGGGCGCTCGATTAGACTGGTCACTTAGGAATTCCTAACGTGCCCCGAACACACCACGAACCCGACCTTCGCCAGTACTATGCGACCCTCTCTCGTGCGTGGGGTGCGCAACATTGGTGGCCGGCAGAAACGCAATTCGAAGTGATCGTCGGCGCCTATCTGACGCAGAACACCACTTGGACGAACGCCGAACGCGCCCTGGCCAACCTGCGGTCGGCTGCATCCTTGAGCTTCGAAGCAATTCGCGCAGTGAAGCTCTCCCGGCTGGAACGGCTGATTCGTCCCTCTGGATATTTCCGCCAGAAGGCCAGGCGGCTCAAGACCTTCGTCGCTTTCGTCGACAAAGAATATGGCGGCTCGCTGGACCAGCTCTTTTCGCAACCGACAGAAAAACTCCGCGAACAATTACTTGCCTTGAACGGCGTCGGCCCGGAGACCGCCGACTCGATTCTGCTCTACGCCGGCAATCATCCCGTGTTCGTCGTGGATGCCTACACCCGGCGAATCCTGGCGCGTCACCAGATCCTTCCAGAGAGGACAGACTACGAAGACATTCGCAAATTATTTCAGCGGGCCTTGTCGCCGATCGCTGGCGGGCGGCCACTACCGCCGGATCCTACGCCTCCGGCTGAATCAGGCTTCCGGGGAGCCTCTCATCCACCATCCGCGATGAGCACGGCGGCCCGGACAGAACTGGTCCAGCTCTACAACGAGATGCACGGGCTCATCGTAGGTGTGGGGAAGCACTTCTGTGGAAAATCACAAGCGAAATGTGACGGATGCCCTTTACAACCCTTCCTGCCACGCGGTTAGCAACTGGACGGGAACTAGTTTCTCAGTAGCTGTAATATGGTCTGCATAACGCTCGCGAAAGCCATGCAGAACTTTGCCAGGTGCGGTCAACTCTTGCTCGTACTTCTCACGGCTACCGCAACCACGTCATTCCCGACGTTGCGGCAAGCAGCGGACCAGGCCGGCATCCTGGTCGGCGCCGCGGTTCGCCCGTCTATATTTTCCGAAGCGGCCTACTCCGAGACGCTCGCGCGCGAATTCAACATGGTCGAACCGGAAAACGCCATGAAGTGGGCGGCGATGCGGCGTAATCCAGATTCTTTCGACTTCCACGAGGGTGACGCAATTGTTGCCTTCGCCCAGGCTCATGGCATGAAAGTCCGCGGCCATTGCCTGGTTTGGGACCATAACAATCCCGAATGGCTCGCCAAGGGCCAATTCACACCGGCGCAGTTATCGCATCTGCTGCAAGAGCACATCACCACGGTGATGAAACATTATGCTGGCCGGGTCTTCGCCTGGGACGTGGTGAACGAGGCGCTCGACGAAAACGGCCAATTCAAGGATTCGCTCTGGTACAACCGGCCCGGCATCGGCTTCGCCGGAAAAAACGCAGCTTATGTCGAGCAGGCTTTTCGCTGGGCGCACGACGCCGATCCCCAGGCGCTGCTCTTCTACAACGAAAACAGTGGCGAAGGCCTGAATCGCAAGTCCGACGCCATTTATGCCATGGTCAAGAAATTCAAGCGCCGCGGCGTCCCCATCGACGGTGTCGGACTGCAGATGCACATTTCGAGGCTCGACCTCGACACCAGACCGATCGCCGCCAACATCAAGCGCCTGACGGCGCTGGGCCTGCAGGTCCACATCACCGAACTTGACGTGTCTTTGCCGATCGACGCGAACGGTCAAGCCAGCCACGATGATTTACTTCGCCAAGCCGAGGTTTATCGCGCAGTGGTCCGCGCCTGCCTCGAAAACAAAGGTTGCACCGCGATTCAAACCTGGGGATTCACCGATAAATACTCGTGGATCGGTTCGCACTCGCACGGCACGCGCGGCGCAGCTCTGCTTTTTGACCGCGCTTACCGCCCCAAACCCGCATACGACGCCGTGCTCGAAGCGATCGCCGCGGCCCGGCTACCCCGACAATAGGTGGCACCCAGTCGGTTAGCCGCCTCGCGCCGGTCGAGCGTCTTCATTTTCAACGGCGCATCTATAATGAGTGCGCGTTAATACGCGGCACAGGGGATTGTTTCTTCCGCGCCATTCGCGCGGACCACGGCTGACTCGTGGCGACTTCAACTCCAACCCGTCCCACCAAGACCTACCGTAAGCAGGTCATCATTCTGCTCGCCATTTCCGTCTTTTTGCTTTTCGCCATTCTGGTTTCGGAAACCGCCTTTGACCTCAACTTCCTGCATCCTGGCAATAATCAGGACATCGCGGTTTTTGCCGCGCTTTCGGCGCTCATCTTCCTGCTCTTCGTGGCGCTCAGTTTCGTTCTGATGCGCAATCTGCTGAAGCTCTTCACCGAGCGCCGCCTGGGAGTCCTGGGATCGAAGTTTCGTACCCGCATGGTGGTGGGCGCACTGTTGCTCTCGTCTGTGCCCGTAATGGTGATGTACTGGTTCGCCTACGGCCTGATGAACCGCTCGATCGACAAATGGTTTTCCACGCCGGTGGAGGAAGTCCGCACCGACACGCACGCCATGGCAACTATGCTGGCCAGCTATGCCATGCAAAACGCCCGCGCCGAAGCAGCGGCAATGGCTTCGTCGCCTGAGATGGAGCGCGCTTTTGCTGGACACGGCTTTTCCGAGGCCGTAATCGAATTTCAGCATCATGAACTCACCTTGCAGGGCGGATTCGCGGTCGCGGTTCGCGACGGCAACGCCGAGGCCAGCTTCAACGCGCCGGCGGCCTGGCCTGTTCTGAAAGCTCGTCTGCCGATGGCCGACGCCGCAGCCGCGCGCCCCGCCCAATTCACCTGGCAGCAAACCGACTACACCCTGGGCAGCGCTCCAGTCGCGGGCGGTGGGCTGATTCTGGTGGCGATGCCACTGCCACGCGAATTCTCCGAGACCGTACACCAGGTCGAAGAAAGCCAGCAACGTTATTACAACTTGGCTCGCGAACGTCGCGTGGTTCGCCGCACTTACATGGGCCTGCTTTTGCTGCTCACAATGATTGTTCTGTTCGTAACCACCTGGCTTGCATTATTCCTTTCGAAGATCGTCACCCGGCCACTCTCCGCCCTGGCCGAAGCCATGCAGGAAATCTCGCGCGGCCGCCTGGATTATCGCGTCGACGTTAGTTCAGCCGACGAGATCGGCGACCTCGTCCGCTCGTTCAACCGCATGGCCGAGGATTTGGAGCACACCCGGCGGCAAATTGAAGCTTCCAGCCGCGACCTGAGCGCCGCCAACGCGGAACTGGAGCAACGCCGCCGCCAGATGGAAACCATCCTCGAAAGCATCCCTACCGGCGTTCTGTCGCTCGACGCGAACCGCTGCGTGACCCACCTCAATCACGCACTGCTGCGGATGTTCCATCCTGAGGGCGGACACGAGAGCGCGAGTCTGATTCTGCGCGGCGCGCCTCTGGCCGACGTCTTTCCTGCCGAACTGATCGAGGACTTCGAACTCCTGCTGCGCCGCGCCGACCGCATGGGCATGACCACCAGCCAGATGGAGGTGCAACTGCCCCGCGGTTCGGTGAACGTGGCGGTCACCGTGGCCACGCTTCGCCATCAGGGCGAGCAATCCGGTTATGTCGGAGTGTTTGAAGATCTATCGGATCTGCTGAAAGCGCAAAAACAGGCCGCATGGCGGGAGGTCGCCCGCCGCGTCGCCCACGAGATCAAGAATCCTCTGACGCCCATCGCTTTGTCGGCGGAGCGCATTCAGCGCCATCTCGAGCGCTCCACCGCGACCGATCCAGCTTCGCTCGCCATCGTGAGTTCCTGCGCCGACACCATCGCCGGAGCGGTCGAGACCGTGCGCCGCCTGGTCGACGAATTCTCCACCCTCGCTCGCTTCCCCGTCGCCAAGCCGCGGCCCGCCGATATCAACGAGATCATCGAGAGCGCGCTGGCCATGTTCAACGGCAGGCTGGATGGAATCGGCCTGCACAAATCTCTTGGGCCGGATCTGCCCAAGGTGCTGGCCGACAGCGAAGCCCTCAAGCGCGCCGTCGCCAACCTCGTCGATAATGCCGCCGAAGCCTCGCAGGATTCGATTGTGCGCGAAATTGAAATTTCCACCGCCTTGGTGGCCAGCCGCGACGCCATCGAGATCACGGTCGCCGACACTGGCCATGGCGTAACTCGCGAACTCAAAGAGAAACTCTTCCTGCCGTATTTCTCCACCAAGAAGCGCGGTACCGGCCTGGGCCTGGCGATCGTCAGCCGCATCGTCGAGGATCATCGCGGCTCCATCCGTGTGGAGGAGAACCGCCCCGTCGGCACGCGCTTCATCGTGGAGCTTCCGCTCGCGCCCGAGGCCGCGCCGGCAACCGCGACTGCCCAACATGCATAACATCCTGATCGTCGACGACGAAGCCGGAATTCGCGACTCCCTGGCCGGCATCCTGTCGGACGAAGGTTATTCCACTTCCTCCGTAGGCAGTGGCGAAGCCTGCCTCGATCTGCTGCGCCGGATTGCCTTCGACGTCGTTCTGCTCGATATCTGGCTGCCCGGCGGCGATGGCCTGGAGACGCTGCAGAAGATTCGCGAAACCGACAATCCTCCCGAAGTCGTCATGATCTCCGGCCATGGCACCATCGAGACTGCGGTCCGCGCCACCAAGCTCGGCGCCTACGATTTTCTCGAGAAGCCGCTCTCCATCGAGAAGACCCTCATCGTCCTCAAGAACGCGATCGATTCCAAGAAACTGCGGCGCGAAAACGTCGACCTGAAAAAGCAGTTACAGCCCAAGAGCATGATCGTCGGCGAAAGCATCCCCATGAAAGCGCTGCGCCAGCAGATCGGCCTCATGGCGCCGACCAACGGTCGAGTCCTGATTTATGGCGAGTCCGGCTCGGGCAAGGAACTGGTGGCTCACGCCATTCATGCCCAGAGTCTGCGCAAAGACGAAACTTTTGTCGAGGTCAACTGCGCCGCAATTCCCGAAGACCTGATCGAGAGCGAACTCTTCGGTCACTGCAAGGGTTCGTTTCCCGGCGCCGCCGCCGACAAGGAAGGCAAATTCCAGAGAGCCCACGGCGGAACGCTCTTCCTCGACGAAGTCGGGGACATGAGTCTGAAGACGCAATCCAAAGTACTGCGCACGCTGGAAGAACAGCGCTTCACCCCGGTCGGCAGCGATGAGACGATTACCGTGGACGTCCGCGTCATTGCCTCGACCAACAAAGACCTCGATGAAGAAATATCCCGCGGCAACTTCCGCGAAGATCTTTTCTACCGGCTCAACGTCATTCCTTTCTTCGTTCCTCCGCTGCGCGAACGCAAAGAGGATATCCCTCTCTTCACCAGGCATTTCCTGAAAGAACTGGCCGCAACGTATGGACGCCGTCCGCGGGAAATTACCGACGACGCCATTGAAGTGCTCCTGCGTTATTCCTGGCCGGGCAATGTGCGCGAGCTGCGCAATGTGATCGAGCGCATCGTGATCATGAATCCCACCACGACCCGCTTCGACTCTAAACATCTGCCGCCGCTCGTTTACCGCGACGGCACAAGGCGCACGCCCAAGAGCGAATTCTCCACGCTGCATCAGGCCCGCGACGCCTACGAGCGCGATTACATCTTAAAAACGCTCGATCAGAATCATGGCAACGTTAGCCGCACCGCGGAAACCCTGGGCCTAGAACGCAGCCACCTGTATCGAAAGATGAAGACGCTGGGGATTGCAGCGAAAGAGTAAAGAAGAACGAAGGAAGAACAACCAAGAACGACCACACAGACGTGGCCGGAAACCGCTTCTCAATATCAGCAGAACAATGCGAGCCGGTCAATACTAAGCCGGTCAATACTAAGTTAAGAGAGACGCAGCAAGCTGCGTCTCTCCCGCGAAAACCAAGCCCACTTACTGGTTCAGGGGCAGTAACGCCTCGCAGGCAGCTTCGCTCCCAATGGCGGCGCCCGTGGGCTGCACCCGAATCACCGCATCCTCGAACGAGCAGAAACTGCGGATGCCGGTCTGATTCACCGTGACAGGTATAGCCGTGGTGAAATACGCTGCCGCTGGAGGACCACCCGCCCCCGTCGCGGTGAAATTGTATCCACTCTTGTTCCCACCTGCCAGCACGCTATCGATCAGGCAGGCGGCGGCTGAATTCGGCACGCACGGTGACACCCCGCCCAGAGCCGACAAACTGGGGGCAAAGCCGACCGTCGGATAAGTCGAGCTGTAAGTGATCTCCGCTGTGGTGATGGTGCGAATCGACGCCACTGCCGACGATTCGTTCGCCGCCATGCGGGCGCGCAAAAGGTTGGGAATGGCAATGGCGGCAATAATCAGAATAATTGCGACCACAATCAGCAACTCGATCAGGGAAAAACCTTTCTGCTTTCGCATAGAAACCTACCTCCGTTTAGGACCTGGGAATGACCGCTTCACCTACCGCTTCACCATGTGAATCTCAGTGCCGTTCTTGTGAAATTTCACCTCGTCCATCAGTTGATTGATGAGGAAAATCCCCCGGCCGTGATTCGAATAGAGATTTTCGCCCACCGTACAACTGGGGATCGCATTCGGATCGAAGCCCTCGCCGGGATCGCGCACAATGATAAGAACGCCGCGTTCCTCTTCACATGCAACCAAACATTCCACAATTTTGCTGGGATCTTCCTTGGCGCCGTGGACCACGGCATTGGCCAGCGCCTCCTGCAGGGCCAGTTCGATGGCGTCCGCCTTGCCATTGACGCAGTTCAATTGCCGGACCGAATCCATGACCTGGGCGACCACCATGTCCACCGACTCGCGACGGGCCGCAAGGCTTATGCGCACGCGCAGGTTTAGCTTTTCTGGATCGAAGTCGTAACCCGGGAGGTGTTCCTCGGAAGAAGCCCCTGATTCCATGATCGGCTCGCTATCTTTGCCCCGCCTACTGCGCCCTGCTGCCCCCACCTGCTGCCAGTCCCTAGGATTCTAGTCGCAAGCGGCAAATCCGGCAATGGCCGCGCGTTTCAGGGGCAATTGCCGCAGACAAAACTCTACAGGCCGCACTCGTTCGGCTCACAGTCGACCGCTCGGCGTCCCGGTTTCCTGCATGCGGTGCTCCAACTGGCGGCGCCAGTCCAGTTCCTCGACGAAACGGCGCGATTCGCGCCATCCCTCCTCAACCTTGACGTAAAGTTCGAGAAAGACCTTGGTGCCGAGCATGCGCTCGATCTGCAGGCGCGCCGCGGTACCGATCTTCTTCAGCATCTTGCCGCCCTTGCCCACCAGAATTCCCTTCTGGCCTTGGCGTTCACAATAAATCGTCGCCGCAATGCGCGTGAGCCTTGCGCCTTCCTCGAACTCATCTACGATCACCGTAGTCGCGTACGGAAGCTCTTCGCTGGTATTGAGCAGGATCTGTTCGCGAATGATTTCCGCCGCCATGAACCGCGCCGGCTGGTCGGTAATCTGATCTTCGGGAAAATACTCCGGGCCGGATGGAAGTGCCGACATCACCAGATCCAGCAGCACGTTGAGGCCCTTGCGCTTCAGTGCCGAAATCGGGATTACTTCACTGAAAGCATGCAGTTTACGGTAATCCTCGATCAGCGGCAGCAGCTTCGGCTTCTCGCGAATCAGGTCGACCTTATTCAGGATCAGGAACGTCTTCGTCTTCGACTGTTTCACCAAGTCCAGCGCGAACTGGTCGCGGGGATCGAGCTTGTGCGTGACGTCCATGATCATCAGCACAAGATCGCAACCCTCCAGCGCCTCCCGCACCTCGACCATCATCTTGCGGCCCAGCGAACTGTCGGGCTTGTGAACTCCGGGAGTATCCATGAGAACAATCTGCCCGCCTGGCTTGCCTTTGCTCCCCGGAACATGGACGATGCCTTGAATGCGATTGCGGGTAGTCTGCGGCTTGGGTGAAATGATCGCCAGCTTCTCACCGACGAGCGCATTGAGCAGCGTCGACTTGCCCGCATTGGGGCGTCCGAGAATACAAACGAAACCGGAGCGGAATGGCATCAGGAGCTATGAGCTATGAGCTGTGAGCTTCGACCTTTGAACTAGGGTGCGGGTCTCAAAAGCTATCGTCGAAGCTCAGAAGCTCCAAGCTCCAAGCTCGAGGCTCGCGACTCATAGCTCACATCTCTTATATCAGCTTCAGCTGCTGCGGTTGCACCGCGCTCACCCGCACGCGCTCTACTTTGCGATCGGTCGAATCCAGCACTTCAAAGCGCAAGCCGTCCTCTTCAACAACCTCTCCCTTGCGCGGGATGCGTCCTGCAAGTTCGCTCACCAGGCCCGCAATGGTCGCCGACTCTTTCCCTTCCGGTTTCGTCCCGAAAAGTTCGTCGAGTCGATCGACATCCATGCCTCCCGCCACGATGAACGACCGGTCGCCCTCGCGCACAATCTCCGGCTTGTCGCGGTCATCGCGAATCTCGCCCACGATCTCTTCCACCAGGTCCTCAATCGTGACCAGCCCGGCGACGCCGCCATACTCATCCACCACGATAGCCATGCGGATATTCTGCTTCTGCATTTCGCGCAGCAGGTCGCTTCCCAGCTTGCTCTCGGGAACGAAGTACACATCGCGCCGCATCAGGGTATCCAGCGTGCGTACATGCGCTTCGGTGTCGGGCACCTGCAGCACGTCCTGCGCATAAACAATCCCCTTGATGTTGTGAATGCTGCCTTGATACACCGGCACGCGCGAGTAGTGCTTCGGGCGCAACATTTCGATGAAACGTTCGACCGTGGTGTCCGCGGGAACGGCAAACATGGCGGGACGCGGCTTCATGGCCTCGCGCACCGTCTTGCCGCTGAATTCCACCACCGACTGGATCAGGTCGCGATCGCCTTCCTGAATGATGCCCTCTTCCTGCCCGGCTTCGATCAGCGCGTCGACGGCTTCGGCGGGGCTCTCCGGCTGCTCGTTGGTGTTTTGCCGGGTCAAAGACGTCACCGACCGCAGGAAACCGAGAGCGAGCGTCACTGGTAACGCCAAATAAATCAGAACTCTCAACACGATGATCCAGTGAACCAGCCACTCGCCCTTCGTGCGCGAGAAAAATACGAAGGGCAGGAAGCGGTTGCACACCACCACGATCAGAATCAGGCTGATGGTTGCCTGCAGGATTTCGTAGATATTCCAGCGCTGATCGCCGAACACAATAAAGCCCACCAGCAGCGCGATCGCCGCCATGGTCAACTGCGTCAGAACTGCCATCGAAAGCGCCGAGCGGGCGCGGCCGATGCCGAGCGCCGGCTCAACCTTCTGCTCGAAGACGTCGATGTTGTCCTGAAATTCGCGGGAAAGAAATCGCCCCAGTTCCTGATAGACCCGGTCCACGTAGGAGACCAGAGTCAGCAGTCCCAGTAACAGAAACAGAGCGGTGGCGACGGCCAGATTCATGCCCGGCTCCGGGTTGCAGGCGGGTTGCCACGCCGGGACTTGAGCGGCCGAACCGAACTCGGGCTGGCGCCTTCGGTCCGCTCGATAAGAGCGACAGGCAATCGCAGCCTCCGCCGCAACTGCGCTTCTTTGCGAGCCATCACTCCATTATCGCGCTCGTGGTCGAAGCCCGCCAGATGAAGAATCCCGTGCAGCGCCAGAACCTTCACCTCCTGCGCTGTGGAATGCCCCAAGTGCAGGGCGTTCTGTACCGCCATGTCTGCCGAAATCGCGATCTCGCCCGCAAACGGCCTGCGCACTGCCTGCGTCGAAGCGGAGGGAAACGACAACACATCCGTAGCCTTGTTCTTGCCGCGAAACTCCCGGTTCAGCGCGCGCAGGGCCGCGCTGCTGGTCACCATCACGTTGACCGCGCCTGGCAGCTTTGCGGCGCGCCGCGCCCTCAGCACGAACCGTTCGAGCGAACTCGCGCTCAGTCCCGAAACTCTCTTGTGCAGAATGATCAAATACGGCGCCCTCTCCCGGTCGCGCGCCAAGCTTGAAACCCCTTGCCGCCAAAATAAATAAGGAAGGCCAAAGGCACGGCCTTCCCGGCAGTCTTCCTACTGCTTGAGTTCTGTAGAGGCCGATCTGCCTTCGCTTCCCGCCGAAGGCTTCTCGCCGGCTGCCGCCGGGTCGATGCTCTTGGGCTCGGCCAGCAACAGCATCTGCTGCTCGGCGACGCGTACTTTGTGTTCGTCATAGGCGCGCACGATCCGCTGCACCAGGTGATGGCGCACCACATCGCCTTCGTCAAAGTAGGCGAAGGCCAGACCCTCCACGCTCTTCAGAACGTCGATGGCTTCCAGCAGACCGCTGCGGCGGGCGTTGGGCAAGTCGATCTGCGTGATATCGCCGGTAATGACGGCCTTGGAGTTGAAGCCGAGACGGGTGACGAACATCTTCATCTGCTCGGAGGTGGTGTTCTGGGCCTCATCGAGAATCACGAACGAATCGTTCAGCGTACGCCCGCGCATGAAGGCGATGGGCGCGATTTCGATGACGTTCTTCTCGAGATAACGGTCGACCTTCTCGGGGTCGAGCATGTCGTAGAGCGCGTCGTAGAGCGGCCGCAGATAGGGATCGATCTTGTCCTGCAGCGTGCCGGGGAGGAATCCCAGGCGCTCGCCGGCTTCGACCGCGGGGCGCGCGAGGATGATGCGATTCACGCGCTTGGCCAGCAGCGCCGAAATCGCCATCGCCACCGCGAGATAGGTCTTTCCCGTGCCGGCTGGGCCGACTCCGAAAACCATGTCGTGCTTCTCGATGGCTTCGAGATAGCGGCGCTGATTGCTGCTCTTGGGCTGCACGGTGCGGCGTCCGAAAGAACGCTGGCGTCCGGCGTCGGCCAGGCCGCGCAGCGTGGAGTTGGGATCTGAGGTAAGGACGCGCAACATGCTGTTGAGGTCGCCGTTGTTGAAACTGTAGCCGCTGCGCTGCAGGCTCTCATAGTCGGTGAAGACCTGTTCCGCGCGAGCCACGTCGCGGGCCGAGCCTTCCAGTTCAATGGCGTTGGAGCGCAGGTTGATGGTGATGTTCAGCCCATCTTCCAAGAGGCGCACGTTCTCGTCGCGCGTGCCGAACAGGGTTTCGATGTTAGGACTGATTCCGATGCTCTTCTTCATGCTGATGCAGTCGTGTTGCAGGTCGCGGGCAAAACAGGAATACGCTTAGAGACGGGAAGAAACGAAATGTTCGCGCCCATCGGGCGAACGACTGGCATTGCATAAAGCCTACCCCGGCTGGGAAGCAGTCGTCAATCTCAACGGGAAGTGCTTCAGACGGCGTGCCTGAAGAGGCTGCGGAAAAAGGCGCGCCGCACGGCTCAACAAGGAGCGCCGGGGCTGAAGCCCTAACAGATTCAGCTCGCCTTACGCGGCCCTTGAAGGGCCGCTCTTCCACGGTCGCGCACGCGTCCGTGCCTTTTTCCGCGAACTCTGAAGGCGTGCGCGGATACGAATCTTTCGTCATACGGGACGGCGTGCCTGAAGGCATGCCCTGATACGAATCCTCCTTCAGGCTGCACCAGTCGAATCTGCGGGCGTGGGTTTGACCCATGGAGACATGCTTCCCTATAATTGATGTTTCGGACCTGCCCGAATATTCCCTGAGTAAAGGTAACGAACAAAGACATGGCAAACCATCTCTCCGCGCAGAAGCGCGCCCGCCAGACCGAAAGCCGGACCACGCGCAACCGCGCCAACACTTCCACCTTGCGAACCCAACTGCGCGATCTGCGCGAAACCATCGAGAAGGGCGACAAGGCGGCAGCGGAACTGGCTTATCGTAAGACCGTGTCGGCGCTTGACAAGGCCATCCAGAAAGGCACGCTGCACGAGAACACGGCATCGCGCTACAAGTCCCGCCTGGGCAAGCGCGTTGTGGCGATGAAGTAGACGGTTCGGCGGACACTCCCGCTCCTTCCTACCGTCGGCTTCCGGCAGTTGTCTCTGGCAGGTCATTTGGGTGGACGGGGGATGGGTCTGCTCGGGCGCGCCATGCTAACCAAGTAGTAATCAAAATATTTTCTTTTCGAAATCTCTAAAATCCCTGTTTTCATCGAGTTCCCGACTTCTGATCCGGACGAATTTCGGCAAAATATTGAGCCGCAAGGAGTTACGGGTAAAATACTGCGGAATAAGGAGTTAGCTTTGAATTTCTGAGTTCCGTGGATTCGGGACCCGGCCATCGGTTGGGGACGAGCGGTCTGTTCGCAAGGCATTGGTGACATGCTTGGAGTCTTCCTCATCCAGAATTCTCAGTAAAGGTTGTTCGTCACACGATCTGCGTTTTGGGCTGTGGAAAACTGCATGTGCTGGTCGACGACCCGACTTCAAAGTCCCCGCTCAAGCGGAGCTTGAACGGGGCACCCTCCCCGACTTCAAAGTCCACGCTCAAGCCGAGCTTGAACGGGGCACCCTCCTGACCCCGACTTCAAAGTCCACGCTCAAGCGGAGCTTGAACGGGGCACCCTTGGAAGTGGGTGTCCGGCTTAGCGCGCCGGCAAATGGGCGGACACGCCTAACATCTGCCATTTTAGGTGCAGCAGGAAGCGGTGAATGCGCCAGCGGGGGGAGGGGTCGATGGCCAGGCGGCGATGGTCCTGGGAACGCTGGAGGGCTTCGGTATCCATGGCTAGCTTGCGGGGATGCTGGTAGAAACCGGCGAGTTTTTCGGCGCCCATGCCGGGAGTGGCCAGCCAGCCTGGGATGCACTCGGAGAGTACGTCTACGTCGGTGAGGACTTTGTCGAGGCCCATGCCGGTGGCGGGACAGGCGCTCTGGAGTGCGTCTCCGATCATGACGATGCCCGGCTTCGGGTCGGAGTCTACGCGGTAGAGATCGACTCGGCCAAATTCAACTTTGCTGGTCACGCGATACTCGCCAGTCACACGGGTCAACTTTGGCAGATAGCGCTGGAGCATAGAAGCGGGCTGCTGGATGAACTCACGGACCCAGGGGTCGTTGGCGGGACGAAAAACGAAGAGGTTGGCGCGGATTGTGTTGGGAAACTTGAACAGCGTCAGGTAGTCGATCATGGTGGACGGACTCATGTCGTAGTAAGTCAGCCCGTCAAAGGGAAAAGGCTGCGATTCGGGAGCGAAATCGAATCCGAACCCAAGGGATTGATCGTGCTGCAGGACGCGGCGGCGCATGCCCAGGCCGGCTTGCAGTTCGGCGCTGCCACCACAGGCCAGCACGACCAGACGCGCGGTTAGTTCCTCGCCGCCGGCGAGTTTTACGCGCTGCAGCTGATCACTGTTGGCGACGGCTTCCACGCGGCCGACCTTGCATACGACCTCAGAAGGCATTTTGGAGCGCAGAGCGTTCACCAGGTCGGCGAAGCGGAAACCGTATTGCTCGATGGGAGTGGCTTTGAAAATGTGGCCGTCGTAGCCGGCGCGGACCTCGCTCACCAGCCCGGAATAAGGAAGCAGGGATTCAAGCAGACCGAGCTTGCGCAACAACCGAACCTGTTCCCGTTCGACTTTTTCGGCGCGGAACAGGGGCGGGCAGGTGGCGTGAGGATCGACGAGAATCACGCGGCGACTCCGGCCTAAGACGGAGGCGAGCGCAGCGCCAGCGGGGCCGGCGCCTACGATGATGATGTCCGAGGACAGGTGAGATAGATCGAGGGATTCCAATCGTTTATTTTCTCATGGGGAGTTTAGTGTAGAGCCCTTGTCAACGGTTACGGGAGGGAGGGTGAGGGGTGGTGCTTTTGGTTCTTTTGCGCGGCAGAGGCGGCGGCAAGGGCGCAGGGGCTAAAGCCCCGGAGTATTTTTGGCGCTTTACGCGGCCCTAAAGGGTCCGCTCTTCCACGGTGACCCATGCATCTATGCGCTCTGCATCTATTTTGCCGGGGCCAGGATTTCGTCGAGGCGGTCGGGGGTGGACTCGACTCGTTCGAGGTGGGGGTAGCGCAGGCCTCCGTGGTAGTCGAGGGAGACGGTGAGAAACTCGTCGCCGCGCTTCAGCAGGAGTTTGATGGGATTGTTGTTGTGCTCGGCGGCCAGAATGGTTTCGCGCAGGCCGGCGATGCTGAACTTTACATCGTTAACGGCCTGGATCTGCATGTCGGGGGTGATGCCGGCTTTGAAGGCGAGACTATCCCAGACGACCTGATCGAGGCCGCCGTCTGGTTTGACTATGAAGCCGAGGGAAAATCCGAAGCCGGTTGGACGCATGGGGTCGGGCTTCTTCACCGAGTCCGGTTCGTGATCGTTGTAGACGAGGCGGTAGCCGCCCTGGGTGAAACCATTTTCCGGAACTTCGGGATGGACGTCGAAAACGCGCGTCTTGAAAAATGCGGCCCAATCGTAGGGCTGCACGGTGTTGAGGGCTTTCACTAAATCTTCAAAAGTATAGGTGACCGTGACGTAGCTGCCATTGTCGATTCCGTAGAAGAGCCTGGCAAAATCGTCGAGAGATTTCTGGCCGTTGCTGAGTTCGCGGATTTTGGTGTCAGCGTCGAGCCAGATCAGATCAGATTCCGGATAGTAGTCGTAGCCGCGCTGGAAGGTCGGCCAGGCGTCCTGAATGGCGCCGTGCGATGAAATGATGGGCTGGTTGGTGGTGTCTTCCAGAGAGCGCCAGTTGCGTCCGGGGCTGATTTCGAAAGCGCCGGCGATTTGCGCCCAGGTATCGCGGGCCTGCTCGGGCGTGCGCATGCCGGAACGCGCGGTGAGCACGTTGCCGTAATAGTCGGTCAGACCTTCATAAACCCAGAGCAGGCTGTTGCGCATGGGGACGTTGTAATTGGGGGTCCAGAGGTCGGCGGGGCGGCGGAATTTTCCGTTCCAGGAGTGGGTGTATTCGTGGGGCAGAAGAGCGCGGCCCGGGATGCCGGCGCCCCAGTCGGTGAAGTAGTTGGCGCGCGATCCGTCTTCGCTGGACTGGTGGTGTTCGAGGCCTTTGCCGCTGACGATATCGCTGACGGAGAAAAGAAAGTCGTAGTGATCGTAGTGATGGGAATGGAAAAGCTTTTGCGCCTCGACGACGAGGTTCTTGTGGAATTGCAGTTCTTCGGGAGTGATCTCGAGATCGGCAGGCTTGTCGGCGAAGACGTCGAGGTAGACGGGGTTGTCGGGGCCGCTGGAGATGTCGACGCGCTCGAAGTTGACGCCGGCGTAGAGGGGCGAGTCGGCCAGGGTGTTCAGCGTGGTTTCTTTGAAATGAACGACATTGCCTTCCTGCGATTTCACGTCGAGGGCGCAGGCGAATTTCCATCCCTCGGGAAGATGGAGGGTGGTTTCGAATTTGATGTCGCGGGAGAAATATCCGGCGGGATAGAGAAGCACGCTGTTCCAGGTAACGTCGGCGAATTTCGAGGAGATGCGGCTTTTCTTGGGATCCTGCTGGGCGAGGTAGTCGAATTTGACTTCGAGCGACTTGGCGTCGGAGGGCAGATTGACGTGGAAGGCGTACATGTCGACGGGATCGCGCATCCAGGGAATGCGCTTGCCGTTGGCGGTGAGGATGAGGCCGGCGAGTTCGGCGACCGGGTCGGAGGGTGAATGCGCGCCGGGATGCCACTCGGGGTAGAGCAGCGTGATCTCGCGGCCTTTGACCGGGATGGTTTCATGCACGGTGAAGATGCGGTCGGTGATGTTGGTGGTATCGACGTGCAGAGAGATCGTGCCGGGATAGGGCGTGTCGAGTGGCGTGGCGATGGGCGGCGGCATGGGCGCGGGTTGCGGGCCGGGGGTCTGGGCTGACGCGAGGGTGGTTAGAGTGAGGCACAGGGCGGCCGTGGCGACGGCAGATTTCGCGCGGGAAAAAGGATGAGGCATGTAGGTCCTCCGAAATGGCAAGCAGATAATGTATACCGGGGTGGGGTGGGGCGGCAAAGCGAGAGTTGGGGAAATGGCGTCGCTCATGCAACGGTCACGCAGGGCTTTGGACGCTTCGCAGAATCAATGGTTAGCGTGACACTGAGGGCTGACGGCTGAAAGCTGCAAGCGTCTTCCTTACACGGGCAGATGATCCTGCATCCAGCCTGGCGCTTCAAGCTTGGGCTCAGCGGTCAGTTCCATCACGAGGCGCTCCAGGACCATGCGCTTGCTTACGGGATTGGAGCGGAGGGCGAGGTCGGCTTTGGCTACGAGGCGGATGGCGCGGGTGAGTTCGCGGCGGGATTTGTAGCGGCGGGCTTGCTTGATGATGTCGTCGGCGGCGAAGGGAGGGACGCGGAATCCCTGCCAGAGCGCGGCCCACAGCATGCGCTGGTCGCGAACGTTGCGTTCGAGGATGACCAGCATCTGGCGGAAGGTTTTGGCGAGCATGTAGATGTGTCCGATGGCGGCTTCTTCGCCGTCACCGGAGGAGAGAATGGCGTCGAGAACTTCGAGGGCACGGACGCGGTCTTTGCTGGAAATGGCGTCGGTGAGTTCGTAGAGCGAACGCTGTTTGGCGGCGAGGACCATGGTCTCGACGTCGCCGAGCGTGATGCGTTTTTTCTCGCCGACGTAGAGCATGAGCTTTTCGATTTCGTTGGAGATCATCATCATGTCGCCGCCGAGAGAGTCGACGAGTTCGCGGGCGCCGTCGGGTTCGATCTTGACTCCCTGGCTGGAGCAGTAGTCGGCGATCCAGCGTACGGCTTCGCCTTCTTCCACGCGCGCCAGTTCGACGATGCCACAGTATTGGCCGAGAGTGTCGCGGATGCGCTGGTAGCGCTCTTTGTCCTGCATCTCCATGCGGCGAACGTCGGCGGGGATGCTGATGTGGTCGGCGACGAAGACGAGGAGCGCGTCGGGATTGGGATTTTTGCAGTATTCCTCGATGGCGGCGAGCTTTTCTTCGTTGGAACCGCGGCCGTAGAGATTCTTTACGCCGCGGACGAAGAAGACCTGGAAAGGCGCCATCAGAGACGGGGTGCGGGCGCGGTCGAGAACTTCGGCGAGATCGTTTTCGGAAAGATCGAATTCGAAGAGGCTGAAGTCGCGAAGATCGGCGGGGACGAGGTGTTCGAGAATGGCGTCGCGAAAGCGTTTGCGGAAGAAGGCTTCATCGCCGACGAACACGTAGGCGGCACGCAGCTTGCGCGATTCGAGTTCGGTGACGAAGCGTTCGGCTTGGGCAAAGGCGCGCATTAGCGGTGGTCAGTGGCCAGTGATCAGTGGTCAGTGATCAGTGGTCAGTGGTCAGTGAGCGGCGGCCAGAGTAGAAGCTTTTCCTCTGATCACTGAGCGCTGATCGCTAGCCACTGGCCACTAGCCACTGGCCACTAGCCACTAATCACTTGTCACTCTACCATCAGAACCCTTCCAGAATGTTAGAGACCAGGGTGCGGGCAAAATCCTGTGAAAGACGGCGGAAGGCGGGCGAGTCTTCTTCGAAGAAGCTGGCCAGATCCTGCGAGACTTCGTATTGCTCGCGAAACAGGTAGGCGGGATTCTGATACAACACCTTGCCTTGCCGGTCGGAAAGCGACACTTTCGCGCTCACCACCACCAACACGCTGGCCGCGCGGCCGGTGGCCGTGTCGTAGGCCAGCGGAGAGGCGACGGTAGAAAGGATGGTCGCGCGCAAAGTGGCGTCGGCTTCTTCGCCCGCATCGTTGAGGATCCGGTAGTGAGTGCGGGTAGTGAGTTCGCGCACGACTGCCGCAGTCAACATTTGATCGAGGCGATAGGTGCTGGTCTCGTTCTTGAAAGCGGGGACGGCGATGGTCTTGACGTTCTCAGGAAGCTGACCGCCGTGGCCGGCAGTGTGATATCCGCAGCTTAGAACAAGTACCCAGTACCCAGTACCCAGTACCCAGAGAAAACCAAGCAGTCGCGAGTTCCGAGTCGCGAGTCTCGAGAAAAGGCAGGTACGACTGCGGCTCACAACTCGGGACTCAGGACTCACGACTCGCATCACTGAATCTTCCCTGTGGGGCGGGTGGCGGTCATGCTCTCGGCGCATTCCACGGCGGTGAGGGCGGAGATACGCACATTGTCGGCAGCCGCCCAGAGCCATACGCCGTTGGGCTGGGTGGGATCGCTCTTCAGAGAAAGCAGAATATTGGGCTGGCCGGCGGAACTGACGTTGCTTGGCGAATCTTCTTCCGGTCCGGGGATCGAGACATGATCGCCGGCCAGCGCCTGCGCGAGAGCCTGCATATCGACCGCGCCCGCCGTCTCCAGAAATACCGCCAGCGCATGACCGTGGAAGACCGGCGCCTGCACCAGAAGGAGCGAAGGCTGCAGGGCGTCTTCGCCGGCAATCTTTTTGTAATGCCGCAGGATGCGCGACTCGACCGAATCGAGAGCCGGCTCCGACCTCTGCCCGTAACGCTCGACCATGTTGAATGCGACCTGCGCATCGAACACATCTTTGGGCAAGGGTTGAAAGGAGAGCAGGTTCACGGTCTGCTGATGCAATTCGTCCATGCCGCGCTGTCCGTGCTCGGATGCCGGCTCAAATATTGTGGCCGTCGCCCGGCGGACGGATGCCGCCTTGCGCGCCCGCAACAGCAACAGCGCCAGCAACACGGCCACGGGATGCGCCGCAATGCATGGTCCCGGTTGCAGGTCGGGAGCCGCAACCTGCCCGCGTTCCCGCTCGATCCACAGCGAGCGCACGCTGGCTCCGGGTTCGTCTTCCAAGGCCGCCGACAAATCGACGATGGCGCTGCCGGCGTCGCGAGCTCGTTTCCAGTTCTTGCGCGTGCATGCGGCATCGGACGCGAAAAAAGTGAAGTCGACGTGCTCGAACTGCTCGGCGCGCACGCTCTGGATGAAACTGATTTCATCGCCCATGGCTTCGAGCTGGCCAAGGGACTCGTCGTCGTCGAGCAGGCGAACGTCCGCCGCGGGAAAATTGCGCTCGTTCAGCATCTCGGCGATTTCCTTGCCCTTGAGCGAGGCAGCGCCCACGATCGCGGCCCGGTATAAGTTCCCGCGGGCAGCGGCGGAGTGGGCGACAGCAGTTTTTACCGATTCAGTCATATTGACTCACAGATGCTGATTCACTCGTATCGATTCGCTCATCGCGAGTGGCTCATACCGACTTACTCGTGCTGATTCACCCATGCTGATTCACCCGTACTGATTCACTCGTACTGGTTCACCCATCCCGATTCAGTCAAGAGGTCTGCGACGCCTGCTTGTACGGCGGAGGCGGCGGATCGCTGGGCCGGCGAAAAATCCACTGCAGCCGCCAGAACACACCGGAGACCATATATATAAGCGCAACCGCGAAAAGGACCACGCGCGAGAAAAGCGCAATTGAAGCAAAGAGCAGGCCCAGAAACACGATCAGGCGAAAGGGATGGCGCGATCGGAAGTCGATATCCTTGAAACTATAGAACCGCCATGTGCTCACCATCAGATAGCCGACGGTGGCCACCATGGCAAGCCAGGTGAGCGCGGTATACCAGGAAGCGATCGGATCCCCGGCTTCGAAGTGAACGACCGCCGCGATCACGCCCGCGCCGGCGGGGATCGGCATGCCGACAAAATATTTCTTTCCCGGGCGTCCCGGATTGGAAGGCTGGGGATTGCTGGTGATGTTGAATCGCGCCAGGCGGCTTGCCCCGGCAATCAGGAAAAGAAAGCTGGCGATGGCGCCCAGTTGGGTGAGCTTGACGTGCCATTGCCACCCGGTAAATACAACCGGAGGCATCAGGAAAAAACCCCAGGTCCAGGCCAGCATGGCAGGAGCCACGCCGAAGGTGATGGCGTCGGCAAGGGAATCGAGTTCACGGCCAAAATCGCTGGTGGTGCCGGTCATGCGCGCGATGCGGCCATCGAGACCGTCGAACAGCACGGCAAAGCCGATCGCGATGGCGGCGTTGTCGAGGTGGAAGTAATCGATGGCGGTGGAATGCAGGACCTCAAGAATGGCGTAATAGCCCAGCGCCATATTCGCGGTCGTGAACAACGACGGGAGGATGTACATTCCCTTGTTGAAGCGCCGGCGCTTGGGGAGGGGTTGATCCATTAGCGCGCCCTCTCGGCGACGGAACTGCCCGCGGCAGCCAATTCGCGCTGCGGCTGCAGATAGGCGAGGACGCTGGCGCCGCCTTGCACGCGGTCACCGATTTTCACGTTGACCCGAGCCGATGCGTCGAACAGGACATCCACGCGCGAGCCGAATTTGATCAGGCCAACGCGCTGGCCGCGCTGCAACTTGTCGCCAACCTTGGGATGAAACACGATGCGGCGCGCCAGCAGCCCGGCAATCTGCTTGAAGATGACGGTGTGGCCGTCGGCGTCATTTTCCACGGTGACAATATTCTGCTCGTTCTGCTCGGCGGAAGCCGTATTCATGGCGTTGAGAAATTGGCCGCGCTGGTAGCGCACGTCGCGGACAATCCCGGCGATGGGCGAGCGGTTGACGTGAACGTTGAAGACGCTGAGGAAGATGCTGATGCGAGTCTGTTCCTGGCCTCCGAGGTTTACCTTGGAAACATCGGTGACCTTGCCGTCGCCGGGAGAAACCAGGGCTCCGGCATCCTGCGGGATGGTGCGGTCCGGGTCGCGAAAGAACCACAGAAAGAAAAACGCGAGCAGGCACGGGATGACGGACCATGCGGGATTGGTCAGCCAGCCGATGACGACCGCGGCGGCAACCAGGGGCAAAGCATAGAAATATCCGTCACGCACCATGGGAGCTTTTCATTATAGAGCACGGTGAGCGGGTGGGACGATTTGGAGCCGGGGCCTGGCCCGGCAGCAGGGCAGGCATTCGCCGAGTGCAGAGATCATTTGAGGAGATCATTTTGCAGAGATCCTTCACAGAGATCACTTGCGGAGATCAATTGCAGAGATCCTTCGTCGGGAGTCGCTGGCTTCGCGAGCGACTCCGCTTCGTCAGTGTGACAGAATTATTCCTGCTTCGCCTTTTCGACGAGCGGTGGAGATTGATCTGGGAAGGAGGCTTGCAAACTTGCAGGCTGGCTGCAAGTACAAATGAAAAAAGGCGCCTGGTTGCGCCCTGCGGAAGATAGTTTTTGGCCATTGCGGTTTACACCGCGCGAAGGCTGGCCAGAGATTAGGCTACGTTGACGCCGTATTGCTGACGGAACTGGCGCTCAATCGACTCCATCTGATCTTTCAGACGGAGTTTCAGCTTTTTCAGACGAACCTCTTCCAGCTTTTCGTCTTCGCTGAGATATCTTTTTTGGGTAAGTGAATCAAGACGTTGTGAATACTGTGTGTGCTCCTGGGCCAATCTGCGGAATTCCTCATGATTGGTCAGGAGTTCGTCTCTCGAAGTCAGCATCCAGCAGACCTCCAAACCGGGATATAAGCTCACGCTAGCACAGCCCCAAAGGCGGTTCAATGCCAAAAAAGTGGTGCAAATCTCAGTATGAGACGGTCCGTTGGCCAAGGCGCCTGCGGTAGAGGATTGCGTCTTCGGGCGGGTCTGGGTAATAGCCGTGGCGGCGGCCGGTCTGCTCAAACCCTGCTGTTTCATAGAGATTGCGGGCTGGGGCGTTCGAGGCGCGGACTTCGAGAAATACTGCCTCGCTGTTTGTTGCTCGGGCGCGATCGAGGAAGGCGTTCAAAAGCCGCGTTCCAAGCCGATTCCGGCGGGCAGGCGGCGATACGACGATGCTCTCCAGTTCCCATTCGTGGGCAACGTGGGCTGCGACCAAGAACCCGAGCATTTCGCTGGGGCCATTCTCTGCAAGATCGGCTGATGAATCGGCTGATGGAAGACCGGCTGAGGCGGGGTTTATGGCGGGCGCGACTTCAGCCACCAGAACCAAGCGCTCGGGACCGCCGCCGCGGTTTAGCAACTGTTGATATTGCTGGTGACTCCAGTGGGCGGCGCCAGGGCATTGGCGTTCCAGATCGATCATGCGTGGAATATCGCCCTCGGTAGCGGATCGGATTGTGGCTGAGATTGGCGCGGACATTGGATTGCCGGTGGTGGGGTCGAGTCAGGTGCGACCGCTGAGAGTTGCGGTTGGCTTGGCGAAAATTTCGGCATCTGAACGGCGAATGTAGTTGGCCTCGAGATGCGCGGGGTCAACTGTTTCGCCCGCTCTAAGCTTTCTTAGTCCGAGCCGCGCGATGGTTGCAGCGCGGGGGCGGTCGAGCGGGACAAATTCAAGACCGGCGTCTTTGGCCATTGCCGCCAAGGCTTGATCCGGAATGGCCAGGGCAAAGTCCCGCGCGAGAGTCAGGAATGCGTCGCGGGAAAGCAGCTGCTCTTTTACAGGCTGAGTCGTTTCGCCGGCGACGTGATATTCGCCCGCGAAAACCTCAGCGCGGCCGGCATCGAGCGCGGCCAGGACTTTGCCCTGGGCGCGACTGGCGAGCGCTACTACTTCGAGCAGCGAGACGGGAACAATCGGCTTGCGGAGAATCTCGGCCAGCGCCTTGATCGCCGCCAGACCCACGCGCAGTCCGGTGAATGAACCGGGACCGGAGACGACGACGAATGCATCAAGGTCCGTCTTGCGGAAATGGTGCTGGGCGAGCAGAGACGCAATCTGAGGAACGAGCTGGGCGGAGAAAGTTCCACCTTCGAGCGGAACTTCTTCGATGACCGTAACGTCGTCCAGCTTCGCGTCGTACGGCTTGGCTTCGTGCGGCTTGGCTTGGTGCGGCTTGGCGTCCTGCGGCTTGGCGCTTTCGTGGTTGCGCACGAGGGCTACGCTGCCCTGCTTGCCCGAGGTGTCGGTGACGAGGAGAAGCATTTGCGAGTTTATCCGTGACAATCCGTGGCCGCGGTGGTTTTAAGCCTGCACCAGTTCCAGCAGCACGCCGCCGGTGCTTGCGGGATGCACGAACACATACTGATGGCCGCCCGCGCCCGTCTTGATTTCGGCCGAGACCAGGCGCACGCCGTCTTTCTTCAGGCGAGCAACCGCTGCGGGTAAGTCCGGAACCTTCAGGCAGACGTGATGCAATCCTTCGCCGCGCTTGGCGATAAATCTGGCGATGGTCGAGTCTTCCGACGTGGCTTCGAGCAGTTCCAGGCGGCTCTCGCCGACGGGGACCATGACCAGGCGGACCTGCTCGTGCTCGACGGTTTCTTCGGGCGAGACGGTCAGGCCCAGCTTTTCGTAAATCGACTTGGCTGCGGCCAGTGACTTTACCGCGATGCCGAGATGGTCAATCTGAAACATTAGCTCTTTTCACACCTTAAATCCCTCCATTCAAAACGGAGTCGAGCGCTGCCAGAACGCCCTGACCGCATGAAAACTCTACGCCGGTTCGCGTGAAATACTCTTCATTGCCCAGTTCTTTGAGGGTCGCCGCATGGGCGTTCTTGAGGAGGCGAATCTCGCGCTCCGTCAGTACGATAGTGGCAGGCTGGTCGCCAAGTTGATCGAATCTGGCAAATAAGCGCTGGGCATCCTCCTCGCTTCCGCCAATACGTCTGCTGAATTCAGGAACTGTAAAACCAAAACATACCTCGCCCAAGGCAGCTCGTAGAGCCCTCGCCTCCACTGGATCGAGTTGAACGGTCGCGATACCGCTTTGGTTAATGCTGTCTCGACTTTCCAGCCTCACTTGCCAAGTCCTCCACCAGCGTATACGGATCGCGCTTGTGTTCGGCGACTTCCGCTGCGAGCCGCGCGACCTTGCCGTCACCGAGTTGCTGGCGCGCTTTTTCCAGCATGGCGTCGCGCAGCATCTCGACTAATCGTTCCTGCCAATTCTCGACGCTCTTCTTCAGGGCGCGATTTTCTTTTTGCAGATAGGACTCGTATGCGGCAATCGCCTCGGCCAAGTCTTCCACGCCCGTACCTTCGCTGGCTACCGTTTTCACGATCGGCGGCGTCCAGCCGTCGCCGCGCATGGCGAGCGACTGCAGGGCTCGAATCTCTTTCTCCACGTTCTCCGCGCCTTCGCGGTCGCTTTTGTTGATGACGAAAATGTCGGCGATCTCCATGATGCCGGCTTTGATGGTCTGGACGTCGTCGCCCATGCCCGGCACCAGCATTACAACCGTGATGTCGGCCAGGCGCACGATGTCGATTTCATCCTGGCCGACGCCGACGGTCTCGATCAGAATCACCTCGCGGCCCGAGGCGTCGAGGACGGTGGTGACATCGGCCGTGGTGCGCGCCAGCCCGCCCAGCGATCCGCGCGTGGCCATGCTGCGAATGTAAATCCCGGCATCGGCAAAATGCTCCTGCATGCGGATGCGGTCGCCCAGAATCGCTCCGCCGGTGTAGGGGCTGGTGGGATCGACGGCGATGATTCCGACGGTACGATTCTGCTTGCGATAAAGGCGCGCCAGCTGATCGACGAGCGTGCTCTTGCCGGCTCCCGGCGCGCCGGTCAGCCCGATCACCCGCGCCCGCCCGCTGTGCGGAAACAGGGCCTTCAGCAGATCCGACCATCCTGGCGCGCGATTCTCGACGGTCGAGATGACGCGGGCCAGAGCGCGCACGTCGCCGGAGCGCAGGAGCTCGATCCAGGAATGGATGTCGTGAGCAGTTTCCAAGGGAACAGTGTAAAGCACGGCAGGCGCTTCCTGCCGCGAGCATGATCAGTAGCGCACGGCGCCGCACGCCGGGCACGCCCAGCGCCCACCATCACCGGCCATGAGTGGAGTCGCGCAGAAGGGACAAGCGGAGTCCGAGGCCGGCGGAATCGCCGCCAGCAACTCGGCCAGCTTTGCATCTTTCGGAGTCACCATCAAATGAATGAAAAGAGCGATGGCGCCGCCGGTGGGCAGAATGCGCAACGCCCAGGCGATGAGCGAAACCGCGGGATCGGCCGGAGTGGCCCAGAACATGGCGGCCAGCAGGATCAGGCAAACAAGACCAATCCATTTGAATACACGGCGAGTCCTCGCTGGTGCATGCGGATTGCGGCGGCACGCCGTACACGACCAATGCTTCCAGAATCCGACGGGCAGAATTGGAACAAAGAAAATGTGGCCGACATCGAACGTGCGGGTTGCAATCGACCGCCGCGGCCCTTGGCACGACCGGCAGTAGTCATTGCGAAAGCCCACTCGCTTCGGCCACCAGTGGTATACGCCGTGGATGAGGAGCATGGCGATTTGCGAGGCCGGTTCGACTCAGACGCCCGACGCCGCGCGGGTGATCTGCCGAAAGCTACCACACTCGGGACGGGTTTCAAACCAGAGATCGGGTGCGCAGGGTGGGGTGGAGTTTTCGAGACCGAAGGCGTCGGTCCCGCCGAAACTTCTGACGACGCTGAATTGCCTGGGGGCATTGCCTAGGGCCATTGCCTGGTAACTTTCTACGCGATAGATTGAGACCGGAGCATAGGGATTGAATGCGGTTTCAGTGAGTCCGGTCTCGGCGCCAGCCAGGGCGATCGCTTGGCCGGGATGGCTTCCCTTGCTTGCCCTTCCAGCGGCCACGCTTGCATTGCGCGATCGGATGGCGGCGTGGGTGTTCATGTGGGCGTTGTCGTTTGCGATATTTGCAGGGCTCAAGTGGATAACCTGGTGGTCGGCCCGCAGCCGGATTGCGCACAGCGCGGCGCGCTCGGCCGCTTATCTTCTGGCGTGGCCGGGGATGGACGCTGAATCCTTTCTCGACCGAGGCCGGCGCGGCGAACGGCCGCGTCTGCGGGAATGGATTTGGGCGGCGGCAAAGACTGCGTTGGGAGTTCTGCTGATGTGGGTGATGGCACGCCAGGTTCCCGCCGAACAGGCTTTGGCGCGGGGATGGATCGGACTGTTTGGACTGATTTTTCTTTTACACTTCGGCAGTTTCCACCTGATCGCGCTGTTCTGGCAGACGATGGGCATCGACGCTCAACCGATCATGGCGAAGCCGATGCTTTCGAAGACGCTTGCCGAGTTCTGGGGCAAGCGTTGGAATCTCGGCTTTCGCCAGCTAGCGCATGAGTTCATCTTTCGGCCTCTGCAGAAACGCACTGGCGTGGCGGTGGCGGGACTGCTGGTTTTTGTGGTGTCGGGCCTGATTCACGACCTGGTGATTTCGTTGCCGGCGCGCGGCGGATACGGCCTGCCGACCGCGTACTTCGTTCTTCAAGGCTTCGGCGTGCTGTTGGAGCGATCCGGTCTGGCGGGCCGGCTCGGATTGCAAAAAGAACTGGCTGCGCGCGTTTTCACGTTCGTGGTGACCGCTGTGCCGGCTTTTTGGCTGTTTCATCCGCCGTTTGTGCTGCGGGTGATCGTTCCGTTCATGCACGCCATCCGCGCCTTATGACCGACACTTTATGACCGGCACACTCGCAGAACGATGCTTCGATCTGATTCTATGGTTCGCGGGAGTTGGACATTTTGTGATTCTGATTGCCAGCTTCCAGGTACCTTCGCGGCTGCGCTGGAAGCAGGATCTGGCCCAATTGATGCCGCTGAATCGCAAGCTGCTGTGGGTGCAGAGCAGTTTCACGGTGCTCACCATCATTGCATTCGGCACGCTGACGCTGGCGCTACATGCGGAACTGTTGCGCGGCGACCGCGCTGCCATGGGGCTGGCTTGTTTTATCGCGACTTACTGGACGGCACGCATTCTCGTGGATGCGTTCTACTTCTCGCACGAGGACTGGCCAGAGGGAAAGCTGTTGGTCATCGGCCACATGTTGCTGACAAGTTTGTTTGTGGCACTGGCGGGCAGCTATTGGGGGTTGCTCGTGTGGCAGGTCTGGCTCAGGTCATGAGCTAGTCAACCGCGAGGGAACTTCCGCACAGACCGACGAAATACGGAAAAACAATAGATCATGCAAGAGGTCCGCCACCGGGCCCGATCTTCAGAATGTTCCTTGCCAGTTTTCCCAACACAGGATACTCCGCCCACTCGCCACGTCCGGCTTTGACGGAATAGACAACAGCGATCACGATCTTAACTATGAACACCCCCATGAAATAGAGCCAAAAGAAGGGAAACAAGATGAAGATCGCGGCAGGCGGCGTGCTGTGATCGACCCCATGAGTGACCACTGTCAGCATCAGGACCACTATGAGAAGCACGACGATGCACGTAGAGATTGCTATGTAGACGAGTTCGAGAAGCAACGCCTGGAGAGAATGGAACGCGACGAATCGAGACTGCCGCTTCGCAAAGAAAATTATCAGGGGCGCGATGAATCCGCCAACCATCTGCAGCGCATGTGCGAGCACTGCCATGGTGCGATCATCCGGTGTAGTTTCCGCCTGGAACGACGGGGGCTGCGAAGATGTGGCTTCGGCCATGGCCGGAAAGGCTATCACACAGTTGGAGATCAGGTTTGGAAAAATCACGTCGATATTGAGGTCAGCAGCTAATCCTTCAGCAACTGGCGTGCGATTACCAGGCGCTGAATTTCGCTGGTGCCCTCGCCGATGGTGCAGAGCTTGACGTCGCGGTAGAACTTTTCAGCCGGGTAGTCTTTGATGAAACCGTAGCCGCCATGAATCTGGACGCCCTCGTTGGCGCACCGGACGGCCACTTCGCTGGCGTAGAGCTTGGCCATGGAAGATTCCTGCGTGGTCTTCATGCCGGCATCTTTCATCGACGCGGCGCGCATGGTGAGCAGCATGGCTGCGTCGATCTCCGTGGCCATATCAGCGAGCTTCCACTGGATCGCCTGAAAATCGCTGATGGCCCGGCCGAACTGACGGCGCTGCCTGGAATATTTCAGGGCGCAGTCATAGGCGCCCTCAGCCATGCCCAGCGACAGAGCCGCAATCGAAATGCGGCCGCCATCGAGCACTTTCATGGCGTCGGGAAATCCCTGACCCTCGGCGCCGAGCAGATTCTCCGCCGGAATGACGCAGTCTTCAAAGATCAATTCGGCCGTATCGCTGGCGCGGAGACCCAGTTTGTTTTCTTTTTTGCCGGGACGAAATCCCTTGGTATCTTTGTCGACGATGAACGCCGAAATTCCGTGGGTGTGCGCGGTGCGATCGGTGACCGCGAGCACGACGATCGCGTCGGCGTAGTGGCCATTGGTGCAAAATGTCTTGGTGCCATTGAGCACCCAGCTATTTCCCTTGCGCCGCGCCGTCATGCGCGCGCTGCCCGCGTCCGATCCCGACGAGGGCTCGGTCAGGCCCCATGCGCCGATGAATTCGCCGGTGGCCAGCTTGCTGACGTACTTCTTTTTTTGCGCCTCGTTGCCGGCCAGGAAAATGTGGTTGGTACACAGCGAAGTATGCGCCGCCACAATGATTCCGACCGATCCGTCAATGCGCGAGAGTTCTTCGATCGCCGTGACGTACTCCACGTAGCCCATGCCTGCGCCGCCATATTCCGGCGGAAAAATCGTTCCCAGCAGGCCGAGCTTGCCGAGTTCCTTGATGGTGGCGAGGGGGAATTCGCCGGCCTCGTCCCACTCCATGACGTGCGGCTTGATCTCGCGCTCGGCGAATTCGCGGACGCTTTTCTTCAGTTGCAGTTGCTCGTCGTTCAGTTGGAAATCCACTGTGCCTCCGGCAGCGCTCCTGCGCGGCGACCACTGCAGCCGGCATCAAGAGCCATCAGCCATCCTGAAAGTCGATTAGAACATAGCGCGGACAGAGGAAGAAGTTACCGCCGGAAGAAAACGGCACGGGAGCTCACAACTGCATGAACACTGCCGATTCCGCATGTTTCGCGTCTCCGCCCTACCGACCGGATGGTTTGGCTGATGGGGGAATCATAGCCTTCGTTGTTCTAGGCTTCGTGTTCTAGGCTTCGTTCGACACCGGGACCGGCGTCAGAAAAGCCTGGAAAACTTCGTTCGAGAGCAAGCGTCCACGCGAGGTGAGGCGAATCGAATCTCCGGAGGGTTGCAGCAAGGCATCGGCGACAAGCTCCCGAACCACCGGCTGCACATTTTCCAAAGCTGCTTTGCCGAAGCGCGAGGCGACTTCGTGGAGATTCACGCCTCGATTCAGGCGCAATCCGAGGAAGAAGGCCTCTTCGAGCGCGGCTTCGCGGGAAATGAGCGTCTTCCGCAGGGGCGAGCCGGCTACATATTTTTCCAGCGCATCGGCGGTTGCGAATCGCACGGCCTCGGCTTCAGGCGCGGCGGATGCCAGCATGGAATGCGCGTCCACGCCGAAGCCGACATAGGGCTGCCGCGTCCAGTACTTCAGATTGTGCCGCGACTCGAAACCTGCGCGGGCGAAGTTGGAAATCTCGTACTGCGTGATTCCCGCTGCCTGGAGCGTGTCGCAGGCCGCCAGATAGAAATCCGCCGTCGCGTCTTCGTCGGGGACGAAGTGCGCGTGATAGCGCGTTCCGCCCGCGATAAGTTCACGGCCGAGACGCGAATCTTCGTCGACTTCGAGCATGTAGACGCTCAGGTGCGGGGCGCCGGTCGCGATTGCCTCTTCCAGCGAGGCTTGCCAACTCTCGGCGGTCTGGTGCGGCAGTCCGGCGATCAGATCGACATTGATGTTGGTAATGCCGGCGGCACGCAGGCGGGCAATGTCATCCAGCACGGTCGCGCGTTTGTGCAGACGGCCCACCGCCGCGGCCTCGGCGTCGACAAACGACTGCGCGCCCAGGCTCACGCGATTTACGCCGCAGTGCAGCAGCGTGGCGAGCACTTCGGGCGTGAGGGTCCCCGGAGCGCACTCGACCGTAATCTCGGCGTTGGGCTGCACCGAAAATTCCGATCGCACCGCTTCAAACACCCGGCGCAATTGTTCGGCGGCAAGGACGGTTGGAGTTCCTCCGCCGAGATAGATCGAGTCCACTTCGGCCTCGATCTGGCCGCCCATGTCGTCAGCGGTCTGGCGCGCTTTGGCTACGTCCGCGCACACGCGATCCACATAGCGCTCGAACACCGCGCGCGAAAACACGTCGGACGCGAAGTTGCAGTAGCTGCACTTCGTCTTGCAGAACGGCACCGAAATGTAGATGCCCAGAGCCACAGCCGCTATTCCCCCTTTATTATCCCACCTGAAACCTTTTCCATCCTCGCCGCCGGCTCGGCCATCTATTTGAGGTACCCTGTTGGGGAGCGGTCCCAGCGCGCTTTGCACGTGGGCAGAGCGGCATTGCCCGACAAATTCAAACGAGAAACGATGGCCCAGGAAGAGGACATATTAGGGAAAGCGTACGACAGCCGGCTGATGCGCCGGCTGCTCACCTACCTGCGCCCTTACCGGCTGCAGGTGACGATCGCCATCGTCTCCATCATTTTTAAGTCGTTTGCCGATGTGCTCGGGCCGTATCTGGTGAAAGTTGCCGTGGACCGCTATCTGGCGCCGGTGCCCGGCGCGGCGTCGGGCCTGTGGAGCTGGCTGAGCCCGCAGCCGCTGCATGGCATGGCGCAGATTTCTATCATCTATTTCGGATTGCTTCTCTTCACTTTCGTGCTGGAGTTTCTGCAGACCTATTTCATGCAGTGGACGGGACAGAAAGTGATGTTCGACCTGCGCAGCCAGATCTTTCGGCATCTGCAGCGCATGCACGTGGCTTTTTACGACAAGAATCCAGTGGGGCGGCTGGTCACGCGCGTCACTACGGACGTGGACGCCCTGAACGAAATGTTTACCTCGGGCGTGGTCTCGATTTTCGAAGACTTCTTCGTGCTCACCGGCATTGTCGGCATCATGCTGTGCATGAACTGGAAGCTGGCGCTGATTACGTTTGCCGTGCTGCCGCTGATCGTGGTCGCGACCAAGATTTTCCGCGACAAAGTGCGCGACTCCTACCGGCGTATTCGCGTGGCCATCGCCCGCATCAACTCATATTTGCAGGAGCACGTCAGCGGCATGGTGGTGCTGCAGCTTTTCAACCGCGAGCGCCGGGCCTACAAGAAGTTTTCCGAGATCAACCGCAATCACATGGACGCGTATAAAGACGCGATTCTGGCCTATGCCGTCTACTATCCCGTGGTCGACTTTTTCTCGGCCATCGCGATCGCCTGCGTGATCTGGTACGGCGGGCAGGATATTATCCGCAGCGTCGTTTCCAGCAGCGTGAGCGTCGAATTTCACCGTCATCCGCTGATCGCGTTCCATCTGGTGGCGACGGCGGCGTCACTCGGCGTGCTGATCGCGTTCACGCAATACGCGTTGCGCTTCTTCCGCCCGATCATGGATTTCAGCGAGAAATACAACATTTTGCAATCGGCGATGGCGGCCAGCGAGCGCATCTTCAAGCTGCTCGACGCTCCGGTGGAGATCGTTTCGCCCGCGGTCACGAAGACGCCCGAAGGCCCCGGGCGCATCGAGTTCGACCATGTCTGGTTCGCCTATCGAGATGTGCCGAGCGAGAGCGGGCCGTCAGGAGCCAGCGAAAACCATGTGGGGACGACGGGCCTTTCAACAGCCAACGGAAATGCTGCAGGCTCAGGTCCCGACTGGGTCCTGCGCGACGTCAGCTTCACGATCGATCCCGGAGAAACGATCGCCGTGGTCGGCCACACCGGGGCGGGCAAGACTACGCTGATTTCGCTGCTGCTGCGCTTTTACGACGTGCAGAGAGGCGCGGTTCGTATTGATGGAGTCGACGTCAAAGACATGGACCTCGCCGACCTGCGCGCCCGCTTCGGCGTGGTGCTGCAGGACCCGTTCCTGTTCACCGGCACAATCGGCGGCAACATTCGCCTCGGTACCGAGCGGATTCGCGATGAGCACATCGAGCGCGCGGCCGAAGATGTGAATCTGGCCGAGTTCATCCGCGGGTTGCCGAAGGGATTTGACGAAGAAGTGCGCGAGCGTGGATCGACGCTTTCGACCGGGCAGAAGCAGCTTATTTCGTTCGCGCGAGCTCTCGCGCACGAACCGAAGATTTTGATTCTCGACGAAGCTACGTCGAGCGTGGACACTGAAACCGAATTCCGGGTGCGCGACGCGCTCGCCCACCTGGTGGAAGGACGCACTTCGCTGATCATCGCCCACCGGCTTTCGACCATCCAGCGCGCGGACAAGATCATCGTGATGCACAAGGGCCAGGTGCGCGAAATGGGGACGCACCAGGAACTGCTAGCAAACCGCGGGGTTTATTACAAGCTTTATCAGCTGCAGTATAAGGATCAGGAGATAGCGGTGGGGAGTTCGCGGGCGGCCGAATCGACCGTTAGCGCGGATGATTAGCCTGGGCGGCGAACGATACGCCTCCGCGCATTACTCGCGTAACAAAAACTCCAGCCGCGGCCAATGCTAGCCTTGAACATGTCCGTCCTGTATTGGAGATCCCAAGCAGCTCAAACTCCTCCCGTACAATGTCCGCGTGAGAGTTCTGATCTCAGCCGGCGAAGCTTCTGGGGAAATGTATGGGGCGCAGCTGATTGAGGCGCTGCGGCGGGCTGACGAGCGGAAGCCGGCGGAGCTTCGCTCCGCTGGACAGCCGAGGGCGGCTGTCCCTACACAGGTCAAAGGCCCTACTTCTGCCGCAAAGAGCGCGGTTGAAATGGGGCACCCGCTTTCGGTGACGCCGCCTTCATTTTTCGGGGTGGGCGGGGAGCGGATGCGGGCTGCCGGATGTGAGACCGTGGTCGATGCGAAGGATCTTTCGGTGGTCGGGATCACGGAAATTCTCGGCCACTTGCCAAAAATCTGGGGCCTCTACAAACATCTGATCGAGGAAGCCGACCGGCGCAAGCCCGATCTTGCCGTGGTCATCGATTCGCCGGCGTTCAACTGGCGCGTGGCACGCGCGATGAAGAAACGCGGCATTCCTACCGTGTATTACGTGGCGCCGCAATTCTGGGCGTGGCGGCAGGGACGGGTGCGGCTGATTCGCGACTATATCGACAAGGCGCTGGTCATCTTTCCGTTTGAAGAAAAGTTTTATCGGGAGCGCGGCGTGGACGCGACTTTCGTGGGCCATCCTCTGGCGGAATTGCCGCTGCCTGCGGTCGGGCGTGCCGACTACGCGGCGCAATTTCAACTTGATCCAGCAAAACCGTGGATCACGCTGATGCCGGGCAGCCGGGTTAAGGAAGTCCGCATGAACCTGCCGGCGATTCTCGAATCCGCCGCGATGCTTGGGGACGAATACGAATACCTGCTCCCGGTTGCGCCCACGCTCGACCGGAATTTTCTTCTCGGGCTGATTGGAGGGCAGAAAGTTACGCTGGTTCCGGAATCGCTGCCGGCGCTATTTCACTCGCGGGCCGGCATCGTGGCCAGCGGCACGGCCACGGTCGAAGCCGCGATGATGAACACGCCATTCGTCATGGTCTACCGCGTTTCGCGGCTGACTTATCTTCTGGGCAGGCCGCGGGTAAAGGTGCCTAGATTTGCCATGGTCAATCTGATTGCCGAAGAAGAAGTCGTCCCCGAACTGGTGCAGCAGGATTTCACCGTGCCGAACGTGGTCGCGAAGTTGAAAGAAATCCTGCGCGACGGTCCCGCCCGGGACCGCATGCTCGAGGGGCTGGCAGGCGTCAAAGGGCGGCTGCGCGCGCCGCAGGCTGGTTCCGGGGATGCACATCCTGCCGAGCGGGCCGCCCAGATCATTCTTTCGCTCTTTCGCTGATGGCGAAGTCGTATGAGTTCATAAGCTGGAAGCGGGAAGCAGGTTCCTCGTCGCTGTGCTCCTCGGAATGACAAACGTTGTGAGGGTTAGAATGACGACCTGGCCGGGCTCGGAGTGACAACGCGGAATGACTATTTTGTGGGGGATGGCTAAATCCTGACACGCTGGCCGCCCTCTCGCTTGTGCTTCCTACATCTTTTGCGTCAGAATCTTCATCATAGGAAATGGGTTATCATTTCCTGGAGATTCTCCTGAATGCCCATTGACCTGCGGCGCGCTCTTTGCGTCTTCACGAGTTCCCTGACTCTGCTCCTGGTATTGCTGTTCGCGCTCCCCTCATGGGCGGCCGAAAAGGCCCATCTGCGGGTTGACGATTATCAGATTCAGGCCGAACTCGATCCGCATCTCCACCAGATCACGGCGCGCGCCAAGGTCAAGTTCACGGCTCTTGAGGATCTCAGCGTCGCCGTTTTTGAGCTGCACAACGACCTGCGGGTCACTAAAGTTCTCGACGAAAATAATCAGCCGCTTTCGGCCGAGCGCGTCACCCAGGATTCCACGGTCCGCGTGCCGCTGCCCGCCGGGCTTTCCAAGGATTCCTCGACCACGCTGACTTTCGAATATGAAGGTCAGTTGGAGAACGCCGACAACAGCCCCGTCCCCGGGCTTAGCCTGGCCTACATTGGCGATGACACCAGCTACCTGCTTTATGCGGGACGCTGGTTCCCGGTCAGCGGCTTCGGCATCAACCGCTTCACCTCGACCATCAGCATTACGCTGCCCGCGCACATGGCCGTGATCGGCAGCGGGACGGAGACTTCGGTGGAGCACGCCGCTTCCGACAAACCCAATGCCAGTGTTCTGCCGACGAAGACCTATACCTTCGTCTCCGACAAACCCAGCTTCCCCGGGACGATCATTGCCGGCATCTTTGAGGAGTACAAAAGCGACGAAGCGGGCATGGATCTGCACGTCTTTTTCAAGCCGACGCACCAGAGTCTGGCTCCCACCTACACCAATACCGCAGTGCAGGAGTTCACTTACTTCATCACACTCTACGGGTTGCCACAGTCGCAGAAGCTCAACATCGTAGAGATTCCGGGCGACACGGTTCCTTACATCTGGGCGCCGGAAATCGCGGGCATCGCCGGACCGTCGATCACCGAGAAAACGAATTATCGCCTGCTAGCCGACGCTATCGCCCACCAGTGGTGGGGAGTTTCTGTGAGTCCGGCCAGCAAGGACGACTGGTGGCTGAGCGATGGGTTCTCGCGTTACTCCGAAGCCATGTATGTGGAGAATGCGGCGGGAGCGGCTGGTCTGGAAGAAGCGGTGAAAGATATGTCGGTCGGGGCGCTGGCATATGACACCGTCCCGCTATCGAGTTGCAGCAAGCTCGATCTCTACTCCACCGAATTTCAGTCGCTCACCACTGACAAGGGCGCGATGATCCTGCACATGCTGCGCTGGGTGCTGGGCGAGGACAAATACAACAAGACCATGCGCGAGTTCGCCGCCGAGTTCGCCGGCAAATCGGCGACGACCGATGATTTTCGCGCCATTGCGGAAAAGAATTACGGCGACCAGCTTACCTGGTTCTTCTCGCAATGGCTCGATTCCACGGGCGCCCCTGAGTTCAAGCTGAAATACACCACCTATCGTCTGGGCGGCGAGGCGGCGCAGACCCCCAAGGGAGAGAAAATTCCCGGCTTCCGGGTTACCGGAGAAGTTTCGCAGGATCTTGACCTGTTCCGCATGCCGGTTGACATCCGGATCGACACTGACGGACAGACCGAGAACAAGCGCATCGATGTGGTGGGCACGACTTCGCCTTTTTCGATTGAGACCTTCGGACGACCGCGCCGCATCTCGATCGATCCCGACCACCACGTGCTGACCAACACCAGCGACATCAAGCTGCGCGCCGCCGTGCTGCGCGGCATGGCCTTGCAGCAACAGGGCGATCTTACGGGGGCTCTTGCCGAATTCAACAAGGCCCTCGACCTCAACCGGAATAGTTCACTCGCCCATTACCGGGTTGCCGAGGTCTTTTACTATCAGCGGAACTACCAGTCCTCGGCTAACGCTTACCGCGCCTCGCTCGATGGCGACGGAGAGCCGCGCTGGACCGAGGTCTGGAGCCGCATTCAGCTGGGCAAGATTTTCGACATTACCGGCCAGCGTGAGCGCGCCGTCAACGAATACCGGCAAGCTCTGCAAACCAACGACAACACATTCAACGCCCTCGAAGAAGCGCGGAAGTATCTGCAGAAGGCGTATGAACGGCCGAAGGATAGGCAGCAATAGCGGTCGTTATTGATTTGGCTTTGTGATTCCGATTCAAAATGGGCTGGTTCGGCGGCCGGTAAAACCGCAGCCGTGGTGCGGCTGCGGGCGACTCGGAATGACAAACTTTTTTGATGGAAAACCAGTCTCGGTAGCCAGCTAACCTTTTGGCGATTCCCAGGGTCTAACTAGGTACATGCCAGCAGGGAACTTTTGAGAACCCGGCTGCGTATTTCTGATCAGATGGTTAGGCGGGATTGAGACCCCTCGCCTGAACGTTACCCGGGTGCCCCCACGCTCCTCCCCGGAGGCGTGGGGGCATTATTGTAGGAATTTGTCCATGCGCATGTTTCTCGACATCGTGCGGCAGTCTCTGTCTACGCTGTGGGCGCACAAGCTGCGATCGTTCCTCACAATGTTCGGAATAGCCTGAGGCGTGGGCTCGCTGTCGCCGGCAAGCAAAGCGGCGCGGCTGAATCCGATTGAAGCATTGCAATACGAATAGACGTCAGTAGTGGTAACGCGCCTGCAGAAAGTCGATTCTTCTCTCACTTGCCCGATATACCAGACGATGCTCCTGAGTAAGGCGGCGAGACCAGCATCCGGCAAGCATATATTTGAGAGGCTCGGGCCTTCCGATTCCAGCAAATGGGTCGCGCAAGATGCCTTCGATGAGTTCAAAGGCGCGGAGCGCAACCTTGCGATCAGTTTCAACCCAGTAACGAAGGTCCTGCCGAAACTCTGGATGAAACACGGATTCCCGCTCAACGTTGCGGGCCAAGTCCCATCTCCCGACGCAACTTTTCCAACGGTTCCGGTCTTCCCTTTCGGGAGGTTGCTCGTCGAAGGGCGGTGAGCAATCGCCGGGCATTTCTGGGCGACCTGAGGAGGTGCGCGGTCTCGATCAGTCCGGCGAGTTCGTCGGCGGGGACGAGCGCGACCCTTTTATCGCCCTTGCGGCGGACGATTACGACCTCATGGTCGTTGGTCACCCGGTCGAGAACGGAAGCCAAGCTTTGCCGCAAATCGGTATAGGTCGTCTCGGTCATCAATTGCCTCGCTGCTCAGAATGTACAGGATTCCTGTACTTGCCGCAATGGTGCTTTACAATCCCAGTTCGTGCCTGAAACCACCGATTCCCGGCTCGATCGCGTCCTCGGACAGTTGCGCCTCTACGAGCATCCGCTGCTGAACTTCTCCGCTCGCGCGAAGGGTGAGGGCGTCGAAGTCGCCATTCAGTTCAAGGACGCGAGATTTCCCGTCCATACCTACTATTTCGATCTGCATCCGCGCGATCTGGATGATCCGCAGTTCGAGTGGAGCTTCCAGCGGCAGCTTTACGATGCCTTGCACGATTACTTTGTCGAGATGTTCGTTCGCACTCCGCAGGATCGCCTCGACCGCCAGCAGAAGGGCCTGTGATCGAACTCCGGCAGAAGATTGAGCAGGAGATCCGCGAGCGCGGGCCGATTCCCTTCTCGCGCTATATGGAAATGTGCCTGTACGATCCCGAACGCGGTTATTACTCGCGCAATGCTGGACAATTTGGGAAAGCCGGCGACTTCTACACTTCGAGCGACGTTCACGCCGTCTTTGGACGGCTGATGGCGCGGCAGTTCGATGAGATGTGGCGGGTTCTCGGCTCTCCTGCACGTGTCGAGGTAAGAGAACTTGGGCCGGGGCGCGGACTGTTCGCGCAGGACGTGCTGGATTGGTCAGAAAAGAAGTTTCCGGATTTCTTTCGGGCCTTAGGTTATGTTCTGGTTGAACAGTCTCCAGCTTTGCGCGAACGCATTGAGCAGAGGCTGTGTCATCGATTGGATTCTGGAAAGGTAACGGTTGAGGATGCGAAATCCCCACTTCTGGCAAAACCGGCCAGAGGTGGGGCACCCGACAATTTTCCGGCTTTGATCTTTTGCAATGAGTTCTTTGACGCGCTTCCGGTCGACGTTGTTAGTGCGGGCGGTTCGCTTCGGATTGATGCACGCGAGGGGGGGGGCGGCGAAGTTTGGGTTCCGGCCTCTGACGAAGAGTTGGAATTTATGGATCGGTATTCAGTGCATCCGGAAGCTGAAGAGCGGATCGAGGTTCCGCTGGCTGCGCAGCGATGCGCGGAGAGCGTGCTGCGCGGGGTTGAGCAAGGCTTTTTCATCGCTATCGACTATGGTTACACGCGCGAGGAGCAGCTTGCGGGCCGTCATCGCGGAACGCTGAAGGCGATTCGGCAGCATTCGGTGAGCGCAAATCCTTATGAAGCTCCGGGCGAGCAGGATATTACTGCCGACGTGAACTTTACGGCGCTGGCTGCGGTCGCGGAGGAGCAGGGCTGGAGAGTGCAGAAACTCATCACGCAGTCGCAGTTTCTGATGGGGATCGGCGAGGCGAATCAGTTTGCGGACGCGTTTGAAGATTGCCGCTTGCCGCAGGAGCGGGCAAAGGTTGCGCTGCAACTTAAACATCTGGTTACACCCGCGGGGATGGGCGAGAGCTTTCACGTGCTGGTGGCGAGCAAAGGGATTGAACCAGAGCAAGTTGCGCGGCTGGCCGGATTGAGTTTTGGAGTGGCGCGGTAATTCGTGGAAGAGTCCTCTTGCGCAGTCTGGATGCTCGACGGGTACGCGAAAATCCCCACTTCTGGCAAAACCGGCCAGAAGTGGGGCACCCGGCTACTTTGGGGGCGATTCGGGATATTCGTAGACGCCGCGACCGGATTTTCTTCCGAGGCGTCCGGCTTTTACGTATTGCACGAGGAGCGGGGCGGGACGGTATTTTTCTCCGAGCGATTTGTGGAGGTATTCGAGGATGCTGAGGCGGGTGTCGAGGCCGACGAGGTCGACCATCTCGAACGGGCCCATGGGGTGGTTGAGTCCGAGCTTGAGAGCTTTGTCGATGTCAGCGGCCGAGGCGATGCCTTCCTGCAGCATGTAGAAGGCTTCGTTGCCGATCATGGCGTTGATGCGGCTGGTGATGAAGCCGGGAGATTCTTTGATCACCACGACTTCTTTGTGCATGCGCCTGCCGACTTCGACGGCAGTTGCGAGCGTGTCGTCGTCGGTCTCGAGGGCGCGCACGATTTCGAGCAATTTCATTTTGTGCACGGGATTGAAAAAGTGCATGCCAACGCATTTTTTCGCGCGGTAGGTGACGCTGGCGATTTCGGTAACGCTGAGCGAGGACGTGTTCGAAGCGAGAATGGTCGTTGGGCGGCAGATTTTGTCGAGCAGGGTGAAGATTTCGATCTTCGACTCCATCTCTTCGGGAACGGCTTCGATGACGAGATCGGCTTCGCGGGCGGCGTCGCCAACGGAGCCGGCGAACTCGATGCGGCGGAAGGCGGAGTCGGCGTCATTGGCGGTGACTTTGCCGAGTTCCACGGCTTGGTCGAGATTGGTGCGAATTTCGGATTCGGCTTTGCGCAGGGCGGCGGGCAACAGGTCTTCAAGGATGGTGCGATAGCCGCCGAGAGCGGCAGCGTGGGCGATGCCGCGTCCCATGATGCCGGCGCCGATGACGGCGACGGTGTTGATCGGAGCCACTTACTTGGCCGCCTTTTCGAGATCGGCGACGGCAGCGCTGATCGCAGTTCCGGCGCCCCGCAGGGCTTCGGCGAGACGCTGGCGTTCCTCCGTGTTCATATTCGGAATGTAAAGGCAGATGCGGCGGAGAGTGGTTGTCATGTCTTCGACGTAGTTCATTGCCCGGATCAGTTCGCCAGTGGCTACCATGAGTGCTCCTGTTCTTTTGAGGCCGTGAATGTGTCATCGGCTGCTTGCGTCGATTGAGACACAGGCCGAACTTTCTATTTTGGACGCGGTTGGGAATTTAGTAAAGGCGAGCGGGTGCGGTTTGAGCCTCAGGCTGGCGCGCCAACCAGGATCGTCTTTGCGCCTGAAAAGCGGCTTCGTTCTCTTCATTTATTCACAACGAGTTGCCAAGCGCCCATATAATCGCAATCAAATCTTTTTATGGGGCGTTGGGGCGCGGCCAGAATCGAATAGTCATGGCAGACAAACCTTTGCGACGTTACATTTTCGCGAGCGATTTCGACAAAACGCTCACTTTCAACGATTCCGGATACGTGTTGTCCGAACTCGTCGGCATTCCTACGGAAGAGTTCGAGCGCAAGGCCAAGGGGATGGCCAAGATTAACCTGGTGCAGCAGGGCGCGGAGCTGGCTTATCTGCTGCTGCACGATCCGGAGTTTCAGGCCAAGGTGCGGAAGGAACATCTGCACGAGGTGGGCAAGCGGATCCGATTGAAGGGCGAGATCAATTTACTGTATCAGATTCTGAAAAACGGAATCGATGGACATGAGTTCGATTTTTACGTGCTGTCGGCGGCGCCGGTGGAGGTGATTCAGTCTGCGCTGGAGGATATTGTTCCGGTCGATCACATTTTCGGAACTGAATTCCGTTACAAGGCGTCGGGGGAGATTGACACGATCGTGCGGGCGACGGCGGGATATGGGAAGGTTGCGGTGCTCGACCGGCTGATCGAGCAGCAGGTTGCCGGTCCGGATCATGTGATTTATACCGGCGACGGCAGTTCGGATATTCACGTCATGCTGCACATCAATGCTCGGGATGGGCTGACGATTGCGGTTTCGGAATCACGCGACGTTTCGCAGATTGCGAAGCGGACGGTGCTGAGCACGAGCGCGCTGGCGGTGCTGGCTCCGATTCTCGAAGAAGTTGCGGGATGGGAGCGATACCGGATTCGCAGCTTCTTTGAAGCGAACGGGATGCTGATTCAGGAGTGGGAACGGGTGCGCACGGACTGGCTGACGCTGCGTCCGACGGAATTGGTTCCGGCCAAGGGCGAGGCGGCTGAGGCTCAGGGAGTGGTAAAGATGGTGCCGTCGTCTGCTCGCCAGTAGTTGGGAAGTTTTAATATGCTGCGCGACAAGAGTCTGATTCCGCTGTCTCATCAGCACCAGCACGCGCTGGCGCTGTGTGTGAGGATTGAGCGGGCGTCGCCGATTGCCGGATGCGACCTGGAGGCGTGGCAGAGCGAAGTTGCGCAGCTCGGGCAAATGGAGATTGCGATTCATTTTGCGGCGGAGGAGCAGGTGGTTTTCCCGGCCGCGCGCGGGTTTGGCGAGTTGGTTCCGCTGGTCGAGGAGTTGCTTGCGGATCACACAGCTTTGCGCGAAAGCTTTGCGGGAGCAGCATCGCGAACGATCGCGGTGGAGGATTTGTTGAAGTTCGCGCAGCGGCTCTCGAGTCATATCCGCAAAGAAGAGCGCCAGCTCTTCGAGCGCATGCAGCAGTTGATGAGTCAGAAGGAACTCGGCACTTTGGGGGAGGAAGTTGCGGACTCGCTCAAAGACGCGGCGCAAGCTTGCGTGCTGCCGAATTCGGCGACCGCGCTGCGACCGGCCAGATAGTCTCGGTATCAAGACTGCTTCTGATTCAGCGCTGGAAGAAACCTTGAATCACCAGGACACAGAGGGTTGCGGCCTCACGCCTCTTAGTGAACGGTCGCGGCAGAGTGCATAGCGCGGAATCTGTCAGCGCTTTCGCGGCCCATGTAACGGTCGAGAACTGAGGCGTCGGTGCGACGCAGATCGACTACGACCAGGCCATCGAGCACGTCGGAAAATTTTCGGTCTACATTGAAGCTGATCAGCTTGCCGCCGATTTTGGCATATTGCCGCAGGAGAATGGGCAAACCTTTGCCGTCGCACTCGACGTCGGCGATTGGCTGCGAGAGTTCATCGAGATCGCGTAGAGCGTGGCCCATGCCGCGATAATCCCGCCGGCCCAGCGTTGCGAGACGAAATGGGCGGCGTGGCGCGATCAACTCAGACAGGTCGTCTCCGGGGAAGCTCCCTTTCATACGCTCTTCGAAAAAGCGGTAAATCATTTCGCGGGACGCCTGGTTGTAGTCGTTGCTGATGCTGACCGCGCCGAACAGGACAGGAATCTCGGGTCGCCTGGCGACGAGTCCGGCGATTCCCTTCCACAACAGCAACAGCGGGGCATATTGGCGCTGGTATTCGGGACGGATGAAGGAACGTCCGAGTTCGAGGGCCGGTCCGAGCTTCTGGAAGAATCTTTCGTCGTAGCGGAAGAGCGTACTGGTATAGAGGCCGCCGATGCCGTGTTGGGGAAGAATCTGGGCTGTGCTGCCGGCGCGATAGGCTCCGATTAATTCGCGTTTTGCCTTATGCCAGAGCAGGAGGTGATCGTAATAATCGTCGAAGCGGTCGAGGTCGAGGCTTTTGCCGGTGCCTTCGCCCACCTGGCGGAATGTCAACTCGCGCAGGCGGCCGATCTCGTGCAGCAAGTGCGGCAACTCGCGGGCTGCGCCGAGATAGACGGCAAGATCGCCACCGTGAGCAAGGCAACGGCCGGCGGGGAGTTGGCGGATTTCTTCCTGCAGGATTTCCGGGCAGGCGGCGACAGTGAGTGGTTCCTGCAGTTTGGTCGCGATTTTCTTCGCGATGTTGGTCGCGGCGATGCTGCGCAGGGCCGCTGGCCATGACACTTCTGGCTTGGCGCGGCGCGAGAGCAAATAAGTGCGCCAGCGCAGATATTCCGTGGCCTTTTGGTCTTCCGCGATAAAGGCAATCGCGTCCGGCGCAACGGCCCCGCCGATGCGGACCTCCACCATCTTGCCTTCCTGCTGCAGGAACTCCTGCAGGAGAAATGCAGCGCGCAGGCGGGGGTGACTCATGCCGAGAAGCTGGAAGCCGACGCTGTTGTGGCCGCAGAAATAGACGGGCAAGGCGGAGGCTTTGCTTTTTCGGATCAGGCGCACGGCGGTGTCGTTCCACTCCGGGTCGGCGATTTGTGCGGCCGGCATTTGCCATTGCGAGACTTCGCCCGCGGGAAAGATTGCGAGCATGCCGCCCTGACGGAGCCACGCCAGAGACTGGCGCAGAGCGCGGCGATTGGAATCTCCAGAACCGCCGGTGCGAAAAGGATCGACAAAGATGCAGTGCTGCTGCAGCTCAGGGACGTCGCCGAGAAGAAAATTGGTGAGCACCTTTACATCCGGGCGGACACGCGTGAGCAGCGTGGCGAGAATCGCGCCGTCTAACATTCCGTAGGGATGATTGGCCACAACCACGACCGGGCCGGTGGCGGGAATGCGCTGCTGATCGGCGGCATCGAAGCGCAGGCCGACTCGCATTTCGGTGAGCAGATTTTCCAGCAGGAATCCATCCGGAGATTGTTGAACGCGCTTGTACAGATCCCGGACTTTGTTCACCGGAGCGAACTTCGCGGCGAGGCCGGGAAAGCCGGCGACGCGCGACAAGACTTCCGGCGGCGCCTGATCCTCGGACGAGTGGTTTAACGGCATTCCACACTATTAGCGGATGGAGTTTGCAGCGACGTGACGGGAAGGTTAAAAGCTGATGAAATCTGCGTGGAGGAAGCGAAATAGTAATCGAAGGTAACCTGCGCGAAGGGGGTATTCCCCCTGATGGAGTTCCGATTTAGTAGCCCCGAACGTCTTTCGACCACGGAGGGCACGGAGATCCGAGGATCGTCTCAGCCAGAGGTCTTCCTGTGCTCGCGTAAACGAGCGAACCTTATTAAGTTTCGAGGCGGAAGCGGGTTTCGGCCAGGGCGTAGAGCTTGCGCCAGACGAGGCGATTGATCGTTACCACGGTCGCGGCCATCATCATGGTAGCGGCGAGGAGCAGGTGGAAGTTGCCGGTGTCGGTGGCCTGAGAAATGGTCGCGCCGAGGCCGACGGTGGTGTAGATCTGGCCTTTGAAGTGAAAATATTCGGCGATGATGCTGGCGTTCCAGGCGCCGCCCGATGCGGTCACCATGCCGGTGACGAGATAGGGAAAAATTCCTGGCAGGATCAGTTTCTTCCAGCGCGTTAGGCCTTTCATACCGAAAACCGAGCAGGCCTCTTTGAGGTCTGTTGGAATCGCCATCGCGCCTGCGATGACGTTGAAGAGGATGTACCACTGCGTGCCGAGCAGGAGGAGAATGATGGAGCCGATGCCGAGCCCGCCACCGACCTTAATCAGCAGGAGCAGAACGACCGGGAACAGTGCCGTTGCCGGAACCGACGCGGCGATTTGCGCCAGCGGTTGCGCGATGCGGGCAAGGCGGGGATTGAAGCCGATGGTCACGCCGGCAGGAATCGTCCACAACGCGCCGAGCAGGAGGGTGAGGTTCACGCGCAAGAACGTTGCGCCCAGACCGATGCCGGCCTCGTGCAACTCCGAAGGCTGCAGGCCGATGAGAATGATAACGACGCGAACGACCGCGTAGCTGATGGCCCCAAGAACGGCTAAAGCCAGGAGGCGCGTGATCCAGGTTTTCGCCAGGGTAGGTTTTGCGGGTTCGTCGCTCGAGTGGCGGCTGGCGAAGTAGAGCATCAAGCGCTCGCTCAGGGGTTGGATGGTCTTGGCGCGAATCTGGGCCAGGCCGCGCGAACGGTGGAACACGTTGAGCACCCAGGAGCGCGGAGTGTCAGTGCTCTCGACCTGCTCGAACTTGAATTTTTCGGCCCACGCGATGATGGGACGCCAGATGAACTGATCCAGCAGCACGATGACTGCAACCATGGTTGCAACGCCCCACAGGATGGAGCGGGTGTCGCCGTTGTTGGCCGCGGTCTGCAGATACGAGCCCAGGCCGGGCAGACGGAAGTCGCGCGCGCCGAGCACGAACATTTCGCAGGCCATCAGGAAAAACCAGCCGCCGGCTACGGACATCATCGAGTTCCAGACCAGGCCGATGGCGGAGTACGGAAGCTCCATCTGAATGAAGCGCTGCCACCAGCTGAATCCGTAGACTTTTGCGGCTTCGCGCATTTCGGCGGGAATGCTTTTCAGCGAAGCATAGAAGCTGAACGCCATGTTCCAGACCTGGCCGGTGAAGATCAGCAGGATTGCGCCTGCTTCGACTCCGAGTTGCCTGCCGGGAAAGAGCGCGACCATGGCCAGCATGACGCTGGGGAGAAAACTGAGCACGGGGATGGATTGCAGAACATCGAGCAGCGGGATCATGAAGCGCTCGGCGCGCTGGTTGTAGGCCGCGATATAGCCGTAGACCAGCGTGAAGGCGAGGCTCAGGACATAGGCGATGGTGATGCGGAGCAGCGAATATCCTGCGTAGGCGGGCAGCGCCCAAAGGCTCGAGGAAATTTCTACTTCCGGCGTGAACGGGCCGAGCCAGGTGCGGCTGACCATGATCACGCCGTAGAACAAGGCGATGCCCGCGCCGAACATGAGGACGTCGGGCAGATAGGAAATCTCGATGGCCGGCAATTGCGCCCACAGGCGATGGGCTGAGAAGCCGCGAGGGCCAGGCGATCTCTTGAAGGGGGTCATGCGTGCGTTTGCCTTCTCAGGACTTCGGGGACGCGATGGAATTGTGATTCTCGACGGCGGTTGCCTCGGCCGATGCCGGAATTTCCGTCTGTACCAGGCGGCCGTTGTCGCGGTCGTAATCGAAGATTTCGGCGTAGCGGCCCCAGTTCATCGCGGTATCGAACTGGCGCTGGACTTCATCTTCGGCGAAGTGTTCGTCGAGAATGTCGTGAAAGAATTCATCGGCGATGGAGTGATCGGACTTGCGTTTCAGAATACTGTCAATCTGCTTGAGGATGGTTACGTGGTCGAGGGCGGCCTGGCGGAACAGAACCTTGCGTTGCTGGATGTCAGCGTCGGCGAAGATCACGCCCTGGGGCGTAATCTGGACGTCGCCTTCTTTCAGCCACGCGAACCCGAGCAGGACGCAGGCTTCGAGGATGGGGAGCAAATCTTCGACGTCCATGACCAATTCTTCAGAGAGGCGGAACAGATCTTCGCGGCCGCCGCGATCGTGAAGCAGTTCGACGAGGCCGGCGATGCCGCCGACGCGGGCGTGAGGCAGCATCTGATATTTAGCGGTGCGAATGGGCGCGGCCTGCTTTTTCAGAGCGTTCCTGGTGAGGCCGCCGGATGGCACGATGATCTCCGCCGTGGTTTCCGCGTCCGGCAAATTGTGCTCGACATCCGGCTCGGTCATGACTTTGTAGATGTAATCGACCAGTTCCACAAACCGCGAGGATTTGCGGTCGCGGGGATGCTGAAGACGAATGTTGAAGTCGGAACGAACGCGCCCCGGGTTTCTACCCAGAACCATCACGCGATCGGCGAGCATGACGGCTTCTTCTATATTGTGGGTGACGATGAAAATGGCGCTGGTCGGCATTTTTTTGTTGAGCCAAAGTTCGAGAAGTTCGCCGCGCAGGTTCTCGGCGGTGAGAACGTCGAGCGCGGAAAAGGGCTCGTCCATGAACAGGACTTCGGGTTCGACGACGAGAGCCCGGGCGAAGCCGACGCGCTGCTTCATTCCTCCGGAAAGTTCCTTGGGATAAGCGGTTTCAAAGCCGTCGAGGCCGACGGTGTCGAGCGTGCGCAGAGCTCGCTTGCGCCGCTCCACGGCAGGCACGCCGCGGGCTTCGAGAGGCGCTTCAACGTTCTCAAGCACGGTGAGCCAGGGAAACAGCGCGAAGCTTTGAAAAACGATAGCCACGTTGGGCGTCTGGCCGTCGAGGGGTTTGCCATGCCAGGCGATCATGCCGGAGGTGGGTTGCGAGAGGCCGGTCAACATGCGCAGGAGGGTGGATTTACCGCAGCCCGAGGGACCGAGCAGGGCAACGATCTTGCCCGACTCGATGGCGAGATTGGTCGGGCTGACCACCTGAATCCGCGTGCCATCCGGCTGCGGATAGGATTTTTCGATGGCCACGGCTTCGATGATCGCGTCACTCACGCAAAGCTCCCGTTCTTTCTATACACGATCTGCGAGGAACCGCAAAGGGAAGTTGCTGTAACGTTGCATTCACACAAACGGGGGCTGACGCGAGACGCAGGTGCCGACAGCCGGCGGGACGCCGGCGCTACTTGCAATCGTTTCAGGCGGCGAAATTCTCCTGCGGAAAGGGTGGGAACGGCTTGGGCACACGATCGCTCATATCAGAGAGATGAGCCAGCTTCGAGGCCAGATCGCTGGTGAGTTGCTTGGGCTCGAAGCGCCAACGCCAATTGCCGCCATAGACGCTGGGTGTGTTCATGCGGGCTTCGCTGCCCAGACCGAGAACGTCTTGCAGCGGGACGATGCTCAAACTCGCCGGCGAGCAGTGTGCGACGCGAATGAATCCCCAATGGATGCCATCGTCGGAGCGGCCGACATACGCTTCGGCGTTGCGGCGCTCCTGCTCCGAGGCGCCGGAATGCCACCAGCCGGCGACGGTGTCATTGTCGTGCGTACCGGTGTACATGACTTTGCCGGCGGCACGATGCGGCAGATAGATGTGCGCTCCTTCGTCTCCGAAACCGAATTGCAGAACCGCCATGCCGGGAATCTGCAGCCGGTCGCGCAGCGCGTTGACTTCGGGAGTGATGTAGCCGAGATCTTCGGCGAAGAACGGCAGCCCCCCCAGAGCCTCGCGCAGCTTGATAAAAAGATCGTCGCGCGGGCCGTCGACCCAGCGGCCGTTGACGGCGGTTGAGTCGTTGCCGGGGATCTCCCAGAACTGGTCGAATCCGCGGAAATGGTCGAGCCGGATGTAGTCGCAGTTTTGCGTGGCCCAGCGCAGGCGCTGAATCCACCACTGGTAGCCACGCTGCTTCATCACGTCCCAACGGTAGAGGGGGTTTCCCCAGCGCTGCCCGGTCTTGCTGAAAAAATCGGGAGGGACGCCGGCGACAACCTCAGGCTCCAGATTGTCGTTCAGGCGGAACAATTCGCGGCGCGTCCAGACGTCGGCGCTGTCGTGATTCATGAAGATCGCGACGTCGCCCACGATGCGAACCGAGTGTTCGGAGCAGTAGCGGCGCAGGGCGCGCCATTGCTCATAGAACGCAAACTGGAGCGCGCTGCGAATCTGGATGTCGGCTTGCAGTTCGTCCTTGACCTGGTCCAGAGCCGCTGGCTCGCGGTGTGCGAGACCGGCCGGCCACTCATTCCAGCAAGCGAGTTTGTGGCGGGCACGGAGCGCGTCGAAGAGAACGAAATCGTCGAGCCACCAGGAATTTTCTGCGACAAATTTATCGAAACGCTGGCGGGCCTCGGCGGAGGCCGAACGCACGAAATTTCGCGCTGCTTCGAACAGGACCGGCATCTTCCGCGCGAAAACCTGTTCGTATTCGACATGGGACGAGGCGGGTGCGTCGAGGTTGGACGCGTCCAGCTTGGATGACTCGATCCAACCACGCTCGGCCAGTCGATCGAGACTGATCAGCAGCGGATTTCCGGCAAAGGCCGAGGTCGAGGAGTAGGGCGAGTTGCCATAGCCGAGCGGGCCGAGCGGCAAAACCTGCCACACACCCTGGCCGGCAGAAGCGAGGAAATCCACGAACTGATAGGCGGCGGGGCCGAAATCGCCGATGCCGCCACGCGCCGACAGCGACGTGGGATGCAACAAAATTCCTGCAGCGCGCGGAAAGGACATGTCGCTGCCCGCTACATTCCCTGCTCGTTTCCAGTGCGGGACAGCGCTTTCATTTCTTCCTGGTTGATCTTGATCTTGCCCGACTTCTCCATTTGATCGCGCAGGCTGGAAACGAAAAGACCGAAAAGTTCCTGCTGTTTGGCCTGCAGCAGCTGGTCGCGGATCTGATCCCGTTTCGCGGCAAAGTCGGCATCGTTGGGCTTTTCGTTCTCCAACAACTGGATGACCGCGGCGTTCGCGCCGCTCATGATTGGTCCGCTGATCTCACCCGGCTTCATGGTGAACGCAACGGAGGCCTGCCCGGTCATCGAACCGATGTCGGGGACCTGACCGTCGGGCAGAACCAGATCGCTGGTCTTTAGCGTCGCGCCCAATTCTTTCGCGGCGCGCTTCAGGTCGTGTTCGGCCTTGGCGCGGTCAGAGAGTTCCTGAACTTTCTGCGCGAGCAGGGCGCTGGAGCGTTCGTTCTTGAATTCCTCTTCGACCCGGTTGTGGGCTTCTTCAAACGTCGGAGTGGACGGAGGCTTCACGCCGAGCAATTGGAACACGACAATCCCCTGCGAGGAGGATGCCATGTCGGGCGGGGATTTTTCCTGCTCGGTGAAGACCGCGTCCATGAGCTGTGTCGCCGGCCCGAGCCCCGGAAGAATATCTCTGCGCGAGAAATAATCTGAGGTGATCACGGGAACGCCGGCGGCGGCAGCGGCCGCGTCAAAACCCTCTGCGCGGGCCTGCTTTAGCAAGTCGTCGGCTTTCTTCTGCGCCAACTGCTGCGCTATCTGCTGTTTCACGATGGGCTCGATCTCGCTTTTGACTTCGTCGAGCGACTTGGTGTGCGCCTCCTGCTTGTCGTCGACCCGAATGATGTGAAAACCGTAGCTGCTCTTCACCAGATCGCTGATCTGGCCCTTGGGAAGCGAAAACGCGGCCTTCTCGAATTCCGGAACCGTCTGGCCCTTGCCGATCCAGCCGAGCGATCCGCCTTGCTTGGCGCTGCCCGGATCTTCCGAATATTTCCTGGCGAGTTCCTCGAAATTGGCGCCGCTTCTTACCTGCTTCAGCAAATCTTCCGCCCGGCGCTGGGCTTCGGCCACGCCCTTTTCGTCGACCTTGCCGTCGGGGCCGGGGAGCGGGGTCTTGATCAGGATGTGGCTTACCTTCACCTGCTCGGCAGTTTTGTACTGGTCGCGGTGCTGATCGTAGTAGGTGCGCAGATCGTCCTGCGTCACTTGCACGCCGGCTTCCACCTTGGCCGTCTCCACCACTGCGTACTTAATCTTGCGCTTTTCCGGGATTGAATTCGTGTAGCTGGCCTTGTGGCTGTCGTAGAAGGCCTTCAGCTCCTCGTCCGTGGGGTGCAGACCCTTCTTGATGTCATCCTGCTTGAGGACGGCGTAGTCGAACTTGACTTTGGAGTTCTGCTTGATGAACTGCTCGCGAACTTCGGCCTCGCTCACGGTGGCGCTGCCGGAAATGAAGGCCTGCAATTTCGTGAGCACCAGATCGTTGCCCACGGCCTCTTCGAATTTGACGGGAGTGAGATCGGCCCTCTGCAGCATGTCTTCGTATGCCTGCTCGCCGATAAAGTTGCCGCCGGGGAAAAATGTCGCAGCATAACGGCCGTGCTGCAGTTCGTCCTTCACTTCCTCAGGGGTGGAGTGAATGCCCATGCGGCCGGCTTCAACCAGCAACGCCTGGCGGGTGATGAGTTGATCGGCCGCACGTTGGGCAAAGAACGGCAGCAGCATCCCCATGTTGCCGCCGCCCTGCGGCATTTGCTGCTGCAGCATCTGGCGGGCGGTTTGGCGGACTTCGTCGGCCGTAATGTCGGCGCCCCCGACTTTCGCGATGATGCCGGCGGCGAGCTGGCCGCCGCCAAACACTTCACTGGTGAGACCGCCGGGAATAAAGGTGATGACCATGGCGCCACAGACAACGAGCAGTACTCCGCTCAGAATAATCTTGGTGGCCTGCCCGGAACTTTGCAGAAATCGAATCATTTTCTTGTTGCTCCAGAATAGAGAGGCGAATCAGTCATTATAAACTAGCTGCGGAGAGAGATGCCGCGGTCAGGCGCCGGGAAGGCAGCCGCTTTGACTGGCGTGTGAGGCCTCGGGATGTTGGTCGGAAAACTCCGGGAGAATCGTTGAAATTCGTCTATTGAAACGAATTAATAGAAGTGTTATCCATTCTGCGGGGAAGTTCTGCGGTGTCCCCGACTCATCAATCTCGATTACAGCTTTGCCATGGAATGAGGAGCTTCATGAAATCAGGCAGCAGGCGGACAGTCGGCATTTTAGCTTTGGCGCAATTCGCTGTAGTCGCTTCAGTCATCTCTGCTGCCGCGCAGGAGCCGGTGAAATCGAGGCAGGCTGATGAAACCAGAATCGTTCTTCACCAGGGCTGGGCGGTGCAAACCTCGGCCAAGGTGGAAACCAAGGGCGAAGTCATTTCGACGTCGAAGTTCTCGCCCAAAGGGTGGCATGAGGCAACCGTGCCCACGACCGTCGTGGCGGCGCTGGTCAAAGACAAGACGCTTCCCGATCCTTTCTTTGGCACGAACCTGCGCAACTTCCCCGGCATGCACTATCCCATTGGCGCGAACTTTTCCAATATCGCCATGGCGCCCGATAGTCCTTACGCGGTGTCGTGGTGGTATCGCAAGCAGTTCGAAGTGCCATCTTCGTACAAAGACAAGACGGTGTGGTTGAAGTTCGACGGCATCAACTATCGCGCCAACATCTGGCTGAACGGAAAGCAGATTGCCAACTCGGATGATGTCGCTGGCGCGTGGCGCACCTACGAATTCAACGTAACCCACGCGGCGAAGCCGGGCGCCGAGAATGTTCTTGCGGTGCAGGTTTTTTCGCCCACGGAGAACGATCTCGCCATCACGTTCGTCGACTGGAATCCGGCGCCTCCCGACAAAAACATGGGTTTGTGGCGCGACGTTTACTTGACTGCGAGCGGGCCGGTTGCGGTGCGCTACGCGACGGTGGTGTCGAAAGTGAATTCGCCGGCGAACGATCAGGCGCAGCTTACGGTCACGGCGCAGGTAAAGAACGGAACCGATCAGCCGGTGAAGGGCACGCTGAAAGGCATCATCGAAAAAGTCAGCTTCGAGCAGGAAGTCGAGCTCGGGCCCAACCAATCGAAAGATGTTACGTTCACGCCGGCTAAATTTCAGCAACTCGTGTTCTCGAATCCCCGCCTGTGGTGGCCGGCGCAGATGGGCACGCCGAATCTTTATTCGCTAGGCATGGAGTTTGAAGTGAACGGCGCGATCAGCGATCGCTCAACTACCGAGTTCGGCATCCGTGAGATCACTTCGGATTTCAATTCAGTCGGCGGGCGCGAGTTTCACGTGAACGGCAAGAATATTCTGATTCGCGGCGGCGGCTGGACGCCTGACATGATGCTGCGAGAGAATTCGCAACGATTGCATGACGAATTCCGCTACGTTCGCGACATGGGCCTGAACACGGTTCGCCTCGAAGGAAAGCTAGAGACGAAAGAGTTTTTCGACATCGCGGATCACGAAGGGATTCTGGTGATGGCCGGCTGGTGCTGCTGCGACTTCTGGGAACGCTGGCCACGCTGGAAGCCGCAGGACTTCGAGATCGCTAAGCAATCTCTGCGTGATCAGATTTATCGACTGCGCAGCCATCCGAGCCTAGTGATGTGGCTGAATGGCAGCGACAACCCTCCGCCGCCCGACGTGGAAGGAATGTATCTCGACATCGAGAAAGAATTGTTGTGGCCGAATCCTGTGGTTTCATCGGCGACGGGAAAAAAGACCAGCGTCACCGGAGTCAGCGGCGTCAAAATGACGGGGCCGTACGAATATATTGCTCCCAGCTATTGGGAAGTCGATACGCCCGCGGGTCAGCCCGGCCGGCGGCAGTGCAACGCCGGAGGCTGCGGCGGCGCCTATGGCTTCAACACCGAAACCAGTATGGGGCCGGCGGTTCCTCCGGTCGAGAGCATTCGCGCCATGGTGGGCAAGGACCACATGTGGCCGATTGACGATGTCTGGAACTATCACGCGGGAGGCGGCGAGTTCAAAACCATCGGCGTCTTCCGCGACGCGCTCGCCAACCGCTACGGAAAGTCCGACAACGTCGAAGACTTCGCCATGAAGTCGCAGATGCAAACTTATGAAGGCGTGCGCGCGATGTACGAAGCCTACAGCCGCAACAAATATGAATCGACGGGCGTGATTCAGTGGATGCTGAATAATGCGTGGCCCTCGATGATCTGGCACCTGTACGACTACTATCTGCGTCCCGGCGGCGGGTATTTCGGGGCCAAGCGTGCGATGGAGGCGCTGCATCCGATTTATGGATACGACGATCATTCCATCTGGGTAGTCAGCAGCCAATATGAAGATGCGAAGGGATTGAAACTCACCACGAAGATTTACAACCTCGACATGACCGAGAAATTTACGCAGGAAAATAAGTTGGACGCGCCCGCCGACAGCACCGCGAAAATTTTCGCGCTGCCCGAGATTGCAGGGCTGAGCCCGACTTACTTCCTGGCGCTGCGGCTGGAGGATTCTTCCGGAAAAGTCGTGGGCTCGAATTTCTACTGGCTTTCCACAAAGCCCGAAACTCTGGACTGGACCAAGACTACCTGGTGGATGACACCAACCGCTTCCTACGCCGATTTCACCGCGCTCTCCCAGTTGCCAAAAGTAAAGCTGAGAGTTACAGAGCGCAGCGAGCGCCGAGGCGAAGAAGAGATCACGCACGTGACGCTGGAGAATCCGAGCAAGAGTTTGGCGTTCTTCGTGCGCGTGAAAGTTGACAGGGGCTTGAAGGGAGAAGAAATCCTACCGGTGGTTTGGGAGGATAACTACATTTCCTTGCTGCCCGGCGAAAGACGCGAGGTGACTGCAACCTACCGGGCCAGCGAATTGGGCGCGGAGAAACCGGCCGTCGAAGTGCAGGGTTGGAACGCCGACTAGACACGCGGGTTATTGCGGGACCGGATCTTTGAACGAGACCTGCCGCCGGCTTACTCGTCTTCCGGCGGCACGTCGAAATTCACAAGATTGCTCTGAAAGCCTTTGGTCTTCCAGGCTCCGTAGGCGATGCCGGCCGTCATCCAGATCACGCCGAGGATTATGGCTTTCCGATTCAGGCTGATCCATAGCAGGAAGCAGATGATGAAGCCGAGCAGCGGCGAAATCAATTGTTCCAGGCTGCGGTCCGCGCCACGGATGTAATAGTGCGTGAGCGCCGCTAGATTGACGCCCATGAATGCGATCAGCGCGCCGAAGTTGAGCAAGTTGGCGCCGTTGTCATAGCTGATCAGAAAAGCCCCAGCCAGGGCGATTATGCCCACGAAAATCACGTTGTTGGCGGGAATGTGGGTTCGGGGATGGATGGCGCCAAAAAACCCTTTGGGAATCGCGCCGCTTCGCCCCATGCCATAAAGCAGGCGAGCCGCGCCGAGTTGCGACCCCATGCCGGAGCCGATCGTCGCGATCAGTAGAGTAATGCTGATGGCCTTGGTCATGAGAACGCCGCCGGCAATCCCGGCGACGTGGCTAAATACGACCTCATCTCCAAGGTCCGAGAAGACACCGAAGTCCTTTCCAAAGCGGCTGAGGCTCAACAATTGGGCGCCGTAGACCTCGGCGGCGGCGAGAAATCCCGTGATCACACAGACCAGCACCGTCGCCAGAAAAATATTCCGCTTGGGATTGTCCACTTCTTCCGACAGGGTCGAGATGCCGTCGAATCCGATGTAGGTGAGCACCGCTACCGACGTTCCGTGAAACACCCGGCTCAACGTGAACGTTTGAGGGTTGTAGAACGGACGCAGAAAATAAGCTTCCGGGAATTGCGGCAGGCGGAAGATGTAGCGGATCGTGTACCAGAAAAAAGCCAGGATCACGGCGCCCATGATGGCGCACAGCGTCTTGTTGATCCGCGCCGAAGTCTGCACCCCGCGCAGGTTGAGCAGCGTGAACAATGCGGCAAAAATCAGCGGCCACATCAGCCCTGGATATGGAATCTGGAAGCGTGTTCCGCTCAACAGATCGGCCATCGCCTTGGCACACCAGATGGTGCAGATCAACGGATTGAGAATGTAATCCATGGTCATGCTCCATCCGGTAACGTAGCCGAGCGAAGGATGCAGTTCGCGGCCGACGTAGGTATAAGCCGAACCCGCGCTGGGATAAACCCGGGCCATGCGGCCATAACTCATGGCCGTGAAGACCATGGCGATCATCGCGATGAGAATGGAGGTGACCACATGCCCCTGGCCGGCGTTGCTGAACACTCCGTAGGCAGGCATGGGCGCGGTGGGTTGAATCACGATGATGCCGTAGAGGATCAGATCCCAAAGGGTAAGGGTGCGGCGCAGGCGAGGCGCGGAGGCTGAAACTACGGCGGGGGCATTTTCCATGGGTCCGGCTATTGGATTATGGAAGAGGCAAAACTGTCAATATTAAAACGTTTCTATAAGAACAATTCGTCCGCTCAACCATTTGGAATTTCCTGCGAATCACGCGGGGGCGAGCTCGGAAGCCATTGTCTTGCCGCATATGGCCGCGTATTATGCTGAATTATGGGAAAACAGACCATCAGCTTCCGCCTGGAATCCGATAAAGTTGCCGCCCTCGATGCTCTGGCAGGCTCTATGGATCGCGACCGCACTTACTTGCTCGGCGAAGCTGTCCAGGCGTATCTGGAAACTCAGCGGTGGCACCTTGCACAAATCGAAGCCGGGATGGCAGACGCTGACGCCGGCCGGGTGATCGACCATCGCAAGGTCAAAGCAATGGCTGGCAAGTGGCGCCGCCGAAAATGAAGATCGTCTGGACCCGGCGTGCTACGCGGCATTTGCGTGCCGCTTATGAGTACTGGACAAGAGAAAAATCCGAGGATGCGGCGGACTTGATGCTCGATCGCATCTTCTCCGCAGTCGAATTGCTGGAACATCATTCCGAACTGAGTCGCGCCGGCCGCGTCGATTCAACCAGAGAACTTGTGCTTCATCCTTTGCCTTTTATTCTGGGATATCGTGTTCGACGCAGCAAGATTGAAATCATCGCGCTGCTTCACGGCTCGCGCAAATGGCCCGCCGCTTTTGAGTGAATCACTTCACTCATGGCTTCTAGAAGATGGTCCGTAGTCAAACCAGTATCCGCGCTGCTCATTTCCTGACATGTGGCGAGTGTTGTATTCGAGCAGGTAGTTCAGGTGCTCGTCATCGAGCGGGAAAGATTTTTTCGGAGTGTAGGGATACTCTCCCATGCTCAGGAACGGCAGCGGCGCGACGAAATTGCCATCGGCGGCGTAGAAGTCCATGTCTTTCTCGTAGCCGTTCGCGGCGAAGAAATAATCGCGGATCCAACCTTGGGGAAGCGTGGGCAGGTTCGTGGGATCGAAGTCGAGGCGAACTTCATCGCCGGATCCGAAGACGGCGAGTTTGTCGTCGGTCGCAGTGAGGAGCGGAAGCACATCGCCGTAGCGCGTATAAGTTCCCGCCGGGCGCGTGTACGGGCCCGTCGCGCTGACCTTTTCATAGATATAGTTCACGTTGCCGGGCGGCGTGCCTTCGATTTTCAGAGGATAGCCGTGGGGCTGGAGATCGGCGCGGATTAGCGGGACCGAGGTTAGACGGTAATCGGATGCGCCGCTCTCGGCGCGGCGGGCGAGACTGCCGGAGCCCCGGCGAGACGCCGGCGCTACTTGTTCGGTGCGGTCGATCAGGATGCTATCCCAATAGATTTGCAGGTTCGTCGTGATGCGGATCTTCCGCGTACCCGGAGGCAACTTTTCCGTCAGATCAGCGGTCATGGTGCGTGGACCGCCGGCGGGAAATCCCATGTCGTCGACCACGCGCTTCCAATTTCCGCTGGCATCTTCCGCTTCAACGTACGGGGCGATTGCCTGAATTCCCGCTTGCGATGCGGCGTACATACTGTTGGCGGAAAAATATTCGACCTCGCCGTGCAGTAACAGCCACAGCGGGCCGCCGCCGTAGGGTTCGCCGAGGTCGAGCGTGAGAGTGTGGGGTTTGGCGAATCCCAGGAAATGTGTGAGCGCGAAATCGCCGAAATAGCGATGCGCGAGCAGATCGGGCAGAACGTTGTGCCCATGATCGTCCCAGGCTGCGGCCGGTGGGCGCGCGTCGCGGCTGACCACCACTTTGAAATCTGGATATGGCGGATTCGACGCGAAATATTCATTGGGATAAACGTCGAGATCGGCGGGGTGATCGACCGCGAGCAGCCGCACTTGATCGAGATAGACGGCTTCTTCGAGCGGCTCCATGAAGCGGAAACTGAGAGCTGGTCTGGCTCTATTCGAGGGTTGAACCGCTCCTCTGACGGACTTGTCATCCTGAGCCGCGGCTCGTTGCGGCGAAGGATCTGTGCAACTGGATGCGAAGTGCATAGGTCCTTCGCTTCGCTCAGGATGACAAGCCGTTTGTCCGAGCGATACGTCTTTTTCCCGAATCATGCTGCGATCGATCTTGATCCACTCCACAGGCCGCGGAATATCGCGCTGGTTGGGGCCGATCCAGTGGCCGACGACGCCCGCGCCCAGCATGTCGGCGACAAATTCGTAGCGTTCGCCATTCCACACGAAGAGCGTGGGGCAGGAGCTGCCGCGGCGGTCGATCTCAAGGAAATTTTGCTGTTTGTCGCCGGCAACATTGATTTCGTCCTGCAACACTCCGGTCGGCCAGAGCATGCGCACGATATCGGCTTCTTTGGCGTCGCCGAGGCCGACGGTCAAGTAGGGCGAGTTCTGGCCGAGATATCCATTCGAGCCGTAGATTTCAAACTTCTGCCGGTTGCCGCCGGAGAAAACTTCAACTTTCGTGCCGATCGCGGATTTATTGTCGGCCAACCCCTTGAGCGCGAGGCGCAGCCAGTGATTCTGATTGCCGCCCTCGTTTTTGAGCAACACGGCCGGTCCGTGATTCTGCGTGATGAGCAGGTCCACCGCGCCGTCGTTGTCGTAGTCGCCGGTGATGATGGCGCGCGGGCTTTCGAGATGAATCTTGTCGAGGCCAACGTCGGCGGTGACGTCTTTGAATCCGTCGGGGCCGAGATTGCGGAAAAGTTTTATTTCGCCCTTGCCGTCTTTGGTTTCGCCGACGGCGACGAGATCGACCCAGCCGTCGTTGTCGTAATCGAAGGCTGCGACGCCGTAAGCACGCACCCAGTTGGTCTCGGGGAGCTTTACTTGCTCGAAACTCTTGCCGTGATTATTGCGCCAGAGGGTAAGGGCAGGGGCGCTCATGCTTGTGAATGCCAAGTCCATCCAGCCGTCGTGGTCGAAGTCTAGAACGGCGACCCCTATTGCGGAATGCTCTCTCCAAAACTCACGTTGACTGAATTGGCCTTCTCTGGGGTTCTCGTAAACGAGGGGCCGAGTTCCCGTCAGAACCAGATCCACAGCACGATCGTTGTTGTAATCCGTGCCAATGGCGGCTTCGTTGTATCCAACAGCGGCAAGCCCGGTGGCTTCTGTTACGTTCGTGAAAGTCCCGTTGCCGTTGTTACGCCACATCGCATTGAAAGGAATCGCATGCACCTCAATGTCGGTGACTCCGCGATGCTCTCCGAGCGGCATGGCGCTTCGGGAACCGGCGACAACATATAGATCCAAATCGCCATCATGGTCGTAGTCGATGAACGTTAGCCCCGTCGCAGTGCCGCCGCTTGTGATCCCGGCAGGTTCGGTGGTGTTCTTGAACGTGCCGTTCCTCTCGTTGTGCAGTAGCAAGACTCCCTTGTCGGCACTCACAGCGAGATCAACTCCGCCATCGTTGTCGTAGTCAGCTGCGGTGCACGCTGTTCCATGTAGGCTGCCGTCCAGCCCCGCCTGCTTCGTCACATCCTCGAACTTGCCATTGCCAAGGTTGTGGTATAGCGAAAGGCCGCCCTGTGCACCGTTGTCGGGCAAGAATATGTCAATCTTGCCGTCATTGTCATAATCAAGGAAACAAGCTCCGGCGCTGAGATACGCGCTCACATCTTTGCCCGGCGAGGGTGATGATTGCGAGATCAATCCCGATTCCTTCGTAACATCCACAAACCGCACTTTGATTTGCGGCGGCGGCTTCAGCTGCGCTTGCGGCGACTCTACCGCGCGGGAGTACTGGCCCTGCTCGCCGTAGGCGAGGCTCATGGGGGCGCCGAGTTTATTTTGCGTGATGTACTGGAATTTCTTCAGGTGCTCGCGGGCGTGATCCAAGTTAGCACGATCCACGTCGGCGGATTGCTGGTAGGCGCGCGACAATCCGAACTCTGCCGAAGCGTGCCGAGGATTGATTTGCAGAGCGTGCTGAAAGGATTCGATCGCCTGCGGAAATTGTTTGGCTTGCGCGTAGGCCGTGCCCAGGAAATACCAGGTGTCGGCGTCATTCGCATCAAGCTCCGTGACGCGTTTGAAGGCGTCAATCGCGTTCTGCGAGTCTCCGGTGTTCTTGGCAAGCAGACCGAGGTTGTACCAGGCATTGGGATTCTTTGGATCGAGCTTCAGCGCGTCATTGAGCTCGGCCTTGGCTTCGTCAATCTTCTGCAGGTTCAGATAGGCGACACCTTCATTCAATCGTGCGATGGCCAGCTTGGGATCGGCTTCGGCGGCCTGCTGGAAGAATTTCAGTCCCTTCTCGAAAAGCTGCTGGTTCATGTAGGCGCAGCCGAGATTGTTCAGACGCGCAGCCTCGACGGGATTTGGCTGCGAGGCGGGAGCGAGGAAGCTTACGGCCGCGATAACGGCGAGAACAGCGGCAGAGATTCGCGGAATCATCACAAGGATTTAATCACAAAGACTGCTCTTGTGGCGGGGCGGCAAACAGCAGGTTCCTCGTCGCTGCGCTCTCCGGAATGACAACCACCTTTTTATAGTCCTTACTTGTGTACGTCGTTACCTGCCCGCGGCCGCCTTGCCGTAGGAACGGTTGGCGACAATTCCCTTCCCTTCCTGCACCGTGACGGTCTGGCCGGCATTCACATTCGAGAGTTTGTCGACTTGCCCGCTGGGCCAATGAATCTCAACCGTATCGGCTTTGGTTTGAGCGCCCAAGCCGAAGGTGAGGACCAGTTCGCTCTGCGAGAGATAACTGGATCCGGAACGCAGCATCTTCCATTGATGGTCGGCGCCAGAAGTTACGCGCACCACCGCCCCAATGCCATCGCGGTTGGATTTCGTTCCGGCCAATTTGATGCGCAGGCTGTGATTTGTGCCACCTTCGTTGTGAAACAAGTATGCCGGCCCAGCATTCGTCGTAAGCAGAATGTCGAGGAAGCCGTCGTTGTCGACATCGGCATAAGCCGCGGCCCGCGCCACTTTGGGCGCGGCGAAGGATTGGCCCATGTCCGCCGTGACTTCGGCGAACTTCCCTCCACCCAGATTGCGGAACAGATGCGGAGGCTCGGCGAAGTGGACCCGCTTCTGCACGCGCTCGATGGCGTCTTCGATGTGGCCGTCGGCGACGAAAATGTCCGGCCAGCCGTCGTTATCGTAATCAAAAAAGAAGCAACCGAATCCGAGCGTAACCAGAGTAGCGCGGCCCACTTCGGATTGCGGAGCTTCGTCGACGAACAGGCCGTTGCCCTCGTTGTGATAGAGCGAGACCATCTGATTGGCGAAGTTGCTGATGATGACGCTGGGGTGACCGCTGCGGTCGTAGTCGGCGGCGTCAACGCCCATGCCGGCGCGCGCCACGCCATCTTCGCTGAAACCGATGCCGGCAGCAACGCCTCGATCCTCGAACGTTCCATCTTTCTTGTTGAGATAAAGTTTGTTGGGCTGCGTGTCGTTAGCGATGAGGATGTCCGGCCAGCCGTCGCCGTTGTAGTCGAGAATCGCGATGCCCAGGCTCTTCGAAGTCGGATCGCCAAGCCCTGCCTTTTGCGTCGCGTCTTCGAATTTGCCGTTGCCGAGGTTGTGCCACAGCCGCACCGACGTTCCCTTGTACGATTCCGGAGTGCAATATGATTTGTGCGCGCCGTCGATCGTGCAATACAAATCGCCCTGCTCGCTCCACTGCACGTAGTTCGCGACCACCAGGTCAAGTTTGCCGTCGCGGTCGTAGTCGACCCATGCGGCGCTGGTCGAAAACTCGTTCGGGCCCCACAATCCCGCGGACTTCGTAACATCGGTGAAGGTGCCGTTGCCGTTGTTGTGAAATAAATGACTCTGGCCCACCGCAGTCACGAAGATGTCGTCGAATCCGTCGTTGTCATAGTCGCCGACCGCAACCCCAAGGCCGAACATGGGCACGGCCAGGCCCGCCCTGCGCGTTACATCGCTGAACGTTCCGTTGCGATTGTTGTGGTAAAGCTTGAGCGTGGTGGCGCCTTCGTGCGGATGTCCGGGAAAATCCTCGCCGTTGATCAGCAGGATGTCGGGATATCCGTCATTGTCGTAATCGATGAAGGCACAGCCGGGGCCCATGGTTTCGGGCAGCCATTTCTTTCCGAACGCGCCGTTATTGTGCCTGAAATGGATTCCCGCCTGCTCGGTGATGTCGCGAAAGTGAATCTGCTGCGCTGCGCTCACCGACGCGCCTACGCAACACATCAAGCACAGAAACACAGAGGCACTGAGAAAACTAGAGGTAAAAAAATCAGAGTTTTCTCTGCGGCCCTGTGGCTCTGTGGTGATATGCCCTTGCGACATTACTTGGAGGCCCCCGCGTTGGCCGAACCGGACAAGGCTTCCGTCTTCCAATGATTCTCCGGGATCGACGCCAGAGGCACCGAAACGTGCTCATGCACGGCCTGGCGTTCGTTGTTGTCCTCGGGATGAAGCTGGCGGTAAGGGCCGGTAATGGCTTGCGACGCTTCGTCGGCTTTGAAGCGCAGGTAGCGCGCCTCATGCTCTTTCGCCAATTTCTCGTTGCCCAAGCCGTTGTAGCAGAGCATCAGGTTATAGTGCGCCTCTAAATCTTCGGGATCGACCGCCAGCACGGATTGCAGGACTTTCACGGCTTCATCGTACTTGCGCTGCAGAAAAAGAATGCGTCCCAGATCGTTCAGCGCCACGCGATCGCGGGGATATTGCGCCAGCACGATTTTCAGTCGCGCCGCCGCGCCGTCATAATTTCCGTCCGCGCGCAGAACCTTGGCGTAAAAGAAATTCGCCCGTGCCAGATTCGGAGCGAGGGCCAGCGCCTTTTCCAGCACAGTGCGGGCGCGCGCCATATCTCCTTCCTGCACCGCGCACCGGCCAATGTTGACCCAGCCGTCCGGATTATCGGGATCGGCCTCGGTGATTTTCTGGAATGCCGCAGCCGCGCCTTTAAGATCTCCCTGCAGTAGCAGGCCGATCCCATAGTCATTCCAGCGCTGCCATTCCTTTTTGAGGGCAATCGTTTTCGGCGGTGGTTCCGAAGCGCCGTGCGCGATCACCGGAAGTGTGACTTCATCTTCCGCCAGGGCAACGATGGGCAGGTCTGGAATCTTTTCTTCTTTCGCGGAAACCCCCTTCAACGGCGCAGTGAACGTCACCGCACGATCATCGTAGTCGGAGGTGACTTGGTTGGGCTTCGTCGGATCCGGCATGCCTGCAAACGCAAACTGTGTGTTCCACCAGGCAAACTTCCGGTAGCACAGCCGTGCATGCAGCGTGATTTTATTCCCCGCATTTTCCGGGATATGCATGCGGTAGTGCACCGTGTCGGCCGCTCCGGGCGGAATCAAGTGTACGTACACTACGGCGCGCGTAGCCCAGGCATTGCGCTTGTTGATGGGATTGCCATGTTCGTCAATCTGCAACGACCGGTAGAAGTGCGCGCCTTTTTCCACCGGTCCATGCCCGTTGTCCTCAACCATGCCGCTCCAGAACACGACTTGCCCCTTATCGTCAGTACCTTTTAGTTCGAGCCAGGTGTCATAGGCATCGACCGTGCCGCCGGGGAAAAAGTGGCCGACTTTTTTCGTGCGCACGACGACATCAACGCGGACCGTATCACCACGGCGCAATGGGGGAAGCACGTGGTTCAACGGAGCCGTGATGGGAGCAGCTTCGCCCGCAGTCTCGGCGGTTGGGACCTTGCTCTCGGCTTCTTCGCCGACGGCAAATGACGTAGACAGGTCCGACTGTAAGTTCGCGCCGGGTTGCAGCGGCGCTTGCGCCGGCGACAGCGCGAAAATGTCGACCGAAACGATGCCGTTTTTCAAGAAATCCTCGGTCAACTTCAGCTGCGCCTGATCTTCGTTAGCCGTGGGCACGGCCGTATTGGCCGCGGGAAAACGATGCGAGTGCACAAACCCGTTGATGTTCCCCATGTCCTGCGAGGCGGTCATGGGCATGTGGCAATCGGCGCACTGCATCGGCTTGGGCGGATAATAAAATGACCGCGCGCCCTGCCCGGAAACTCCGCTGGCTTGCCAGTTGTCGTATTCGTTGAAGCCGCGGAGCCAGCGATAGTGATTAACCGGCACGTCGAGGTGAACTTTGTGGCAGGTGGAGCAGAACTCCGCCGTTTGATCGCGCATGAATGGTTTGAGAAATACGCGCCGGTGCGGCTCCGGATTCAGCCGGATGACAAAATCGTGCAGCGCGCGCATGACCGGATTTTTCGTAGCCGCCAGTTCGTGCAGCTTGGGATATTCCAGATAGAAGTCGGCTTGCCCCATCGTGCTTTTCACTCTCGCAATCGAGTGGCACATCATGCAGCCCAGCCCGGCCTGCGATTCCGGGCGATGCACGATCTGCTTGATGGGCGTGTCCATCAAGCCGCTGTAGAGCACCGCGGGATCATGGCATCCGCCGCACCATTTCGAGGGCTTGGTACCGATCGTATCCTGCATGTACTCGATCGATTTGCGGTACCACTGATTGTTGAACGAAGAAAAATGGTGGGCCGAGCTGAACCACTGGTTGTAGATGTCTTCGTGGCAACGCTTGCAGGAATCCGACTCCATGAAGAACTTGCTGGGAATTTTTTGCTTGCCGTAAACCTGCGCTGAGCTGGGAAAGAACGATCCCTCAGGACCGTCGCCTTCGCCGTTCATGCTGTCGGGAGGCATGGCCGGATTCTCGATGCGATTGCGAGTCTGCCAGGTGTCCCGCAGGTATTGCGCTCCGTAGCCAAGGCCGGCAAGCACGACGAAGCAAAGAGCCACACGCATCGCGGCGAAAATCGCGCCCGACTGCGCCGGACGAGTCTCTACCGAAGCTTGCGACGCTCCTTTCCGGCTCAGCCAATCTGCCAGCAACAATCCGACGCCCGCGAGTGAAACCACAATATGAAGATAGAGTTTGTTCCACTCCGCACGCGAAGTGCCGGTTTTGATCAGCACCACGCCGACGATGGCTCCAAGCGCAATCAGGAACCAGCCGGCGCGCGACGAAAAGCTCCCGCTGCGAAGCAGGCGGAATAGCGCCCGCAATAACAGCAGCGTCGCCAGAAGTCCGGCAGCCGCGTGCAGCAGAACCACGCCGGCGTAGAAGATGGTTGGCTGAGGAAACGCGTAAAGATATGCGGCGGAAACGGCGAGAAATGGCACCAGCCACGACAGAGCGCGCCTGGAGAATCCCCCGGATGTTGGATTTTTCTGCATGTCCCCGAGCGTTCGATTGCCAGAAATGAACTTAAGCCCCACAGTGGCTGAAATTCACGCGGGATAAAGTTACACATGCGATGTTGGTTGAGGAATAGTCAAAAAATACTACTCGCCGCCGGCCCTGCTCTCAGTGGATGGGAGGAATCTTCCAGGCTCCGCATTGCTTTTCCAGCGCGGCCGCGACGGCGAGTACCAGTTCCTCTTCCCACGGTCTGCCCACGATTTGCACTCCGATCGGCAATCCTTCCGCCGAGTGGCTTACGGGAACGACTGCCGCCGGATTGCCCAGCAGATTGAACCATTCCGTGTAGCTCCAGGCGTCGAGATAATTCACTGTTTTTCCGTCAATCGTCCAACTGCGCTCGCCGTGGCGGAAGGCAGGAATCGAGGCCACTGGGCTCAGCAGGATCGGATACCGGCGCATCTGCGCCAGAAATTTCGCCCGCAGTATGTCGCGGCGAATCCACGCGTCGAGAAGCGATTCCGCGCTCAATTCCGGCTCAGCCTCGGACCATTCGAGAAATTGCTGCAGGATCGGGCTCACATCAGCTTCGCGTCCCTGAAACATCGGTCCAATCATCATCCCGCCGGCCTTGACGAAAAATTTCATCCAAAGTTTGCGTGATTCCTCGAGACCGTCGGGGCGAAACGGCTCGACTTGAAAGCCTGCGTGCCGCAAGGCTTCTGCTGCGGCTCTCACGGCCGCGCGGGTTTCGGGAGTGACCGGCGTGCGGCCATCGTCTTCGAAATATCCGATGCGCAGTTTGTGTAGTTCTTCTTCGCCAGGCCAGCGCAGCGGCACCGGGGCGGCGCATGTGTCACCATCATCCGAACCTTGCATCATTTCAAACAAGATTTTCAAATCCGCGACGCTGCGCGCCATCGGACCGACCACCCCAATCAGCGCGAATGGCCCGCCGGATTCGGGAAAATGACCTGTTGACGGAATTCGTCCCGGAGTTGGCTTTAACCCGCAGATGCCGCTGAAATGCGCCGGCACACGGATCGACCCGCCGCCGTCGCTGCCTACCCCGCCGGCCGACATGCCACTAGCAATTGCCGCCGCTTCGCCGCCGCTGGAGCCTCCCGGCGTGCGTTCGAGGTCCCACGGGTTGTTCGTTCTTCCGTAAAGAATGTTATCGGTTTCCCAGGCCATGAGAAGTTCGGGCGCATTGGTCACGCCCAGCACAATGGCCCCGGCCGCGCGCAAACGGGCGACGAGCGGAGCATCCCGCGCGGCGATCAATCCTTTCCGCAGGCGCGTACCGCACTCCCAGCGGAAGCCGGCAACTTCGAGCGAACTCTTGATGCTGATCGGCACCCCGTGCAGCGGCCCGAGAGCATTGCCGCTCCTGACGGTGGCCTCTGCGGCCTGCGCCTCACGGCGAACGCGTGCCGGATCAACGTGGACGAACGCGTTCAGCTTGGGGTTCAGCTTTTCGATTTTCGAAAGATGCGCCTCAACAAGTTCGAGTGGAGAAATTTTCTTTCCACGGATTCGCTCCGCCATCGCGACGGCGGAGAGGAAATTAAGCTCGCCCATGCAGCTTCAGATTCACGCTCGTTTTTCGTGAGTGTAGCACGCACAAGCGGTGAAGCCGGCAGGGGCTCACCGCCCGATCTTCCGGGCGATGGCACGATCCATCGCTCGCTTCTCCTGTGCGTTTAGGGCGCGGTACGTTCCCTTCGCCATATCTCCCAACTGCAGCGGACCGATCGCCACGCGGACGAGGCGCAACACTTTCACTCCGAGCGCGGCCAACATGCGGCGGATCTGGCGGTTCCTGCCTTCATCCAGAACGATCTCGATCCAGCAATTTTTCTCGCCCGAACGCAGCATTCGGGCCCGCCGCGCACAAAGCGAGACGCCCTGTTCGTCGCGCACGCCTCTCGTCATCGCTTCCGCGAGTTCTTCTCCGTTCACAGACCCGACCTGCACGTGGTAAATCTTCTCGAGATGCGTCTCCGGTGCGGCGATTCGCGCGCCCCACTCGGAATCATTGGTCAGCAGCAGCAGTCCCTCGCTGGCCTTATCCAATCGGCCGACGGGAGCGACCCACGGCAGGGAGTCGTCGCGATTGCGAAGCGCTTCATACACTGTCTTTCGGCCTTTCTCGTCGGCGGTGGTCGTTACCAAGCCGCGCGGCTTGTTCATCATGAGATAGATTTTCTGTCGCGCTTCGACTCGAAGCCCATCGACCATGATCTGGTCGCGAATCAGATGAACCGGCGTTTCCGGATCGCGGCGCACGCCTCCGTTCAAACCTACGCGGCCTCCGCGAATCAACTGCGCCGCCTGCGAGCGCGAACAATATCCCAGTTTCGACAGGGCGCGGGCCAGGCCAATCTTGCGCGCCGTTTCGTGCGTTGGCATCCCATTCATGCTACCCGATCGTGCAAACCAGCCACGCCAGTGTCGCAGGCATAATCTTTTAGCGCTTGTTACCATGTTGAGGTAACGAGTCTTTTTGCACTTTGAGGATTTCCCATGGCTCACCAGCACCCTCCCCGTTTTCTGAAGATCGTCGACGATGCCAAGACACGCGTGCGCGAAACGAATGTGGACGAAGTGAAAGCGAGAATAGATCGTCGTGAAAAGTTCCTGCTCGTCGATGTGCGCGAGGAAAGCGAATTCGCCAAGGATCATCTGCCGGACGCGATTCACCTCGGTAAGGGAATCATCGAGCGCGATATCGAGGCGCGTGTCCCCGATCTCAACACGGAAATGGTCCTTTATTGCGGCGGCGGATTCCGCTCCGCACTTGCCGCCGACAACCTGCAAAAGATGGGCTACACCAACGTGATCTCAATGGACGGCGGCATTCGCGGCTGGCGCGAGAAAGGCTATCCGCTGACCAAAGAATGAGGCACGAATTTCTAACTGATGTTGCTAATGTCAACGGTTGGAGCCAGCGCGGACAGCAAACTCTCTAAGCGTATCAAAGGAAGAGCTACTCAGGCGGGAAGCGGAGTACCAGAAGCAATGAGAAGAAAAAACGCGACCGAAGAAGTGATGGCCGCAAACCCCTCTCGGTTCGGGACTAAACCGTACTACGGAAACACGCATTTCGGCCTTCCAGTCGCAAGACTCCTACACTGCATGGTTTGCCGCCGCTGGTGACTTTAACGCCAAGAATCGACCTACTTCTGAATAAGCGCTTATCCTACCGAGTACAAGATCAGAGCAAATCTCTGTAGCGTTCCAAAGCCACGCGAACTAACTGGCTCCGAGTTCGCACTTCCGTCTTGCCAAACAGCTGCTGCAGGGTGTTCTTGACTGCGCTCTCCGAGATGTTCATGCTTGACGCAATTTCTTTATTCGATAAGCCTTGAACAACCAGCCGGAGTACGTCCAGCTCCCGGCTATTGAGGGAGGGCCGCTCCTTCTGATCCAGAGGCGCCAAACCCGTTCCCGCCGGGATGGTCTGTTCCTCACTAACGTCCGCGATAATGGCTGCCAGCTTGGGGGTCGCCCCTTCTTTGTAGCTGGAAAACCAAACCTCGGCCAGAAAGGACTCGCCATTACCGCGATGCCCACGGCACTGCATCGAAGCCCGGAACTGAGGTCCCTCTTCGGGGCGCAGCGCGCGATGCAGCTCGGGCAGGAACGCCGCGATTGGTTCCCCGATCAGAAGCCCATCGCGTGGAGCCAGCAATTCGGTCGCGGCATGGTTGGCTAATTCGATCAGACCTCCCTCATTGACCGTAAGGATGGCCGCCGGACTGGTTTCCACGAGTATGCGCGTTCGTTCCCGAGCTTCCTGATGTAAACGCTGGTTACGCAACACCTCAGAAGTCAATAATCCACAGCCACAAAGAGCGAGGGCTTCGAATCCCAACCGGATATTCGCATCCGCCGGGTCGAGGTTGCTGAAACGTTCACTCAGCAGTGCGCATGCCAGTCCCAATAAAACGATTGCCCATCGCGGCAGGAATCCTGCTGCCAGCATGATGGGAAACAAATAAAGGAAGCCCAATGAGAAATAGGGCTTCGTCCACCAATCCACTGCGGCGATCGCCACGACAAGGACGCTGCTGGCCAACAGAACACTCGTCCGGTTCCGGCGATCCCAGATTATCTCCAAGTGAGGCATAGATTTAGTTCGCACATCCCTTATCTCACGCGAGCTCTTGTGCGAGGAATCTAATAAAACGATTTGTCCATAAGATTGGGCTGCTAATCAAATGATCCACTCCGCGAGCCCAATCAAACGATTGGCTGCGTAGCTCTCGCGCCAGGATCGAAATACTACTCGCCCTGGCCGTTTCAGTGTCTCCCCCAAACCGAATACTTCCCGTAGAAAGGATTTCACGGTCCACATTTTTCTTTCAACGAGGACAGGCGCCGTCCGTGAAGCAGTGAATCAAACTGAGACGCAGGGGCGAACGATGGGGGCGACTCCTTGAATTACGAATCATGGAATGGCTACGTCTTGACGGCAATTGGTCTTTTCGGAGTGCTTTTGTATATCGGTTTGCTCTACGCGGGCCTGGTTGAGTTTATCGGACGCGTATCAAGAAAAGATAACCGTGAGAGGCGACGGCGGAATGCGCGGGCTCGTAGATTTCGGAATCGTGAATTTCCAAACCAACGAGGGTCTGTTTGACCCGGCGTCAGGAACAGGGGAACAACGGTCGAAGAAAATCATGAAATATCCAGTTCACATTCGCACCGAGGTCCGTTCGGCGGTTGCTATTGCCGTGGCGATGGTTGTTGTCCTAATGCTTCTGGAATCCGCCTGTAGTCGGGGAGAAGCCACAAACGTCAAGGCTGCGCCGAGCACGAATTCGACCGCTGATGCGACTGTGGACCTTTCGCCCAGCCAACTGAACTCGATCAAGATCGAGCCGGTTGGGAGCTACGCATTTCCCGTTGAGAAGGAGGCAGTCGGCAACATTGACTACGACGAAGACCTTTCTGTTCAAGTGTTTCCTACCTATCAGGGAACGATCATCAAAACTTTCGCGGAACTTGGGGCCGAAGTTCATAAGGATCAACCTCTCTACACGATCAAGAGCCCGGATCTCATACAAGCCGAGTCAAACCTGATCGGAGCTGCCGCTACCTACGAACTGACCACCAAAGAGCTGGCGCGTGCGAGGGATTTGTACACGACCAGCGTCGGAGTTCCCCAGCGGGAGTTGGAGCAGGCCATTTCCGATCAACAAACTGCGGAAGGAGCCCTCAAAGCCGCACGAGATGCGGTTCTGGTTTTTGGCAAGACGGATGCTGAAATTGATCAAATGATCGCCTCGCGCAAGATCGACCCTGCGCTGGTCGTGCGCAGCCCGATTACTGGCAAGGTCACCTATAAGGTCGCGCAGCCGGGATTTCTGGTGCAGCCGGGAAATCCGCCGGCGCCGTATTCGGTCGCCGATGTGAACCTGAAGTGGATGCTGGCCAATGTGCCGGAAAGCGACAGCGGATTTTTTCACGTGGGGCAGCCAGTGGCGGTCAGGACGTTGGCTTACGACGGGCGAGTCTTTAAAGGAAAAGTCTCGAAGATCTACGAGACCGTCGATCCGAATACACACCGGGTTACGATCCGTTCCGAAATTTCTGACCCGAAGAACGACTTGCGACCCGGAATGCTGGCTAACTTTGTCATCCGCGTCGACGCTCCGGTCGAAGCCACGGCGATCCCGGCAAACGGAGTCGTGCGTGAACCCGACGGCACCATGGGCGCGTGGGTAACAACCGATCGCCACACGTTTACAGAGAAAATCATCAAAGTGGGCCTGCGCAATGACGGCAGGGTTCAGATTCTCGACGGTTTACAGCGGGGAGAACTGGTGGTGAGCGACGGAGCGGTATTTCTGAGCAATATGCTCCAAGCGCCGCCGAGCGACTAGACCGTATCGCCGATACCACTTCATTCACAAGATCATTCATGTTCAAGTCACTCATCTCGTTCTGCCTCAGCCGCCGGCCCATCGTGATGATGGGATTGCTTCTCTTTGCCGGCGCCGGCTTCGTTGCTTTCAAACTGTTGAACATCGAGGCGTATCCCAATCCCACTCCCGTCATTTTGGAAATTACGGCGCAAGCTCCAGGCCTTTCGGCGGAAGAGATGGAGCGCTATTACACGATTCCGATGGAGATCGGGCTTTACACGACGCCCGGGATTGAAGTCATCCGCTCCACTTCGTTCTATGGGCTCTCGTTCGTTCGCGTCAGCTTCAAGTACGGGATCGACTATTACTTCGCGTATAGCCAGGCTGCGATCGCCCTGCAGCAGAACGTCAGCCTGCCCGGCGGAGTGTCACCGAATATCCAAGCCAACAGTTCAACCGGAGAGATTTACCGTTATCAAGTGGTCGGCCCGCCGCATTTTGGAATTACAAATCTGCGCACGGTTCAGGATTGGATCGTTGCCCGTCGCCTGCTGACCATCCCCGGCATTGCTGCCATCAACAGCTGGGGAGGTCCCACCAAAACATTTCAGGTCGAGGTCGATCCGCACAAGCTCGAAGCCTACAGCGTCACGGTTCCTCAAATTCTGACCGCGCTGGGCAATGCAAATATCAACGTCGGTGGTCGCGAGATCACTGTGGGCCAGCAATCGATCAACATTCGTGGCGTCGGCCTGATCGACGACGGTGGCAACGACGATTTGCGGCAAGGTTATAAAGTTCAGGACATTGAAAATGTCGTGCTGAGCCAGGAGAACGGCGTTCCGGTGCTGGTCAAGGACGTTGGCACGGTTTCAGTTGGATACCGGCCACGGCTCGGTATTTTGGGCCGCGATACGCACGATGACGTAGTCGGCGCCATCGTGGTGCAAAGGCGAACAGAAAAGACCGCTGACATGATTCCCAAGGTCGAGGCGGCCATTCGCACCTTGAATCACGACGGCAGTCTCCCGCCGGGAGTGAGAGTAGTTCCGTTCTACGACCGCTCATCGCTGATTGCGTTAACCACGCACACAGTCCTGCACAACCTGATTTTCGGATGTCTGCTGGTCTTCCTCATCCAATGGATATTCCTCGGTGATCTCCGTAGTGCTGTCATTGTAGGAATCAACATCCCCTTCGCTTTGTTCTTCGCCACTATTCTTCTGGTCGTCATGGGAGAAAGCGCGAACCTGCTTTCCGTGGGCGCAGTTGATTTCGGCATCATCGTGGACTCGGCCGTAATCCTAGTCGAGAACATTTTTAAGAACTTTCAACGCCCTCCCGAAGAGCGGAACGTTCTGCTCCAGCGTTTATCGGACGGTTTCTGGGGTCATGATCCGACGCGGGCACCGGACCATATCACGGAAGCGCAAGGCTGGACGGACCGCTTGCGGCTCATTCTGGTCAGCGCGGTTCAGGTGGACAAGGCGGTTTTGTTCTCTGCACTCATCACCGTGGCCGGTTTCGTGCCGCTATTCACCATGCAGGGAGTAGAGGGCCAGATCTTTGGCCCTATGGCACGAACCTACGGCTATGCGTTGGCAGGAGCCCTGATTGCGACCTTCACCATCACACCTGTGATCGCTTCGTATCTGCTGCCTGCCCACGTGAAAGAGGTTGAGACGATCGTTGTTCGCACCTTGCACCGGCTATACAATCCCGCTCTCCGGTTTGCCCTGACTCACCGCGCTCTCGTTGTGGGAATCGAGTTGGCTATTTCGCTTGGGACTTTTTTTCTGATCGCGCCACGCCTCGGCAGCGAGTTTCTTCCTCACTTGGAAGAAGGCAACTTCTGGATTCGCGCCTCCATGCCCACTACGCTTTCGCTCGAAGATGGTGAAGCCGCGACGAGGAAAATGCGGGAGATTCTTCTGCGGCATCCTGAAGTCATCACCGTCGTTTCGCAGCATGGCCGGCCAGATGACGGCAGCGACGCTTCGCCATTTTCCAATGTGGAGTTGTTCGCGCCGCTCAAGCCTTTTGATCAATGGCCGAGAGGAATGGACAAAGACAAACTCACCAACCAGATTCAAGCTGAATTCAACAACGAGTTGCCGGGAATCGTGTTCAATTTCTCGCAATATATTGAGGACAACATCGAGGAGGGGATCTCCGGCGTGAAAGGCGTGAATTCGGTCAAGATCGTCGGCCCCAATCTCGAAGTTCTGACGAATCTCGCTAATCAGGTGCGCGACCAGATGAGCCAAGTTCGGGGCGTTACCGATCTTGGCATCTTCCCGGTCCTCGGCCAGCCCAACCTGAATATCAAAGTTGATCGCGAAAAAGCCGCACGCTATGGTCTCAACTCCGGTGATGTAAATACGGTAATTCAAGCAGCCATGGGAGGCGCGGTCGCGACTGAGGTTTTGGAAGGCGACCGGCAATTCGATCTGGTGGTTCGGTACACGCCGGATTACCGCGACAGTATCGACAAAATCCGCAACATCAAGGTTGCATACACGACGGCCGCCGGCACCAATGCTTATATTCCCCTTAGTGAACTGGCCACAATTACTCTCCACACTGGAGCGTCGTGGATTTATCACGAGAGCGTGCAGCGGTTCATTCCCGTCAAGTTCAGCGTCCGTGGCCGCGACCTCGGCGGCACGGTTGAAGAGGCTCAAGCGCGCATCGCGAAAAACGTCCAGCTTCCCTCTGGATACCATCTGCTGTGGGCGGGCGAGTTCGGCGATCTCCAAGAGGCGAAGAAACGGTTGGAAATCATCGTGCCGATCAGCTTCATCCTGATTGCTGGTGCTCTTTACAGCCTGTTCAACAATTTCAAAGACTCGATCCTGGCTCTCGCAGGCATTCCTGATGCCATCGTCGGCGGAATTCTTGCACTTTACGTCACCGGTCTGCATTTCAGCATCTCCGCCGCCATTGGATTCGTTTCCCTCTTCGGTGTTTCCGTGATGGACGGGATCCTGATGATCACGTTCTACCATCAGGAACTGACTCACGGACTGACACACATCGATGCCATGTATCGCGCCGCGTCAACCCGAATGCGGCCGTTGCTGATGACTTCTCTTTCCGCCTGCATTGGACTGTTTCCCGCGGCTATTTCCACCGGTATCGGCAGTCAGGTCCAGCGCCCCCTCGCCACCGTAATCGTAGGCGGCATGTTGGTCGGGCCGGTCATGCTGCTTCTCGCGGTGCCTGCCCTGCGGCTGATCTTCCTCGGCGGGGAACATCACCTGACCGTTGATTACTTGGAACCAAGGGAACAAGAGGAATCAGAATGAAGACGGTGCGCTTCTTTTTCGTGATGATGATCGCAGCCGTCTCGCTGCCGGTCACAAGCCTCGCGCGCCAGGCAGATCATCCATCGCAACAAGCGCCTTCGCAGAGCGGCGACAAATCCGATGGTGATTACCAGAGACATGTCGTAGCTGATCAGATCTCAAAACGCTCAGCATATCTGACGAAAACCACAACGAAAAGTCTTTCGAGCGCAAACCACTCCCAGCCGGCAGTCAGTCATCCGCGGCGTCTCAACAAAACGCCAATAACGAATGGCCCTCGGATCGATACTCCGGGCACCGTCACCGGGCCTCAGGAGACAAGCTTAAAGACCTCTGTTCCTGTTCCGAACCAGGCGGTCAGCCATCGCAGCCTGTCTGCTCCCTCATCTGCTGTCTCCGTAAACGGGCAGCAGTTTAAGAATTCCCGCGATCCGGGTGCGCATCTTGCGATCAGCGGCGGGCCACTGACAGCCGAGAGAGGTACAGCAGCGATCAACGGAACTAGCATGAAGCGCAAGCCTTAAGTTGCTATGACTCTTATTCGCACATCACGCGTCGTTGCTGTCACCTCGGCTCTCTTTGCGGCCCTGGCGTTACTAATTACCGCCGGCTGTGTAGTCGGTCCGAACTTCAAAAGACCGGCTGCACCGAATGTTCCTGGCTATGCGCCTAGTCTGCCCACGGCCACGAGCAGCAGTCCGAATGTCCCCGGCGGGGAGGCACAAACGTTTGCGCAAGGGCGCGACATTCCCGGAGACTGGTGGACTTTATTTCACTCGAAGCCGCTCAATGACCTGATCGAGCGCTCCCTCAAGAACAATCCCGATCTGAAATCGGCGCAGGCTGCATTGCTGGTTGCACGTGAAAACACTTTGGCGCAGCGCGGCGCTTACTATCCTCAGGTTTCAGGCAGCTTTTCCGCCACTCGCGCAAAGACCTCGGAAGAAATTTCGCCGGTTCCGAGCGTCACCTCGTTTCAATACAGCTTGTTCACGCCGGAGGTTAGCGTCTCTTACTCCCCCGACGTCTTCGGCTTGAACCGTCGGACAGTGGAATCATTGCAGGCACAGCAGGAGCAGGCCCGCTACGTTGTGGCCGCAACGAATATCACGTTGAGTTCAAACGTTGCTGCTGCCGCCATCCAAGAAGCATCTTTGCGGGCGCAGATTGACGCTACGAATCAGCTCATCGAAATCAACACAAAGCAGCTTGATATATTGCGCAAGCAGTTCGAGAAAGGCTATGTCGGCCGGCTCGACGTTGCCGCGCAGGAAGCACAGCTTGCGCAAGTAGTTGCCACCTTGCCGCCGCTACTCAAGCAGCTTGCTCAGCAACGCGACTTGCTGGCAGTGTTGTCCGGTGGATTCCCGGGCCAGGATCTGATCGAGAAGTTTGAACTTTCCAGTTTGCAGCTTCCACAGGAACTTCCCCTGACCCTCCCGTCGAAACTCGTGGAGCAGCGCCCCGATGTGCTCCAGGCCGAAGAGAATTTGCATTCAGCGAGCGCTCTGATCGGAGTTGCCCGCGCGAATCGCCTACCGAGCTTCAACCTGACCGGAGACATAGGGACTATGGCCTTGGCTTTCGGCAACATATTCTCCGCCGGCAATGGCTTTCGCGATGCAACGGCTGGCGTCACGCAACCCATCTTTCAGGGTGGCACTCTGATGCACAAAGAGCGAGCCGCCAGGGCAGCCTACGTTCAGGCCGACCAACAATATCGCAGCACGGTGCTGACCGCGTTTCAGAATGTCGCCGACACGCTGCATGCTCTCGAACAAGACGCCGACGGTCTAAAGGCCGCGGTAGCTGCAAGAGATGCGGCCAAGGTTACACTCGACCTCACCACGCGGCAAATGCAGGTCGGGTATGTGAGTTATCTGGCCCTGTTAAACGCAGAGCAGAGTTATCAACAAGCAGTGATAAACCTGGTACAAGCTCAGTCAAATCGCTACTCCGACACCGCCGCACTGTTCCAAGCGCTGGGCGGGGGATGGTGGAACCGCCCGGATGTTCCCAAGAGTTGATTTGTATATACAAACACGCACCGATCACCTACATTTCTGCATGACGAGCACCCCTGGGAATTATGCCGGTCCAGAGAGCGGTTTCGCGGAAATTGACACAGGTCTCCTCCAAGCCGTTTCTGGATAACTTCCTGTTTGCCGACCAGGAACAGCTACAGGATTCCGGTTAGGGTGATTGCTCGGGTTGTGGTTGCGGCTTACGCCTCAGGGCCAGCGCGGAGAACAGCGTGATGACGAGCCCAATCGGGAAGGGATGAATGAACGTGAGCGCTGCATTGAAGAATGGGTTTTTGTACAGCTCTTTGTATCTTCTGACCTCCTGAAGTTTTGCCTGGATGGCTGCCGAGCTCGCGCCCGAGGCGGTGAGCTTCTGAACCAAATGAGCGCCATATGCGTCCCAGAAACCGGGCAGGAAGTTGTAGTAGATCACTTCCCAGGTTACGACATAGACGATGCAGGAAATCAGAGTGATAGAGAGGCCGATGGCAAAAGCTTTTGAAAACGTAATCTGACCGTTGCCGATGTTGTCGCGGTAGGTTCGGATGCCGAAAAACACCATCAAGAACGAGAGCACGATGGAGGTGTTGCTGATGATCGCGCCGCGGTCGAAGCCAATCCTGCCGCCGAAGGTCACCACCGCGATCATCATCAGCGACGAGATAGCGCCGGAAATCAGCCCGAAGGTGACAATGATCTTTCTCATATTCTCTTCATTCTCTTATCCGATCGTCTTTTATCCGATTCTGACCTTCCCACGTATGATGCCGGCGCCATGCTCATACGGACTCAGCGACCAGCCACGTCAGCTGGCGACTTGGGCGCCACGGGGATAACGACAATAAGGTTATCGCCTGCTCCGGGGTGAGTCATCCCAAGATAGTCGAGCTTGTCGAGCCCCGGTTTGTCGAACCCGATGTCTTTGGTTGTCATGTTCGGCGCATAAAACATCAAGTGCGGAGGAAAAATGCCAGTGCCGTGCTCAGGGATGGCCCTCAAGCGGTTCTGGCTGGACATCATGTAGAGGAATCCCGGTTTGCTGGGATACTGGTAACGGCCTTCCTTATATCCGCTAGCGGCGTCTGCCTTGATTTCGGCCTCGGACTTGCCGTTTGTGCGCAGCTCTTCACCGTGCATGTAGACAGGCAAGAGAGTGCGGCTGCCTTCGGCGTCGAAGCACTGCGGCTCAATCGTCGTTTCTGTGGGCTTTACGAAATGCCGGGTGACGACGCAGCTGAAGCCGTTGGTGCCTTCGCGCGTTTTCTCGTAGCCTTTGGGGCCGAGAACATAAACGGTGGCTTTACTGGACACCTCGGCCGGGGCGGCGCTTTCAGCGAGTCTGATCTGCTGGTCACGTGGCATGGAGGAGTCGTAGACCCGGGGAAGTTCCTGTTCCTGGGCGGCGGCGGTTGCGGGAATGAGCGCAGTGCTTGAAAACAAGCCGATCGACAGAGTACCCACGACAAAGACCTTCATCGAATTCAGAGACTTCATGTTCGCTCCTTTTTTCAGGAAGTTCGCTTTTCATGAACTTCGTGTTTTCAAAAACTTCGTGTCGCTCGTATTGAGCGTCGACCGGCTCAACATACTGCATGAGGCGGGGTCGGTGTCGTCATCCTTTTGGCTGATTTTGGCGGGGGAGAGAAAAATCATTCGTTTGGGGGAATGATTATTCGTGCGAACCGTGCTCGTGCACGAGTAAATCAGGGAAGAAGGCCGAATTCCTTGCCGAGTTGCACCGCTTGCGTTCTTCGTCTCGCCCCGAGTTTGTCGAAAACACGGCTGGAATGGGTCTTCACCGTGCTCTCGCTCACAAAAAGCTTCTCGGCGATTTCGCGGTTACTCAGGCCCTGGGCGATCAGTTCAAGGATCTCAAGCTCACGGCGAGTGATATGGAGGTCCTCACGTTTTCTTTCGTCGGGGATGAACGGTCCCTGGGCAGGGACGGGGACCTCCCGCACAACAATTGTCTGGCGTTTTGCTGTCAGCTTGAGGCCAAGCCAGATGCCAAGAACGGCAAAGGTCGCGGCGATCAGTCCGCCGTAGATTTCGATGGAATGTTCGACGACCAGGAACTGATACTCGGTCCACTGGAGCAGAGCAATCAAGATTCCACCGATCAACCCGTACATGAGGACGTGGCGCTTCATAAGTTGCAGCAGGATTCGTTGCCGAAATTATCGCACCCATGGTGGGGTGGGTCCTACTCCTTGCAGGGCAAGATCAACGCTTGGCAGGCCTTGCCCGAGTCGCGGGCGATCCGGAAGCTATCGTGAGCCAGAAGTCGGCTTCGCGGAGATGTCCGTTGATTTCCCCCATTCCTGGATAACCTCCAGCTGCCGATAACATACCCAGAGTCGTCGCATCCGCGCGCACGTGATGCACAGGCTACAATTACGCCCACGCATGGCGCTTGCCTCTGGCACGAAAACTCGGTCCTTACGAGATTCGGTCTCCGCTCGGCGCGGGCGGCATAGGCGAAGTGTATCGGGCGTGCGACGCGCGGCTTAACGGTGACGTTGCGATTAAGGTCCTGCCTGCGGCTTTCGCTCGCGATGCGGAACGGTTGCGACGGTTCCAGCAGGAGGCGCAGGCCGTGGCCGCGCTGAATCATCCCAACATTCTGGCTATTCATGATTTTGGGGAGCACGACGGCTCGCCTTTCATCGTCACGGAGTACCTGGATCGCGAAAGCGTGCGCGCAGCGCTCGCCAAGGAGCTTTGCCGCAGCGCAAAACCCTCGACTATGGGGTGCAGATCGCGCGCGGGCTGGCAGCGGCACATGAAAAGGGGATCGTCCACCGCGATTTGAAACCCGAAAACATTTTCGTTACCAAGGACGGGCGCATCAAGATCCTCGATTTCGGCTTGGCGAAGCTGGCGCAGAATCAACCTCAGGGGGTGCCTGATATTGGAAATGACCGACGAGCATCTCTCCGACCCTGGGCCTCGGGAAACAAAAGGGGTGGCGAACGCCACCCCTTCTCTCTGCCGCAAGTCGCATCCACATCGTCCAAGGGCGGATTTTTGTATGCCCGCTGCGGTGACTCCGCCGCGTTTGTTCACCCAACTTTTGATCGGCCTCCGGATAGTGGCGTTGTCCTAGAAATTAGGGCAACCCCCGTGGTAGTGTCTGAAAGCTGCCGCTGATTTCAGACACTACAACCCCCGCGGTAGTGCCTTAACACTAAATTAAGACACTACCCACCCCCGCGTTTTCATACTGCTGTAACAATCTTTCGCTATAGTTCCGCCCTTACCGAAGACAGAACGACCTAGCGTTCCGCACGCAGATCACGCCCAGATCACGGCCACGGACGGGAGAAAAAATTATGGCGACAGCGACACCGGCAATCCAGGAAAAACTCGGCAGACGTCCGGGAATGATCGGCATCATCGGATTCGGCATTGTGTTCGTGATCGGCATCATTTACGCCGCCGATCACCTTCTTTCCGACCTCTCCACTGTCCATGCCGTCTCGGCCATGCCCTACGTTCTGCTGGGAATCGCGCTGCTGGTCGCTCTGGGCTTTGAATTCGTCAACGGATTCCACGACACCGCCAACGCCGTCGCCACCGTGATCTACACCCACTCGCTCGAGCCCCACGTCGCCGTCGTCTGGTCGGGCTTCTGGAATTTTCTGGGCGTTATGACCTCCAGCGGTCTGGTCGCCTTCGGCATCATCTCGCTGTTGCCGGTCGAACTCATCCTGCAAGTCGGCAGCAAAGCCGGATTCGCCATGGTCTTCGCGCTGCTCGTCGCCGCCATCATCTGGAATCTCGGCACTTGGTACCTCGGCCTGCCGGCGTCCAGTTCCCACACCATGATCGGCTCCATCATCGGCGTCGGCATTGCCAACCAGCTTATGGCCGTGAAGACTGGCACCAGCGGCGTGGATTGGAGCCAGGCGGCCAATGTCGGCAAGTCGCTGTTTTTCTCTCCCATCGTCGGTTTCGCGTTCGCCTACTTGCTGCTCCTGCTGATGAAGGCCATCATCAAGAACAAGAAACTCTACGAAGCTCCCGAAGGCACCGAGCCACCGCCATTCTGGATTCGCGTCCTGCTCGTCCTCACCTGCACCGGTGTCAGCTTCGCCCACGGCTCCAATGACGGGCAAAAAGGCATGGGACTGATCATGCTCATCCTGGTCGGCACCGTTCCCACCGCTTACGCCCTGAACCACGCGATTACTCACAAGCAGTCGCAGGACTTCATCGCCGTCTCGCAGCAAGCGGCGAACACTCTTACCAAGTACGTGAGCCCGAACGCCGTGGTCGGGGTTGACCGCGACGAAGTCACCGACTACATCCGCACCAAAGAGTTCACTCCTAATACCATGCTGGCCCTGCGCCAGATGGTCAACGACATCGGCAACGAGACCGCCATATTTGGCGAGCTGGCCAAAGTTCCGACCGACCGCGTACGCAACTTCCGCAACGACATGTACCTGGTCGGCGAAGCCCTGCGCCTGATGAAGAAGAGCCGGCAGCCCGCTCTCTCCCCCGAGGACTGGGCCGTGCTCGACAACTACAAGACCAACTACATCGATGCCGCCACCCGATTCATTCCCACGTGGGTGAAAGTCGCGGTTGCCATGGCACTCGGCCTGGGCACGATGATCGGCTGGAAGCGCATCGTGGTCACGGTTGGAGAAAAAATCGGCAAAGAACATCTCACCTACGGCCAGGGCGCGGCCGCTGAAATCGTTGCCATGCTGACCATCGGCACCATGGACCGCTTCGGACTCCCCGTCAGCACCACCCACGTTCTGTCTTCCGGCGTGGCCGGCACCATGGCCGCGAATCATTCCGGCCTGCAATGGTCCACGGTGCGCAATCTGGCCATGGCGTGGGTGCTGACGTTGCCAGCGTCCATGATGCTCTCCGGCTTCTTGTTCTGGGCCTTCCGCAAGGTGTTTTAGCGGAGCCCCGGAAGCGTCGTCTGCGGAGCGCCTTATACTCGCGCCTCGCCGGGAACGCCGTAAGGCCGCGCACCTGCCAGCCAGCGCGCGATGCAGCGCAGTTCCCGCCGATTCCGTGCCACAATAAGAAACCGATATGTTGCGGACGTGCCTGCTCTCGCTCTGCCTGCTTTGCCTTGCCGCCTGGTGCGCAATCGCCGTCGGCTGTGGTGGCTCTTCCAGCGCCCCCAATGCGAATTGCGCCGGCGGTCCTTACAACGTTGCCGGCGACTGGCAAACCACCTTCACTTCCGGCAGCGCTTCACTCACGGGATACGGAGTAATCAACTCCTCCGGCCTGGCACTCTTTTTCGACAACTCCGCCCCTGGATTCCAAACTGGAGATACCCTGGAACTCCCCAGCATCACCGGCGCCTGCTATTTTTCCGGAAGCTTTATCTCCTACGGCGAGCCCGGAAGCGTTCAGTCCGGCAGTACTGCGGTCGTCACCGATTCCGCCCAGGGCAACGTGACCTCCGCCACGTCCATCACCGGCACTTTCAGCGGCACCACTTCCGGCAAATTCACCATGGCGCCCTCAACTCCGTTGAGCGGCTCTCCTGTCGCCCTGTCCGGCACGCTAACCGCGCAGTCTCAGGGGGCGTTCACCAACGGAGAGATGCTCGCCCTTCTCAAGCTAAACCTCACCTTCGCGCCGACAGGAACCGGCGCCAGCATGAGCTTCTCCGGTTCGGATGGTGTCAGCTGCAACGCGAGCGGAACGTTCACCGAGGAAAGCACTGATAATGTCTTCGATGTCTCCATCACTCTCGCCGGAGCAAGCTGCGCCGTCACCGGCTCGCTGACCGGCCTCGGCTTCGAGAGCAACACCGACTACTTCAATATGAATGACAACACAGCCGGGACCTATCTCTACGCCGACATACTGAACTCCAGCAACACCTTCGTCCTGGAAATCTTCTAAAAAGAGTGGCGTCCCTGGATAAAGGCAGAGGGTGTCTCATTTCTAAGCGCGTCTTTTGCGCCTAGAGTGTGGACTTTTTGCCGAAGCAACTCTTCCTCAAGCCGCGACTCGATGGGATACAAGGCTTCGGGGCACGGTTGACAACTCCCGGCTCCAGCGCGCATGATAGGCGAACAAAAAGCGAATACAGATATGCCGTCCTTGCCTTTGCTTCCGCTCTCCGCTGCTGACGCTGATACTAACGGCGACAAGCCGCGTCTTGTCGGCATCGCCCGCCTCGCCTCCGAGGGCGAGTCGATGCGCGAGGGCCACAACGTCGAGTACTTCACGCTCGAAGCGAAATCGCTGCTCAACCGCTGCGTGAGCAATCGAGACATGCCCTTCGCCTGGACCATCAATCCCTACCGCGGCTGCGAATTCGCCTGCAAATACTGCTACGCGCGCTACACCCACGAATTCATGGAGATGCGCGACGGTATGGAGTTCGAGCGGAAGATCTACGTCAAGCAGCACGCCGCCGGACTGCTCCGCCACGAACTGCGCCGCGTCAAGCCCGATGAATCCATCGCACTGGGCACTGCCACCGATCCTTATCAGCCCGCCGAACGCCGCTACGAGGTGACTCGCGGCATCCTGGAAGAATTCGCCCGCCATCGCGGATACGAACTCGGCATCGTGACCAAATCAAATCTCGTCGTGCGCGATCTCGACCTGCTCAAAGAAGTAGCGCGCTCGAATCGCCTCTCGATACACATCACCGTAACCACGCTCAACGTCGAACTGGCGCGCATCCTCGAACCGCGCGCTCCCCGCCCCGATCTCCGCATCGACGCCGTGCGCGCGCTCACCCAGGCCGGCTTGCGCGCCGGCGTAAGCTGCTGTCCGGTCGTCCCCGGAATCACCGACGCTCCCAAAGACCTGGAGGCAGTCATCGCAGCTGCCGCCGATGCGGGCGCCGACTACGTCTTCGCCAACCCACTTTTTCTGAAACCCTGCTCGGCAGCCGTGTTCCTTCCGTTCCTCGAACAGAATTTTCCGCACCTCGCGGAAAATTACCGCCAGCGCTATCGGGATCGCGCGTTTCTGCCAACGTCCTACTCGAAGCGCCTCTCCGAACTGGTGCACCGCCTCCGCGAGAAATACAAACTCACCCGTCGCGACCGTCCAGCCTATGCCACGAAATGGCCGGTGCAGGCGTTCGATGAACAACTGAACCTGTTCTAGTCATTGAGAATTGAGCACCCTCGCGTCGACGCACTTTGACTCGGTGACTCACTGACTCAATTTCCCCCGCTATAATCTTCTTGACGCCATGGCCACTGCTTATCCTCCTGCCGGACAGCCATCCCAGCCTATGACGTTGGGCGTGCGGCTGCATCGTTTCTGGCGGCGCGTGACCGAGGGCCTCGAAGTCAGCCAGCTCTGGTCGCAGTTTGAAACCGAAGCCCGAGCCAGCTATCGCCTGTATGCGAGAGACGTCGAAGCCAAGACTCCCGAGGGTCTCACCCGGCGCGGACGGCATCTGCACGTCATCAAAGAATTTTTCTGGGCGGTTTTCGAAAAGCTCTCGCCGGCGAGACGCGTGCTGCTGCTGGCTGCGCTCATCATGCTGGTCCTGCCGCGCGCCGGCTTCAACTTTGAAGGCCAGAACGGCAAGGTCTACGTCGGCGAATTCGATCTGCACTTCTGGGGAGGACTGCTGCTCCTGATCCTGCTCATCCTCGAAATCGGCGATCGCGTGGTGATGAAGCGCGACCTGCAGATCGCGCGCGAGATTCAGACCTGGCTCTTGCCCGGCGCACCGCCGCAAATTCCCGGATTGTCGCTGGCCTACGCCACCCGCCCGGCCAACACCGTGGCCGGAGATTATTACGATGTCTTCCCGCGGCCCGGCCGCACGCCGGAAGAAAACCGCGTGGTCTTCGCCGTGGCCGACGTGGCGGGCAAGAGCATTCCCGCGGCCATGCTGATGGCCACGTTTCAGGCGAGCCTGAAAACCCTTTCCACGGCGCAAGTGGCGCTGCCCGAACTGGCGGCCAACATGAACAAGTACGCCTGCTCGAACAGCCAGGGCGGGCTGCGCTTCACCACCGCCTTTCTTGCCGAGTACGATGCCGCGCGCCGCACCTTCCACTACATCAACGCCGGCCACAACAATCCCATCCTGCGCCGCGCCAGCGGACAACTCGAGCGCCTCGGCGTCGGCGGCCTGCCCTTCGGCATTTTGCCCGATGCCAAATACGAATCGGCCACGGTCACGCTGGCACCCGGCGACTGGCTGATCATCTTTACCGATGGATTAGTCGAAGCCGAAAACGCGCGCCAGGAAGAGTATGGCGAGATCCGCACGCTGACAGTTTTGGAAGCGGCCGCTTCCGGCACTCCCGCCGACCTGCTTAAGCGCCTGATGTTCGACCTCGACGCCTTCGTCGGTTCGACTCCGCAGCACGACGACGTCACCTGCATGCTGCTGAAGGCGGAAAAATTCTAAACCGTCTGCTTTGGACATTGCCATCTTTTACGTTGTCATTCTGAGGCGCGCGGTTTGCGCCGAAGGATCTATGCAGCTCGCTGGCAGCGCGAGAGTGCGGGCAAAGTGCAGAGATCCATTCGTCGGGAGTCTCTCGCTTCGCGAGCGACTCCGCTTCCTCAGGATGACAAGTGAGGATTGAAAAGCGGAGAGAGACCGGATTTCGTAAGTCGTTGAGTCTTCGTGCAAGTCGTTGAAGATTGTTGCAAGTGATTGAAAAGTCGTAGAGGGCCTCTAGCGAGCCGCTGGACGAATAATTTTTGGCGAGATGGCCCCCGACCACGAGCACGGGGATAATTCGCGACGCCAGGGCCGTTTCCGGCTCCGCAATGGGCATCGTACGAAACGGCCGGAAGGCTACTGAGCCGCCGGCGGTCAATTCGCCGGCCGATCGTCTCATTTTGATACACTTTAAGTACGATATTGTCACCACCCAAATGTATGCACAAACGAAATACGAAGATGAAACATTCCAGCTCATCGTTGTCATCCTGAGGCGCGCGTTTTTTCGCGCCGAACGATCTATGCAACTGTTCTACCGCGCTCGCATGCAGCCGGCATACATTCTGTGAAAGGCGTGCACGCCTTTTTCCTGCTTCACGCTGTAGCGTCCTCGGGCGTAGCTTCGCGAGCGCAAATTTTTCTGCACGATTTCGCAGATGCCTACATCTTCGATCTGAATCTGATCGCTGAACTCCACCGAAGCCTTCGCCGCGGGCGTGGCGTGATCCTTTTCCGGCAGATACCATTCGAAGATGGCCAGCGAGCGTTCCGGTTCGACGGGCAGCACAATGTTCAGCGAAACATTGTCGGGATAGCAGTTCAGCATCCAGTTGGGAAAAATCCAGAAGTAATCGGTGGTCACGCCTTCCTGCGATTCCGGATAGCGCCGCGGCGTCGCGTCTCCCGGCTGCGCGCCGCGGATCGGGCTGAACTGCCGGACGTATCCTGAAAACCGCTCAGGGCTGCTGCCTTCAGCCGGCACATGCGGCTCGACCACGTACGCGTTGTAATCGAGTTCGCGATTCAAGCCCGGATGCACGCTGGGCAGGTGATAGCCCTCCAGATAGTTGTCGACATAAGTTTTCCAGTTGCACTTCATGTCGTAGGTGCGGCGCTCGAACAGCGTCATCGCGGCAAAGGGAAATTTCTCCGCCTGCCCAGGCAATTCGCCAAGCGTCTGGCGCAGCGGCGGCGCATTGGCATCGAGATTGGCAAACACCAGGCTGAACCATTCTTCGGTCCGCACCGGCGCCAGCGCGAAGTCTGCGGCGCGGAATCCCTCGACACCGTCAATCTCGGTCGCGCTGAGCAGCGCGCCATCCAGCCCATACGTCCAACCGTGATAGCCGCAGCGAAACAGTTTGCGCGAGCCGCAGCCTTCGGCAGGAGGCCCGGCGCGATGGCGGCAGACATTATAAAAACCGCGCAACCTGCCATCGAGCCCGCGCACGAACACGAGCGGCTCGCCCACCAGTTCAGTCGTGAAATAGTCGCCCGGGGCTTTCACTTGACTGGCGTGCCCCACCACTTGCCAGGTCCGCGAGAAGATTTTTTCCTTCTCGGCGGAGAAGACCGCGGCGTCGGTATACAGATTCGCCGGGAGCGACCAGGCGCGCGCAATATCAGGATCGATAAGGTCAGGCTCGAAAAGGTCAGGCTCGATGAAGGAAGCATCGTTCAAAGGTTTCATGATCGGAGCATCAGGATTACCGCATCTGTGATGCGCGAAACATTTTACCGGGAATGCGCCGGCGGCAATCGTGAAGCATTCATCGCTCAGCAGTTCCGGCCAGCAGTTCCCGGTCAGCAGTTCCGGCCAGCGTTTCTTGGTCAGCGTTTGTCGATCAGCATTTTTTGGTAACCATGCGCAGGTAACCATTCGCCGGTAAGTATGCCCAATGACAGGAATTGTCAGCTGTAAGCCGCTTTTTGCCAGCCGAGAAGGAACGCGGCGTATTGGGAATGAGACCGAAGTGCAACCCTACGCTGAAAATAAAGCCGTTCCCAGGGGACTGCCCAGAACCAAAGTAACTCGCTCTTTGGCGAGGCAAGTGCAAATATCAGGCACGACTGCGTCATCCGTGACCAGAATCAAAAATTCAAAACACACAACGAGGGGAAAAATAGAGATGCGGAAACAAAAGGGTTTCTCACTGATCGAGCTGCTGATCGTGGTGGCAATCATCCTGATCATCGCAGCTATCGCTATTCCGAACTTGCTCCGCGCCCGTATGGCGGCCAACGAGTCATCTGCTGTGGGCTCGGTGCGTACGCTGAACACCGCGGAAATCACCTACGACACAACTTACCCGACGGTCGGTTTCCAGCAGACGCTGGCTGACCTGGGCGGCGCTCTGGGAGCAGTTTGCACTCCGAGCTCGGCGACGGCTTGCCTGGTTGACTCCGTGCTGGCCAACAACGGCAGCCCGGCGGGCAGCGGCAAGAGCGGCTACCTGTTCTCGATTCCTGCCGGTGCGGCGCAGGCGGGTGGCGTGTACGTTCAGTACGACATCAACGCCATTCCGATCACTGTGAACCAGACTGGTATCCGCGCCTTCTGCGCGGTGGAAGACGCGGTTGTACGCGTTCAGCCTACCGGTGCAGCGCCCGGAGCCGAAGCGGCTTGCCAGGTTCTGAACCCGCTCAACCAGTAATCACCTACGATTTGGCAAAGTACCTGGGGAGGGTACAAGCCAGACCGACAGAAAGAAGGGGCAGCGAACGCAAGTTCGCTGCTCCTTTGTTTTTTTGCCCCGCCATTTTCGCTGCCATCGCTTATGGTTTGGTCCGGCTGCGCCTAGGTTTCCTCCCGCACTCACCGCCTTGCAGCGCACACCCCGTGACATTTTCTGTCAATGGATATCCCAGTCCGGTCATTTGTACTGATGTCTCGCCAAACTTGCCGACGGTAAGTTGCTGATTCAAAAACCTGGCGGCGGGATTACGAAAGAGAACGAATCTATCCGGGAATGGTGCCGAAACTGCTACGAATCTGGTGGACGTTCTGTGGGCTGGAGACCTTTAAAACAACTTTGAGGAAGGCTATGCGTTCATTAAAAGGATTCTCGCTGATTGAGCTGCTGATCGTGGTGGCGATTATCCTCATCATTGCGGCCATCGCGATCCCCAACCTACTGCAATCGCGGGAGGCTGCGAACGAGTCGTCGGCGACGGCAGCGATTCGCACGATGACCACCGCCGAAATCACCTACTTCAATGCTTACCCGACGGTTGGCTATGCCGCAAACATCGGACAGCTGGGTGGGGCTGCGCCGTGTACGCCCTCGTCCACATCGGCGTGCATCATTGACAATTTTCTGGCGACCTCGACGCCCGGCAGCGTCGGCAAGAGCGGCTACTATTTTCAGGCAACCGGCAGCGTTACGGGTGGGGCCATGTACAACGACGCGTACACTCTGGGAGCGGCTCCGCTGGCAGTGCACTCCACGGGAAACCGCGATTTCTGTTCGGTCATCGATGGCGTTTTGCGCTCCCAAACGGCGAACCTAGGGGACACACCCGTCACCGTCGTCGCCACCTGTCTGGCGTTCCCGGTGGCGCAATAACGATCTCACGTCTCATGTCAATTTGAGAATCTGCCGGATCGGCATCCTGATTTTCCGCTCCGGCATTTCTCATCTTGTTCTTCTTTTCCGCGCCGGCTGTGACCGTCGTAACTGGTCCAATATTCTTCCCGCAGGCTATATTGCTTATAATTTTTGTTGGACATCTCCTGAGTGGCCCAGTAACACGATGAGCGCAATTGAAATTCTTGGTCTTGAAAAAACCTACATGCTGGGGTTCTGGCGCAAGCGGCCCAAGCGCGCTTTGCTTCCCCTCCATTTGACGGTCGAAGAAGGCGAGATCTTCGGCTTTCTAGGACCGAACGGCGCGGGAAAAACCACAACTTTGAAAATGCTGATGGGACTGGTCTTCCCCACTGCCGGGTCGGCCCGCATTTTGGGGCGTGACTGGACCGATCCTGAAATCAAGGCGCAGATCGGATTCCTTCCCGAGCAGCCCTATTTTTACGATTACCTCACCGCTCACGAATTGCTCGACTACTACGGGCAGCTTTCCGGGGTTCCGGCGAAAGACCGCAAGCGGCGGGTCGAAGAAGTTCTGGAACGAGTGGGACTGACTGACGTGAAGGGCGTGCAACTGCGCAAGTTCTCGAAAGGCATGCTGCAACGGGCCGGTATCGCGCAGGCGATTCTGCATAATCCGAAGCTGGTATTTTTCGACGAACCCATGTCGGGGCTCGATCCGCTGGGGCGGCGCGAAGTGCGCGACCTGATGGAGCAGTTGAAGCAGGAAGGCAAGACGGTTTTCTTTTCGACTCACATTCTTTCCGACGCGGAAGCGCTGTGCGACCGCGTGGCCATCATTCACAAGGGAGAATTGCGCGGGGTGGGAGCGGTGGAGGAATTGACCTCGAGCGTGCAAGGCAAGGTCGAGGTGATCTGGCAGGGGACGCAGGTTCCGGCGTCGATGAAGGCGCTGGGCGCGGAATGCCACGTGACGGGAGATACGGTGCGGGCGGTGATCGCCGAGAAGCAGCAGGACCCCGCGATTGACGCGCTGCGCCGCGAGCGCATCCGGCTGATTGCCATCACTCCGCTGCGCACTTCGCTCGAAGCCTACTTTGTGGAAAAGCTGCAGCACTCGCAAACGGCGGCGGGAACGGCTGCCGGCGCGACTGCGGGAAAGACGGCGGGAGGCAAAATATGACGGCGCGTATCGTCCACATTGCGCGCAACACGTTTCGCGAGGCGGTGCGCGACCGTGTGCTTTATAACCTGATCGCCTTTGCGCTGCTGCTTTCGGGCGCGGCGATTCTTATCGGACAGATTTCGATCGACATCGAACGCCTGGTGGTGGTGAATCTCGGCCTGACGGCGGTTTCGCTATTCGGCGTGGTGATTGCGATCTTTATCGGCATCGGCCTGGTCTCGAAAGAAATCGAGAAGCGCACGCTGTATACGGTTCTGTCGCGGCCGGTGCGACGCTGGGAATTTATTGTGGGCAAATTTTTCGGGCTGGCCGGGACGCTGGTGGTGAACACGTTCTTCATGGGTATTGGGGTTTTCGGCGCGCTGCTGTATGTGGCGCACAAGTTTTCCGCTGGGGACGCAACGATCCTGGTCGCGCTCTACTTCATCATTCTGGAATTTCTGATTATCTGTTCGCTGGCGCTGCTGTTTTCCTCGTTCTCATCGCCGCTGCTCTCGGCGGTGTTCGCGTTCTCGCTGTTCGTGATCGGCAGCTTCGCCGACGATCTCCGCGGATTCGCTGCCATGAGCCACGGCTTTACCCGGTGGATCGCCACGAGCGCGGCGTATCTGGTGCCGAATTTTTCTGCGCTCAACGTGATCAGCGCGGTGGCGCACCAGCAAGCGCTGGGTGCGCAACTGATCGCGCAAAATACGCTCTACGCGCTGTTCTATACGGCAATGGCTCTCAGCGGCGCGGTGCTGATTTTCGAGCGCAGGAATCTGAAATGAGGCACACCGGTATCGAGTACCGAGCACCGGGTACCGAGTTTTCGGTGCGAGCGTTCGCGCTGCCTGAGGCGAGTTGCATAGGTTGTTCGCCGCGCAGAGAACGCGCTGCTCACGATGACAAGGCGCAGCGGCAATGCTTGCGGGTGGAACCATGACCGCGACACGCCGCACAACGCTGGCCGCGGCTTGCTGCCTGGTGATTTCTCTGGCCGCCAGCGTTCTGCTGCTCCGCCATCTCGATCAGATCCGCCCCAAGGCCAGCATCGAAGATGTGCTTTATGTCGACTCACCCAAGATGGTGAAGCGCGCCAGCCTGGGCTTCGACGGCCTGATGGCCTGCATCTACTGGACGCGCGCCGTGCAATACTTCGGCCACCGGCATTTCAATCTCGAACACAGTTACAACGAACTGGCGCCGCTGCTGGAAATCACCACGACGCTCGACCCGCATATGCTGCCGGCCTACGAGTTTGGCGCCAGTTTCCTGGCGCCCAAGCCGCCCAACGGCGCCGGGCAGCCCGAGCGCGCGATTCGCCTGATGGAATACGGCATTCAGCACAACCCTGACAACTGGCAGCTTTATTACGACCTCGGGTTCGTCTACTACACCGAATTGCACGATTACCGCAAAGCGTCGGAAGCTTTCGCGCGCGGCTCAAAGGTTCCGAATGCGCACCCTTTTCTGAAGATCATGGCGGCGCAGACGGCCGAGCACGCAGGCGACTTGGAGACGGCACGTATGTTGTGGAGTGCGACTCTCCAGACCAGCCACGAAACCAGTATCCGGCAGAACGCGATCGAACATCTGCGGTCGATTCGAGTGGACGAGGACGTCACCCATTTACAGGATGCAGTCACGGCTTTCGGAGAGCGCGCAGGACGCCTTCCGGCCGATTTGGCAGAACTTGCGGAAGCCGAACACTGGCCCGGGCTTCCGGTCGATCCCGACGGTTCGCCTTACGAGCTTTCGCCGCAAGGACGCGTGCTGGTCAAGAATCCGGAGAATTTCCCTTTCATCACCCAAGGCCTGCCGCCGGGATATAAGCCACCGCCGCCTAAGTTTCACAGCAAGGGCTAGCGCGGCGTCTCGTATTATTAGGACGCCGGAAATGAATTCCTTTGAATCCTCGCCTCGCGTGCTCTGCGCGGCGCGGCAATCGTGGCGCGACCTCGCTGCACGCACCAGCCGCCTCGCGGCTACGCGCACTCTGCTCGGACAGGTGTGGGAGTTCGCTCGCGACTCGACGCCGGCGCGGCTGCGCCAGCGCTACGGCGATGCCGGCTACGACTGGGAGCATCGAGTCAACACGACCAGCGCGGCGGTGGGATGGCGCGACCGGCTGCTGGGCGTTTTTCATTCGCCATATCAGCCGACCGATCCGGCGCTGTTTCAGGAAATGCTGGATGGGCTGCGGGAGCGGGGCAATCTCAATTACGCAGACTTCACTTTCGTCGATCTGGGTTCGGGCAAGGGGCGTACGCTGCTGATGGCGTCGGATTATCCCTTTCGGCGCATCGTGGGGGTGGAACTGCTGCCGTCGCTCGACCGAATTGCGCGGGAGAATCTGAGTCGTTACAAGAGCGAGTCACAGAGGTGCTTCGCAATCGAATCCCTCTGCGGCGATGCAACCGGGTTTCCGCTTCCCGACGGGCCGCTGGTGATTTATCTGTTCAACCCGTTCCCGGAAGCGGGTCTGCAGCGCGTGATGGCAAATCTTGAGCTGAGTCTGAGCGCTCACCCGCGGCCGGCGTACGTGCTGTATCACAATCCGCTGCTGGAGCAGGTGCTGGGCGAGAGCAGGGCGCTGCAGAAGATCGGCGCCACGCATCAGTACTCGATTTACGCATCCGTCTGATTATGCCTTCGTCTTATGCCCTCGTTTCTTATGCCTTCGTTTCTTACGCCTTCGTCGGATTACGTGTTCTCGCTGAGAAGCTGCGGTCCGGTTTACGGAAGGGAAATCGTTCTGCCGTGCATTTCCGGTTACAGCCAATTCACACTTCCTTAACGACACTGGCGGCTCGGAACGCATAGAATATTTCCTGGAGTCTTTCAACCTTCTCTCCGGCATTGCTCCCGATGAAAACTTCGCCGTGCATGCAGACGGAAGAACTGGAGCCGCCGACCGAACCCACAATGCCGCGACGATCCATTCCGATTGCCCTTATTCCATTCGCCCTGGCGTTTGGCATGATCGCGGTCTGGGCGAAGGCTGCCGCGCCGAGTCTGGACGTGAAATCAGCCGCCGCCGCCGTGGACGCGCATTACAACCATCTGCATTCGCTGGAGGCGCAGTTTACGGAACTGTACCGCGGGGCGGGCATGGAGCGAACGGAGTCGGGAACGCTGTGGCTGAAAAAACCGGGCAAGATGCGCTGGGAGTATCGTTCTCCCAGGGAGAAGCTCTTTGTGAGCGACGGGAGAAATGCGTGGTTTTACGTGCCCGACGACCGGCAGGCGCGGAAGATGGCGGCACGAAAGCTGGACGATGTGCGTTCCCCGCTGGCGTTTTTACTGGGCAAGACCAAGCTGGAAAAGGAGTTACAGGGATTGTCACTGGCGCCGGATGTGACTCCGCTAAGCGCCGGGGACTTGGTTTTTCGGGGTGTGCCGCTGGCCATGGCCGACCAGGTCAGCGAGATCGTGCTGGAAGTGACGCCGGACCATCAGATTGTTCGAATCGTGATTCAGGAAGTGGATGGATCGTCGACGGAATATCGCTTTAGCGAGCAGAAGGAAGATGTGGCGGTGGGGGATGGGCAGTTCAAGTTCGTGCCGCCGGCGGGGACGGAGACGATTGACGATGTGATGGGACCGTAAAGGGTTTGGGCGGAGCATAGCGACAGCAGGTTCCTCCGTTTCGCTTCGCTCACCTTGGAATGACAAGGGTTTTGGGAAGATGGGGCATGGGGCGATTCACGGGTCATCGGGGTTTCGCACAGTTCATCGAACGTTCCGCCCGCTTCGCTGGGCGGGACGGCCGAGGCGGCCGTCGCCACATGGGCTGTGCTACACGAGCTGTGCTTAGTTACTTGGGTGCTGGCAGGCAGGGGTTTGCGGTGGATTGGCGGCTTAGAATAGCGAGTTGGGAATGTTAAACTGAGGCGTAGGACTCGCCTCCAGAACAGCGGCAGAAAAACCGGCAAATGGCGGAATTTGTAGTAAAAATCGCGGACGAGCGGGGGAATGTCCAGCAGCATCTGGAGCAGGGATATTCCGAAGCCGAAGTGCGCGATCGCTTCTCGTCGCAGGGCTATCACGTTTACTGGGTGAAGTCGCAGGGGATGATGTCGGGCGGACTGCGGCGGCGGCGCAAGCTGAAGCAGGCCACGTTTCTGGTGTTCAACCAGCAGTTTCTGACCCTGATTCGCGCCGGGATGCCGATCCTGCAGGCGCTGGAGTTGCTGATCAAGCGGCAGAAAGACGGGCAACTGAAGCAGATTCTGGAAAACGTGCGCGACCGGGTCAAGGGCGGGGAGTTCTTGTCGGACGCGTTCGCGGCGCAGGGGATTATCCCGAAGATTTATACGACGACGCTGATGGCGGGCGAGAAGAGCGGCAACATGGACGAAGTGTTGACGCGCTACATCGGCTTTCAGCGCATGGCCATGACGTTTCGCAAGAAGCTGTTCGTGTCGCTGATTTATCCCACGCTGCTGGTCAGCGTGGTGATGGTCATGGTCACGTTCCTGTTCACCTACGTGGTGCCCAAGTTTGCCGACCTGTTCAACAGCCTGGACGCGAAGTTGCCGGCGATTACGGTATTCATGCTGGCCGTCGGACAGAATGCACAGAAGTACGCGCCGTTTGTGTTCGTCGGGCTGATCGTGCTGGCGTTTGGTTTTTGGCGCTGGAAGGATACGGATCGCGGCGGAGACCGCATCGACCGGACGATTTTGAGCCTGCCGCTGCTGGGCGAGATTCGGCTGAAGCATCAGGTGGCGAGTTTTTCGCGCATGCTGGCCACGCTGCTGCAGGGCGGCTTGCCGCTGGTTCCGGCAATGGAAACGGCGGGCTCTTCGATGAGCAGCCGGCGAATCCTGAAAGGCGTGATGCGAGCCGGGATTCGAGTGCGGGAGGGGCAAGGTCTGGCCGGCAGCCTGGAAGAGCAGAAGATTTTTCCCGAACTGGCCGTGGAAATGATTGAAGTGGGCGAATCGACCGGCAAGTTGGCGGAGATGCTCAACTCGGTCGCCGAGTTTTATGAAGAAGACGTGCAGACGGCGCTGGGCGCGGCGATGGCGCTGATCGAGCCGCTGATCCTGATGATCATGGCGGTGTTTGTGGGCGGAGTGTTGATCTCGCTCTATTTGCCGATCTTCACGTTGGGAGTGCATTAGTGAGCTATGAGCTATGAGCAATGAGCGATGAGCAAAGCGGGTTAGCTTGCTCACTGCTCATCGCTTACTGCTCATAGCTTGGAGTTTGAATGGCAACGGCTGATAAAAAGTCGGTTTTCGTGGGCGGGAATGGCGGGCAGATGCTTTCGCCGACCGGCAATCCGGTCACCGATCTGGAACGGGCGCAGGATATCGCGCGGCGCTATCGCTGCGAGTTCGTGGACCTGGGCGGCTTCGAGCTGCATCACGAATTGTTCAAGAAGATTCCCGTCGAGTTGATGTTCCGCTACAACTTCGTGCCGCTGGAAGAGACGAAAGACGGCAAGTTGGCCATCGCCATCGCCGATCCCAGCCAGCTGATGATGATCGACGAGATCAGCCTGCTGCTCAAGCAGCGCATCGTCACCAAAGTTTCCACGCTGAAGCAGATCTCCGACATTCTCAAGAAGACCGAGCAGTCGCAGCGGGTGCTCGAAGAAGCCAGCGAAGGCTTCACCATCATTCGCGAGGATGAAGCGACGGGCGCGGAAGAGACGCTGACCATCGACAAGCTGACGGCGCAGGGCGACACCAGCCCGATTATCCGCCTGGTCGATACCACGATTTTCACCGCGCTGCAGCGGCGCGCTTCCGACATTCACATCGAGACCCGTGACGATTCGGTGGTGATCAAGTTCCGCATTGACGGCGTGCTGACGCAGGCCATGCCGCCGATCGGCAAGGAGCATCATTCGACGGTCATTTCGCGTATCAAAGTCATGAGCGAGCTCGATATTTCCGAGCGCCGCGTACCCCAGGACGGCCGCTTCCGCGTGAAGTACAACGGGCGCGCCATCGACTTCCGGGTTTCGATCATGCCTTCGATTCACGGCGAAGACGCCGTGCTGCGCGTGCTCGACAAGGAGTCGATGAGCGAAAAGTTCCGCAGCCTGACTCTGGAAGTAGTTGGTTTTGATGAGGAAGACCTGCGCAAGTTCCGCCGCTACATCAAAGAGCCTTACGGCATGGTGCTGGTGACGGGGCCGACGGGCAGCGGCAAGACGACCACGCTCTATGCCGCGGTCAACGAGATCAAGACTGACGAAGACAAGATCATCACCATTGAAGATCCGGTCGAGTATCAACTGCGCGGCATCACGCAGATTCCGGTGAACGAGAAAAAGGGATTGACGTTCGCCCGCGGACTGCGATCGATTTTGCGTCACGATCCGGACAAGATCATGGTCGGCGAGATTCGCGACTCGGAAACAGCGCAGATCGCGATTCAGTCGGCGCTGACCGGGCACCTGGTGTTCACGACCGTGCACGCCAACAACGTGGTCGACGTGATTGGACGCTTCCTGAACATGGGCGTCGAGCCTTACAACTTTGTTTCAGCGTTGAACTGCATTCTGGCGCAGCGCCTGGTGCGCTTGATTTGCGACTCCTGCCGCACCGAGGTGCATTACGCGCCGGAAGTTCTCGAAGCCAGCGGCCTCGATCCGGCACAGTGGGGAAAAGTTCCGCTCTACGAAGGGCCGGGCTGCATTGAATGCGCGGGCACGGGATTCCGCGGGCGAACCGCGATTCACGAACTGCTCGATCTGAGCGACCGCATCCGGGAGATGATTCTCGGCAAGAAGCCGACGTCGGAGATTCGCCGCGCCGCGCGTGAGGAAGGCATGCGATTTCTGCGCGAGTCGGCGCTCGACAAAGTCCGGCTGGGCATGACCACGCTGAAAGAGATCAACAAGGTCACGTTCATCGAGGCGATGCGGTAACGACGCCCGTCCCTGCGGCTGTCCCTCGGAAGGCTCAGGACAGGCCGGGGTGTCACGTCCCGCCTGGCGGGGGCAAGATGCCCCGCGACAGCCGGCAAGATGCCGGCGCTACGGTCGCCAAGTGCCCCTTCAGCTATTGCATTTTCGTGCGGTACGGTTTCTGATTTATAGAAAGTTGTCTGGCAAAAGGCGTTCTCGGGAATGAGTTCGAATTCAAATACAGCCAAGCCGAAACTGGCCTGCGAGATCGCGGCCGACCGCGTGCTGGCCGGGCGCTTCGCCGACAACGGCGATGGGCTGGAAGTTTGCACGGCGCGCGAACTGGCGCCGGGCAGCGTTGTCCCCGACCTGGTCGAGAACAACCTGCGCCAGCGGGAAGCGGTGCGGGCGGCGATTGAAGCGGCGCTGGGCGCCGTGGCTGGGCGCTCGAAAGACGTTATCGCGATCGTACCCGATGCGGCCGTGCGCGTGGCCTTGATTGAGTTCGACACGCTTCCCTCCGATCATGAGGAGGCGCTCGGGGTGGTCCGCTTCCGGCTGAAGAAATCCCTGCCCTTCGATGTGGACAAGGCAAAGGTTTCTTTCCACGCGCAGAAATTCAACGATGAAGTGCGGGTGGTGGCGGCGGTCGCGCTGGCCAGCGTGGTGGAAGAGTACGAAGCGCTGTTCCGCGATGCCGGATTCAGTCCTGGGGTGGTCTTGCCCTCGATGCTGGCGGCGCTGGGCAGCGCCGATGGCAAGCGGCCGACGCTGGTGGTCAAGGTGGATGCGCACACCACCAGCCTCGCGATTCTGAACCAGGATCAGCTGCAACTATTTCGCACGCTGGAAAATCCCCGCGGGGTGACGATTACCGGCGAACAACTGGCCGAAGAAGTGTATCCGTCGGTTGTCTTTTTTCAGGATACATACCATCTAAATATTGAGCGGATCTATGTGGCCGGGCTGCCGGATTCGGCCAGCGCCGCGGCGGCGTTGCGCACGCAGAGCGAGGCCGAAGTGCTGGAACTGGTGGCATCGAGCCAACTGGGCGCGTCCACGGGCGGAGCCGCGCCGCGCTGGAGGATGGCAGGAGTGGTGGGCGCTTTGATTTCGTAGCGCCGTCGAGGACAAGCGCGTTCCTCGCGGTGCGGGTCGCGCACCACTCGGAGTAACATCATTCCCAAGTGGCGGCCGATTCTGACGATGGCAGGACGCAAAGAGTAAACAGTAACGATGCGTTTAGAGATCAATCTCGCGAGTCAGCCCTACGAGGATGCGCGGCAGTTCTGGATGCGCTGGGGCACAGCCCTGGTCGCAGTTGGAATTCTGACGCTGACTCTGCTGGCGCTTACGATTACGGGCTGGTTCAACGCGCGGCGCGACTACATCGCGATGGAGCAGAAGCGCGCGCTGATTGCCGAGCGCGACCAGAAACGAGCTGATGCTGAGCGCATCCTCAATCTTCCGCAGAATCGCAGCACGCGCGATACTTCGCAGTTCCTGAATGAGCTGATTGAACGAAAAGCGTTCTCGTGGACGCAGGTGCTGGAGAATCTGGAAAAGGTGATGCCGCCGCGGGTGCACCTGGTCTCGATCAGCCCCGACCTGGACGAAGATAACCAGCTGCTGCTGAAGATGACGATCGCGGGCAATTCCCGCGACCGCGCGCTGGAGCTGGCCCGGCACATGGAGGAGTCGCGGCGCTTCGCGCAGACCAATATCACGGGAGAACGCTCCGTTCAATCGACCAACGGCGATACGGAACAATTCGACATTCTCGCGCTTTACATCCCGGAGGCACTGCCCGAGCCCGAGGCCCCGGCGGAGAAAACGGAAGCGAAACCGAAGAGCGAACCCGAACGCAAGAGTGGAAGCAAGACCGACGCGAAGACTCCGGCAACAGCGGCCAAGACCAAGCACGCGACCCCGAAAGGAAGTCAGCACTGATGCCCGATTTGCGGCATACCCGGAAGAATATCCAGACCGCGCTGGCGGTGATGGCAGTGATCGATCTGGTGACGCTGATCGTGTATTTTTCTCCGCTGGTCGGTTCGGCGGAAACGCGGCGGATGGAATTGAACCGGCTGCAGGGCGAGTTGATTCTCAAGACGCGGCAGGTGGCGCCGCTGCAGAATCTGCCGCAGAAGGTGCAGCTCGCGAGCCAGCAGATCGCCGAGTTCTACAAGAAACGTTTCCCCGACCACAACTCGGAGATTTACGCCGAACTGGGCAAGCTGGCGGCTGAGGACGGCGTGAACATCGAGCAGATCCGATCCAAAGTGAAAGACGAGGGCCCAGGCAGGCTGATGCCGGTGGAAATGCAGGCCGACCTCTCCGGCAACTATACGTCGCTGGCCAAGTTCATCAACGCCATGGAGCGCGACGACATGTTTTTCATCATCAACGGCGTGACGCTGGGCGGGCAGGGGCAAGGACCGGTCAAGTTGAACGTGAAGCTCGAAGCCTATTTGAAGGCAGGAACGTAGTGAAGCTGGGACTGGAAAACAAAAAGAAGACGATGTGGGCGGCCGCGCTGGGCGCACTGGCCGTGGTGGTGTTTGCCTACGAGTTCATTCCCATGTTCATGGGATCGTCTTCGGAATCGGCTTCGAGCGCGCAGGCCGCGGCTCCCGCCGCGATCCGGGTAACGGCACATACCGGCGGAAAAGCGCAGAAACTGAAAACCGAGAATCTCGACCCCACGCTGCATCTCGACCTGCTGGCGGCGAGCGAGCAGACGAAATACGAAGGCAGCGGCAGAAATATTTTTGTGTCGCAGCCGGATGACGTGGTGATACCGAAGCCGCTGGCCCCAGGATCGCCCGACGCGAAGACCGAGGAGACCTATCACGCGCCTCCGATTCCCGTGGCCCCGCCGATTCCGCTGAAGTTTTTCGGCTTTGCCAGCCAGCCGGGCGAGCCCAAGAAAATTTTCCTGGAGCAGGGCGAGGACGTGTGGGTTGCGGCCGAAGGTGAAATCGTCGACCGGCGCTACAAAGTGATCCGCATCTCGAACACAGCGGTCGAGATTCAAGATGTATTAAACAGCGGGCCGCCGCAGAGCATCCCACTCACGCAGGGATGAAGAAGAAGGGATTGGGTCATTGAGTCGTTCAGTCACTTCAATGACACAATTACTTAATTCCCGATTGGTCGATTTTTTTCATGGGATTGCATCGACGAACGCGACTAAAACATTCGCAGGATCCGGAGCGGGGCTACATCATGCTCACGCTGCTTCTGATCTTTGCGCTGATGGCTATTTTTGCGATGGCCATCGTGCCCACCCTGAAATTCAACATGCGCCGCGATCGCGAGGAAGAAATGATTCACCGCGGCGTGCAGTATTCGAACGCAATCCGGCGCTTCTACAAGAAATTCGGCCGCTACCCGACCAAGATCGAGGATCTGGAAAGCTCCAACAACATGCGCTTTCTGCGCAAGCGGTACAAAGATCCGATGAACTGCAAGGCGGGAAAATGCCAGGACTTCAAGCTCCTGTATTTTTCTGACGTGCAAGCGATGCTCACGGGCTTTGGAGGCGCAGGCATTGCGGGCGCAACCGCGGTCAGCGCAATGGGCGGACAGAATGGGTCGAGTGCCTTTGGGCAATCGTCGTCCTTCGGTGGGCAAAGCTCGTTCGGGCAGAGCTCGTCATTCGGGGGGAGCAGCAGCTTCGGCGGCAGTTCGAATTCGATTTTCGGCGGGAGCCAGCAGACATCTGGTCAGAATCAACAAGGATCCAATAACCAGGCGGGCACGGATTCGTCGCAAACCGGATCGCAGGGATCGGCGGGGAATGGAAGCGAGGACAGCAGCAGCAACCCGAACGGCGGGAGTTCTGGAAGCGGTCAGATCGGCTCCGGCCAAGTGATCGGCGGGCCGATCGTGGGCGTGGCCAGCGCGACGAAGATCGATGACAACACCATCCGCGAGTTCAATCACAAGAAGAAATATAAGGACTGGATGTTCATCTACGATCCCACGCAGGATCAGGGACGGCTGATCACGACGCCCTACCAACCGCAGGCGCCGGGATCGGGACAGGGCATCCCGAATCTGAACGGACAGAACGGCACGAATGGGACGGGCAGCGGCCTTGGTTCGAGCCCCTTTAGCAACTCGTCTTCGGGATTTCAAAGCAGCCCCGGTCCAAATGCGCCTTCGGGCGGCGCGTTCGGAGGGTCGACTCAACCGAGCAGTCCGCCGCAGCAGCAGTAGGGACTCGTTCAGCAAATGCAAACGGCCTCATCGCACACGATGAGGCCGTTTTCGCTTGCAAAAATTCCTGGCCAGAACTCTTACACGCTGAACGAGCTGCCGCAGCCGCAAGTGCTCTTCACGTTCGGATTCTCGAACTTGAAGCCGGCGCCTTCGAGCGTTTCGACGTAGTCGACGATGCAGCCGTTCAGATACATGACAGAAGTGGCGTCCACGAACACCTTCAGGCCGTCCATGTCGAAGGTTTTGTCCATCATTCCGGCGCCATTCTCAAACTGCATGGAATAGGAAAATCCGGAGCATCCGCCGCCCACCACGCCAATGCGCAGACCGGCGGGAACGGGATTCTGCTGCCCCATGATGTCCTTCACCTTGGCAACGGCGTTGGAGGTGAGGGTAATAGGCGCGACCTTCTTGGTTACGTCTTTGGTTACTTCGGGGACGGTTGTGGTGGCCATTCGTATCTCCTTGGCTTGAAAGCTTTTTGAATTATAACATGCGCGCTTTCCGCAATAGCGGCGAACGCGCAACCCTTTTCTTATTCGTTGGATGCTGCGGGGGTGCGAAAGTCGCTCGATTCCTTATCCTGTCAGGTTTTCCGGAGCGTAGGCATTTATTCGTCGCAAGGCTTGCCAACGGGGCTATAATCGTGCCGTTAGAGCCTTCCCCGGGACTGGATCGGGGTACTACTGCCTGGCCCCACCGCGAAGTGGAATGGCTGCAGTTCTTGTTGGAATCTGCCGAGGTGGCTTATGACGCCGATTGAAATTGTCGGGGCGCTGTTTGGAGTTTTCGCAATTGGTTTGATCGTCCTGCTGATCTACAAGAGCACGCTCACCATGCACGAGGACGATCAGCTCTTTCTGGATGACGCGAATTCGCACATGCAGGAGGAGCAGACCGAGTTGCTGGTCAAAGTGAACAAGCTCACTCTTCCGGTGCGTGTATTCAGCATCGGATCGGGAGTATTTCTGCTGGCGTTCCTGGCGCTGCTCATCTACCAGAAACTCAACGAAGTCCAGTAGCGGCGTAGCCTCTTGCGGACGGCATCCGGCTTGATGCCGCCGCCGCGGTACGATCCGGTCGGGTAAGACGACTGCGCCCGCGGAAGAAAAACTGTTTGCGAAAGTGGCGGAATTGGCAGACGCACCAGACTTAGGATCTGGCGGGTAAAACCGTGGGGGTTCGACTCCCCCCTTTCGCACCAACTCTACCCCCTTAGATCCTTCGCACGAAACGCTCAGGATTTCGCCAGCGGGCTCCCGCTTCGCTCACGCCCGCTAACCGGCTCAACTTAAGATCTGGCGGGTAAAACCGTGGGGGTTCGACTCCCCCCTTTCGCACCAACTCTACCCCCTTAGATCCTTCGCACGAAACGCTCAGGATTTCGCCAGCGGGCTCCCGCTTCGCTCACGCCCGCTAACCGGCTCAACTTAGGATCTGGCGGGTAAAACCGTGGGGGGTCGACTCCCCCCTTTCGCACCAACTTGTTTCAAGGCACCGCGGCAGTTGAAATATATCTAGCGCTGCATGGTCCGCACGCTGAGCCGCGTCCTGCGACGGTAGACGCGCACGTAATCCACCAGCATGGTTTGCGGGAAAGTCGTCGAGGCATCGGGATCTCCTGGCCAGGAACCGCCTACGGCCACGTTCAGCAATATGAAAAATGGATGGTCATACACCCACTTCGCGCCCGCCGGCAAATCGGAAGGCGTGCGAGTTTCGTACAGCTGATCGTCCACAAAGAACCGGATCGCATTCGGGTCCCACTCGACCGCATAAACGTGAAAGTCGTCGGCGAAATTCTGGTTTGCGGGAAGAGCGAACGGAGCGCCGAGGCCGTGCTCGCCGGAATATCCTGGGCCGTGAATCGTGCCGTGGACCAGCGCAGGTTCTTTGCCGATGTTCTCCATAATGTCGATTTCGCCACAGGCGGGCCAGCCAGCCGTGCCGATGTCGGCGCCCAGCATCCAGAATGCGGGCCAGATTCCCTGCCCGTGCGGAATCCTGATGCGCGCTTCGAAACGACCGTAGGCCTGTGAGAATTTGTTTTGGGTTTTCAATCGCGCCGAGGTGTAAGTTCTGGTGACTCCGCCGGCGCCGGTGTATTTTTCCGCGAGCACTTTGATGACAAGATTGCCGTCCTGCTGGTACGCGTTCTGGGGACGGCCGGTGTAGTACTCGAGTTCCCGGTTGCCCCAGCCGTTTCCGCCGGTCTCAAGCGCCCACTTGGATGGATCGGGAGGCGAGCCGTTGGGTCCGTTGAACTCGTCGCTCCACGACAGCACCCAACCCGGCTGCTCAGGCTGAGCCGGGCCGGTCTGCGCGGCGGCGCAGGCGCAGAGAGACAGAATCGCTGCCACCGCGATCGAAAAATGCCATCCGCATCTCATGCTTCGTCATCCTTAGGGGCGAATCGTCCGCAATGTCACAGGCGTCAGTCACATCTTAGAACCACAGATCTTAAAGCCACTGATGAGATCGCTGCCAGCGGCCATGTCGACAATCGCCTTGCCGATAGCCAGCGAGGCGGTCGCCGCCGGCGATGGCACATTCAGTACATGCAGCATCCTAGCGGATTGTTTAAATTGAAAATCATCCACCAGCGAGCCGTCCGGCTGGAGCGCCTGGGCGCGCACGCCGGAGCCGCCGGGAATCAAGTCGCTCTCTGAAATTTCAGGAAGCAAGCGCTGTAGCGCGCGAACGAAGGTTGGCTTCGACAGGGAGCGGCGCCACTCGTCGAGCCCGCTGCGCCAGTGCCGGCGAACCATGCGCCAGAATCCGGGAAAGGGCAGAGAAGAGGCCAGGTCGCGCAGGTTGATGTCGCGATGGCGATAGCCTTCGCGAGCCAGCGCGAAAACGGCATTGGGTCCGGCATCCACCTTGCCGGAAATGCGGCGGGTGAAGTGCACGCCGAGAAAGGGAAAGCGCGGGTCGGGCACGGGATAAATCAGCGCGTGTACCAGATGGGCACGTCCGGGCAAGAGCTCGTAGTACTCGCCGCGGAATGGAACGATCTTCACCCCCGGGTCGTCGCCCGCCATGCGGCAGATGCGGTCGCTGAAAAGGCCGGCACAATTGATGAGCGCGGAAGTCGAGAACGCGCCGCGCGGAGTTTCAACGATGACTTCGTCCGCCAGCCGCCGGATGCCGGTCACCTGAGCCGACATGAGAATGGAGCCTCCGGCGGCGGCAATGAGCTCGGCATATTTTTCGCACACGGCGGCGTAGTCGGTCACTCCCGTGGAAGGCACGACCAGCGCCTTCAGTCCGCCGGCATGGGGCTCGATCTCGCGCAACTCCTCGGGAACGATCAGGCGCAGTCCCGTCAGTCCGTTGGCTTCGCCGCGCGCACGCAGTTCTTCAAGGCGCGGAAATTCCTCCGAGCGCGTCGCCACGATGACTTTCCCGCAGACGTTGTGCGCGATGCCGTGCTCGCGGCAGAACTCAACCATCGCCGCCGCACCGCTGACGCACAACCGCGCCTTCATCGATCCTGGCTTGTAATAAACCCCGGAGTGAATGACGCCGCTGTTGTGGCCGCTCTGGTGGCGGGCAACACCGGATTCCTTTTCCAACACCAGGAGCTTAAGGTGCGGAAAGCGGCGTGTAATTTCAAGCCCGACGCCAAGTCCGACTACGCCGCCACCGACGACAATAACGTTGTACCTGCAATCGGCCATCGCTGACGATCATAATGGAAGGCCGCCCAATTGAAGTCGCCAACAAATTTATGTAGCGGGATTCGAGCTGATCACGAGAAATACAGTCGCCTGGTTTGCCAGGCTGCCCGACGTTCCGGTAATCGTGATGATGTAAATGCCCACTTGCAAGGGTGGTGAGCTGGGTGCCGAGGTTCCGACAGAGTCCTCGGCAGCGACGGTAAAGGAATAGGTTCCGGGCGCCAACTGCGCGCCGTAGACGGGACCAGGGACGGGGATTGACGATCCGCCGTTTTCATCCAAAAGGTAGGTGACTGTGCATGCGGGATTTGTGTTTGTGGCCGGCCAGGTTAGGGTTGTCGATACCGTGCTATTTCCTGTAACGGTTGGCGACGAGGACTCCGGTTCCGCCGGCACGCCGGGAGCAGAGGAACAGTTTCCGTTCCCGCCTCCTCCACCGCCGTTGCTCACCCCTGAGCATGACAGAAGAGCGACTGCGAGCAACGCCAGAACCGCTGGAAATGCGATCTGCCTTGAGGTTCGCTTGCGGGCCCGGCGACCCAACACGCATAAAATCACGATTCCCGGGGCGAACAGTTCGGCCGCATCGAGCGCTGCGTGCCGACGAATGCTGGGTTGCGAATTGATGATTGAGGACGACGTAGAAATGCTCATTACGACGTCCACCGCAGAGGTGCCGGGGGTGATCGGCGTGGAGGGATTGAACAAACACTGCGCGCCTGGCGGCAGCCCGGAGCAGGAGAGCGTGACGGGGGCATTGAATGCGCTGCCGACTGGCTGAATCGAGAGGCTGTAAGCGCCCGTCGTCTGTCCGGGAGCGACGGTCTGGATCGGGGTCGCGGAGAAGACGATAAAATTTTCCGATACGGTCAATGCAAGCGTGAAGGAATGGCTCGGCACCCCGTTGACGTCCTGCGTGTTGATCACGATGTTGTATTGGCCGGTCGCGGCGTTGTTGGGGACGTTGACGGTCACCGTAACGTTTTTGGTTCCATCGGCCGCGAGCATGATCGGACTCGCTGGCGAGATTACGCACTGTGCTCCAGAAAGCGCGCTGGCGTCGCAAGTGGCATTGATATTTCCGCCGTAGAGATAGATCGAGGTTAAAGTGAGATTGGCCACTCCCTGGCCGCCAGGGTTGAGCGAAAGGGACTGCGTGCCAGAAATGGAATAGTCGCCTACGTTGAACGGCACATTGACCGTTTGTGTGATCGATCCGGAAGTTCCGGTGACGGTGAGCGAGTAGCTGCCGGGCGCAAAACTGCTGCCGTTGATAGTCAATTCTGCCGTCGCCGGGAACGAACTCACAGTCGTTGGGCTGATGCTGCAACTATTGGCGCCAAACGTATTGGCACAACTCAAAGCTACCGTGCCGCTGAATCCGTCGAGAGCAGTAATGGAGATGGAACCTTGTGTGCCGGTACTGCCAGCGTTCACCTCGGGGAATGAGGAAGATTCGGTCAGAGTGAAATTCGGGTTGGTGGTGACGGTCAGGGTGAACGCAGTCGAGAGAGTTGCCGGCGCGCTGGCGGTTGAAGCTTCAATCGTCACCGTATAACTGCCCGGCGCGGTTGCGGCGGGCACCGACACGCTGGCGGTCATTTCCACGGGAGCGCTCGACGTAGGGTCGACCGTGGTTCCCGGCGTCAGCGTGCAAACGGCGTCGACAATAGGGACGCTGCACGAAACTGTGACGCTCTGATCGAACGGTCCGGCAGCTGTAATCATGAAATCCACCGGAGATGAGTTTGTCCCTCGCGGCACGGTCACCGTCGAGGGCGTGGGCGTGGAGAGAGCGAAGCTCACAATGTCCAGCGTGAGTGGAAGCAGATGCGTGACATGTTTGGCATCCGATCCCACGCCTTGCAGGTTGAAGTTGTAGGCGCCGGAAGCGCCGCCGACGGTTACCGTGAACGTGACGTTCGTCCCCGGAGTCAGCGTGGTGGGTGAAATCGTGCAAGTGCTCGGTGGAGCTGTAGCACCGGCAACGCAACTGAGCGTCACTGCGCTGTTGTAGCCGTTTATGCTGGCGGCCGATCCGTTGAAGGTCGCGTTCTGTCCAGCGAAATCAGTGAGCGGAGTGTTCGAGACTGAGAGTTGATAATCAGCCGTAGCCGCGATGGGATACTGCCAGACTCCGCGGCCATAGGTGGAAGCGCGCAGCAATTCCTCGCCGCCGGAATTGAACAGCCCCAGCGCGGTGACTGCAACATTGGGCAGAAATCCAGATTGGCTCGTGCTCGGACCGACTTCCGTCCAATTCGCCGAAGCCGTCGAGCTGACGAACACGCCGACATCGGTTCCGACATAAACGTTGGCGTTCACCGAATCCACAACCACCGCATTGGCTGGAGAATCGGGAAGATTGGCGGTGAAGTCGGTCCAGGATGCGCCGAAGTTGGTGGTCTTCCACACGTGGCCGGGTCCAGTGGTAGAACCGGGCGGAGCCGTGAAGCCCATCACCGTGACGTACGCGGTGCCGCCGGTGGTGTCCGACGAGTCCATGGCGACATTGGATATGGGGAACTGATTCGAATTGATGCTTCCCTCCGGGCCGTTGCTGGTCACGTTGCTGAAAGTTGAGGGCCCGGCCGTGGCATTCGCCGTAACCCAGACGTTACCTCCCGCGGGCGAAGAAAGAGCTCCGTTGAGCGGGCCGGATCCGCTGGTCGTGGCATAAACGACCAAAGACCCGTTGCCGTCGGTGGGGCCTCCGGCGGCGAGAGCCTGCACCAGATTGACCTCGCTGCCTGAGCAGGTGCCGGAGCCAAAGGTATCGAAATTCGGGCTTAGCAAGGTGTATGCTCCGCCCGCACGCGGACCGCGCCACACGCGGCACGTACCCACCAGCAAGCTGGTCGTCGATTGCGCATCGAGGATGTAAGGAAAATAAAACGCTCCGTCGTCGCCGCCCACGCTGTCGCTCGTGACCACAAAGTTGAAGCCGCTGTCCACGCAGTTCACACCGCTCGAACAGAGCTGAATGCCCAGGCCGCCGGGCGGAACGTCAGGGTTTGAAGCATAGAAGTTCAGCGGCGTATTCGGATCGATGGCGTTGTACCCGCCGTCGCCGCCGAGAATATTGCCCCATGCCGGGTTCGTGGTCGCCTGGCCGGTTGCGGGCGAGCCGTTATCCTGCGTGCCTCCGAGCAGCGTGTTGGGATCGCTCGGGTGCTGGGAGAAGCTGACGAACTGCGTCATCGATCCGAGGTTCTGGTTGAGATCGTCGAATTGATTTGTGCCCGAGCACGAGCCGGTCGTCAGCCCGCTGAATCCGTCGAGCGCGCGGTAAATGCCGCCGTCATTCGCGAAGTACATCAGGTCATCGCCCGAGTCGCTGCCCGAAGTCGGAATCATGTAAGCCAGCGCGTGCTGATCGGGATGCACATGGGAGGGCGCTGCAAGCGGATCGCATCCGTAAACATGCGTGAGATTCAGGAACGACGGCGATGTGCAGACAGGATTCTGCGAATTGATCGAGCACTTATAAAGATTGATTGCGCCCGCGTATAAGTCCGTGCCCGCGCCGTTCGGCATTGCTTGCAGTTCGAGGTTGTAAGCGCCCTGCTGCACGCCGCAACCGTCGATGTCGCCGCAATTCGTGATGCCCGTGTCGGAAATCGCGTTCCAGGACGAACCTCCGTTCAGGCTCTGCCAAATGCCGCCGTCGGTTGGTTCGCCTCCCGAGAGATAGATGTACCAGGCGTACATCTCATTGCGTCCCGGCACCACCGTGATTTCGCCGCGGTAGATCGGACAAGCATAACTGTTCGACGTCGACTGCGGCGGACATGCTGCTGGGCTCAACGCGCTGCCACCGGGCTGCGTTGCCAGCCGCGTCCAGTTCACGCCATCCGGAGAAGAATAAAACCCGTGATAGCGAATCGCGGCAAAAAACTCTGCCGCAGTGGCGTCGTAGACCACCGAAGTTGCCGAGGTCGCGTCGGTCGCCCCGCCGGGGTCGGTAAGCGCGTCGTAGGTCCAGGTTTGTCCCGCGTCAAGCGAAGTGTATAAGCCGCGCGTCGTGTTGGTCGTCACCGCGCCGTCGACCATCCCCTCGGAAGTTGTCGCCATCGCGGAAACAACAGTGTTCGCCTGACTATTGCCCGTGCTGAAGGCCATGCGGGTGCCACCGAGGCCGCTGAACGAAAGCGCACCGCTATTCGCGGTTGAGATCAATGTCCAGGTGCCCCCGGCGTCGGCCGAGCGCAGAATTCCCAGGCCGAAATACGAATCGGCTGAGTTGTTGGCCTCGCCGGTCGCGGCCAGGATCAAGGTATTTGCGGGATTGCTGTTGCCGGGCTGAATGACCAGCGCGCCGATTGAGAGCGTGGCCTGATCGTCGGCGATCGCGTTCCACGTGACATTGTTCGCCGTGCTGTTGGCTGCGTTGGTGGATTTCCATATTCCTCCCTGCGCGCCGCCGATGTAGACCGTGTTGCCCGATGGGTCCGCAGGGTCAATCGCTACCGCAGTGGCGCGGCCGGAAACCTGGTTGTAGTTCTGCGTTCCGTTGCCCGTGGCATCCGAGGCCAGCGGGAGCGGACCGAGCGGCGCCCACGGCAGCGATGATGGCGGCGGAGATCCGTTGGCGCGAGCCGTGGCGAGCGCAGCCGCGCGTTGGGCGCGCATCGCGAGCTTGGTCTGATACGCCCGCCGGCGGAGTTCCGCGGAAGGTTTGCCGCGAATAATGCGTCCGCGGTAGAACCATTCATTGCGCAGCTCAACGTGGTCCGCATCGGAGTCGCGAATGGGCGTCTGCGGAACCGACTGCTTCGCGCCCTGAGCCTGCGCAAACAAAGTTGCGGCAAGAAAACTTAGAAGGAATGCGGCTCGCGACCAGCGGCAAATGCGGTGACTCAACATAACGACCTCAACGCGCACTGCCAGTATCCGGAGCAGGTGCGCGCGAAGCAATGCAAAAGCGGTGCTGAGAGCCGCTCACGACCCACTTTGGGAAAGTTCGTTCCCCTGCAAGGCAAGCCGCCAGTTCAGGGTTGTACAATCGCTCGGAGTGAAGGAGGCACGTTGCAGCGAATGCGAAAGAATATGCGATGCGTGCTTGGACTAGCTCTTGCGGCCTGCCTTCTGGCCGGCGTCGCGACGACATCGGCGCTGGCTGAGAGCGGCTCGACGGAAATCGTGGTTGCGGCCGCGGCTGACTTGAGCACGGCGCTCAGAGAAATTGCGGACAACTACGAGAAGCAGACCGGCACAAAGATCAAGCTCTCCTTCGCCGCATCGGGAGCGCTCACCCAGCAGATCGAGAACGGAGCTCCCTTCGACGTCTTCTTTTCCGCCGACATGGGCTATCCCAACCAGATCATCGCCGCTGGAGACGCCGATCGCGCAACCTTGTTTGAGTACGCCGTCGGCAAACTGGTGCTGTGGGCTCCCGCGGATTCTCTGCTCGATGTCGAGCACAAAGGGATAGATATTCTGCTCGATCCCTCGGTCAAAAAGATTGCTATCGCCAATCCGCAGCATGCGCCCTACGGCCGCGCCGCGGAGGCCACGCTGAAGCATTATCACCTGTACGATAAAGTTTCAGGCCGGCTGGTGCTGGGCGAAAACATCGCGCAGGCCGCGCAGTTCGTCGAATCCGGCAACGCGCAGGCGGGATTCGTCGCTCTCGCCCACGCCGCGTCGCCAGCCATGGAAGGCAAAGGAAAATACTGGGTGATCCCGGCCGAGGCTTACCCAGCTCTGGCACAGGGGGCGGTCGTGCTCACGCATTCGCGGCACAAGAAAGAAGCGGCGGCGTTCCTGCAATATATGAAATCGAAAGAAGCTACAGACGTATTGCGCAAGTACGGCTTCACGCTGCCGCCGGGTTAGCGGTAGCGCCGGCGACTAGCCGTCGCACCCAGGTTTTGGCGGGAACTTGAACTTAAGATGACCATCGACTGGCAATCGTTCCTTCTCACCCTCGAGCTAGCCCTCGCCGTCGCCGCCATCCTGGTGATTTTCGGACTGCCCATCGCCTACTGGATCGCCTTCTCGCGCCATCGATGGAAATTCCTCGTTGAGGCCGTCGTCGCGCTGCCCATCGTTCTTCCGCCCACCGTCCTCGGATTCTATGTGCTGGTTGCGCTGGGCCCTCGCAGCCCGCTCGGCCGCTGGTGGATATCCCTCACCGGACACACCCTCGCCTTTACCTTCACCGGCCTGGTAATCGGCTCAATCCTTTACAGCCTGCCCTTCGCGGTGCAGCCCTTCGCCGCATCGTTCTCCGCCGTGGACCGCAAGCTGATCGCCGCTTCCGCCACACTCGGCGCGTCTCCGCTGCGCAGCTTTTTCTCGATCATCCTGCCCTTGTCGATTCCCGGACTCGTCACCGGCATGGCCCTCACCTTCGCCCACACTATGGGAGAATTCGGGGTTGTGCTCATGGTCGGCGGCAACATTCCCGGCGTAACCCGCACCGTCTCGATCGACATTTTCGACCGCGTGCAAGCCTCCGACTACGCCGGCGCCAATGCCACCGCGCTGGTGCTGCTGGCAGTGTGCTTTGGGGTGTTGGCGGTCGTTTATGGCGTGAACCGCAAGGCGTGGACAGTCGACCCGGTAAAATAGCCTGCACATGAACCATGCGCGCAGGCTCGAATCTGCTTCCGTCGACGCGCAGTCCGCAGACGCGAAGCACCATCCTGCGGAGCCGCTCCTCGCCGCGAACTTTCGCAAGCAACGTCCCGCACAAGGACCTTTCGCCCTCGAAGTAGATTTCCAAGCCGCGCCCGGATTCACCATCCTCTTCGGCCCCTCCGGCGCAGGCAAAACCACTTTGCTCGACTGCGTGGCCGGACTCACCACCCCAGACTCGGGACGCATCGCCATCGCCAGCCGCATTCTCTTCGACGCAAACCAGGGCGTCAACCTGACAGTCACCAAACGCCGCGTCGGCTACGTCTTTCAGAGCCTCTCACTTTTCCCTCATATGACGGTCGAGCAAAACGTTCAGTACGGGCTTGCGCACGCATCCCGCACCAGCCGCGCCGCACAGTCATCGGCCATTCTCGACGCATTTCGCATCGCTCATCTTGCCCGACGATCCGCCCGCGAAATTTCCGGAGGCGAAGGCCAGCGCGCCGCGCTGGCTCGAACCCTGGTCACCGATCCCGCTATTCTTCTGCTGGACGAACCGCTGGCCGCGCTCGACGCGCCCACCAAGGCAACCATCATCGACGATCTGCGCGCATGGAACCACACCCATCGAATTCCGATTCTTTACGTCACGCACAGCCGCGAGGAAGTGTTCGCGCTGGGCGAGCGAGTCATCGTCCTCGACGCCGGACGCATCGTCGCCCAGGGCACTCCTCACGAAGTCATGACCGCGCCCACGCAGGAAATGGTGGCGCAGTTGGCGGGCTTTGAAAATATTTTCGACGCCACGGTCGAATCGGTGCATCCCGATCAAGGCAGCATGACTTGCCGGATTGATCAAGACCCGCCGATGGGATACGGGAACGGACCGGTGCTGCTCGAAACTCCGTTGGTGCGCGCGGGCATCGGGGCAGCACTGCGAATAGGAATTCGCGCCGGCGATATCCTGCTGGCAACTTCTGCCCCGGTCGGACTGAGCGCCCGCAACCTCCTTCCGGGGCGCGTCACGTCATTGCAGCAGCGCGATGTGATCGTTTCCGCGCGAGTGAACTGCGGAGTGGAAATGGAAGTGCACCTCACCCTGGCCGCCCGCGACTCGTTGCAACTCGCACCGGGCAAGGAAGTCTGGCTGGTGATCAAAACCCATTCGTGCCACTTAATGAAGTCGTAGCGCCGGCATCCTGCCGGCTGTCGGCGATGGCGTCTCGCCATCGCCTGTCCGGAGGCGTGCCGATTCTCGCATCCAGCATTTCCCCGCGCTCCATCTCAATCACAGCGACCCACTGTCCCTTGCGCTCTGCGGAGTACACGACCCGCCCGCCTAAAATCCGCGCCGCGGCTTCGGGCGGCAGGTCGCAATGATATCCGAAGAATCGCCGCTTCAACTCCGTCCACTTCCTTCCCAGCGACGTGTTCCAGCGATCGAGCAGCGGACGCTCCGGCTCATACTTGGTCGAGAACACCAGGGCCACTTCGTAATGCGATCGAAAATCAGCCGCAGACAAAAGTTCATCCAGCGAGAAATCTTCGATGCGCACGACCTGCACCGGATGCGTCACGTAACCCAGCCAGGGACGCGTCAGTTCATCGGAAGCAGGCCACGCCGTCAGCACATGCGCCACAGGATAATGCGCTTCGAGAAACTGCTCCGCGTCCTCATGCAAGACAACGTAATCGCGATAGGCCAGATTATCTTCCGGCGAAAATCCATACGGAGGATTCCAGAGCCACCCCAGCACAAACGCGGCGCCCACTAAGGCAACGGCCGCTGGCCAGTAAGGCAACCGCCGCCGCAACGTCGACACCGCCACGATGATCACCAGCGGAACCGCCGGCAGCATATACCGCGCCAGCACCGCCCCGCCGATCAGCGCCATCGCGATCACGTAGACAGCCACAACCAGCAGAAACACCATCTGCACCGGAATCGCAATGCGGCGCCGCTCGACGCCGTCGTCTTTGAGCGGGGGCAGCAGCATCGCGAGCAACATCCCTGCCGTCAGCACCCACAAATGCAGATAGCCAAAGGTCTGCCAGAGGCGCAGAACCAGCGCCAGCGAAAATCGCAGCGGATTCAGCGTGGCGGCCACGTTGTAACGAAAATATTCGGGGTTGCCGAGGACGTATCCCGTGTGCGCGTAGTGATAGCCGTACCAGAGCCCGAGCGGCAATAGAGGAACGAGCAGGGAAAGAATGCGGTGTGCAGCGGATGAGATCATATGGGGGCTGCCGCCCTCGGCTGTCCGGTCGAGCGAAGCTCGACTGCCCCACTGCGGCAAGACGCACCTCAACAATTCCCATGCCGCCAGCGCCAGCGGTGCCAGAATCGCCGTCTCTTTCGCCAGGGCCGCCAGCGAAAACCAGACCGCCGTGGCTACGGGAAGATCCTCCAAATACGCGCACAGACCCCAAAACGTCAGCCCCGCCGCGGCCAGATCCACCTGCGCCAGCGAACTCTGCGCAAAGAACACGGGATACAGACCCGTACACAGCGTGGCCGCGATCGCCACTTCAGTATTGGCCGCGCGCTCGGCCAGCCGAAACACGCCGAGCAACGCGAACGCCGCGACCACTAACATTGCCGACCGCGTCACTAGCGGCGCATAGCCGACAACTTTCCACCACAGGGCCAACCACGCCATCACCAGCGGAGGATGCGCGTTCGAAACCGTCGCATGGGGGATCAGGCTGCCGTGCAGCAGAATGTCGCGCGCTGCCGGGACGTAGTATCCCGCCTCATCCCAGAAATAAGGAAGCCGCAGCAGCGGCGCGTGCAGCAGAAAGATGGCAACGAAGATAACCGCCAAAACAACGGCCGGATGCCGCCTCATCCCAGAAACCGGCCCCGGATGCCCACGGGCTTTCACGGATGATTCGTTCGCCATTTTCAGTTTGGTTTATCCGCGCAAATCCGTGTAAATCCGCGGCCAGGAATTCGGGTTCAGTGCACCGGGCCCTGCGGGGCCATGCGCGGGTCGAGTTTGATCTCGCCGAACGCGCTCTCGTAGCCGGCGATGTTCTGCTGCAACAAGCCCAGCAAGGCCTTAGCCTGTTGCGGGCTGAGGTAGATGCCCTGAAAATTCTTGATCTCGACCTGCGCCTCGCTCTGCTGCTGCAGCGTCCCGAATACGAGGAAGAAGTCCCAGATATTGACCCGCATCTGCACGCTGTTGGCGTAACCCTCGCGGTAGTCGGGCGCATTCAACAATTTCACATTCGGTTGTGTTGGCATGCTCATATGCTCGCAGTGTAATGAGTTTGGCGTTCAGAAGAAAGTGCCGGCTGGATTGCCGCGACGGTCGCCGAAGGTGGCAAGCTGCGAGCTGCGAGTTATGAGCTAGAAGCTAGGAGCTCAAGACTCGAAACCCAACCCTCGGCCTCATACTTGAAGGCTCAAGGCTGAAGGCTCGTAGCTCGCGACTCCCTGACAAAAACTGTCACGTCCTTGATAGTTTGTGACCGGTGCAAATGGGAGCGATCCCACGAAAACAGGGCTTCGGTCACACCCTAAGACTGAAAACAAACGACTTACGACTGCGAAGGTGGTTACTTTAGGAAGTACCTTGTGGCGCGCAAAGTGCGATAGAGTTTAGGTTCCTCTACCAAGACGGAGTTTACAGGGCGACCTATGAGTCAGAACAACGAACCCGGGATGATGGAAGAAATCTCTCTTCCCGAGCACTTGCTGCCGTTGGGATCTGTGCTGGGCGTGGGCGTTACGCCGATGGACCTGTGCATGGTCCTGGCGAAGATCTTTCGCGTGCAGTATACCGAAGTCGCTCTGCTCCGGTTGGAGAGCGGGCTGCTTCGCTTCATTTTTCCCGATCACCTGCGCACCACGGGCGCGATTCCGCTTTCGAGCAAAGCCGTGGCTGCGCACACCGCTCTCAGCAAGAAGGCGGAGATCTTCAATAACTTCGCCCGCGTCAAACACGCCAGCATCTTCGAAACCATCAAGCCCGAAGAGTCCGACGAACCCGCACCGCCAGCGCCGATTCAGAAGCTGATGTCGGTGCCGATCATGGATCGCGATTTGGCCGTCGTGGGCGTGATCCAGATCTCGCGCAAGGGACTCGACCCCAAATTTGCCCAGGACTTCAGCCGCGAAGACCTGCACGACCTGGAGCTAGCAGCAGGATTGCTGGCAACGGCTCCGGCGCTGATGGCGAATTAGAAAAGTGGCGCCGCCGTCCCGGCGGCTGTCCGGCGGGGCGTGACGCCCGCCGCCCCGATACAACCCCGCCGCGCCTGGCTGCCGAAATCGCCCGTGGAAGAGCGGCCCTTCGAGGGCCGCGTAAAGCGATCTAAACTCACCGGGCTTCAGCCCCTGTGATCCGTTCCCTGCCGCGCAGATTCACTTCGACTTCATCATCACCCGCAAATCCGCGCCCGTCATTTCTTTCGGCTCATCGAGTCCCAGCATCCCCAAAATCGTCGGTGAAATGTCGCGCAGCGAGCCGTTCGGCTTCAGCGTGAACAGCTTCGCGTTCTCCGACACAACGATGAACGGCACGGGATTCGTCGTGTGCGCGGTATGCGGGCCGCCGGTCGCGGGATCGATCATCATCTCCGCATTCCCGTGATCGGCGGTGATCAGCATCGCTCCGCCCTTGGCGCGGACGGCAGACTCGATGCGAGCGAGGCAAGCGTCGACAGTTTCGACCGCCTTTACCGTCGGTTCAATCTTTCCCGAATGGCCAACCATGTCGGCGTTGGCAAAATTCACGATGACCACGTCGAACGTCCCATCTTCCGTTGCCTTGACGACGGCGTCGGCAATGCCCACGGCACTCATCTCCGGCTTCAAATCGTAAGTCGCCACTTTCGGCGACTGCACCAGCACCCGGTCTTCGCCGGGAAACGGCGTCTCGACGCCACCGTTGAAGAAATAAGTGACGTGAGCATACTTCTCGGTTTCGGCCACGCGGAGGTTGCGCAGGTTCATGCCGCCCATCACGTTGGCCAAAATGTTCGCCATCGATTCCGCAGGAATCACCACCGGCAGGCTGAAATTTTTGTCGTACTGCGTCATGCAGACGTAACGCAGATTCTTCGGCACCCGATCGCGCGGAATCGTGGCATCCAAATCGGCTGCGCCAGGCAGATCGCTGCCGCCCTTGTCATTCAATCCGCTGTTGCGGGCCAGCGCCCGTGTAATCTGCCGCACCCGGTCGGCGCGAAAGTTGAAACAGATGCACGCGTCTTCATCACGAACGGTGGCCAGCGCCTGCCCACGGCTGTCTATGCAAACAAACGGCACAACGAACTCGTCAGTGACTCCTTTGTTGTAAGAATCCTTCATCCCCCGCACCGGATCGCTCTGCTTCCCACCTTCCGCATCGGCAAAGACCATCGCGCTGTAAGCCTTGGCAATCCGCTCCCAGCGCCGGTCGCGATCCATCGCGTAATAGCGCCCGTTCACGGTGGCAACCTTGCCGCAGTTGTATTCGCGCATCTTCTGCTGCAGTTGTTCCAGATATCCCGCGCCGTTGGTCGGCAGGGTGTCACGGCCATCCATGAAGGCATGCACGAACACGCGCTCCAGGCCGTTCTGCTTGGCCATTTTCAACAGGGCATAAAGATGCGCCTGCTGCGAGTGCACGCCTCCATCCGAAAGCAGCCCAAACAAATGCAGCCGCCGCTCGCCGGTGCGCGCATGCTTCATCGCATCGAGCAGCACCGGGTGCGAAAAGAATTCGCCATTCTGGATCATCCAATCGATCCGCGTGATGTCCATGTGCACGATGCGTCCGGCGCCGATGTTGAGATGCCCAACTTCGCTGTTGCCCATCTGCCCCTCGGGCAAGCCGACAAACGGGCCGCTGGTATGAATGAGCGTGTTGGGATACTCACGCAGCAACCGGTTGTAAGTCGGCTTGCGCGCCAGGGCAATGGCGTTGGCTTTGGTTTCAGCGCGATATCCCCAGCCGTCGAGGATGATGAGTACGAGTGGTTTGGGAGGGGACAAGATCAGCTCCTGGCTGGATTGCTAGTGACTTCAAAATCGATTACCAAATTAATTCCACTGGATAGCGTGCAAAAAACCGATCGGCCGTCACCAATGGCAATCTCTCTTCCAGGCTCTGCGCAATCAGCATCCGGTCGAAAGGATCACGATGATGGTCCGGCAGCGACTCGATTCGCAGAACGTGGTCTGCAGTTACTGGCAGGATTTGCACGCCGTTAGAAACCAGCCTCGACATGATAAATGGACCGGTGGGCTGGGGTAACCGTAGTCTTCCGTTTCGCGTCTCAATCAGAATCTCCCAGATGCTGGCCACGCTGAGCCAAGTGGTTGCATTGGGCAGCAGCTTTCGGACACGTTCCGAGAGTTTTGATTCGTCGGTCAAAGCCCAGAGTAATGTGTGCGTATCCAACAGGATGTTCATTTGTAAAAGAGATCTTCGATCTCTTTTGGGAGTGGATCGTTGAAGTCGTCGGGAACGACGAACTCTCCCTTCGCCGACCCAAGTTTGAATCGCGGCCGCTCGGAAGGTATCGACACCAGCTTCGCGACCGGTTTCCCGGCCTTGGCGATCACAACCTCCTCGCCTAAGGCCACGCGCTCTAAAAGCTTCGAAAGATTGGTCTTAGCTTCGTGGATATTAACTACCATTACTTGATTATAGACTAAGACTAAGTCATTAGCTAAGTCAGCCGTAGTGCGTGATTGGGTTCTACTGAAACTCCAGCATCACAATCTCCGGATTCGACCCCAACCGCAGCGGTGGACCCCACGTCCCGGCACCGCTCGACGTGAAAATCTGCATCTTGCCGATCCGGCTCAAGCCATAGACAAATTGCCGGTAAATCCGGCGCGCAAACCAGTTCCACGGGATGAACTGCCCCAGGTGGGTGTGCCCGGAAAGCTGCAGTGAGACGCCGGCGGCCTCGGCAACCTCCGGATGATCTGGCGCATGCACCAGCAAGACGCTGGCGCGTTCGCGATCCAGATGAACGCTCTTCAGCGCAGAAGCTAGATTTTCGCCGCGGGTAGCGTTGCGGTAAGGCACGCCGATAATCTGCAGACCGTCGACGTCAACCTTTTCGTTAGTCAGTACACGAACTCCGGCTGCGGCAATGGCACGCAAATATTTGCTGTCGTCACCGAACTGCTCGTGATTGCCCGCAACAAAATAAACGCCGTGCGGAGCGCTAAGCTGATTCAGCGGTTCGGCCGCCCGCCCCGCGTCGATGGCGGTCCCGTCGTACAAATCTCCGGCGATAAAGACGGCATCTGGCTCCTCCCGCAAAATCTTCGCGATCATGCGTTGCAGAAAATTCCCGTTGCGCACGTGCCCCAGGTGCAGGTCGCTGATGAGCGCCGCTTTTCGCCCGCGCCATGCCGCGGGCAAATTTGCCAGGCGCACCGTGGTCCGGGTGATTCGCGTCCAGCCGGCATTGAGCACGGCGTAGAATCCAGCCGCCATCGCGGCGCCGAAAAGCCACTGCACGGTGCGGTGAAAGTTCAAGTCGATCCTGGTCAGGCGCGCGATTCCGAAGCTGATCCAGGAAAGCACCATCGCGGGAAACAGAAAATTCTGCAACCCCAGCCAAACCGCCGCAACCCGATAAAACGCTCGCAACGCGGGAGTGGTGTAACGATGGGCCAGCAACGAAGCAGCCACAAAACTTACCGACAAGAAGCCAAGAATGACCTTGAGCCACGCAGGGCCGGCTGCATGCCCTGCGGCCGAAAAAGTCCAGGTTTCGTAAAGGAGGTAATGCTCAAGAAAAAGTATCGATTGGATGAGGATAATGAAAACCAGGAAACGCCTTATTCGCATGACGAATTAGATTCTCCTGCCTGCAGATTCGATTGCATTCTTTCTGCGCCCCAGTTGGCGACTGCCGTCCCTTGCGGGCGGAATGATGGCTATACTGGATGCCGGGAGATCATCATGCCGATTAGCGAATTCTTACTGCCCGAACTCGATGCCGAGATCAAAACCACCCGTCTCACGCTGGAGCGCGTTCCCGCCGACAAGAAGGATTTCGCGCCTCACCCAAAATCCATGCCGCTGGGCAAGCTGGCCCCGCACATCGCGCAGCTTGCCGGCTTTGGGCTGATCATCCTGACCACGCCGGAATTGGATTTCGGCAAGAGCAGCATTCCTCCCGTACCCTTCGAGTCGGCCGCGCAACTGGTGAAGACGCTCGACGAAGGCGCGGCCAAGGTTCGCACCGCTCTCGCGGCCACGCCCGACAGTGCCTGGAAAGAGAACTGGAAGCTGAGTTTTCAGGGCAAGCCGATCTTCGAGGGAGAACGATTTCTCGCCTACCGGGAAATGTTCCTCAATCACCTGGTGCATCACCGCGCCCAGCTCGGCGTCTACTTGCGACTGAACGACAAGCCGGTGCCGGCGACCTATGGTCCGTCTGCCGACGACAAGATGGGATTCTGAGCACGGCCTACTTCTGCGGCGGATCCGCATTCTGCTCGGCGCGCCTCATCGCCGCGTCGACTTCGGCTTCAATCCGCGGAAACACCGCGCGCATCGTTTCCGCCGTCACCGCCGGCGTTTCGTGAAGAAATTTCTGCCCCGCCGGGGACGAGTAAAAGGCTATCAACGCGGTGATATCCGACTTCGTAAAGTGCCGCTGGTAGATCGGGACCATGTCGTCCAGCATTTCATCCATCGGGAAATTCTTGATCAAATCCTCCGACTCCCGGTCCTGCCGCGCCAGTTCGGCATCGCTGATCTCCGGATGCTTCTTCTTCATCTGCTCCCGGCTCATGGCTCTCATCTGCGCGAGCAACTGATGCATCATCTGCGCCATTTGCTCGCGGCTCGCCATCACATCGAATAATTTCTTGACGTCCTCCCTGGACGCCGCATCAGGAGCCACTGAAACCGTGGTCTGCGCACCGGCGCACACCGACCAGCCCAGAACCAATACGCACAGCCATGACTTCCATCTCATCGCATCACCGCCTCAAGAATGATGACCGCTTTCAACCTTCGTGATTCCGTACTGGCGTTCAGCCTTTGTAGTTCAATGCCTTCAATCCCAGGAATCTGGCCGTTCCTCCCAGTTCCTCTTCGATTCGCAGGAGCTGGTTGTACTTGGCGATGCGGTCGGTGCGCGAGGCAGAACCGGTTTTGATTTGTCCTGCTCCGGTCGCAACCGAAAAGTCGGCGATGAACGTGTCTTCGGTTTCGCCGGAGCGATGCGAGATCACCGAGGTGTATCCATTGCGGCGGCCGAGGTCGATTGCATCGAGAGTCTCGCTGACTGTGCCGATCTGGTTAAGCTTAATCAGGATCGAGTTGGCAATTCCCTTCTCGATGCCTTCGCCGAAAATCTGAATGTTCGTTACAAAAATATCGTCGCCGACCAGTTGAATTTTTCCGCCTAATTCTTTGGTCAAGTTTTGCCAGCCGTCCCAATCTTCCTCCGACAATCCGTCTTCCAGCGAAACGATCGCGGGATAGTCATTCACCCACTTTGCGTAGAAGCGCACCATTTCGTCCGAAGTCTTCGCCGATTTGTCGGACTTCTTGAAGACATATTTCCCATCCTGATAAAACTCGCTGGCCGCAGGATCGAGGGCGATGGCGATTTCTTCTCCCGGCTTGTAACCGGCTTTGGCAATGGCTTCCAAGATTACTTCAATCGCCTCGACATTCGATTTAACCGAAGGCGCGAACCCGCCTTCGTCGCCGACGGCCGTGTTGTAGCCGCGTTTCTTCAGTACTCCTTTTAGCGTATGAAAAACTTCCACCCCCCAACGCAGCGCTTCGGAAAACGACGGCGCGCCAACCGGCATCACCATGAATTCCTGGAAGTCGACGTTGTTGTCGGCATGGGCGCCGCCATTGAGGATGTTCATCATCGGCGTAGGCAGAGTGTTCGCGCCCGCTCCGCCGAGATAGCGGTAGAGAGGAATATCGAGGCTGTTGGCCGAGGCGCGCGCGGCGGCCATCGAGACGGCGAGGATCGCGTTCGCGCCCAGGCGGCCTTTATTTTCGGTGCCGTCGAGTTCGATCATCTTCTGGTCGATGCCGCGCTGATCGAAGGCGTCGTAGTTGGCCAGCGCTTCGGCGATTTCGCCGTTCACGTTCTCAACCGCCTTGAGCACGCCCTTGCCCTGAAAACGATTTGGGTCGGCGTCGCGCAGTTCGACGGCTTCGTGCTCGCCGGTCGAGGCGCCGCTGGGAACGATGGCTCGTCCTACCGATCCGTCGCTCAGAAATACTTCCGCTTCTATCGTTGGATTGCCGCGTGAGTCCAAGACTTCTCGTGCATGAATTGCTGCGATATTCGACATAGGTGATTTCACTTTCTCGATTTGATTAGGCTTTCGTTCTCAGTCCAACATCGTACAAACTATCGCCAATGTCACTGGGGAACAGCATTGCGCGCTTGGTGAGATAGCCGATGCCCTGATAGTACTTGCCCACATTTGTGCTGTGAAACCTTCGATTATATCGGATGGGCATGAGCGCAATGTGACGAGGGACACAGTTCTGCGGTTCCAATTCCGCCTCTGGAACTGGCCGTTCGGCCAATGCTCTCGACCTCTTATCGACGCTGGTTCACCATGTACTGTGTGTCGCTTGCCGCGATCTGCGGAAGAGGTCTAAAGTCTAGGGAAGGAACGGGTTTGGGAGGTTTCGATTTTATGACGATGAAGAAGTGGATACTGTTGCCCTGCACGCTGCTGGCAACCATGTTGGCGGCAACGACATTGGCAGCGCAAACCAGTTCGCCCACGGTTGCGGATATTCCACCGGCTGCGGCGAGCGCTGCTGCGCCTGTTCCCGCAGGCACGGCGCTGATGGTGCGCCTCGATACAACGCTGGCTACGTTCAGTAATCGGCCGGGAGATCCTTTTCAAGGGCACATTACGCAACCGGTCACGGTCAACGGCAGCACGGTAATTCCCGCGGGAGCAATGATTGAAGGGCGCGTCACCAAGGTGACTGAGCCGCGGCGCATTTCGGGCAGGCCGACGATTGCCATTCTTCCGGAAACCGTGATCATGCCGAACGGCGAGCGCTTCTACCTCGACGCCACGCTGACCGATACCAACATTCCCGGAACCGACGTGAATTCCGAAGGACAGTTCAAAGGATCAGGCCACGAGCGCCGTGACCAACTCGAAGTGGGCGGCGGCACCGCGGGCGGAATGCTGATTGGCGGGCTGGTTGGAGGCCCGGTGGGCGTTCTGGTGGGAGGCGCAGTGGGCGCGGGTTCGACCACTGGCTATTGGCTGGTTAAACATCACTCTGCGATATTGCCGGCGGGAACGCAACTGACGCTGGAACTGAATCGTCCGCTCGCGATGACGACGCAAGTGGCGAACGGTGGAAGCAAGTAAGACCAAAACTTCCTGGCCACGGATTTAGGCGGATCTTCACTGGTAAAACAGCGCGGAGAAAATTTATGTTAATCGGCGGCCGATGAATTGAATTTTCAGATCACGTTCAGTGCTTGATCGAGATCGTCGAGGATGTCGTCGACATCTTCGATACCTACGGAGATTCTTACCAAGCCATCGGTGATGCCGATGGCTTTTCTTCCTTTTACTCCGAGCGCGGCGTGCGTCATGGTTGCGGGATGCGAGATGAGGGTCTCGACTCCACCTAACGATTCGCCGAGCGAGCAGATGCGGCATTTCTTCAGCATCTTGTTGGCATTCGTGAGCGAGCCGGTCTCGAAGGTGATCATCGATCCGAATCCGGACATCTGTTTTCTGGCGAGCGCGTGTTGCGGATGGTCCGGCAAACCGGGATAGAAAACCGCTTTCACCTTTTTGTGCCTGGCCAGGAAATCGGCAACGATGCGGCCGCTGCGGTCGTGAATCTCCATGCGGGCGGCCAGAGTTTTCACGCCGCGCAGCACGAGCCAGCATTCGAAGGGAGAGAGAATCGCTCCGACAGCTTTCTGCAGGAAGGCGAGTTTTTCGGCGTCCTCTTCTCTACGACAAACCACAACCCCTCCCAGACCGTCGCTGTGGCCGTTGAGGAATTTTGTGGTGGAGTGAACCACCATGTCCGCTCCGAGCGCGAGCGGTTGCTGGAAGTAGGGCGACATGAAGGTATTGTCGACAACCAGGGAAACTTTGCGGCTCTGGCAGATTTTGGCGATGGCGGCGAGATCGCTGAGACGCATGAGCGGGTTGGTCGGGGTCTCGACGTACACCGTGCGCGTGTTCTTGCGGATGGAGCGCTCGACGTTTTCGGCGTCGGTGGTATCGATGTAAGTGAATTCGAGGCCGAGATCGGCCATGACCTGATTGAAGAGGCGCGGCGTTCCTCCGTAGAGATCGTTGCCGCAAACTACGTGATCTCCCGACTTCAACATGCTCACGATGGCGTGGATTGCGGCCATGCCGCTGGAGTAGACGCGGGCGGCGACTCCGCCTTCGAGGGCGGTGAGATTCTGTTCGAGGCGGGTGCGCGTGGGATTGGAGACGCGGGAGTATTCGTATCCTTTATGTTCGCCGATGCCTTGCTGGACGTAGGTTGAAGTCGGGTAAATGGGGACGGTGACGGAACCGGTGAGGGGATCGGGTTCTTGTCCGGCGTGAATGGCGCGAGTGGCGAAACCGAGGGTCTTCTGGGCTGGCTTCATAGTTGATTTTGTTCTGGAATTTCGGGAAGTCTTTTGGGGATACGCCTCGAATCGTGACGAAATATCAGAATCATCGAACACGAAGGCGAAGTCAAGTTGCAGCACGTGAGGGGGCAGGGATTCTTCGGCTCCGCTGTCGTTCGCTTCGCGGACAACTGCGCTCAGAATGACAGACGAGCCCTGGGGCCGGGTTAAGGCTGCACACCGATTTCGAAGTTGAGGGTTGAGAGTGAGAGCCGGTATTGGTATTGGGCGTTTACGTAGCCGATGGCGGCGTCGGTTTGCTGCAGTTGCGCCTGGCTGAGTTCGACGATGGAGCCGAGGCCAAGCTGGTAACGGCTCTGGGCAAGGGTCAAGCCCAGGTCGGCTTCCTTGGCGAGTTCGGCAGCCACGGCCACGCGTTGAAATGCGGTGTTGGTCGCGAGCCAGGCGGTGCGAACGTCGCGCACTACCGAGTCCCGCAGATCCCGCGTGCTCTCGGCCGCGGCTTTTGCCCGGTAATTCGCTTCGGAAGCCTGCGCGGTGAACAGAAAGCCGTTGAAGATGGGAATGCTCATGTTCACGCCGACCGCGCCGTACCAACTGGAAATGAAATAGTTGGGAAAGCAGCCACCAAAACAATCCGGACGCACCGGGGAACCTCCTGCCATGCCGAGAGCGCTGATGGTGGGAAAGAGCTGGTCGCGCTGGGCGCGGTGGAATTTTTCCGCGGCCTGTTGATTGTAGGTGAGCGCCTGCAAATCAGGACGCTGCTGCAAGGCGGTGTTGATGAGCACGTCGACATCCGGCGGCGGGGCCGGCGCTTGCGTATTTTCCTCGGTCAACTGGTAGGTAATCTGCTTATCGAAGCCGAGAATTGCGGTGAGCGCGGCAACGGTCGAATCCACATTGTTCTGCGCATCCAGCAAAAGTAGTTTGGCTTGAGACAGATTCACCTCGGCGAACGCCAGGTCCAGGTCCGACTTGAGCTTGCTCTTGGCTAACTCGTCGATCTGGTGTTCGACCGACTGGCGGGTGGTGACGGTTTGCTGCGCGACTTTGAGCAGAGCCTGGGCCTGAAGGACGTTGTAGAACCCCTGATCCGTGGTTAGAACGATATCTTCGGTGGTGGCCAGAGCGTTCGCGTTCTGAGCCTTCTCCTGAAGCTTAGAAGAAGAGACCAGATTGATGGTGCGGCCAAAATCGGTAAGGAGCTGGCCGAGGACGACGCCGCCACCGGCATGCTCAAGGAGTCGCGATGCGGTAAGGGATCCAGCGCCGATGCGGCTGCCTTCATTGGCGTCGACGGCAGTCACGGCGCCGGTGAAGTCTGGCAACTCCGCCGCCCTGGTCTGGCGATAAACCTGGTGCTGGGCCAAGCTGAGCAGCCGTCCAACGCTGACCCGCGGATTATTCTTGATGGCCAACTGCTCCGCCTGGATACGGGTAAGAGTCATGGCACCAGCAGGAGCGGCCGTGGTTGGCGCGGTTTGCGACATGGAAGAGGAAGCGATTTGAATGGCCGAGCCGGGGAAGCGCGCCACCAGCGCGATTTGCGCCTCAGGAGGCACAGGGCCCGGTTTGGGGATGGATTGCGGCTGGGGAGCGGATGGCAAGGAGGAGGAAGGAAAGCTGCCGACTGGAGCCGATTGCGTGCTTTGCGCCCAGCCGGCTACGGGCAGTGCCGCGGCGACAAAAAGCAGCAGCGTCCGGAATGCGAACTGACGGGATACAAACCAATTGGATGCGAAGTTATTCAGCCTGGTCATCCGCTTGCCTCAGACAGGAAGAAGATTGCATTCTATTCGACAACATTAGGCGCTCTCAGCGGGCGTTGCCGGCGCGGTTTGCGCACCGCGTTTGCCGTAGACCAGCAGATACGCGGCGGGCACGATGAAGATGGTGAGCAGGACCGACGAAGTCAGTCCGCCGATGATGGCCTTGGCCATGGGAGCGTATTGTTCGGCGCCCGTACCGAGCTTCAGGGCCATGGGAATCATGCCAATAATCGTCGCTAGCGAGGTCATCAGAATCGGGCGCAGACGCACGCGGCACGCGGTAACCACGGCATCGACCGGCGCGAGTCCTTCTTTTTCAAGGTTGTGAGCAAAGTCGACAATCAGAATGCTGTTGGAGTCGGCGATGCCGACCAGCATGAGCACTCCCATCAGCGACATGACGTTCAAGGTTGCGCCGGTGAGCGGAAGAATAATCAGGACACCGACGAATCCCATGGGAATCGCGAGCATGATCAGGAAAGGATCGACAAACGATTTGAACTGCGCGGTCAGAATCAGGAACAGAAGCAGAAACGAGATCAGAAATCCGAGGGCAAAACTCTTGAAAGACTGCTCCATGCCATCGACCATGCCGCGCAGATTGATGCGCACATTGGCGGGAATGCCTTTCTCTTTGGCCAGGATGTCGCGGATGGCACTGGTCACGTGTTGCAGGTCCTCCCCTTTCGGGGTGACGTAGATATCCACCACGCGCTGAATCTGGTAGTGGTCAATCTCAGTGGGAGTCTGGATCTGCTGCACATTGACGACGTTGTTGAGAACGGTGGTGGGCCTGCCCTGCCAGCAGTTCCAGGAGGGCTGACCAGCGCCGGCCGAGGGCAACTGTTCGGAGGGTCCGCAGTTCATCGAGGACCCGTTGCCGGGATCGCGCAAGGGAATCTGGCCGAGATCGGCCATGTTGTGAATCGCCGACTGGCCATGTTCGAAATACTGCACGGTCAGGTAATAGTCGTTGCCGGTTTTGCGATCAACCCAGTAATTGGGAGCGATCATGTAGTTGGAATTGAGAGCGGTAATGACGTTGTCGACGACATCTTTCTGGGTGAGTCCCATTTCGCCGGCATGCACGCGGTCGACGTCGAGGCGAAGGCCGGGGTAATCCATATCCTGCGGGATATAAATCTGGCCGACGCCGTGGATTTCGTGAAAGCGCGTGGCCAGAGTGTGAGCAATGCCGTCAATCTGTTCCAGTTCCGGGCTGCTTACCTGCACGTCGATGGGGGCGGCCTTTCCGGTGTTGAGGATGGCATCGACCATGGAGCCGCTGGAAAAGAAGGTGCGAATGTCGGGATACTGGCTGGCCATCTTGGCCTGCACACGATCCATGTAAGCGAAACTGCTGAGGTGGTGCGGGGTGTTTAACTGAACCTGGACGGTCGCGGTGTAGGGACCGGCGTTGGTGGTGTAGAGCGAAGAGAAATCGGGAACGACACCGATATTGGAAACAATTCTCTTCAAATCCTTGGTTTCGACTTCGTGCCGAATGAGGTCCTCGACTTTGGCAACGTACTGGTCGGTAACTTCGATGCGGGTTCCCGTAGGAACTTTCAGGTTGATAGTGAACTGGCCGGCGTCGGTCTTAGGGAAAAAGGCAAGTCCAAGGAACGGATAGATAGCCAGGCTGGCGACAAAGACGCCGGTGAGCGCCAGAACCGTGAGACCGGGGCGCTGTACTGCGCGGCGCACCCAGTACTCGTAATAATCCAGGATTTTGTTAAACATCCGGTTGAAGCGGGCGTTGAACTTCTCCATCCACGACTGATGCTCCGGCGTCGTAGGTTCGACTTCGTACTCCTCGTGCTCGCGAGCGGCGGCATGAGGAACCGCTTTGAGGTAGCGCGAGCAGAACAAGGGAATGACAGTCATCGCGACGACAAACGAAGCCAGCAGAGAAAGACAGAAAGCCAGGGCAAGCGCGGAGAATAAAAACTTCCCCACACCGTATAGAAAGACGACGGGGAAAAAGTCGACGACGTCGACCAGGGTGGCGGCGAGGACGGCCAGGTTCACTTCGGCGCCGCCGACTTCAGCGGCAACCATGGGAACGGCACCCATCTCGAGATGCCGGTAAATGTTTTCCAGCGAAATGACGGAGTTGTCGATGACGCGGGAGAAAGCCAGCGCCATTCCGCCCAGGATCATGGTGTTGACCGTGCCGCCCATGAGAGCCAAGACCACAAACGCAGCCAGCGCGGAGATTGGGATGGAAAGCAGCACGGCTGACGTGGCGCGGAAGCTGCCCAGAAAAATCAGGATCATCAAGCTGGTCAGAATCAACCCCAGAAAGCCTTCGTGCAGCACGGTATCAATGGCTTCTTTCACGTATCTCGACTGGTCGAAGACGATGCTGGTCTTCAGCTGCTGGGGAATGTCATAGAGATGCTTGATGAGTTGGCGCACCCCATCGACCACGGCGATGGTGTTGGTGTCACCGCCCTGCTTCATGATGGGGATGTAGACGGATTTCTGGCCGTCGATGCGGACCTCGTTGTATTGAATCTGGTTGGCATCTTCGGCTTTCCCTACATCGTTGATCGTTACCCAGGAATGGCCTTTGACTTTGAGCGGGACTCTGCCCAGCTGGCTCATGTTGTCGACCAGGCTGTTGGAGTAAACGAAGTAGTCGTAGGGGCCCATCTTTACGTCGCCGGCGGGAAGAATCAGGTTCGAGTCATTGACGGCGCCGACCACATCCATCAAGCTGAGCTGCCGGGACGAGAGCTTGTAGGGATCCACGTACACCATGATCTGGCGGTACTTGCCGCCAAACGGTGGTGGAATCTCGGCGCCGGGCACGACCGCGATCTGGTTGCGAATGGCGAATTGGGCGTAGTCGTGGAGTTGGGTCTCGTCGAGTCCCTCGCCCTTCACGGTTACCAGCGCCACCGGCAGACTGGAGGCGTCAAATTTCAAAACCACGGGAGGAAGAGTGCCGGGCGGCAAGCGCTTCAAGTCCGCAAGAGCGAGGTTGGAGAGCTCGCTCACGTCGGTGTCAGGATTGGTTCCGGGCTGGAAATACACCTTGATGATGCTCACACCCAGGAGGGATCGCGACTCCATGTGATCGACGCCGGAGGCCAGGGTAAAGAAACGTTCCAGAGGATCGGTGATGTCGAACTCGATGTCCTCTGGTGGCATGCCGCTGTAAAACGTGGCGACGACCACTTCCGGCAAATTGATGGGGGGAAACAGATCGACGGGCATGCGCGCGATGCTGGTTACACCGATCACCAAAAGCACGAGGCAAATCACGATGATGAAGTACGGATTGCGAATAGAAAAGCCAGGCATACCCTTATCCAATCTTCCTTCGTCAGTCTTCCTTAGTCCGGTCTTCCTTATTCAATTTCCTCATCGAATCTTGCCTTATTCCGAACTCGCACCAGGCTCTGTTGGCCTGCGAGCGTCCTATTGCTGCGCATTCCCTGGGTCGTAAGTGGGGACGGCTACGACCTGGGCGTTAACCCTTTCACCGGACTTCAAACCGCTGCGATCACTGACCACAACTTGCTCCCCTTCGCTTAGTCCCGAGGTGATTTCAGCGTCACTGCTGGTTTCGATTCCGACTTGCACGGGGCGGCGTTCCAGCGTGCCATTCGCATCCACCACCAACACGTGCGTCGCCTGGCCCTCATGACTCAGGGCCTGGACTGGAACAACCGGAATGTTGTCTTTGCGGTCAAACTGAAGGTCGGCTTCGGCGTAGAGACCGGGCAACAAAATGCGCTGCGGATTCGCAACGTCGACCTCGGTGTGCATGGTGCGGGTATCCGCTCGCACGTCCACGGAGAATCGCGCGACTTTCCCGGGGAAAGTGCGATTGAGCGAAGGGACACGAACATTAACGGGATCTCCGATGCGGATATAGCGAACGTAAGCCTCGGGAACGGGGATGACGAGACGAAACAAGTCATCCTCGGAAAGGCGAACCAGCGGCATGGCCTGCGTGCTGGAGCCGGTTCCGGCCTGCATCAAGGTCCCGAGATTGGCGTAACGTTCGGTCACGACTCCGGGGAACGGCGCGGTAATTCTCGAATAATCAAACAGAGTCTGATCGTGCGCCAGTTTCGCCTTAGCCGCACCCAGTTGACTCTGCGCAGCCTCCAGAGCGGCCTGACCGGCGTCCACTTGCGCCGATGCGGCGAGGTCTTTGCCCTGCGCATCGTCGACCTCCTGCTGGGCGACGATGCCGGGCTGGCTCTGGAACACGTCATTCAGGCGGGTGTATTCGAGATGCAGCGCCTTGTATTGCGCCTGATAGCGAGAGAGTTCGTGCTGTGCGCGGGTAACCTGATTGGCGGCATTCCTGATTTCCGCCTCATCTTCCACTAACTGAGCTTCTAATTCCGGAATCTCGAGAACTGCCATCACCTGTCCGGCTTTCACGTGCGTTCCATAGTCCACTTTCAGGTCTTTCACATAGCCGGATTCCTTGGCGTATACATCGATTTCTTGGAACGGCACTAACTCAGAAGAAAGCGTGATCTGCCGCCCCAAGGATTTTTTGACGACCCGGGTAACGCCGACGGTGATGTTTGGGCCGCTCGCCTCGACGCGCCTGTCTCTGCTTCCCGAACAGGAGGACATCGCGATTACCATCGCGGCCACGACGATCACAAAGGCGAAAGAAACGAACGTCCTATTCTTGCAATGTTGCATAGTGCGAGTCCTTCCCGGTCAACTGTTTCCTGTTGCAGCGGCTCTTACGATCTGAGGCCCGCGCCTCAAGGGCCGTACGACATCCAGCTACGACATGGTTCTGATCACTTCGCCTAGTTTCGTAACCGAGAAGGCGCTGGAGCGGCAAAACTCCACCACCTTGCGTTCGCTCGCCTGCAGCTTTTCAGCGACTTCTGAGACTTTGGCGGCGATTTGAGCGGGAATGGTCAGGACGCCGTGCCGGTCGCCGTGGAGCAGGTCCCCCGGGCGTATTTCTAGGCCGCCCACGTTGATTTGCGCACCAACATCGAAGATATGGGCATAGGCGTGGGACACGGCAAGGCTGCCGGCAAACATCTGGAGGCCCGAGGTGCGGACTGCGAGCACTTCACGCACCGCTCCGTTGGTGACGTAGCCGACGCAGCCCAGCGCCTTCAAGATGGCGGCATGCGTATCACCGATGAAGGCTCCGCGTCCGGGCGGACGATCCATGTCTTCGAGCACCAGGATGCGCGGCGCCGGCGTTTCCAGAAGTGTATTCCAGAAATCGGTGCGGTCATGAAACGTACCGCCCCCAATGGGAGGCTCACCGCTGCGCAGGCGTGCGGTGACAGCGTATCCCAACATGGGGGGAGCATCTTCGAAGATGCAGCGAATGTTGGCATCGGTAAACCCGGTATTGCGCAGCCGGACATTGAATCTCTCGACGGCGTTGGCGATCATGCAAGTGTCGAAGCGGCGAAGAGAATCCAGATCTTCCAGCGTCAACTGCGGCGCAACGGTCATGAAATTTCCTTTCCGCGGACATATCATTGCCGCGAAAAACTGTGGCCCCGGTGAGAGCCGAATAACGCCTCCTGCGCGATGATGAGTATTATGAACCCGAAGGTTCGCGACCATCTACCTGCGCGGCGTCGAAGGCTCAACAGCACTATCATCGGTCATCGGTAATGCGAATGGTGCAAAGTGAATAGCAAAGCCATTAAGCGCTTATGAAAATCCAGCCATGTCTGATGCCGGTACTGGCACAGACGACAGCAGGCGAAACATCTCTACGAGCTGGAATGGACGCTGACTAACAGGCAGGAGGAGGACGATTGTAAAGGCTTTTTTCGAGAAGCAGACCGGGCAACGGAGGACCGGCGGGCGCAAGCCGCGGATACGAACTGGGCGCCTGCAAGACGGCGGAACGAACGATGGGCGGCAGCCAAGTGGGCGCGCTGTTCGTCATCCGCTGGCGAGCGGATTCCGGCGAAGAATGCTTGTGCAGGGTTGCTGTCGTGGAGTTGGCAAGTCCCGGAGAAGAGCAATAGCGCGTAGCGACACGGATGGTCAGCGTGCAGACGGCGAGCAAAACCACCGTGGCACACAGGCAACGGCGACGCGGATCTTCGAGGTTGGTGAGCCGTAGCATCTTTGACGGTGCAGCGCTAAACATTTCTAGCATATTCGATGCAATCCTACTGCGCAAACACACCATGGTAACTACCCGTGGTCCTAACTTCATTCGATAGGGTAGCTGATGTGGATGGTTGTCCAGAGCGGAGAGATATTTGCAGGCGCGACCGACCCAGGCAAACTGGGCGGCGGAGCTTCTGCCTTAGAGCTCGCCCTTCTTCATTTGTGTGACCGCATAATCGCAGGCGCGCGCGGTCAGCGCCATATAGGTCAGCGAGGGATTCACGCACGACGACGACACCATCGCGCCGCCATCGGTAATGAAAAGATTCTTCACGTCATGGGCCTGATTGTGGGCGTTCAGAACTGAAGTTTTCGCGTCGCGTCCCATGCGGGCGGTGCCCATTTCATGAATGGCGAATCCGGGAGGGTCCTCTTCCATAAATGTTTCGATCTTTAGACCTCCGGCTGCGGCCAGCATTTCTGCGGCGGTAATCTTCATGTCTTCGCGCAGGGCGAGTTCGTTCTCGCTCCAGGCACAATGAATTTTCAGCACGGGAATGCCCCATGCGTCCATCTTTTCTTTGTCGATTTCAATGTAGTTATTGCGATTGGGGAGGCACTCGCCGAAACCGTAGAAGGTAAATCGCCAGGGACCGGGGCGGCTGATCGATTGCTTGAAGTTGGCGCCGAAGCCAGTTTGCTTGACGCCGCGATCCCAGCCGTCGCGTTCCGCGCCTCCCTGGAATGCGTAGCCGCGCAAAAACTCGCGGTGCCTGGTCTTCACATTGCGGAATCTCGGCATGTAAACACCGTTGGGGCGCCTTCCCAGCACGATGCGATCTTCGTTGCCCGGGATCGTCGCCACAGCACCCGCGCCCATGATGTGGTCCATCAGGTTGTGGCCAAGTTCACCGCTCGAATTGGCCAGCCCGTTGGGAAATTCCGTGGTCGAGGAGTTGAAGAGAATGCGCACCGACTCCAGTGCCGAGGCGCATAGAAAAATCACTTTACCGTGAAACTCGAGGGCGGCGCGCGATTGCGCGTCGATGACGCGGACTCCGGTTGCTTTTCGGGTGCGCGCGTCGAAGATCAGGCTGTGGACCACGCTATAGGGTCGCAGCGTCATGCGGCCGGTTTTCTCTGCGGCGGGCAGAGTTGCATTCACGCTGCTGAAATAGGATCGGGTGATGCATCCGCGTTCGCACGGTCCGCAGTAGTGGCAGGCCGCTCGTCCGCCATGGTTTTGGGTGAGGATGGCGGCGCGGCCAATGGTGAGCACACGCTCGCCGGGAAAATGCTTGGCCATGGCTTCGCGCACAACTTTTTCGGCGCAGTTCAATTCCATGGGCGGAAGAAATTTGCTGTCGGGCAATTGCGGAAGACCGAGCGCTTCGCCGCTGATGCCGGCAAACTGTTCCACGTGGTCGTACCAGGGCGCGATATCGGCATAGCGAATGGGCCAGTCGATGGCGGTGCCGTCGCGCAGGTTGGCTTCGAAATCCAGGTCGCTCCAGCGGTAGCTTTGCCGGCCCCACATAATGGAGCGGCCACCGACCTGGCGGCCGCGAATCCAGCGGAAGGGCTTGCCTGCTTCGGTGGTATAGGGATGCTCTCTGTCGCTGACGAAGAATTTCGACGACCACTCGTCGCAAGCGTAGCAGGTGCTCTGGATGGGCTGATCGTTGCGCATCCGGAGCCGGTCGCCGGTGCCGCGAAACTTCATCTCCCACGCCGGAACGTGTTCGACGTAATCCTCTTCGGGCACGATGGAGCGGCCCGCCTCGAGCACGAGCGTCTTCAATCCTTTTTCGGTCAGCTCTTTGGCCGCCCAGCCCCCAGTCATGCCGGAGCCGATCACGATCGCGTCGTACAAGGTGGTTTCACTCACTGAGGCTGCGGTCCTTCCTTGGGCAGTGCTTCCTTGGGCAGGGTGATCTCCACACAGCCGGCGTGACGATCAGGAATAATTTGATAGTGCAATTCCAGCGTGGCTCCATCCTCCGATGTGTAATAGGCCGTTAGAGTGAGCCAGCGAAGCATGGAATAGAAGCTGGAGCTGGCCTCGGGCGGCGGCCCGACAGACTTGGCGGCTTCAGCTCGCGTCAACTCGTCCTCGATCATCTGCTCGCCCAATTGGTTGAGAATCACGGCCTGCTGATTGGCCGTGCACTCGACGAAATCGTTGTGAAACAAATCCTGAGAGCGCGCGTCAACGTCGGTGAGGCCCGCCAGGAAGCGCGATCGTTCTGAGTCCTGGTACCACTCCGTGAGCATGAGATCGATGAAGTCGGCGGCACCGACATCCGCGGCTCCCGGAGTCTCTGTGCGCGGAAGAATCATTTCGGCCATCGCCTTCACGGTCGCATCCTGATGAAGGTCCAAGGTCTTGAGCGTGGATTGAGCCGCCAGCACGGCGCGAGCCTCGCGGAATGCGGCCATCATTTTCGCCGGCGCGAGTTGCAAGGCCGCGCCGGTCGCCAACAACTGTAATGCGTCCCGTCGATTCATCATTGCCGACCCTCAATCTCTCCGCGTCCGAAACCCTCTTTTATCACAGACGGCACGGAGGACACAGGGGAACCAACCTAGAAGCCTTGACCGGGTTGAATCTCCGCCGCTTTGCCGTCGTGATACACGATGACCAGCGGCTTGCCACCATTGGGATAGCGCACGGTCTTTTCGTAGGACGTATCGCCGGCGTCGGGGACGCCCATGCCGATCGCGAAATCCGCCTGCAGCTCATTCATGCCGGGCTTCACCTCGTGCCGTTCTACTGCCTGCCAGACATCGGCCGGCCAATGTTTGTACAGCTCATGTGGATCTTCAATGAAAAACATCTCGTCCGAATAAATTTTGTACTGCCCATCGGCTTCGAACCCGATGGGCACGGCATAGTTCTTGCCGTCTTGGTCGAACACGGCCATCATTTGCCGCCGTTGTCCTGGTCCGGAGGGAATCGCCGTGATCACGTCTTTGATGGCCAGTTTTTCGATGGGAAGCAGCAATCCGGCGTTGTGGTTAAAGTCTACCTTCTTAGTTGCCGCCTCGTAGGGGTAATAGGTGTAGCGATAGCCTTCTTTGACCCAAACCGGCTGGAAGGTAAGCTGTTTCGCCGACTTCAAATCGTAGGGATAAAGTTTCTTGGGAGTGACGTAGTAGTCGGCGTTGGAATAGGCGACGTCACGAGCCTGCTTTTGCCTCTGCAGTTCGAGCGCATCTTCATGCCGCCGGTAGAAAATGTAGCCGGTGCGCGCGGCTGCCACGACCAGAGCGAGCAGCAGGGCCAGGTGAATCCTCTTCCTGGTCTCAGGACTCATCGTCTCAGGACTCATCATGCAAAGAATCTACCAGACCGGCAACTTGGGTTGCACGGAGGTCAGCGAGGCACGGCCGGCTTCGGGAAAGCCGTTGTACACTGAAGTCACTGAGGAATTCCGCCATGCCGGTTACCGAACAAGATGTATTGAGCGCGCTGAAGAGTTGCTACGATCCGGAAATTCCGGTGAACATTGTTGACCTGGGGTTGATCTACAACGTGAATTTTGCGCCCGCAGCGGACGTCACTGGCGAGGCCAAGCAGGATGTGACCGTCGATATGACGCTGACCGCGCAGGGCTGCCCGGAGCATGTCAACATCAGCGCACAGGTGAAGTCACGGCTGGAGCAGTTACCCGGGGTTCACACTTGCACGGTGAATGTGGTTTGGACGCCGCCGTGGACTCCCGAGCGATTGAGCCCGGATGCAAGAAAGCAGCTTGGCATCGAGTAGAGCCGACATCCGGTGGCATCAGGCGGACACCCGGCGGATGCTTCAACTGCCAATTTCTTCCCATGCCTCCACGGCAGTCTGTCCTGCCGCTTCGGTGAGGCGTTTGCCGGCCCGGCCGGCCATTTCCATGACCTGCATACCGCGTTCGAAGTAGTCAGGCAGCGACCGGCGAACGTTCTCAAACTTCTCGGGATACTCCGACGCCAGCACTGCCAGACCCACGCCCGTCGCCAGCACACCAGCTGGATATTTCTTCTTCATGAATAAGAGGGCCGCCGCACCGATCGAGCCCATGACGATTGCCTTCTTCCAGCTATCCATGTCGTCCCCCAGGAATTCTGCTCTTGTGGCGATTGTATCTCAGGAATACCCGTGCAGAGTCAGGGGGGCAACCCCAGGCGTTAAGGCGCGGATAAATTTTGAATGTAACGGCGCAACTCAAATCGCGCGCTTCCCGAAGTGCAGTCGGATTGCGCGTTTCGGGGCAGAGCCGACGCCTTCCATGTATACTGCCTCGTTTGCTGGAGGCTCTCATGCCGACTCGCATCCGAAGCATTGCGGTCGCTGTCGCGATCAGTTTTCTGACTGCATTCTCGGCTCAAACAATGTTGGCCCAAAAACCTCGCGCCCGCGACCTGGGCGTTCCCTTCGACGGAACTCCGGGCCGTTATAACGCGATTACTGACGTGCAGGGTGTGGAGGTCGGCAACACTACGCTGATCTCGGGCGAAGGCAAGCTTGAAGTCGGCAAAGGCCCAGTGCGCACCGGGGTCACGGCGATTCATCCGCGCGGCAAGAATTCTAACGACGCGGTTTTTGCCGCGTGGTTTACGCTGAACGGCAACGGCGAGATGACCGGCACCACCTGGGTCGACGACTCAGGATTTCTCAACGGCCCCGTCATGATCACGAATACACACAGCGTTGGCGTGGTTCGCGACGCCGTCATCGCGTGGAAAGTGAAACACGGCACGCCCGACATGGAAGGCTACTGGTGGTCGCTGCCCGTGGTCGCTGAAACCTGGGACGGATATCTCAACGACATCAACGGATTTCACGTGAAGCCGGAAGACGCGTGGCACGCGCTAGACACGGCGCACTCGGGACCGGTTGAGGAGGGCAATGTCGGGGGCGGCACGGGCATGATCTGCAACGAATTCAAAGGCGGCATTGGGACTTCGTCGCGGGTGCTCGATGCCAAAGCCGGAGGATATACGGTTGGCGTGCTGGTGCAGTGCAATTATGGATCGCGCGAGCAACTGCGCATCGCCGGCGTCAACGTAGGCCGGGAGATTCCCGAGCACACGGTGTGGGACAGCGACGTGGGATCGATCATTGTGGTGGTTGCGACGGACGCGCCGCTCATTCCGACGCAGTTAAAACGCGTCGCCAGGAAAGTTTCGCTGGGACTGGGGCGCGACGGCAGCTACTCGGGCGACGGCTCAGGGGACATATTTATCGCTTTCTCTACCGCCAATCCTGGCGCGGTCGGCACGAAGAGAGTGCATCAGCTCAACATGCTGCCTAACGATTCGCTGGACCCGATTTTCCTGGCGACCGTACAAGCGACGGAAGAAGCCGTGGTCAACGCGATGGTTGCAGCCGAAACCATGACCGGCATCAATAACCACAAGGTCATTGCGCTGCCGCACGACCGGTTGCGGGAGGTTTTGAAGAAGTACAACCGGCTGGTGAAATAGGAGCCCGGACCTGCGCTTTCACGCCGCCTCACTCTGCCCCATATGTGCCAGTTCCGCGGCGGTAGTCGCGCGGCTCGATTCCGAAACGCTTCAGCATCGATTGCAGCGTGGTGCGCTTGATCCCTAACCGGTTGGCGGCCCCATCAACTCCAGACAAGACGCCGTTGGTCTCGCGCAAAATGCGGATGATGTGATCCCGCTCCATCTCGGTCAGATTATCGTCGTCGACGATCTCCTGCGGGATGCCTAAATCTTCCGGCGGTGCGGCCAGTACTCGGCCTTTGCTGAGGATCACCATGCGTTCGACCATATTTTCCAGTTCACGAATATTGCCCGGCCAGTTCCAGCTCTGCAGAACCTGGAGCGTTTCGTTGGGAACGACGTCGATGTGCTTGCCCATTCGGGCGGAGTGCTTGCGCACAAAGTGCTGGACCAGCACGGGAATGTCGCTGCGCCGCTCGCGCAGCGATGGCAACTGCAGAGGAAACACATTCAGCCGGTAAAACAAATCTTCGCGAAAATTCCGCTCCGCCACTTCTCTGGCCAGATCGCGGTTGGTCGCCGAAATAATCCGCACATCTACCCGCAGCGTCTGCACGCCACCCAGCCGTTCAAACTCGCGGTCCTGCAGCAGCCGCAGCAGCTTGGGCTGCAACTCCAGCGGCAACTCGCCGATCTCATCGAGAAAAAGAGTTCCCTTGTCGGCCAGCTCCACCCTGCCAACTTTCTGGCTGACTGCACCGGTAAACGCCCCACGCTCATGTCCAAACAGTTCGCTCTCCAGCAAGCCCGAGGGCACGGCGGCGCAATTGAGCTTGATGAAACTCCTTTCGTGCCGCGAACTGAGGGCGTGCACGGCCCGCGCCACTAACTCCTTGCCTGTTCCCGACTCTCCGAGCAACAATACGGTCGAATCGATCGGCGCCACCACCCGCGCCTTTTTCAGCACCTCGCGCAGGGCCGGACTCTGGCCGATGATTTCCTCGAACCCCAGTTCCGCCTCGATCTCGCTTTCCAGATACGATTTTTCCTGCACCAGCCGTTCCTTGGCGTCACGCAGGGTGTCGGCCAGTTCGCGCAGCCGCGCGATGTCCATCGAGGCTCCGGTAATCCCGACGATTTTCTTCTCTACGTCGAACAACGGCTCAATCGTGATATCGAATGAGTGCACGCCGCCTTTGTAAGAAATATCCACTTCCTCCCTCACGCCCAGCCCGGTTTCCAACACGCGCTTCTTCAGCTCTTTCAAATGCCGCGCCTGGTCCTTTCCCACGATCTCGTCGTCCGTTTTGCCGATTACCTCATCGGGCGCAAGGGATGCGAAATTGTAGATCCAGGTGTAGCGCAGGTCGCGATCCTGACTGAACACGACGATCGGCGAATTCTTCAGCGCCACGCGGAAGCGCTCCTCACTGTCGCGCATGGCCTGCTCGGCGCGCTTGCGCGCCGTGATGTCAATGACCGTCGCCTGAATCAAGGTGCGGTTCTGGCCGTCGGGTAGCAGCACGTCATTCACCAGAAGCCAGAATGGAGTTCCATCGGTTCGCCGGAGATGCAACTCGCGGCCAGTAATTGCTCCACCACTTTTCAGCTCTTCCAATAGCGCTTCGCGATCGATGGGGTCGAAATAATGCTCTCCTACGGTGGTGCCCCGGCATTCGTTCGCATTGGCGTATCCGAACATGTGGGCCCAGGCGTCGTTGCAATCGATCAATTTTCCGTCGAGAGTAATGATTCCTACTCCGGCAACAGTTTTTTCAAAAAGAATCCGGTAGCGCTGTTCGGAATCACCTAGAGCCAATTCCGCGCGCCGCCGGTCGGTGACGTCGTGGGCCATGCCGCGCACGACCGGCGTCTGCACTCCCTCGGTGCGCAGCGTGTTGCAGTATTCCCACGTCCTGACTTCTCCGGTCTTTGTTAGTACGCACAACAAGCCTCTTTCGGGTGCACCTGTGGTCTTCAGTCTTTCTAAGTACGCGTCGAATAACTCACGCCCCTCGGGGATGATCAAATCCCGCATCGGAATCTTCAGCATTTCTTCGACTTCGTATCCTAAGATTCGCGCTGGCGCGGGATTTACCGACAGTAATCTGCCCTGCAGGTCGTGGGTACACACCAGATCCTCGCTGTGATCGACCAGATCGCGATAGCGGTCCTCACTGGCCCGCAGCGCGTTTTCCGCCAGTTTGCGGTCGGTGATATCGCGCGAGACCGCAACCACATAAGTCCGGTCCAACTGCACCATTCTCAAACTTGTCTCCACGGGAAATGTGGTCCCGTCCTTTCGCAGATGAAGCCCTTGCTGAACCAGAAATCCCTGAGTGCGGAGCTTCTCCTGAACCTTTAGCCGTCTGGGCTCGTCGAGGCCGGGATTGATGTCGAAAACAGTCATCGACAACAGTTCTTCCCGCGTGTAGCCCAGGTCTTTACACGCCCGGTCGTTCACATCAAGAAACCGCACCGTTTCAGGATCCACGACCTCGACCGCGTCATTGGATTGATCGATTAGCGTCCGGAAGAGCCGCAGAGAGTGTTCCGCACGTTTTCTTTCTGTCAGGTCCTGCAAAATGCAGGCTACCCGCTCCACCCGGGTTGGGCCCTCGATTGGAAAATAGGAAATGAAAAGGTCGCGCTCGCCGAGCACGGGATACCGATACCGCATCTCGTACTGCACCACTTTGCCCTGAAAGCATTCGTCGAGCTTATTTTTCACCAGCTCCAGAGATTCCGGATTGACCACGTACCAGATGTTGCGTCCAACCACGTCTTCTTTCTTCGCTTGACGATGGTTCAGAAACGCCTGATTGGCGATGACGTAACGATAGTCGCGATCCACGACCGCGATCATTTCGTCGAGACTCTCGACTACCTTTTCGAATTCTGCATTGCGCTCACGCGTCAGCTTCGCGTCTGTAATGTCCTGCACCGTTCCTACCGCTTTCGTCGGACGCCCAGAGGGATCGCATTCCACGCTGGCTTGAATTCTTACCCACCTGGTGTGCCCCTTAAGCAGAACACGGTTCTCCTCGTCATATCTTCGGCTCTCCACCACGGCCTTCCACGCCGCATCCACGCGCGCACGGTCCTCGGGATGAACGATCTCACGCGCCTGATGCGGAGAGAGCTGCGCTTGCAGGGGCAGGCCCAGAATGCGGTAGGCTTCGTCCGAAAGCCGCAGCGTGCCCTGGTCGATATCAAGATGCCAGCTGCCGATGTGCGCGACGACCTGCGCCCGGTTCAGTTCAGCTTCGCTTACACGCAATGCATGCGTGGCTTGATTGCGGCTAGCCGTCAGAACCGTCAGAAAGACGCCGATGATTGCAAACAGCGCGGGGGCGGCCACATTTTCGGGAGTGCGAAGTGCAAAGGAATTGCTGGGTTCCAGGAAGAGGAATCCGCCGACCGTGGCCGACAGCGCGGTTGCGGCGATGCCGGGGAAGAATCCGGCCCACATTGCGACCAGCACTACCGCCGGATAGTACAAAATGAATGCGGGATGGTAGGCATAGGGACCCTGCAACCGATGCAGGCCGAACTCGAGGAGAGTAGCCGCCGCCACGGTCAACACTGCCACGCCGTAGCGCGCCGGCCAGGTGCGCAACCGATAAGAGTCGCTGGTCCCCACACGTTCCCACCGATCGGCAACACTCATAGCCAACCTCTACTTCATGGGATTTATGGGGTCAGACCCTTCCCCCCTCCAGTCAGAATCCGTCGATCAACTCGCGAGCAATTGCGCAGCAACCGCGCTCGCGCCCGTCAACTGGTCTCTGCTACTGCAACCGAAGGACGCCCCGGCCTTACAAGCCCAGCATTATGTCACGTTGCGGCAGGTCTGCAAGCACAATCGTTGACGGCGGATGTCAGGAATGGGAAATTATGGTGTCGCGGCATGCGCTTGCGCCTGCCAAGTTGCGGGAGCAGCCGGTTCCGGTAGAGCGTCAAGATTGAGGACTGTCTTGCCGTGCATCGCTTCCGTGCATTGCCTGCCGTGCATTGCGTTCCCCTCCCGCGGGGAGCATAATCAGATGGATTCCTGACCGCCGGAGCTGCGCGTTCGTGTGAACCTGCCCAATTCCATCACGCTCATCCGCATCTTCAGCATTCCTTTGCTGATCTGGATTCTGTCGAGCTCGCACTTCAGCAGCGCGAATGGCGAGAAGGAGTTGCTAGCTTCTGCGCTGTTCGTTGCAGCCTCGATGACCGATGGCATTGATGGCTATCTCGCGCGCAAGCGTGGGCAGATCACGACTATGGGGATTCTGCTCGATCCGCTGGCCGACAAGCTTCTGATCGCGGCGGCATTCGTGGTGCTGGTGCAGCTCAATCCCAGCCTGGTGCCCGCATGGGTTGCGATCGTGGTAATTGGCCGCGAGTTTATGGTGAGCGGCCTGCGATCGATTGCCGCCTCCGAGGGCTTTACCATCGAGGCCAGTAACCTTGGCAAGTTCAAGATGGTGGTGCAGATCGTCAGCGTGGTGGCCGTGATCCTGGACCATCGCTGGAAAGAGTGGCCGGTCTACGGTTCTTATTTTCTTCCTATCCACTGGATCGCGCTGACCGCGATCTGGTTTATGGTGTGCGTTTCGCTGGCGTCGGCAGTCGACTATTTTGTGGCTTTCTGGTCGAAGATTGACCGGCGCGTGGTGAAACGCCGCCGCCGGCGCGCTTTCATCCTGAGCCGCCGCAAGCCCGTGCCCGCACCTCCACAGGCGGACCGCGATGTCGCTGCCTCAACCTAGTTTCGTGCCTGTGAAATCCGGCGGGGCTTCCGCCGGCGAATCTTCCTCTGCTGGACTCGGCGCGGGTGAATTCTCTGCGGAGGAACGCACTCTTCTGTTGAGATTGGCGCACGATTCCATTGTGTCAGCTCTGGAGAAACGCGAAATCCCGCTTGAACCGCCAAGTCTTCAGGCTCATCTGGCGCAGCCCCGCGGCGCGTTCACCTCGCTGTATTTGCGCGGCGAATTACGGGGATGCGTGGGCTTTGTGTTTCCCGTCAGCCCGGTTTATCGTGCGGTGGCGGAAACCGCGCGGGCGGCGGCCTTCGAAGATACGCGCTTCCATCCCGTGACCCTGGCGGAAGCGCCGGTTCTGCAAATCGAGCTCAGCATTTTGTCGCCCCCGCAAGAAATTCCGGCCGAGGCTGTCGAAGTCGGGCGCCACGGATTGCTGATCAGCCTGGCTGGACGTCGTGGACTGCTCCTGCCGCAAGTGCCGGTCGAGCACGACTGGGATCGCGTGACATTTCTCGAACAGACTTGCCGCAAGGCGGGGCTGCCGCTGGATGCGTGGCAAAAGGGCGCGAAGATTGAGGCGTTCACGGCGGAAGTGTTCGGAGAGAAGGCAGAAACATCCGCCCATACGCCGCAAGAAACGGAAAGAGACTAAAGAGACGGCAGAAAAAGGTCCAACCTGATCACTCGCTGGTAGTGGAGAAAATCACGATCAGTCGTGAATATCCGCCAGCCGTAGCGAATTGCAGCGGAGCACATCAGCATATCGGTGGGTGAGGTCGCGATCCCGGCGGCTCTACATTCGTTGCTGATTCGAGCGGCTTCTTCGTAGTCGGCCGAATCGACCTCCACATTGGGAAAGTCTCGCAGGTGGTCGCGAATGCGCCGAAATTGAGAGCTTAAGCGAATGCCCGAAAGCACTTCCTGACGTATAGAGCCAAGCAACTGCACCTGATTCTGACGTACCAAGTCATAGAGAACCTGGGTCAGACTTCTTTCTGCAGCAGAAAGATCCACAGTTCGGCGTCGGAGAGCCAGCGACCATACCGGCGTATCCACCAGGACCATCACACGCGCTTTCTGCGCCGTTCCGCCTTGTAATCATAGCTCGGGTCGAAATCGACTGTCCCGAAGTCGGAAAGTATCCGATGCTGCCGATGATGTCGGATATATTCCTGCAGCGCGGTGGTCACGGCTTCTTTCTTGGTCTTGTGGCCGCCGGTCTTGCGCGCTTCCTCGATCAGCTTGTCGTCAATCGCCAGGTTCGTCGGCATGTGTAGATTGTTACACATCACAATGTGTGACGCAATATAACCTACATGACAAAACAAAACCGGGAACGGTTGCCCGTCCCCGGTTTCTGACTGCGCCACTTACTGCAACTTGTACTAATTCACCTGATCCAGTTCCACAGTGTCGCCAGCGTGCACATCTTCCATGGAGAAGACCACCATACCGGTCGCGGTGGTGTTGGTCACGCTGAGAATGAGGATCTCGCCAACAGCGCGCCGCGGCAGGTCGCGTACGTGAATCACGGGACCGTTGCCTTTGGTCAACAGGTTGGGATCGACCGAGGGCGTCTTGAGTTGCGTATCCTCGGCCAGGGCGGCCTTGAATGAGAGGGAATCGACCGGATCCTCCAGATCGGCTTCGTAGCTTCGCACCGCGCGGAAGAAGTCGCCGACCTTTACGCCCTGGGCGGACCCGACATTCAGGTACACCTTCTGGCCGGTACCGAGCTGGGAATCAAAATCCTTGCCCATGACGATGCGGCCGGTCAGCCGGCTACTGGCCGGCAGGAAACGGTCGAAGTGAATGGGAGCATGGAAATTGACAATCTGCTTTTCCGCGAAGGGAATCGCGGTGTCGCCGGGATTGATGCCGTCGCAGGAGTATTCGATCTGCGCGATGGCTGCTTTGCTACGGGTATCGATGACCCGGATACGGCCGACTTCTTCATACGGTTGGCCGGTTTCTTTCAGCAGTTTCTTTTCGCCGGGATACATCTCGTATTCGTCGATGTCTTTGAGGGCGCGTACGATCTCATATTCCGCGCCCGCGCTGTAGCCATTTCCCTGCAGATAGATCATGTCGCCGCGGGTAAACTTGGTGGTGCTTGGGGTCTCCAGTCCACCCATCACGTAATTGGCATCGGGCAGCATCTGCTTGCTGATGAAGCCGGCACAATACATATCGGCGTAGGTGGGAGTCTGCACGCGCTCGGTGGGAAAGCTGACGCTGGTCGGCAGAGTTCCCTGCGGAGCATCGGTCGCGCTGCCATCGGAGCCGGACTGAGCCCACGCGGCGGTCGCAATCAACAACACTAACAATCCTGTTTTCTTCATGTTACCTCCGGGACGGGAACGCACGCGACTCCCATCCCACCTCCTGAAACGTTAAATGCCAGAAAAGACAAGGCTTCAAGCCGGAAGGTAACAAGCCGGTAAGGGAGGGTCAAGGTTACGAGGGTGTTGGGCACCTCGGGCAAAGTTTTTTCAGCGGAAGCATTAATCCGTTGTTGCATAAAGAATTACGCCCCTGTAATAATTCGCCGTTCCTTGCCTTAGGAGATGTAGTGTCTGAATTGATCGCGCTGAATTGATAACGATGAACTCCGCTCCCGGTTACATGCCGCGCCTGCTGCCCTTGCGCCTGCCCAGGGTTTGCGTAGCAGTTATCGGTGCCGATCCTAACGAATTGACCGAAAGGGCTGAGGCCCTGGTTCGGGATAACTCCTTTCTGGAGTTCAGGTTAGATTATCTGTCAAAGCCTGGTCTGGCGATTCCCCGGGTGAAGCGCTTCACTGAATCGCATCCTGGAACGGTGGTCATTGCCACCTGCCGGCGAGTAGCCAGTGGGGGCAAATTTCGGGGATCGATCGCCTCGCAGCTCGACATTCTGGGCAAAGCAGCCGCCTCTGGCTGCCAGCTGGTTGACATCGAACTGCAGACGGCGAGCAAGTGCAAGCCGGCACAGATCCAGAAATTGCGCGGCCGCGCGGGACTGATTCTCTCCTTCCACGATTTCCGGGGTACGAAGAAACTGGACGAGACACTGGAAAAAATGCGCGCTTTCCCGGCGGACTATTACAAGCTGGTCAGCACGGCGACGACTCTCGCAGACAACGTGGCCATGATTCAGTTTCTGGCCCGCGAGGGCGACCGGCATTCGCTGGTCAGCATGTGCATGGGAGAGCAAGGCATCATCAGCCGCGTGCTGGGATTGCGCGCGGGCAGCGCCTTCACCTTCGCCTCGGCCGGCATTGGCCAGGAAACGGCTCCGGGACAAATCAGCGCGCAGGAATTGCGCAATGTCTATCGCATCGAGCAGGTGGACGCGGCCACGCGCGTATACGGGGTGGTGGGCGATCCCATTGCTCATTCGTTGTCTCCGGCGATCATGAACGCGGCCTTCCGGCGGGAAAACGTCAACGCGGTGTATCTCGCGCTGCACGCCAAGACGCTGAAAGATTTGCTGACTTGCGTGCGCGAAGTTCCGATTCACGGCATGAGCGTGACCATGCCGTACAAGCAAGCGATCCTGCCGCACCTAGACAACACCGACTCGCATACCACCAAGATTGGAGCCTGCAACACGGTGGTGCGGGCGCAGGATGGAAAACTTTACGGTTTCAACACCGATGCGTCAGGGGTGGTGAGACCGCTGGAGCGCCGGCTGAACACGCTGGAGAACGCCCGCATTCTTGTGCTTGGCGCCGGAGGGGCGGCCCGGGCGGCCGTGTTCGGACTAAAGGAACGCGGGTCGGAAGTTTACATCCTGAATCGCAGCCAGGCCCCGGCCAAAAAGCTGGCCCATCAGGCGCGGGCCAGAATGGTCAAGCGGTCCGATCTGAAGAAGCTGTCGTTCGATGTGATCATCAATGCCACCCCGGTAGGGATGGGAAATACGCGGGAAACGCCGCTGCAGGAGAAAGAGATCAACGCCCGCTATGTCTTTGATATGGTGTATGATCCGGTCGAAACCCGGCTGTTGAAGATAGCTAAAGAGCGGGGCGCGCAGATCATCCCGGGAATCGAGATGTTTGTCCACCAGGCGGCCCGGCAGTTCGAAATCTGGACCGGGAAGCCCGCGCCTTGGGACGAGATGCTGCGAGTGGTTCTTTTGGCCATGCAGGAGCGGGGCAACCGGGCAAACAGCAGCGCCAGTGGGAAATGAAAGCTACCGATGCCTTCCGAAAAGAAAAAGTTGCTTTTTTCACAGTGCCCAAAGTAATATGCAACTAGGGAAGCGCGACTGTAATGGTTTCCCTGTTCGTTTGACCCTGTACCGCCCGGTTTCCAACTTCCATAACTCGCTGCAACAAGCTTTGGCGAAAAACTCGACGAGAGGTGGCCCGGTCCGCCTCCATCCCGGTTCGGAGAGTTCAACATGGCGTGGTACGCGTACTGTCTTACCGAGCATCAAACCCTTCCAAATGGAACCCGCACTCGCCGCCCCTTCCTGTTAGAGGGCGTTCAAGGCGTGAATGGCGCTGCGGTTTTGAGCTATCCCAGCGGCGAATTTGCCGTGGTGGTTAGCGAGTACGACCACACAGCCGGAGAACTGGACCAAAAGGCCGCCATCGAGCACGCACGAGTGGTGAGCGGCTGCTTCCGGAATTCCACCGTGCTGCCCTTTAAATTTGGGACGATTTTCGATAGCGATGACGCGCTGCGCCAGGCAGTTCGGGTCAACCGGCGTGCCTTTGGCCTGAGCGTGGCCAAACTCCGCGGTAAGTCCGAGATGCACATCAAACTGATCGTGCGCGACGGCTCGCTGCGCGAGGCCATGATCGACGTCGTGTTGCCCGACACCGTGGGCGGCGATTACCTGTCGAAGCTGAAGGTAAAGGCATCCCGCGAACGCGAGCGCCAGACTAAGGCACGGGCGCTTTCGGTCCAGGTGCACAAACTGTTTAGCCCGCTTGAGGAAGAAGTGAGCTGCAAGAAGGTCGCTCCCGAGGGCATGTTGATTGACATCGCCCACCTGATCGACTCCAAGAGCGTGGAAAAATATCAGAACCGCTACTCGACCGCTGCCAAGCAGCTGAAGAACTGCGAAGTGGCGATCAGCGGGCCGTGGCCGCCTTATCACTTCCTGCCTGGGAAGCTGCGGACTGTAGCCGGGAACAGCTAGCCCGGGTGCTTTATTTCTATTTCTTGTACAGGAGTGCGCCGGCCTCGGCGCATTCCGCTGGTATGGGAGTGCAGTGAATGTGCATTGTTCTGCACTCGGTGGCATTGTCCTCTTAGTCGGCGGCCTTGATCCGCCCCTTCAAATCCACGCTAAGTCATTATGTTTCTTTCAGTTTGGTGATTTTGTCAACGTAATCGGCCGAGTCGGCGGTTTTGGCGCGGGAAGTGCTTCTATCGTGTGTAACTAAGAGGCCGCAAACTCTAGTATGACTCTCTTCAAATTTCCGCGTCACTACCCAAACCGTTTCGCTTTGCGGAGCGGTATCTTGCATCGCCTTTCCTGACATCACCTTCCATTTCCGCCTCTTGAACTTGGCCCCAGCGATGGGGCCATTTTTCTTGGTCCGAAGATATTCTCCCCTGCGATGGCTTCTGATCGTTTCCTTCGTGGACCATTCCAGTCTTCTGCGACCGCGATCTTGGCCCTTTGAGGCATAGTTGTATCGCTCACGCGCCGGCGTCAGCTACACTGACAATCCGACCATGATGACAACATTTTCCCGATTCCAGCTTTTGCTGAGTTTGGGCTTTATTGCAATGCTGGCCGTAGCCGACGCCCAGAACCAGCAGGCCACGCCTCCGCCCAATCCGCCGTTTGCCTTTGTGCCACGCGAGTCCGAGGCGCAGAAGGAGAACTTTCCCCCACAGCTGGTCAACGAACTGGCGGCGATCAAGGCGGCGGCGCTTACCGATGACTACGCCTACCACCAGCTCGCGCATTTGACGGAAAACATTGGACCTCGCCCCAGCGGCTCGGCGCAGGCGAATGCGGCTTCCGAGTATGTAGGCGCGGAGCTGCGCAAACTTGGCCTCGAGGTTCATCTTGAGCCGGTGAAAGTTCCGCACTGGGTGCGTGGCGCCGAGACGGCTCAGCTGGTCGAATACGCGGGCCAGGTTCCCGACACGACGCAGAAAATTGTGCTGTGCGCGCTCGGCGGAAGCACGTCGACCGGGGCGGATGGCCTTACGGCTGACGTTGTGGTGGTAAATAGTTTCGACGAACTTGCCGCGCTGGGACGGGACAAAGTCGCGGGCAAGATCGTGCTCTTCAACGAACTCTTCGACAAAGAGAAATCCGCCGGTGGCATGGCCTTTCTGGCCTATGAAGAAGCGGTGCCGTACCGTGGCGCCGGACCTCGCGCTGCGGCCGAGTTGGGTGCGGCGGCGGCGCTGGTGCGCTCAGTCGGCGATGCCGATTACCGTTTACCTCATACCGGCTACAGTTTTCCGGCGGGCATTCCTGCGGGCGCGGTCACTGCCGAGGACGCCGACTTGATCGCGCATCTGTATGCGCAGGGCAAAGTACGCATGCACCTCACGCTCACTCCGCAGAAACTGCCCGACACGACCGGATACAACGTGATCGCCGATCTGAAAGGCAGCGAACATCCCGAACAGATCGTGGTGGTGTCGGGACATCTGGATTCATGGGACCTGGGAACGGGTGCGATTGATGACGGCGCTGGCGTGGTAATGGCGATGGAAGCAGCCGAGATTCTGCAGCAGCTGCACCTACGCCCGAAACGCACGTTGCGGGTGATTGCCTGGATGGACGAGGAAACCGGGAGTTCGGGCGGCCGGGCTTATACCAACGAGAACGCTTCCGATTTCGCCAATCACATTGCCGCGATTGAAAGCGATTCCGGTGCGGCGCATCCGCTGGGTTTTGAGGGCAGGATGAGCGCTCCGGCCGCCAGCTTGTTGCGGCCTGCGCTGAATGTTCTGCAGAGCGTTGGCGCGAATGTGCTGCGGGAGACCACGTCTTCGCCGGGAGCGGATATTGAAGGGATGTCGGACGCGGGGGTGCCTGCGCTGGGCATTCTGCAGGATGGGCGTACGTACTTCCACTACCATCACACCGCCGCCGACACGCTGGACAAAGTGGTGCCAGAAGACTTGCGCGAGAATGCGGCTGCGATGGCCGTGATGGGATACGCGCTGGCCAGTATGAAAGATCCGCTGCCGCGGTAGGTGATCCGGTGGCCTGCAATGTGCCACGAGCGCCGGGCGTGAGACTGCGATTCGCTGTCGCAGTGCACGAGCTTAGCCAACGTTCGGGGCAAGCACCTTTGCGGCGACCAGGTTCGCGTCAACCACCTTTACGGCGGTTGACGCATCTTAATTTTCGCGCTTATGATCTTCGTTTGGCCTTTTGAGTTTGGCCTTCCGGGTTTGGCCTTCCGACCAAGGACGCCTCTGCAAGGAGGCGTCCTAAGACTTTGATAGGCGGTTTTGAAAGAGCCCAGGTTGAAGTGACCTATGGAAAAGAAGAAGCTGGATACATTCAAGAAACGTTTGGAAACGCGGCAGCAGGAACTGCGCCGCACCGTGAATCGCACGCAGGCCGACGGCCGATCGGCCGATGAAGATACGGCGCAGGATATCGCCGATCGCGCCGCCAGTTCCTACACCAAGGAATTTCTGTTCAGCCAGAGCAACAACGAACGGCAGCTGTTACAGATGGTGGAGCGGGCACTGGCCCGCATTCGCGAAGGCAGCTTCGGCGAGTGCATCCACTGCGGCAAAGAAATCAATGCGAAGCGCCTGGAGGCCGTGCCGTGGACGCGGCACTGCATCGAGTGCCAGGAGAAGCTGGAGCAGGGATTGCTCGAAGAAGCGCCGCGATAGAGACGGGTTCGATGTGAAAACGCCGCCGGTAAATCGGCGGCGTTCGTGTTTTTGTGCCTTGAACCGGTAGCCTTCGCAAGCGCTAGATGTTTTCGGCTTGCCATCCTGAGCAGCGTCTTTTGCCGTCAAGGCTCTATGCAATTTGCAGCCACAGGCAATTGCATAGGTTCTTCGCTTCGCTCAAAATGACTCGCCTACCTTTGATGACAAGGTTTGGATCACGAGTTTTGCGGTTCCACATAGCACCGATGCCCCAGCCTCGGCTCACTTCTGCTTCTCCGCCGCTTCCGCTCCCGGCATTGTGTTCTTCAGCGGGGCCTTCTCCTGCTCCTCCAGTTCCGGATGCGGCAAGGGCTTGCGTGGCAGCATCTGGTCGCGCATGGCCGTGTTGTAGACGAAGATCGCTTCCACGACTGCGGCTTGCGCCAGATCGTCCGGCTGCAGGCGCTCGTAGGTATCCATGTTGGAATGGTGCGTGCGCGAGCCGTAGTCAAGCGCATCCTGAATGAACTGGAAGCCCGGAATTCCGACTGAGTCGAACGCCTCGTGATCGGTGCCGCCGGTATTGCGCAGGGTGATCGTGCTCACTCCCAGGTCGGCCAGCGGCTGCATCCACTGCTCGAAGATCGGGCCCACCGCGGCGTTCTCCTGCAAATAGATGCCGCGAATTTTTCCCGTGCCGTTGTCGAGGTTGAAGTATCCGGAGATCTTTTCCTGCTCAGGCTTCAGCTCGACCGGGCCGCCGGGCTTGCGCAGAAATTCGGGCAGCGCGAGCTGATCGGGCGCGGTTGAAAGCGGCACGTAGCCGAAGTGCTGTTTCACATATCCGTACGATCCGTACTCGCCTTCTTCTTCGCCCGTCCACAGGCCTACGCGGATGGTGCGCCGCGGCTGAACGTGCAGGGCGTTGAGGATGCGCATGACTTCCATGGCGACGACTGTGCCTGCGCCATTGTCGGTGGCGCCGGTTGCGGAGGCCCAGGAATCCAGATGGCCGCCGACCATCACGAGTTCCTCTTTCAGCTTGGGGTCGGTGCCGGGAATTTCCGCGATGGTGTCAAAGCCGTGCTGGTGATCGCCGGTGAATTCCGTGTCCACATTCATCTCGACTGTGACCGGAACTTTCGCCTTGAGCAGGCGGTAGACTCGGCCGTAGTTTTCGATCGCCATGACCACGATCGGAAGCGGCTCGGCGTGTTCGCGTCTGTAAGCGAACCACCCCAACCCGGCGCTGCCATCGTCGAAGATGGTTCCTCCGGAACCGCCGTTGTCGCGACCATCGCGGCTCGGCACCACGATGGCCGCGGCATGCTCTTCGCCGAAGAACTTTCCCGCCTCTTCGCGAAAAGCCAGGCTCTTGATGAATTCCTGAAATCGATTCTGCTGCTCGCCGACGTGCACCGGATATTCGACGGTAGATTTGAGATTGGCATCGTCGCGGCGCTCCCACAGCGGCTTGTCGACCGGCTTCACGTCGCGCATGGGACCGAAGAAGACAATCTTGCCGGCGAGCTGGCCTTTGTATTTGTCGAGATCCTTCTCGTCTTTGGCATCGACCCAGATGGCGCTGCCGCTGACCGGGCCATCACTCGACGGCGACCAGGGCAACGCCTGGGCGATAAATACGGCCGTGTCGGGCGACGACATGCGCACCCAAGTATTCAGCTGCCGCCATCCCATGCCGAATTCGCCCCAATCTTCAAGGTGTGCGTTCACACAGCCCATGGCGGCAAGCTGATCGCGTGTCCAGTCATTGGCGCGCTTCAGATTAGGAGAGCCAGTGAGCCGGGGGCCAATTCCATCCATGAGGCCGGAGGCGTATTCCATGATGTGCGAATGCGAGAGACCCTCTTCGCGAATGCGCTGGTACATGGTCAAGTCGAGGTTCTCAGTCGCGGGTTGGGGCAGTTCGTAGGAAGGCTTGCTGGTTTCCGCGGGCTTGGTCTCTTTGGATTTCTTATCGGCGGCGAAGGAGAAACTGACACACAAAAAAACGGCAAGGATCGAGGTGAAGAACTTGTGTGATCGCATTGATGGGCCTCTCTGGAAGCGGAAAGCAGAGTAGCAGAATGGGCGCGCCATGCGAAAGAAGGAAAAACGAAAGCGGAGGCAGCGGCCAAAATTCCCGCAGAGGAGCTAGAGCATCGAAACCTAGCGCGGCCGTTTCGGGTCGAGAGTTGCTTCGTTCAGCCCTCGGCGGAGTCGGGCCACCAGCTTTTGACCTGCCCTTTTGGCCCTGCTAAACTGTTGGTTTGCCATATTAATTCAGCCAGCCATTATCACCACTAGAAGGGAAGTCTGTGCGCGCAGAGACCCGCCGTCAACTGAAGCAGGATGCATTCAGCCGTGTAACCATCGAGGCCGCCGAGAAAACGGCTCACTGGACGGTGGAACATCGCACAACCCTGATTATCTCCACAGCCGTTGTCGCACTCGTGCTCGCGGCGGGGATTGGCGGTTGGTACTACCTGAACGCGCAGGATCAAAAAGCCAGCCTGGAACTGTCGCAAGCCGTGCGCACCATGGACACTCCGATTCGCCCGGCAGGCACACCCGAGCAACCGGACTTTCCCAGCTTCACCTCCGCCAAAGAGCGCACCCAGGCAGCCCAAAAGCAGCTGCAGGCGATTGTGGACAAGTATCCGCACACCCACACGGCCGACATGGCACATTATTTTTTGGGAGTGACCGACGCCGATTTATCGGACAACAATGCGGCCGAGCGCAATTTCAAAGATGTGGCATCGTCTGGAAATAAAGATGTTGCGGCGGTCGCGAAATTCGCCTTGGCATCGCTGTACGGCCAGACCAACCGGGTGAAAGAAGCGATTCCGATTTATCAGGAATTGATCAACAAACCCACGACTTCGGTGAGTAAGGTAACAGCACAGTTGCAATTGGCCGATCTTTATCAGAACTCCAACCAGCCGCTCGACGCCAAGCGCATCCTCGAGCAGGTCAAGAAAGAAAATCCCGGTAACGAAGCCGGACAGTTGGCCACACAGAAGCTTGCGGAACTGAAATAGCCGAAGCAAGACCTCCGCAGGCAGCCATTTCCATTTTTCTCTCGCTTGAGTACCATGTTGTCCAGTTTCCAAATTCACATCTGGACCGACATGGCCGACATCACACTCCGCGTTAACGGCAGTGAAAAGAACGTCAGCGTCCCGCCGGAGACGCCCCTGCTCTGGGTTCTGCGCGATACGCTCGAACTCACGGGAACGAAATTCGGTTGCGGGGCCGGCTTGTGCGGAGCTTGCACTGTGCACGTCGAAGGCAGCGCGATTCGTTCCTGTTCGACTCGGGTGTCACAGGTTGCGGGTAAGAACATCACGACCATCGAAGGCCTCGGCGCGAACGGCCTGCATGTGCTGCAGCAGGCTTGGATCGCCGAAGAAGTCCCGCAGTGCGGGTACTGCCAGACTGGACAAATCATGGCCGCCGCAGCCTTGCTTGCGAAGACGCCCAATCCTACCGACGACCAGATCACGCAGGCGATGAACGGCAATCTGTGCCGCTGCGGAACGTACGAACGGATTCGCAAAGCGATTCACCGCGCCGCCGGCGATGGAGGCGCGCGATGAGCCCGCTCTCCCGCCGCGAATTTGTTGCCGCCGGAGTCGCCGCCGGCGCGGGGCTCGTCATCGGGTTTTATCTGCCGCACAAAGGTTCGAGTGCGGAAGTTTTCTCGCCCAATGCCTACCTGCGCATCACGCCGGATAACAAAGTCACCATCGTGTGCGCCCGTTCCGAGATGGGCCAGGGTGTACGCACAGCTCTGCCGATGATCCTCGCCGAAGAGCTTGAGGCCGACTGGAAGCAGATCGAAATCGAGCAGGCCGGAGCCAGCACGCTTTTTGGGGATCAGACTACCGGGGGAAGCGCCAGCGTTCGCACGACATGGGACCCTATGCGCAAGGCCGGAGCCGCCGCGCGCGAGATGCTGATTTCGGCCGCAGCGCTGACCTGGGGCGTTCCGCGGTCTTCATGCGCGGCAGAAGCCGGCCACATCAAGCACGCCGCTTCCAATCAGAGCTTCAGTTACGGCGAACTTGTCGGCAAGGCTGCGACGCTGCCCATTCCAACCGACGTGCCACTGAAGCAGAGCAAAGATTACAAGATTGTCGGCCAGCGCCTGCCGCGAGTCGACTCGCCATCGAAAGTGAAGGGCGAAGCAATCTTCGGCATTGATTTCCGGATGCCGGGCATGAACTTCGCTGTGCTCTCGCGCTGCCCGACCATCGGCGGAAAACTTGCAGCGTTCGACGACAAGGACTCGAAGAAGATTTCCGGAGTGAGCTATGTCGGGAAGATCAGCGACTCCGCAGTCGCAGTGGCCGCCGACAGCGTTTGGGGCGCGATGGAAGGCCGCCGCGTGCTGAACGTCAACTGGGACGCCGGGCCGAATAAAGAGCTAAACACTGCCGCCGTCATTGCATCGTTGAAGCAGGGAGCGTCGAAGAAAGGCGCAAGCCTCTACATGGCCGGCGATCCTGCCAAGAATTCTGGCCGCCGCGTCTCCGCCGAATACGAATTGCCCTTCATGGCGCACGCCCCGATGGAGCCGGGCAACTGCACGGCTTACTATCAGGGGACAAAGTGCGAACTGTGGGCGCCCACCCAGGTTCCGCAGGATTGCCGTGATTCAGTCGCACAAGCTGTTGGCCTCGATCCCGATCAGGTCAAGGTTAATGTCACGCTCATGGGCGGAGGTTTCGGCCGCCGCCTCGAACACGACTATGCCGTCGAAGCGGCGCTGGTTTCGAAGGCGATTAACGCTCCGGTGAAAGTGATCTGGACGCGGGAAGATGACATGCGCTTCTCGACCTATCGCCCGGCGAGTCTGCATCAGCTCAGCGCCACGGTGGACGGGTCGGGATTTCCCGCAGCGCTTACCCATCGCATCATCGCGCCCTCGATCAGCGGACAGAAAGGGCAGCCCGGTCCGAACGGTGTAGACCCCGATCTGCCCGACGAGGCGGGGCCGGTCTACGGCCTGCCGAATTACTCCATCGAATATGTACTGACCGAGACGCCGGTCCCGCTCGGTTGGATGCGCTCGGTCTACGCCCTGCAAGCGGCGTTCGCGCTGGAAAGTTTCATCGACGAACTCGCGGTTGCGGCGGGAAAAGATGCGCTGCAATATAGGCTTCATCTGCTGGCGAAAGATCAAGACTTAGCCTATTTCACGACTATATGGCACACCGCACGCATGCGTGGCGTGTTGCAACTGGCAGCCGAGAAAGCCGGATGGGATAAGCCGCTGCCCGCCGGCCGCTATCGCGGTATCGCCTGCTTTGGCTGCTTCGCCTCGTATATGGCCGAGGTGGTCGAGATCACGATGGCAAACGACGAGCCGCGCGTGCAGCGAGTGGTCGCCGCAGTCGATTGCGGGCAGGTCGTAAATCTCAGCATTCTCGAGCAGCAGATTCAGGGTGGAATCGTCTATGCACTCACCAACGCGCTGCGGGCGAAGATCACCATTGAGCAGGGCCGGGTGGTGCAGGGCAACTTCGACGACTACGTCCCCGTGCGCATGAGCGAATCACCGACCGTCGAGGTCTACGCCGTTCCAAGCCAGGAGGCGCCGACTGGGATCGGCGAGCCCTCGGTGCCGCCGCTGGCCCCGGCTCTGTGCAACGCGATTTACGCTGCGACGAAGAAGAGAATCCGCAAGCTGCCGATTCTCAGCTGACCAAGCAGGCACGGCTCAAGGAGTAGTCCATGATACGCAGATGGATCGCCGTTGTTTTATTTTTCGCGTCCCTGTCGTGCGCGCAAAGTTCACCTTCGTCATCCGTTCCTGCGTCGCGCCTGGCTCATCTTCGCCGCGGCATTAATCTCAGCGAATGGTTCGCGCAGGTCTGGGATCCCAAGGGATATACGAAAGAACACTTTCAGAGCTGGACCACCGCCTCCGATATCGCGCTGATCAAATCCATGGGCTTCGATCATGTGCGCCTGAGCGTGAATCCCCAGCCCATGATGGACGCCGCGCGCAGCCAGAACGGAACTGCGGAATATTTCGGTTATCTCGATGCCGCCGTGAAGATGATTCTCGATGCGGGGCTGGCGGTCGAGATTGACATGCATCCTGAGTCTGATTTCAAAGCGCGCCTCAAAGACGACGATTTCGTCGAGCGTTTCGCTGATTTCTGGCGGATGGTGGCGCAGCATTACTCTTCTACGTCTTGGGATTCAGACCGCGTCTTCTTTGAAGTTCTCAACGAACCGGAGATGCGCGACCCGTACCGCTGGTACGGAGTCGAGGCCAAGCTGGCTGCTGCCATCCGCCAGGGTGCGCCCACCAACACCATCATCGCCGCCGGCGCCAGGTGGGATGACGATGACGACATGATCTTCCTCGAACCGCTGCGCGATCCTAACGTCATTTATGTTTTTCATTTCTACGAGCCACACATCTTCACCCATCAGAGCGCAACCTGGGGAGCGTACTACTGGCGCTGGCTGAAGGGACTGCAGTATCCGTCATCGCCCGAAAACGCGGCCGAGGTCGCGACGCAAGTTCCCGAAGCGCTCGACCGTCTTTATGTGATTCGCTACGGACAGGACCACTGGGGCGCATCACGCATCGATGCCGAGATCACGCAGGCCGCTGATTGGGCCAAGAAGAATGGTGTCCCGCTCATCTGCAACGAATTCGGCGTCTACCGCTACGGTGCCGACGCTCAAGACCGCATCCGCTGGATCACCGACGTGCGGACGTCGCTCGAACGCCACAACATCGGGTGGGCCATGTGGGACTATTCCGGCAGCTTCGGCGTCGTCACGAAAAAAGACGGCAAGGCCACGTTGGATGAGAACACTGTGAGGGCACTGGGCCTACATTAACGGTTTCCGAGAGATTCTTAGAACGCTCCCAGCCACATCAGCGGGAACCGTGATGCGAGCGCGTTGGCGAGCTGCTCATCGGCGGTGATTAACGGTTTCTTCGACTGGGCCGCGAGAGCGACATACAGGCAGTCGTAAACTGAGCATCCGAAGTCGAAGGCGATAGATACTGCTTCTTGCAAAAGAGTTGCCGAAGGAATCGTCGGCAGGTTGCGGCCAATGAGCGAGAGTATCGCCTGTTCTGCATCGGCGCGGCGAAGCCTTTTTTGCCAGGTGGCCTTCCACACGATGTTGCCGCACTCGGCCCAGAAAATATCGGGTACGATCAGAGTAACTTCGCCGGCCCCATATGCGTCTAGCAACCGGAAAGCCTCCGGCCGCAATAACTCGCCCTTTGCCGGAAGCATCCACTTTGCGGCAACGCTTGCATCCAGGACGAACGATGTCACCGCTCGCGGTCCTCGCGGATCATTTCCTCGGCCGAGGGGAACGGTCCAGGCGAGAGCGGCTCACGCGAGGAGAGCTCTTTCATCCGCCGCACGAATTCGCGCCGCGCTTTTAACTCTTCGGCTGTCGGAATATTCTGCTCCAAAAGTTCAATCACTTCCGCCGCAATCGACTTTCGATTCTTGCGGGCCCGTGCGCGCAGAGCTTTATAAATGGGCTCGGGCACATTCTCGACATACAGCGTTGCCATAGGGAACTCCTAGGAAAAGTCTAGCATATCCCTAGGTGTGGTGTGTCAACAGGTTGTTCCGGTCGAGACCGGAACGGCTGATGGGTGGAGCGTGATTCAGACTAGCATGCGGACGGTGCCAGTTGTACTGATGGAGCCAGGGTGGGAGCTCGAGGGCGCGGGCCTGGGAGTT
>DATJSG010000028.1:0-110455 GCA_035504195.1 Terriglobales bacterium
CGCTGACCGTCTTTATCGCCTCGGGCCTAAGCCTGCAAACACTCTCTCGTCCACGCTTCGTCTTGATCACAATCCGCGCCCGCACCAGGTAGGCAATATGTTTTGAAATCATCTGCTGCGAGAGTGCAAACGGTTCCGTCAGGCCGTGCACAGAGGCAGGCCCGCGGGAGAGCCGCTCGATCATCGCCCGCCGCGTTGGATCCGACAAAGCCGCAAACGTTGTACCCAATCTATCCACAACCGTATGGTAGTGAATTATCAGGCAATGTCAAGTGCGAATTTTGCGAGTCCGGATTTCGGATTCCCAAAGCGCCAAGCGTTGGCCGGTAATTTTCTGTCCACGCTACACTGGAAGAAGCACCGTACCGCGAGTTGCTCCTTCAAAATGATCTCCTTCTCAAATATCAAGTAAGATACTGCCGCGACTGCCGACTAATCGGGAGTAGGTCAGTCGACCAGATCGACTCTCCGGGATCCGCACCCGCCGGTCCCATTGCAGGCGTTGCTTTTTGCCATTTACTATAGGATGCTGAGCCGCTGCCCTTTCTTATCGGGGCATCTTAGGCGCCGAATGGCTAGGAAGCGTGCGACCAAATCTGCACCGCCTCGAACTCTCACGGACTTCATTGACGCGTTTGCGCAATACTCGTCCAGCTCTAGCTACTTGAAATGCTTTCGCGGCCAGCGGAACTCCTTTTGGCCAAACGTAGCCGGCATATTCAGGTCTGATCTCAGGGAGCTTCTCAAGAATGAGAAAACAGCAGTGCGTGATCTGATCTCGGTCCATCCGAATGAGTTTGCATCCGACGAAACCATGTTTGACAAGCTCGTCCGGATGCAGCATTTTGGATTACCGACTCGGTTGCTGGATGTTTCGCGGAATGCGTTAGTCGCGCTTTATTTTGCAACCGACCCTGGCCCAGTTGGTGGCACAGCGAGTGACGGCAAGGTGACCGCTTTCGAAATTCAACCGGAACGGGTGAAGTATTATGACAGCGATTCGGTTAGTTGCCTTGCCAATTTGGCCAATATGACAGCTGAGGAGAAGACCGAGATTTATCAACTGAGGAAGTCGCTAAAAGGAGACATATCGGATGATAGAAACATCAGGAAATTCAATGAGAGCGGCGTTATAAAACGGCTTCATCAATTTATCAAGGCTGAAAAACCATACTTCCTGCAAATTATCAACCCCATAGATTTGTTTAAGCCATATTATGTTCATCCCAAGATGAGCAACAGGCGAATTCTGGCACAATCCGGCGCCTTCATTCTCTACGGCATCGATGCACCTAAGAAGATTTATATCCCAAATCCGATTAGCGAAACACCTTTCATTATTCCGAAGGGTGAGAAGAGTACTATCCGAAGAGCACTCGAAAATATTGGCATTAATGAGAGCACGCTCTTTCCTGAGATCGACAAGGCCGCAGCACGAATCAAGAATCAATACAGGAAGAAGTAGCACATCGGCTAAGAAAGTAGTTAGCCGTCCGCCAGAGCGGAAACTCAAACCGAAACAGCGTCGGGCAGCAGGTCGGTCCTGTTTTCGAAATGCCGCGGTAATGCATTTAGTTGTTGGTTAGGGTCTCCGCCATTTGTCCCTGCCGCCGACATTGGTGTCACGGACGCGCTCAACGTGAACAGCCGCATTCGGGCTCATCTCGCGAGCCCGCTCAATGGCTTCGGCTTGTGTTGGGAGTACCGCACTGGCCCTTTCCGAACCTGGTTTTCTTACCGCATAATCTCCCTCTTCGCGCCTCTCGATATACAGCTCTCTTTTGGCCATGTGGCCCCCTTTCCTTCGAGTAGGATACACCGAGGAATACCGCCGGCGCTACATGTAGCTCGGCTGGCGGGTCGGCCGGTTATTTTCTGTCCACGCTACTGGAAGAAGCACGGTGCCGCGAGTTGCTCCTTCAAAATGATCTCTTTCTCAAACGTCAATAAGCAGTATGGCAAGCAGTTGCTCTTCGTGGATGCTTCGTTTCAGTTGAATCCCAGCGAAAAAGTCGGGCTGGTCGGTCCCAATGGGGCGGGCAAGACAACGCTATTTTGTATGGTGGCCGGCGAGGAAACTCCCGACGAGGGCGCGGTCTCTGTCCCCAAGAAGTTGACGATCGGTTACTTTCGCCAGGACGTCGAGGTGATCCGATAGCGGTTCGTAAGTAATTGAAAAGATGGTGGGCGCTATAGGATTCGAATTTTGGGGTAGACGTAGTTTCAACAATATAGAGAGCACGGCGGGCACCGTAAAGCAGCAGAAGACAACGGTAAGCAGCGCTAACGGACCACAAACGGATCACAATGCATGCTCGTCTGATTTTGAGTCCGCTGCGTATCTGCATTTCTTACTGCGAACCTTCACTCCCTGATCTACAACAAGTCGGCGAGGTTTGGTTGGACGCCATCAGGTCAAGCAATGGGAGCGAAGAGATTGATGTGAACCTGCTCTTGACTAGCCGCGTCCAAACTTGGTTTCGAGGAAACGCCCAGCGAAAGCTTGCCGAACCCGCCGATCGATCCTCCGATATGCGCGACGGCAGCAAGCTATGGCAATCCAGCCGTGCCCAAGGGCTTAGTGGCTAGGGGGAAATGAATTGTTCCAGCGGAACAACACGAAGAAGATAACGTGGGCTAGCTCACCAAGCCGAAAAAATGGCTTATGCAACCAAAACTCCACATTGGAACAAGCTTCAACCCTCCTTAAGAAAATGCCTGAACCAAAAAAGAGAAACCGCTCTCACGCCTATTGCAGCTTCGCGTATTCCGACTTGGCTTGCTTCACGAGAAGCATATCTGGGTCGGCATCTTTCCATAGGGAGAGGAATATCTGATACTCGAGTCTGGCTTTGCCGGCGTCTCCCGCAAGAACATAAGCCCGGCCGAGCCCCAGGTGGGCGAGTGCACCGATCACTTCGTTCTGGACGAGTCCTGGATGGTCGAGAATTTTCTGAAATTCGGTGGCTGCTGCCGCACCCTGTTTCGCTGCTAAATACGTCTCACCTCGAAGATAGACCGGATAAAGCACGAAGGTGACTTCTTGCGTGGTCTGTCCCAGTTCGTACGGCGTCGAGAAGGCGAGTGCCGTGACTGCTTTCCCGGAATCTCCGCTCTGAAGCGCGGTGGCTGCTCGGATTGCCGGCAGCAGGTTGTAGGTCAGAGCTGTGTCTTCCGGAAATCGCTTGCTTAGGTCGTCCGCCATGCGAGTAGCGCCAGCGGTGTCGCCCGCCATCGCGAGAGCGAGGGCCGCGATCGCGGACACGTCTCTTCCGTTCGAGAGCGCCACTGCACCATGGGCTTGATGTTTTGCCAGAGCCAAGTTGCCCACCAGTGCTTCGCGCACGGCGGCCTCGGCCTCATACTCCGCTCCCGTTTCCTTTTGCCCGCTTCGCAATGCCGAATTGGAGGCACGGTGGGTCAACTCTCTTGCTTGCACAAAATGTCCGCCATAGGCCGCCGTATCCGATTCGTAATAGAGGACAAGATCTTCCGTTCCCGGCTTGCCCATGACCTCTGAGGCTTCACGCTCCATTGCAGCGGCGTCGTGCCGCAGGAACTCCACCAGGTAGAGACTGGCGTGTGTGGAGGGAGAATCCAGTTTCTGTTTCTCTTGTTCCCGTGCGATGGCCTTGGCATCTTCCAAACGGCCACTGTGGAGATATTCGAGCAGAAGGTTCGAATAGTGTTGGCCAACTACGGGATTGAGTTTCAAAGCTTCTTGCGCGGCGGCGAGAGACTGACCGTAGTCGCCCAGGTAGGTGCAGAAAACAGCCAGATTCGTAAACTCCCTGTCCGTATGTGGGTATATCTGCAGAAACAGAAGCTCAGATTTACGCGCGGCTTCGAAGTTTCCCGTGACGACCGCGTCGTAAATGCGTTCGATGCCAAGCCTTTCGCGCTCACTCAGTCGTTCGCGCAACGTGTAAGCTTTCTGGACATTTTCTGCCGCATGGGAAGTCTCGCCCAAGTTGAATTGGGTTATTCCCAGTCCCAGATAAGCCATGGCGAAGTTCGGATCAAGACTGATGGCTCGCTCGTACAACGGAACGGACTCTGCAGCCAGGCTCGCAGCTTCGGCCTGATGCGCAAGGCCGTAGACTTTCAGGGCTTCCAGCGACGGCGTAGTCACATTTTCCGGGCCGACGCCATATTTCTGAAGCGAAGAGAGCGATTCGCCCAATTTGCCGCGGATTTCCGAAGCGATCTTCCCCATCGCATCGAGGACATGACTTTTGTCGCTGGCATCGGCCTCAGCGCTGGCCAAGGATTCGCCCGTGGAGCAGTTGATCGCCCTCAAAGTGAGCAGATAACGCGTACCAATCTGCGCGATCAATCCGTCGAGAACGGCGGCGCTGGCGGTACGCTGGCAGACCTCGCGAGCGGTTTCCGGCGTCAGCGGGGAGTTCTTTGGCTGGGCCATCAGGGCCAGGGTCTGGCGCGTGCGTTGATCCGAGAGAAGATTCAGAAACGGCGACTGCTCCAACTGCGCGGAGAGGCCTTGCCGCAACGTACCGTCGAAAACGGGGTCTCCGGTTTTGTTGTCGAAGTCGGCGAGGACGACGGTGTCTTTCTCTGTCAGTTTTGGCTTTCGCTGAGCTCGCCAATACAATCCGGCGGCAACCATGATGGCAACGAGCATGGCCCCTGTCGCCAGCCATAGCCGCAGATCCTTCTTTCTGTCTCTTTCAATCACCACTCTGGCCAGGGAGCGGGTCGCGATAGCAATCTGCGCTTCTTCCTTCTCGGGTTCATCCTCCTTAAGTTCATCCTTCGCCACCTCTCGCACCGTTTGGGCGAAACGATAGCCTCGTCCCGGCACGGTCACGATGTAGGTGTGATCTTGCGGCCGCTCGCCTAGCGCCTTCCTCAGAAGAAAAACATGCTGGCCGAGATTCGATTCCTCCACAAACGTGTCCGGCCACAACATTTTCATCAGGTCATCTTTAAGAACCACCTGACCACCGCGCTGGGTCAGAGCCAGGAGCAGATCAAAGGCCTTAGGAGACAACGGAATGGGCTGCTGGTCACGCCATAGCAGGCGACGTTCCGGATCCATCCGGAACGGGCCGAACTCCAGTAAGTGCTTGACTGGGTTATGCATAGCGCCGTCTTGAAAACCCTTGAAAACTATTGAAAACGAATTGATCGCTTCTTAAAGACTTCTGGTTCAGGTTCCGGGCAGGATGCATGCCGCCGGAGCGTATGGCGCGGAAGCCGAGCTAAATGTGGCAAGCAATTTATCACGATTTCGCGACTGGGCAAAGAGACTGGCGGGGGCGATTTTCGGGCCGCAAAGAATGGAAATCACCATCCAAACTGATCGGCTCGTGCGCATTCGGGGCGGTCGTTCGATGCGAGCCTGGTGCCACCAGTGCGGTCGCGAGGTGGAGATGGTTGCCTTATGTCAAGCCGCAGCGCTCGTCGGAGGGAGAGAACCGGCGCTGCCCGACTCCGTCCAGAGTCATGGATGGCACATTTCCGGAGAGCAGAACGGATCGCCTTTGGTTTGTCTGGAGTCGGTCCTGAAGTCGATGTAGGTGGGCCCGGTGAAGGAACAAGAACACTCCAACAACCTTGAGGATTGACGAAAGGAGCATTCCAATGAAGCACTCGATCAGGCAGTTCACACTTGGGTTAGCGCTGTTGGTGACCAGCCTGGCAATCCGGGGGCTGGGGCAATCGACGCCGCAACAAGTGGCCGGGACAGGCTGGCAGGCAGCAACCACAAAGACGCCCGCAGTGGCATCGGATGGCACGAATCTGTACATCGCGTGGACGGGGGTCTCGAACCATGAGATTTATTTCGCGAAGTTCAATGGCACGGAATGGACCGACTACCAGGTTGTGGGAGGCAGCGGCTGGACCGCGGAAACCAGCGCCTCACCGGCCTTGACATTCATCGGTGGCACCTACGGAGTTCTTGTGGCTTGGAGGGGGCTGAGTCCCAACGAGGAGATCTTCTTTTCGCAGGGCTACCAGGGCACTTGGACGAAGCAGCGAACGGTGTCGGGCACAGGGTGGCAGGCTTTGACTAAGACCGCGCCAGCCGTGGCGTTCTTCGGTGGCACACTCTTCGTGACGTGGCTAGGCGCTGGCTCCCCAGACATTTGGTACACGTGGGTCGGCCTCACTGGGGATTTTGCAATGCAGCAGAAGGTCGCCGGCTCAGATCCAACTTGGACAGCGGAAACCGATGCAGCGCCAGTCCTCACGTCATTTAACGATCCTGTGTCCGACCAGCTGGAAAACGGCCTTTTCTGGAAGGGGAGTGCGGCGGGTCACATCTGGTGGAGCAGCTGGGGCATCGGATGGGAACCGCAGTCCGAGATTTCTTGTCCGGGAGCAAGCTCGGCCCAGCCGGCGGCAGCGTACTTCTCGGTCTTCGTGGACTTGCAGGATTCCCTCATGGTTTTTTGGAAGGACGAGTCCGACGAAGGAATCTCCAATCAAATTGCCGGCAACTGCGGGCCGGTTAGCGGCGATGGCTGGACTGCGCAAACCGAGGTTGCGCCGGCGGCAGCAGGAAGCGCCAATGCATCGGGGGCGGCCACTTGCATCCTTGCGTGGGTGGAGGCGGCTACCAACACCATCTTGTACATAGACCCGACGACTCTGCACAACTAGCCGGATTGCGCCAGGCATGAGGCAAATCGAAAAAAATATCAGGCGAATCGAGGAACCGGTTATGACAAAGCAAACTGCCAAACATATCGCAGTAGCGACCGCTCTGCTGGGGTTGGTCACTGCTTCCTTGGCCGGAGCACAGGTTAGAGCCATAAAGAGGTTGACCGGAAAACGCGCTGGATCATCCGCCAGCCAGGCACCGATTCGGGCGTTAATAACGCCTGGCGCGCCGTCGTACACGTTCACCCTGCTCAACTATCCGGGCCAGCTTGTCACTGAAGCGACCTGCATCAACAAGGGTGCGACCACTTCGAAAACTGCGATCGTCGGTGGTTACGGCTCTAACGACGACTTCACTCAAGCGGGTTTTCTCGCGAAGTTATCGGGGGCGAAAACTGTCACCGAAACCTACTATTCAGTGAGTTATCCCCACGAGCCTATGCAGCAAGACGCAACATGCATTAACGATCTGGGTCAAATTGTTGGTACTTACCTTGACAGCTCAGGTTTTAACAACGGTTACGGGTGGTTTGGGGGAAAGTTCACGCCTCTCGAAGTGCCTTTTGCTGGGGCCACGGGTACCCTTCCCTTTGGGATCAACAATTCCGGCGAAGTTGTCGGCGCTTGGTTCGACAGCGACGGGAACGCCCACGGTTTCACGCTGATTGGGAGCACCTATACCTCGTTCGACTACCCGGGCGGAACGCAGACCGAGTTCGGGGATGTCAACAGCGCGGGAGACATAGTCGGCACGTGTTATGACGCCAGCGGCGTTGGTATCGGTTTCCTGTTGAGTGGGGGAACCTTCACTCCGATCGAGTACTCCGGCGCAGTTGAGACGTTGGTCGAGGGAATCAATGACTCCGGCGTCATCGTCGGGAATTACTGCACCACCAGTGAATGCGAGGCCGACCTTGCAGGAGTGCAGAACTTCTTGTGGAGCGGAGGCGTCTACACACCGATCAGCATTCTCCCTGGCGAAGTTTCCGCCATAGCATACGACATCAATAACAACGGCGTGCTCGTCGGCGATTACCAGGACGGGGCCGGAGTCGTCGGATCGTTCCTGGCGACGCCTAGAACCTGACTCGCGCAGCGGGACAGGATTAGTCCGGGGAACTATCGGGAATCTACGTCGATACTTCCGATCGCTTTTACGGCTTCACCGCCAACCGTCACGCCGTAGAAGGGCAATGTGGATACAGGGTCCGCGCGGCGATTATTCGCAAAGATTCGCTTTACGGCTGCATTAGTTCCACCCATAGATACGTCCGGGAGATTCTTATGACCAGCAAATTGCAGTTTCGTGCTTCGTTTGTTGTGAGCTTCGTGGCGCTCCTGGCTATGGGAGTTAGTCACGCGCAGATCACACCCAATCAGGACTCCTTTACTAACAGCGCCGCTGCCACGACCAACTACGGCGCCAATGCGCTGCTCGAGGTCGACGGCACCATCGCGACCAGCTACATTCAGTTCAATCTGGCATCGATTCCCGCCGGCGCCAGCGTCAGCCAGGCCACGCTGAAGCTCTATGTGAATGCCGTCACTACCGCGGGCAGCTTCAACGTGGATTACGTCAACGGCACCTGGGCGGAGAGCACTATTACCTCCAGTCTGGCACCGGCGTTGGGCGGAACGATTGCCTCCGGCGTGGCGATCACTGCGGCGGACAAAAACCAGTACATCCTGATCAACGTGACGCCGGCGGTTGAGGCGTGGCTGAACGGAAGCGAGGCCAACGATGGACTCGCGCTGGTGGCCAACAGTACATTCTTTGCCAGCTTCGACAGCAAAGAGAACACGACGACCAGCCATCCGCCGGAATTGGATATCGTGTTTGCCAGCGGTGGAACGATCACGGGCGTGACGACAGCAGCGGGTAGCGGGCTGACCGGCGGCGGCACCAGCGGCGCGCTGAACCTCTCGCTGACGAACGGTTGCGCGGCCAATCAGGTGCTCGAATGGAATGGCAGCGCGTGGGCTTGCGCAGCGGTGGGCACCGGAACCATTACGGGCGTCACCGCCGGCACCGACCTCACCGGCGGCGGCACAACCGGCAACGTAACCCTGAGCCTGAACACGTCAGCCCTGAATTCCACATATGCGCAATTGGGAGCCGCGAATACTTTTACCGGCAACCAGACCATCAACGGAAACGTGGCCGCGACCGGAGCGATCAATGCCACCACCAGTTTCAACATCGGTGGCAGCCAATACGTCTGGGGCTCACCCGCGAGCCAGAATGCATTCTTTGGATTGGCAGGAAACTCCACGACGACCGGCGTCGGCAATACCGCGACCGGTTTCCTGGCGCTCTCCTCCAACACCAGCGCCAGCAGCATTACCGCCTACGGAGCGTATGCACTGGCCTCGAACACTACGGGTGCGGCGAACCAAGCCATCGGCTATCAGGCGCTGGAAAGCAATACTACCGGCGCAGACAACACGGCGGCCGGCTACCAGGCCCTCGCCATCAATTCAACCGGCCTATACAACACTGCCACCGGCTATCAGAGCCTCTACGCCAATACCACAGGCCAGTACAACACCGCCACCGGCGGTACTGCGCTCGGCGGCAACACGAGCGGCTACTTCAACACCGCGACCGGTGCGTTCGCGCTCGAGAACAACACTACGGGGTATTCCAACACCGGGCACGGCGTCGAGGCGCTCAACGCCAACACAACCGGCAATTTCAACACGGCCAACGGAGCTAGCGCCATTTTCGCCAACACCACGGGCAGCCAGAACACGGTCACTGGGTTCCAAGCGCTTTTCATAAACCAGACGGCCAGCGGGAACACTGCCGATGGCTATGAGGCGCTGCTGAACAGTACCTCCTGTTGCAATGTGGCGGACGGAGACCTGGCGCTCCAATTCGTCACCTCGGGACAAGCGAATACCGGAGTGGGCAACCACGCGGGAAACACCGCCGATTTGAGCTATATCACCGGCGAAAACAATACGTTTCTTGGCACCGGAACTGCGATGAGCACGGGCACGCTGTTCAACGCCAGCGCGATCGGAGCCAATGCCGAAGTAGGCGCGAGCAACACCATGGTGCTCGGCAGCGTTAAGGGCGTGAACAACCAGACGGTCACCGTCAACGTCGGCATCGGCACCACCACCCCAGACAACAACCTGACCGTAAATGGCAGCGCCGACAAGCCCGGCGGCGGTTCGTGGGGAACGTATTCCGACGGCCGACTCAAGACTCTGGACGGAACTTTCAACTCCGGACTAAGCCAGATCCTGAAAATCAACCCCGTCCGATATCGCTACAAGGCCGACAACGCGATGGGCATTCGGGACACAGATCAGCACATCGGGGTGGTTGCGCAGGAAGTACAGAAGGCAATTCCGGAGGCGGTGACCGAAAACAACAAAGGCTATCTATTGGTGAACAACGATCCGGTGATCTGGGCGATGGTGAACGCTATCAAGCAGCAGCAACAGGAAATCAAGTCGCTGCGGAAGCGGCAGGCGAAGCTGGAGTCGGCGCTGGCGCAGGTCAAGCGCGAGCGAGCGGAGACCCGGTTGGCATCGGCACAGGTCGCTCCTTGAGTACTTGGGCAGAGCGATTTCTCCGTGGCCCGGTCGACCAATAGACGTAGAAGAACTTCTTGGGGAGGAGACGTAATGACGAAGCGCAGTGGTCGCGCAGCGCGAACGGATGCAGCGGTCTACGGGGCAACGGCCTGCGCAACCTCAGGCCAGTCCCATTGCTGTGGCCGCCGCGCACAAGTAAACGACGCATTGCCGCAAGTTGCGCTCGAACCACAGCCCGCTCAGTTGTCGAAATAGGCGTCTGGCATGGCGACAAAGGATAAGAAGCAGGAGCAAAAATATGAAATCGGCAAGAAACTCTGTTAAAAAACCGGCAACACAATCTACAACTCATTCCACAACATATTCGACCGGATGGATCTTAAGCTGTGGGCTGCTTTTTCTCGCCCTGCAGCCATGCCATGCGAACGCTCAGCTCACCGAGCTGTACGCGTTTCAGTACAACGCTGCCGCCACGAGCAATTTTCCTGACGGCGAGAATCCCATGGCTGAATTGATCCAGGGGACGGACGGCAACTACTACACCACCACGAATACCGGAGGAGCTGGCACGTGCCCCGGCGAAGTGGAAGACCAGATCCCCGGTTGCGGCGCGGTGGTGAAGATTACTCCCGCGGGTGTGTTGAGCGTGGTGTACAGCTTTCCCTATGACTCCGCCACTAGCACGGCACCCAACGGTTGGGAACCTGAAGCTGGTTTAGTGCAGGCAAGGGACGGCAATTTCTACGGCGTGGCCACTCTTGGCGGCGTCAGCAATGCTATCTGTGGCACGTCGGGCTGCGGCACGGTTTTCAAACTCACGCCCGGCGGAAAGCTTACCGTGTTGCACACTTTTTGCGGAGGCAACGGCTGCGGTTCCCTGACCACCGATGGAGCGGATCCGACGGGGCGCCTCGTGGTAGGACCGAATGGCGATCTCTATGGCACAACGCAAAGCGGAGGCATCTATGACGGCTTCTACAACCAAGGCACCATCTTCCGGATTTCTGCCGCAGGCGCTTACACGATCCTGCATCTTTTCTCCGGTCCTTTCGGTACCACCGGGGACGGCGCAAATCCGGTTGCAGGGCTGACTCTGGGTAGTGACGGAAATTTTTACGGGACGACTGAGGCTGGCGGCTCCGGAGGCCTGGACGAGGGCGAAGGCACGGTATTTAAGATGACGCCCGCCGGCGCCGTTACTATCCTCCATTCCTTTGTGGGATCGGACGGTGGGGGTGCCGACGGCTCTTACCCCAAGGGCGCTCTGGTCGAGGCCAGCGACGGCCATCTCTATGGCACCTGCTATTCCGGCGGCGCCAACGGGACGGGAACGGTGTTCCGCATTTCCATGAAGGGGGTTTTCACCAAGATATATGACTTCCCCGCGGAAGGCACGCCCGACAGTACCGGCAATTTTCCCCGGGCGGGATTGATTCAGGCCTCGGACGGCAACCTCTACGGAACCGCGTGGGAGGGCGGCGCGTCGAACGACGGCACAATCTACCAAGTCACGCCCGCGGGCGTAGGCACGCTGGAAGCCAGCTTCAGCGGAGCGACTACCGGCTTCTCGCCCCTCGGTGCGGCGGTCCAGGGCAGCGACGGCAAGCTCTACGTAACATTGCAATATGATGGCGGTGAGAATTCTGACGGAGTCCAGGACCAGGGAGCGATTTCCGTATTCAGCAGCGGGCTCCCGCTTCCGGCGCCCAAGATCTTGGGCTTCGCGCCCGCCAAGGCAAGCGTCGGTGCCACCATCACAATCTTTGGGGGAAACTTCGTTGGCACGACCGCGGTCAACTTTTTCGGGGATTCTACTTCCGCTCTCTTTAAAGTGGACGGCTCAGGAATCCTCACCGTGATCGTCCCTTCCGGGGCCAATTCCGGTGTAATCAGCATTACCAACCCCGGAGGAACAACCTCGAGCAAACTGGCTTTCACCGTTCTCTGATTGCGAGCAGTGAACTCGCAGTCCGATTCTGAAAGCAATCAGTTCACACTGCCGTACCAAATTGCATAAGGAGAGAAACCATGAAAACGCGAATCGCAATCTCAGTGTGTGCGCTCATGTTGGCAAGTCTAGGCTGGGCGCAAAGCTTAACTAACGCCACGAACTTCGCCATGATCGGCGTGGTCCGCGGCCAGACCTTGCAGATCAATGTTGTCGCCTATCCACCCGTTCCATGCTTTGCCCAGCTTGGTTTTCAGGATGCTAACGGAAATCCTGTGGGCACGACCTTGAATGTCACGCTGCAGGCAGGACAATCGGCGTCGCTGGCCGTCAATGCTAATACTCTGACCGCGGTTGCGGGACAGCGCGTGGAAGTGCTGCCTACCGTTGTACCCGCCGCAGGAATCGCCAGTTCCTGCCAGGCTTCAGCGGAAATATTTGACGACATTCTCGGCATCACCAGCGTGCTGACGCCGGGACAGACAGGGTACGCCCTCAGTCCGGAGTTCAGCATGTTAGGCGTGACCGTGCTGCAGACAGCGCGACTGAATGTCGTGTCATACCCGCCTGACCCGTGCATCGGAACAGTCAGTTTCGTCAACAGCAAGGGCGTTCCGGTGGGAAACACACTGAACGTTCAACTTGCGCCCGGCCAGGCTGCGTCGCTCGATTTGCCGGGCAGCACGCTGGTGACGAAGCTTGAACAACGCGCCGAAGTGCAACCCGTGGTGACCGCACCGAACGGAGGCTGTGTGGCGTCGACCGAGGTGTATCTCAACGGGCTCGGTACGTCTACGGCGTATTTTCCGCCAGATCCGTGCAGTCCATCCAGCAGCACTTGCGCAGTGTTCCAACCGTAGCGTAGTCGGGGCTTCTTAGGCAGATCGCGGTACTGCGTTCGTTTCAAGCTGGCGCAGTACCCAGATTGCTCAGCTTCTGACTTGCCTTTACCCAGTTGAGACGCGAAACGATTTGCGTATGATAAATGTTGGATTCGGCATTAGTGCCTTGTTTGGGAGTGTCCTAATTGTTAGGACGCTATCGCTTTTTTGCTACGGGAACGCGAAAGATTTTTCGTGCAATAAACGTAAATGGAATCGGCAATGGGGCCTCTTTTGCCCTTCTGGCGAACGAAGAATCAATAACTTACGTGCTGTCAATGCGCTGAATAGTTCGACTCCCGCCGCCCCCACCAATCTCTGTTGTATTTGCGCCGAGGTAAAGACATTTCTCAATCAGCATCATTCGAATGCAGGCACTTTCTCGCTCGAGCGTCAAGATCGATGGCGATTTTCGTAGGATTTTGGCGAGATGTACCCCAGAAAGCATCTCCGGTCAGGCTCTTTTCCTGTCTCATCATGCCCGCTCACTGAACGACCGTTCTATCGGGACTCCAAATTTGCAACCGCACTGATTTTTCTGAATTAGGGAACTTTGTTAAGAGATCAGAGGCCTCTCGATAATGCCCGCTCACCTCGGCGGCTCTCATCTCAATCGACATGACCCACTGGCCGAGCGACGGGCTATTCGGAAGCTGAGGTACTTCGGTGACAGGCGGGTCATGCGTCGGTCGGAAAATCTATTGCAATCGGTCCGGTTTTGGCCTTAACGGATCACACTAGGTCCTTGCAGAACTGCATGTCACTCATTTCAAAGAATGAGTGAAGTTCTGAGGTCGGCTTCAAAAAACTACGTTAACGCATTTTTTTCAATAAGATGGTGGGCGCTATAGGATTCGAACCTATGACTTCCACCGTGTGAAGATGGCACTCTACCGCTGAGTTAAGCGCCCACGCGAGAGTGATTTTTATTCAAACATTTGCGCGCGGATTATGCAACTGTTCGGATCCCACCCCAGTGAGAGGCAGACGCAGCTTGCCCTGAGGGAAGTCGAAGGGTTCGCCCAGCCGGTGTCACAGATCTGAACGAAGGCGTTCGTGGCGATTCCTCCGGAGAAGGGCATCCTGGGTTCCACGAACGGTCCAGAGGTCCATGAGGGCAAAAGTCAGGCGACGCCAGCCTCTGCCGCTTTTGAGCTCCGGATAGCCATTCTCGCGATAGAAGTGGCCAGGTCAAGGATGCTGGTCATTTTGTTCTTGCCCTGACGGAGTCTCGAGATTTGCGTGGCGATGCGTTTTGCCTAAGGGCGTGATAGCCTTATGGCCAGTTGGGCGTGGAAATCCGTGATTTTGTGGATGCCGCCCGGAGCCGGTTCTCAAATTGCGATGGCGCCCGAGCAGAAACCCGCGCACGGACCGCTATTGGACTCATTCCAAAGCACTTCTCCAGATCACTACCCCCCTCAAAGCGTGCAACTTTCCGCCCCCGACGGGGTTAACATGAGTGTGAGCACAGCCGCACTGGACGGGGGCATGCTGATGGCTGCGACAACGCAGCAGTCGTCCGCCGCCTTCGTGCCTGCGACCGCGGGTGGAACCGCACCTTCCGATGCCGAGGTCATGCTGCGGGTTAAGGCGGGCGATCAGTCGGCGTTCGACTATTTGGTGCAGAAATATCGGCGGGCTCTGGTGAGTTTTATGTACCGCATGGCGCGGAACTCGGCAGCGGCGGAAGATTTGGCGCAGGAAGTTTTTCTGCGGGTGTATCGCTCGCGGGAAAGCTACGAGGCCAGCGCGAAATTTACTACGTGGTTGTATCGCATCGCGACCAACCTGGCGGTGAATCACGCGCGCGACACCCGGCATGAGCGCGCGGAAGTGACGGTCAGTCTTGACGAGCCCGATGAAGAAACGGGCACGACGTTCGAACTGCCGGACGCAAGTTTGACCGCGGAACAGGCGATGGTGCGGCGCGAGCGCATGCTGGCAATCCGGCGCAAGGTCGAGGCGCTGCCGGAGCAGCAGAAACTGGCAGTGATTATGCACAAGTACCAGCAGATGGATTACAAGCAAATCGCCGAAGTGCTGAAGAAGAGCGAGTCGGCGACGAAATCATTGCTATTCCGCGCGTATGAGACTTTGCGGGAGCAGTTAAAAGAATTCGTATAGGAAGCAGAATTTTCGGTGGCGGGACAGTTGGCGGGAATCAAGGGGAAGCGGTTATGAACAGCGGGTTGAACTGTAACGAAATTCGTGAACGGATGCCGGATATGGCGGCTGGATTCAGCGAGCCTACGGCCGACGAAGGCAAGCATCTGGAAGGTTGTGCGGCATGCGCGGAGCAGTTGAAAACGATGCGCGCGACCATGGCGTTGCTCGATGAGTGGCGGGCGCCGCAGCCGTCGCCGTATTTCGATGTGCGGCTGCAGGCGCGCCTGCGTGAGGAAATGGCAAAGCCGCAGGCGGGCTGGTTGCATTGGCTGCGCCGGCCGGTGCTGGCGGCGGCGCTGACCGTGCTGATGGGCGTTGGCGTGGGACTGTTCTTCACGCAGGGCAGCGGGTTTCACCATCCGGATGAAAACGGCCAGCTTGCTGTAGTTGAGTCGGGTGAGCCGGGCACTGCCGTCAGCGACCTGGAGGCTCTGGAAAAGAATCACGACCTGTATTCCGATTTTGAACTGTTGGATGACTTGAGTCTGCAGCAGGATGTTGTCGCCAATCCGTAAGGGTCTCGGCCTGGTGCGGGCGCAAAGTAGGCGGAGAAGAAGTAAGCGGAGAAAATGAACCGGGGAACACACAGGACGGAGTATCTGGCCGCCGTCGCGCTGGCGGTGTCGCTGACCGTCGCAGTTCCCAGCTTCGCCCTGAGGGGTGGATTCCATGCCGGGCCACAACGACATGCAGCGGCAGCGTATGGGGCACAGCGTCCGTCGCAGGGGCCACGCGAACAGCAGGCGCATCCGCTGCAGCGGGGGCATGCCGGTGACTGGCTGCGGCGCTACAAAGATCTGTCTCCCGCGGAGCAGGAACGCGAACTGCAACGCGACCCGGGGTTCCGGCGACTGCCGCTGGCACAACAGCAATTGCTGCGGCAGCGGCTGCAGCACTTCTCGAGTCTCCCGCCGCAACAGCAGTTGCGCATGCTGAACCGCATGGAGACCTGGGAACATCTCACCCCGGCGCAAAAGCAACAGGCGCGGCAAGTCTTCAATCAGTTTCGGCGCCTTCCGCCCGACCGGCAGCGCATGGTCGCCACCGCGGTCCACGATCTGCGAGGCATGCCGCCGGATCAGCGCGAACGGGTCATCGATTCCCCGCGCTTCAGGGGCATGTTTTCTGATCAGGAGCGTGACATGATTCGTGGGGCGTCACGACTGCCGCTGGCTCCGCCGGAAGGCGAAGAGAACGGGCAGTAGGGCAGGACGCGTAATCAGTTTTCAGATTCGCTAGTACCGAGGCGCCGCTCGATCTCTTCCGGAAGTCTGATAGAAGTTGCCACGGCGAGTAGAAGAATATTTGTATTCCATGTATTCATTGCATCACAGCCCTATTTCCTGAGCATGTTCCGCGCGATGAAGAATACGTTCGCCGGTCGCTCTCCGAGGCGGCGCATGAAGTAGGGATACCATTCCGAACCGAAGGGGATGTAGACGCGCATACGCCAGCCCTCGCGCACCAGGCTTTGCTGCAAATCCCGGCGAATGCCGTAGAGCATCTGGAACTCGAAGGAATCGCGAGCAATCCTCTCCTGCGTAGCGAAGGCCTGGGCTTCCCGGATGATCTTTTCGTCGTGCGTGGCCAGGCCGTGGTAGACGCCGCTTTTCATCAAGATCTTCATCAGCTTGACGTAGTTGGCATCGACGTCGGCCTTGCTCTCGAAGGCAATGCTGGCCGGCTCTTTGTACGCGCCTTTGCAGAGGCGAATGCGAATCCTCTCCGAAAGCAGCTTTTCGATGTCGGACTCAGAGCGCTTCAAATACGCCTGAATTACCGTTCCCACTTTGTCGCCATTGCCCGGCATGCGATGCAGTTCGTGCACGAAGTCGAGGGTGCGCTGGGTGTAGGGCGAGCCCTCCATATCGACGCGCACGAAGCCAGGCGGACTCATGGCTGCAGCCTTCACCACCAGTCCGCTCACCATATCCCGGGCCAGCTTTTCGTCCACATCGAGGCCCATGTGGGTTAGCTTCAGGCTGATGTTGGCGTTGAGCTGGTTGGCCGCGATCGCATCAAGGATCTGGTGGTAGAGCTGCGCGCTGTGGCGCGCTTCGTCGGCATTGGTGGTATTTTCGCCGAGATTATCGATGCTCACGCTCATGCCGGCGCGGTTGACGGCCTGGGTGACGCGCACCGCGTCGGCGATTTCAGTTCCGGCGACGAATCGGCCGGAAACGCGGCGCCCAATGGACGAGCGCTCGGCAAAGCTGCGCAGAGAACGGCTTTCAGAAAGATTGACGAAGAACGCCCTTAGCATGAAAAACCTGCCGGCTCCGGAAACCTTGCGTCCAGAGGGATGAAGATAAGGAAAGGACTGACCGTTACGTGCAGGAAGATCACAGAACCTTGTATCACAAAGTATCACAAACGGGGCGCAGAGGAGATGGGAGCCGGAGTAAACTCGACAACCACGAAGCGCCCTAAGTCACACAAAGGAAACCCTGCCAATGATTTGCAGCGCGATACCGGCCAGAGAATCAGAACTCCTTACAAGGTTGTTAGAAGTACCGGAGTGTTAACCACAGGACAGAAAGTGTGGTACATGGGATGGGTTGCGCCGAGGCCGCGGCCACCGATGCCCGCCAACATGCGTCATACGTCGCGCCCGCTCTGGCCAGAAATTCCCGCAGTCTCACTTGGGACTATAACGGCCATCGACCCAACTCGGCCGGATTCCTTCGAGATTCCTGTTAAAGGCGGGTACAATCTTCGCATCGCTCCCGGCCCGATCGTGTACTGGAGCCCGGTTCACGAGGATTTCGAAGTCCTAGGGGTCATTGCTGCGGATGAGCGCCATGCGGAAAAATCTTCGATCAACGGCGTCGCTCCGCAGGAAATAGTGAAGACGAACGTCATGAGGGCATATAGCATCGACGTGGTGGCGGATACGATTAACGGAAGCCCACAACCCTAAGAGATCGGCGATCGCCGTCGGGCCTGCGTTAAGAAAATCCCCACTTCTGGCAAAACCGGCCAGAAGTGGGGCACTCTCGCACACTCCATAATCCCGCCGGGGAAATCGGTTCTCCCTCACGGGCGCATCGGGTAACCGGTGGGGTGGTTACCTTAGGGTGTGCAGACAGACGGGTAAGAATCGTCTAACATCTATGGATTTCAATCACTTGCGCGGATAACTCCGGTGGTTCTACTCCCTTCGGAGAGATTGCCCATGTACCGGCCGCCGCCTATAATCGAGCTACTCTGGTAAGCGATTCTCCGTCAGGTTCCGGGTAGAACATCAGGAGGGTGGAGTCTGTCTGAGCCGCCTTTCTGGGGAAGGTTCGGTGAAAGGGAAACGCCCGGAATATGCGAAAGCGCCTCGAAATCGCATTGATGCTGACGACCGCCATCGCGACCTCCATTTCTCTTGCCCCGCCCGCGGCATGGGCTGCTAACGGCTGGCCGGCTGAAGGCGATGAGCGCGCCACTTCTGTCTCCTCTTCTTCTTCTGTCAGATCGCGAATCACCACGACCGAGGAAAACGGCCGCACGATTTATGTGAATGACGACGCTCCGGCGCCGGTCCGGCAAGCGCAGGCTGCGCAGCCGGCGCGTCCGCGATTGGTCTACTGGAGCAGTAAAGAGAATCGCTGGAAGCCGGTGCCCTCGGCGGGTACGGCCTCGATGCGGGCGGCGCGGTCGGCCGCGGCTGAGGTCACGCAGTACTTCGGGCACGACTCAACCCAAGCAGCCAACGCAAAGATTATCTCGGCCAATGCGCTCGGGCATCAGGCGTCGCAGGAAGAGATTGATTCGGCGATTGTGATGTCGGCCGCTCGGCACAATGTGGACCCCAACCTGGTGCGGGCGGTCGTGAAAGTCGAGTCGAATTTCAATTCCAACGCCATCTCGCGCAAGGGCGCGATGGGGCTGATGCAGTTGATGCCTTCAACGGCGCGCGAGTTGAAGGTGAAGAATCCGTTTGATCCAGAGCAGAACGTGGATGCGGGAGTGCGGCACTTGAAACAGCTTTTGGAAAACTACGACGGCGACGTGAACCTGACCCTGGCCGCGTACAACGCGGGTTCAGGCGCAGTGGCGCGCAGCGCGGGGGTTCCACGCTACGCGGAAACGCAGAATTATGTCCGGCGGATTACGAACCTTTATTACGGAGGATTTGATATTGGTTCGTCGGGAGCTTCGCACGATCCTGTGAAGGTTCAACGGGATGCGCGTGGAGTGCTTTACATCAGCAACACGGAGTAGGGTTTGGGCATCTGTTTTAGAAGTAAATGGGCACCCAGGCAAAATCTCTCAGGTACCACCAGCGGTTCAACCTTAACGGCGATCGAGACAGTTAACGGGCCGAGGATTTGAAGACGACATCGAGCCAGCGCAGCCTGCGCTGGGCAGCGCTGCTGTTGCTGGCTACGCTGCCCGCAGTGCCGATGTATGCCCGCACGCATCGCAGCACCTCACACCATACTGATTCACATCATGGAGAGTCATGGGCGCGCGATCACTTCGCGACGGCCGAGCGCATGCGGGAGGCGCTGAATGGGCGTCCTCCAGCCGACCGCACGCGGCGCGACTACCAACGCGTGATTAACGCTTATCGCGGCGTTTACTTCGGTGCGCCGACTTCCACCAAGGCCGATCCCAGCGTGGTGGCCGTGGCCGAGACGCTGGTCGAGATGGGCCGCCGCTTCGACGACGACAAGATCCTGAACGAGGCCATCGCGCAATACAAGTTTCTGCGCAAGGAATATCCGGGGAGCAAGTACCGCTGCGACGCGCTGTTTACGATTGGCGAGATTTATAGCGACGATCTGAACGATCCCGAGCAGGCTCGCGCGACCTTTAAAGAATTCTTGCACCGTTATCCGCATAACCGCCTGGTCGAGGACGCGCAGCAGGCGATTGTGGAACTCGATCGCGAAGCGGAGGCGGAGAAGAAAGCTGAAGCCGGGAAAAATGCCAGCAGGGAAAAGGCGGATACGGCGAAGAACCTGAACTCCAGGAACTCTCCGGCGAAGGATGCGGACGCGCAGGCCGATGCTGCGTCTCCGCACGATTCCGCCGAGAAAGATGCCGAGACTTCTTCCAGCCCGGCGCGGCTGCCGCGCGTGACCGGAATCCGGCACTGGTCTACGCCTAATTACACGCGGGTGGCGATTGATCTGGAGAGCGACGTCAAATTCGGCTCGCAGCGCATCGCGAATCCGGACCGCATCTTTTTCGATTTGCGCGGCACCAAGCTGGCCTCCACGCTGGTGGGAAAGACTTTCGATGTGGACGACGGCTTTCTGAAGAAGATTCGCGTGGCGCAGTTTCAGCCGGGCCGCACGCGAGTCGTGCTCGAAGTGGACAACCTTTCCGACTACGAAGCGTTTCTGCTGCCGAATCCTTACCGGCTGATTATTGATATCCACGGGAAAGACAGCGCCAGAAATGGACGTGGGAACCCGGCCAAGGAAGCTGCGGGCGCTGACGCGGGCGCTGAAACGACCGCCGACGTCGAAGAGCCGCCGCTGTCGGGATCGATGGCCGAGGTTGCGAACTCCGGGCTGAAAGCTGAGAGGAAGGCTTCTGCCAGAGAGGCCGTCGGCGAGGAAGAACACGCTGGTGACCAGCCGGGCGCGGAAAGCGAAGACGGGGATAATTCCGCGACCACAAAGCCGCGCGATGTGCCGGACCGGCCGAAGACTCGAGAGGTCGAGGTCAAGACTGCCACCGGGACAATTAAGAAGGTCATTGTAGACGCGGACGATGACGACTCTGGGGCGGAAGCGGCCAACGTCGATATGCCAAAGGCACATTCTGGCTCGCCGTCGCATAAAGCAGATCATTTGGCCGGTCGTTCAAAGGAAATCTCAAAGGGAAGCTCGACGGCCAGTTCAATGGACAGTGCGGCGAGTTCCGGCGACTCCGCTGATGGCGACGAGATGGCGAGCGAAGCCCCGCCTGCCAATCATCTGCAAGGCAAATTGGGCTTGCGGTCGAGCAGCAAATCAACCGATTTCGATGCTCGCGAGGCCAAGCCGACGGCCAGCGGCGACCGGTCGCTGATTCGGGTGCTGGGATTGAAGATCGGCAAGATTGTGATCGACCCTGGGCATGGCGGCCATGACACGGGGACGATCGGGCCCGATGGCCTGGAGGAAAAGGATCTGGTGCTCGATGTCGGCAAACGTCTGGGCAAGTTGCTGGAGGCGCGGCTGGGCGCGGAAGTGGTCTACACGCGCAAGGACGATACCTTCATCCCGCTGGAAACCCGCACAGCCATCGCCAACCAGCAGCGCGCCGACCTGTTCATCTCGATTCATGCGAATTCGAGCGACGATCCGGACGCCCGCGGGGTGGAAACTTATTATTTGAATTTCACCTCATCACCCGATGCACTGGAAGTGGCGGCCCGCGAGAATGCGGTCTCGGAGAAGTCCATCTACGAGTTGCAGGATCTGGTCAAAAAGATCGCGCTGAAAGAAAAGATTGAAGAATCGCGCGAGTTCGCCGCCGATGTGCAGGAGTCGCTGCATAGCGGGCTGGCGGCCAAGAGCCCGGCGATCCGGGACCGCGGGGTGAAGAAGGCTCCGTTCATTGTGCTGATCGGCGCGAACATGCCGTCGATTCTGGCGGAAATTTCGTTTGTCAGCAATCCAACCGACGAACGCCGGCTCGAGACCAGCGAATACCGGCAGCGCATTGCCGAGTCGCTGTATCGGGGAATCGCCAAGTATGCGGATGGATTGAGCGGTGTGAAAGTGGCCAGCAATAAGGACAAGGCATCCGCCCAGTAGATTTATTGTTCCGTTCCTCTCTGCTTATAACCTTCTGGAATCTCAAAGAACTGCGGGTCCGGAGCGGTCTGCTGGATCTGAGTGACGGTCATGGTCGTGGTTCCTTTGCGCGGGTCGCTATGTTTGATCAGCAGATTGATGCGGAGATCCTGAGAGTACCAATATTCATCGGTGACAACGACGTCTTTACCGGTATTTTCGTCAACGACGATCTGCGTCTCGCGAATTCCATGCGCGGGCACGCCGTCGACTTCGGCCACGCCCAAGTCTTCGTTTTTGGTGAACTCATTCGGCGGCGCATTGCCGTCGGGAGCGGCGAAGCGGATGGAGGGCGGCTCGGTCGCTGGCGGGTGATTCCCCGTTGTAGTCCAAAAGGTTTTCTTTCCGATGTTGATCCATGTGGAGACGCGGCTCTGCGGATCGAAGAGATGAACGCGAATGAGCTGCGGAGTCTGATCGCTCGATGCCGGGATGAACATCCTGCGTTCGTTATGAATGCGTCCGCTGCTGTCACGGCCAATCTGGCGGAAGGACTTGAGTTCGAAGATCCGGCCGTCTCTTTGAACGACGGACCTCTCGATGTCGACCACCGCGTTGAAGGGTGCGTTGGGAACTGGCGTGACAAAGATATCCTGCGCGGAAGCGCGCGGAATCAGAATCGCAAGCACGAGGAAAAGCAATAGGCAAAGAGAGCAGAAAGACAGGCGCCTGCGCATGCGGACCTCCAGCGGACGAGTGTCAGCCGGAAGCATAGCCCAGGCAGACGCGGAGCGGCAAGAAAGGAAGAGAATCGCGGCTTGGATTTTTACGGAGCAGTGTTTAAGGCACTGCCGCGGACCTACTGAATGGCGCTTCCCACTTGCGAGAAGATGTTGCCCGCGTTGGAGCCGATCAGGCGAATCGTGCCGACCACGATGACCAGCACCACAGCCAGCATGACCGAGTATTCGGCGATGTCCTGGCCGGATTCATCGGACCAGAGATGGCCTAGCCACAAGGTGAGAGACGAGTAACCCATAAAGTTTTATTCCTGACTCCTATTTTCTAAACAGCCCCTGAAACCTGAGCAGCTTCCGGCTGAACCGGCTGGTTCTTAAGCCCGTACTCGGGAAAAGTCATGCCCCATGCTTCCCGGTCCTGCGTAACCGCCTGCAACCCGACTTGAAATTCGGACGTTCCTTTCAGCTTCTTCGTCCAAACCACGCGAAACTGCATTTTTCGCTGGCGATAGAAAACCGTAACCTCGTCGAGCGCATTCAAATCGCGGCGCATGGATCCCAGGCGCAGGCCGTCGGGAGTTACGTCGAGGGTGATCGCCAGTTCCTCAAACGCGTTCCCGGTCGCGTCCTTGCCCTTGACTCGTACTGGAAGAACCGCCTTGGTGCGATTTCCCCGCCGCTGATCGACTGCCGCACTGCTCGAACGCATTCTGATTCACCCAAGGCTAGTTTCGCCCCAGGCTCGCCATCTGTGAATGGCTCCGATGTGTAGTGCGCGGCACGATGGTAACCACCCTATGTAGTTGGCAGGGCTATGGTTGCAGGCTGCAGGAAACTTTTTGGCGGCGTCTGTGGTCTAATGAGGAAAGAGCGGGCGTCTCAAGCTGGTCTGGGCATGAAATCTCCCCGTTTTGTCGGCATGATCGGATTTGGTGCGTATCTGCTGGGCGCGGCTTTCACGGCACCGGCGTACGCGGCCCAGAACTCGCCCCACTCCTCTGCGCCCTCTTCTACGGCAACGCCTCCAACCCAGATTGCTGCAAGCCGAGCTCCGGCAATTCTGCCCCAAGCCTTTGGCGGGTGGCAGATGCAGGGTTCCGCGAAAGCCAGCACGGATGCGGCAATCGCCGATCCTGCCAACGCCGAGGTGCTCAAGGAATACCGCTTCACGGATTTTGCCTCGGCCACTTACGCAAGCGAAGATGGCCGCACTTTGAAGATTCGCGCCGCCCGTTTCGCCGACGCCTCCGGTGCCTTCGGCGCGTACACGTTTTATCTGCAGCCCGAGATGACCAAGGAAGACATCGGCGATCAAGCTGCATCTCTTGGTAAGCGTGTCCTGTTCTATCGCGGGCATATTCTGGTGGACGCTTCGTTCAGCGAGCAGAATGCGATGTCGGCTGCGCAGCTGCGCGAACTGGCCGGAGATCTTCCGCGTCCCGGCGGGAGCGCCGCCAACCTGCCCAGCTTCATCGAGTACATGCCGCGCCGGGACTACATTGCGAACACGAAGAAATATGTGATGGGTCCGGCCGCGCTGAACGCCGTGGCGGCGCCGCTTCCACCTAGCCTGGTGGATTTCGGCGTCAGTTCAGAAGTAACCTTGGCCCGCTATGACACTCCCAGCGGTGAAGCGACTTTGACCTTGATCTCCTACCCTACGAACCAACTCGCGGCCGATCACTTGCGCCGCATCGACGCGGCCCATCAATTGGCGCAGCCGCAGGCAGGCGTTGCCATGATCGAGGGTGCGGGTTCGTTCCATGACAAGCGCACCGGACCCATCGTTGCGATTGTTACAGGGCCAGTCTCTGACAGCGACGCCAAGACCTTGCTCGGCAGAGTCAACTACGAAGCTACGGTTACCTGGAATACTCCGGCAGAAAACACGCAAGTGCGCGATCTGTACATGCTCATCTTGAACATTGTGGTGCTCTGCGCCATTCTCGCCGGACTGGCGATTGTGGCGGGCATAGCCTTCGGAGGTTTCCGCATTCTAATGAAGCGCTGGTATCCCGACCGGGTTTTTGACCGTCCCGAGCAGATGGAATTCATCTCCCTGCGCCTCACCGAAGTGGTGATCGAAGAAGCTTCTCCTAGCAGGTCTGAAGTGACTCCCAAGGCGCCCCAAAAACCGGCCTGAACCCAGTAAATGCCTTTAGAAATATCAGCTTACGGCTTGCTGAGGGCGATTCTGTCTCAAATTGTTACACTCGCGCAGGATATTGATTCCTTTTGTAAAATATTGAAAACAAAGACATTTATTTCATAAAAATCGCTTGACACCTCCGTTTTTAGGCTCATAAGATTTCGGCAGAAAGTTTTGACGGAATCTATTGCCTCCGTTGGAACTATTCTCCCTTGAAGAAGAGGTCACCCTGTTGCCGGGTGGCCTCTTCGTTTTTCATGCGATGAGGAAACCGCATGTGACCAGGATGTAAGCTTTCGCGCGCGGAACCTTCGCGGCTAATCTGAGAGTGGGATTACGCGGAGCGCCCATGTCGAATCGACATTTTGTCGAATGGATGCTGGCTCACCGGATCCGTGCGCGGGAGGACGGGAACTGTTTCAGGCTTTTTTGCGTATCGTTTGTTGAGAGTATCTGTTGCTCGAGAATATCTGTCAGGTTGGCAGCGAATCGTGCATTGGCGGGGAGGCAGCTATGTACTGCGATCGATGTGGCGCAGCCGTGCAGCCGGGACAGGCGTTCTGCAGTAAGTGCGGCAAGCAGATCGTCGGTCCTGTGTCGTTGACGCAGTCATTTCCGGGCCGGGTGAAGCAGCACACACATCTGGTAGGAATTCTGTGGCTGGCTTTTTCCGCGTTTAATGCGCTGGCGGGATTGGTCGTGGTAATTGTCGGGACTACGCTGTTCCCGCATCTCCACGAAATGGGAGCGCCGCAGAATGTTCCTGTCGGTTTCCTCAGCGCGCTCGTGAGCACGGTGGGAATTCTGATCCTGGCCAAGGCGGCCTGCGGATTCATCGCCGGCCGCGGACTGATGCTGTACGAACCCTGGGCGCGCACGGTCGCGCTGGTGCTGGCATTTATTTCCCTGTTCAATATCCCGTTCGGCACTGCGATTGGGGTCTACACTTTGTGGGTGCTGCTGCCGGGAGATTCGCAGCAGGAGTATGAGGCGCTGGTGACGGCGCGCGCAGCCTAGACTCTTTGCGCCTCGCGGCTAGAGGTAGCGCAGCCACCACCAGTCCGGGTTCTGCTTCTTGAGGTTCCCAAACCATTTGCATGGCCGGTACAGCGAAGTAACAACCAGGATCCACATCAGATAAATAAAGGGCAGGTTGTGGCCGTAACCTCTTGGAGGCGACAGAATCATGGTTCCACCGTGTAACAGCCAGGCCACCCGCTGATGGCAAGCCACCGCAACCCAGACCGCCAGGAAATGAATCAGGTAGATGTGAAGAACGTAATAGAACAACGGCGCCCGGCCGTAGACCAGGAGAATTCGGCTCAACCTGCGTTCCGCATTGACTTTGTCGAGCCAGGCCAGCGCGATGAGGCACGGTCCGAGAGTCATGAGCAGAAATTGCAGAGAAGCCGGGTACTTCAACGTATCAAAGAATGACATGACGGTAAGAGGCAGCGTCGCTTGCACCCTCCAGGGGCCCATGGAACTTGGCGTCCGTAATCCCAGGTCGGAGGGACCGTTCCCGTATAAGTGAAAGACTCGCAGGATCACGAAAGAGACGGTTAAGGCCACGCCAATCGCGAAGACCGATCTTCTCCAGTTCTTTCTTCGCAACAGAGAGCCCAAGGCATAACCAAGGGCCATAACTCCTACCCACGGAATCACGGAAAACAGAACGAAGAACAAATCGCCCCAGCGGTCCACCGAAAACACACTGTGGCCATCCAGAATGAGCCACAGCCAGGCGAAGTTCCCGAAGACCTCAGGCTTAATTCCATCGAGCAGATTGTGACCCGCAACGATGGCCGTGCCGAACCCCGCCACCCAGGGAAGCGGTAGATACACCAGAACCGCCATCACAATCATTGACCAGCCCAGGGCCCAGAGTACGCCGGAGAACCAGAAAGGAAAGACAAAGGTCCAGCCCACGGCCACGACCGTGCAATCCAGAAACACGAGCCAGAGCCCGCGAGTAAAGAAGAACTTCGAGACTTCTGCGACTGACTTACCTTGCGCGAGCGACAAGTATCCGCCCATGCCGGCCAGAAGAAAAAAAGCTGGAGCGCAAAAATGGGTGACGAATCGGGTGAAGAACAACGGCCCTGTGGTATGAGCGAGGTCTTCGGGTGCGAAGCGGAGGCCGGAAAAGAAGTCGCGGGTATGGTCCAGCGCCATCACGACCACGACAATGCCGCGAAGCAAGTCCACGCAATCCAGGCGTGCGGGGCGGATCTTGACTTCCGCAACGCGCAGAACTTCGCGGACGGCCACTGAGGAAGGTGCCGATGCACGGGATTCGATCATCTAGCGCAGTTCTCCCGCACGCCCCTTTTACCCCCCAATCGAGCCTAGCACCGAGTGTAGTTATTCTTCGAGAACTCTCATCTGGGATCAGTTACCAAGGTGTGTGCTCAATACCGTCCCTGTGATCAATCCCCAAGCCCGTTTAAGCCGCCGAAGGATCACGGATGCGAGCAAACCAGGGCTGGACGGAGTCCCGCACGCCGATTTGGTAGACTAGAAATGCATCACGGTAAGCCGACGTAGCTCAGTTGGTAGAGCAGCCGATTCGTAATCGGCAGGTCAGCGGTTCAAGTCCGCTCGTCGGCTCCACTTTTTCGGTTTCCTCGCGCCGTTCCCAGATAAACTCCTCTGCGTTTCTGTTGCCACGCCTGATCATGCGGCCACTTTATGTTCTCGTCCTCGATATAGACAGAGAAACTGAGCAGGTAATCTTGCAAGTTTATCTGTTTTACTGATATCATAAGCCCGATGCCGCGCAAGATGCCCGAAATTGAAGTCATCGATTTCATCCAGGCCATCGGGCAACTGGTAAGGCGGGTGCGCGCCGCAGCCGCCTCGCATGAACTCTCCCTCACCGAGTCTGCCGTCATGGCTCGCCTGGCCCGCGAGGGCCCGGCGACGACCGCTGACCTGGCCCGCGCCGAAAACATGAAGCCGCAATCCATGGGGACGACCGTCGCCACGCTGGAAGAAATGGGCATGGTTGAGCGCAAGCCGCATCCCACTGACGGCCGGCAGGTGAATATCGCGCTTACCGCCAAGGGAGCGGAGGTGCGCAGCAGCGCCCGCGATGCCAAGCGGACGTGGCTGGCCCAGGCCATCTCCCAGCTCGACAAGCAGGAACAGGCAACCCTGTTCGCCGCCGGCGAGATCATCAAACGCCTGGTGGAAATGTGAAGCCGGAATTGGACCTGAAGCCGGAATAGAGACGGGGAAATGTGAACTCGAATTCTGAACCCAAAAATGTGAACCCGAAATTGTGACTCAGCCCGCAATCAGTCCCGGCCCGCAGAAGACTTCTCTCCTCAGTTCGGTCTCGCACGCCTGGCGAGCCCTGCGCCACCGCAACTTCAAACTCTTCTTCTTCGGCCAGAGCGTCTCGTTGATCGGCACCTGGATGACGCGCCTCGCCACCAGCTGGCTGGTTTATCGCCTGACCCATTCCGCGTTGCTACTCGGCGTTGTGAGCTTTGCAGGGCAGATTGTCGCATTTCTCCTCGGCCCATTCGCGGGCGTCTGGGTCGAGCGCCTCAATCGCCGCCAGTTGCTGCTGTGGACCCAGGCTCTTGCCGCCATCCAGTCCCTCGCCCTGGCCGGGCTCACGCTGGCTCATGTCATCAACCTGTGGGAGATCATCGCCCTCACTGCATTCCAGGGTCTGATCAACGCCTTCGACATGCCCGGACGCCAATCCTTCCTGGTGCAGATGGTCGATTATCGCAGCGATGATCACAGCGACGATCGCAACAACGCCCGCAACGATCTCAGCAACGCCATCGCCATCAATTCCTCCATGGCCAACGGCGCGCGGCTGATCGGTCCGGCCATCGCCGGCCTGGTGATTGCGGCCGCCGGAGAAGGCTGGTGCTTCCTGATCGATGGCGTCAGCTACTTCGCCGTCATCGGATCCCTGCTCCTGATGCGCATCCGACCCGCGAGCCCAAACATTCGCCGCCTACCCTCCACCATGCTCGAACAAATGCGCGAAGGTTGGGACTACGTCCGCAACTTCCGCCCCATCCGCACGATCCTTATACTCTTCGCTCTCGTCAGCCTGATGGGATGGCCGTATTCCGTTCTTCTTCCCGTCTTCGCCGGCCAGGTCTTGCACGGCGGCGCGCACACTCTTGGCTGGCTCGCAGGAGCCTCAGGAGTCGGCGCCCTGGTTTCCGGCCTCTCGCTCGCGGTCCGCAAGTCGGTGGTCGGCCTGACCCGCATGGTGCAGATCGCGGTCGCCCTTCTGGGCGCCGCGCTGATTCTTTTCGGCCTCTCGCACGTACTGTGGCTGTCGCTGATACTCATGGTCTTCGCCGGCTTCGGCCTGATGCAGGGCGCGGCCATCAGCAATACCATCATCCAGTCGCTGGTGCCCGAAGACAAACGCGCCCGCGTGATGGGCTACTACACCATGGCATTTTTCGGCGCGGCCCCCTTTGGCAGCCTCATGGCCGGTGCGCTCGCCCATCGCATTGGAGCGCCCCACACCGTCATCTTCACCGGCGCGTGCTGCATCGCCGGCTCGCTTTGGTTCACTTTCGAGCTGCCCAAAATCCGGGCTGTTATGCGCCCGATCTACCAGAAGATGGGACTGCTGCCCCAGCCCGACATGGAACTGATCTCCGAAGTCGAGGAAACAGTAATCTGAATCTCTGACGATATCTGTAACCCGCAACCGAAAGGAAAAAGATGAACTGGTATCACTACATCGCCTGTTTCTTCGCAGGAGCTTTTCTCGCCAATGTAGTCCCCCATTTCGTACATGGAATTTCCGGCGACCGCTTTCCCACGCCGTTCGCTCACCCTCCCGGCAAAGGGTTGTCCTCGCCCACGGTGAACGTTGTCTGGTCGCTGTTGAATCTTGCTGTCGGTTACGTTCTGCTTCGAGTCGGAAAAGTTGCGGGGGGAGATAATTTGACGCTGATTGTTTTCTTTGCCGGCATCGTCGCCATCAGCATGGCATCGAGCGTGCACTTTGCGGAGAAGCAGATGAAGTAATCAACCCTCGCAACCCGAGCCAGAACTGGCGCGCCGCACCAAACTCCAGCTGAAAGGAAAGCCATGCCTCTCACTAAACTCGACCCGACCCCTGCTCTGATCGTGATTGACCTGCAAAAAGGCATCGCCACTCTGCCCACCATCCACCCCTCGGCCGAGATCATCATTCGCGCCGCCCAGCTCGCGCGCGCTTTCCGCGAGCGCGGCATGCCCGTCGTGCTCGTCAATGTGACCGGTCGGGCTCCTGGCCGCACCGATACTGGAGCTCCCAAATTCTCTTTTCCGCCGGACTGGACCGAGCTCGTCCCCGAGTTGGACCAGCAACCCACGGACCATCTCGTCACTAAGCAGCGGGTAGGTGCCTTCATCGGTACAAATCTGGACAATTACCTGCGCCAGCGCGGCGCGACCCAACTCTTCATAACGGGCATAGCGACCAGCGCCGGTGTCGAAGCGACTGCCCGCAGCGCCTACGACTATGGCTACAACGTCGTCCTCGTGGTCGACGCCATGACCGACCGCGACCCCGACGCGCACCGTCACAGTGTCGAGAAGATTTTTCCGCGCCTCGGGGAAACGGTCACCACCAACGATGTACTGAAACGGTTGAATGATGTGCCGGCAGTCAAGTCGCTGTCGAAGCCCTAAAAAACCGGTATTTCACAGCTGGATGCCCGTAACGCACCGCAAACATTGCGGATACTCGTTCGTGCCAGGCATGGCACGAACGAGCCATTTACGGGTTTTGGGGTCAGGGGTAGAGTTGTTCTTGAGCAGCACTTGGGGGAGGGCTGATCAACAGACGTCCCAAGACTCAAATCGAGTCTGGGGCGTTTTGTTTTGCGCGCGAGAATCGGATCCCGTCGTCTTCCTCTTCCAGATTCCCGCCTTCCGGCCGTTCTCACCCCGTTCCTGATCCGTATTCCTTTGGCTAGTGGTAGATTTGTTGAGGTTCGGTGCATCCGCATCACTCAGGGAGCAGCCATGCCCTCGAAATCGACTCGTCGCGAATTTCTCGCAGGAATGGCGGCGGCGACCGCAGCCACCGCCGCGTCCCGTTTTGCTGCGGCCGAGTCCCGTTCGCCCTTCCGCATTGCGGTGATCAACGACGAAATCTCCCAGGATTTCGGCCGCTCCTGCGAAGTCGCAGCGCGCGAATTCGGCATGGGATGGATCGAGCTGCGCGGCATGTGGAAGAAAAACATCGTCAACCTCGACGAAAAGGAAGTCGCCGAGGCGAAGCGCATCTTGGACAAATACCAACTCAAGGTCACCGACATCGCCAGCCCTCTGTTCAAGGTCGACTGGCCGGGAGCCCCGAAATCGGAGTACAGCGAGAGCAAGAATTTCGGCGCGAATTTCACGCTGCAGCAGCAGGACGAAGTTCTGGATCGCGCCATCGAAATGGCCAAGGCGTTCCAGACCGATCGCGTACGTTGTTTCGATTTCTGGCGTCTGAAAGATCAGGCCGCCTATCGCCCGGCGATTAACGACAAACTGCGCGAGACGGCGGCGAAGGCAGAGAAAAAGGGCATCATCCTGCTGCTCGAAAACGAACAATCCTGCAACACGTCGACCGCCTCCGAAGCCGTGAAAGTTCTCAGCGACGTGCAGTCGCCTGCCTTCATGTTGAACTGGGACGCCGGCAACGCCGCCGCCAGCGGCGAAATTCCTTACCCCGACGGTTACAATCTTCTGCCCAAAGATCGCATCGGCCACTGCCACTGCAAAGACGTCGTGAAGAAGGGCAAGAAATATGACTGGGCGCCCATGGGCGGAGGCATCATCGACTGGGCCGGCCAATTCCGGGCGCTCAAGCGCGACGGCTACCATTTTGCCGTCAGCCTTGAGACCCACTGGAACGGCGGCGGATCGCCAGAAGAATCGTCGCGCCAGAGCTGGGCAGGAATGAAAAAGCTGCTGCAGGGAGCGGACGCGTTATAGAAACCGGGCCGGCCGACGATCATGCTCATTCCCCCAAAAGAAAGTTTGTCATCCTGAGCGAAGCGAAGGATCTATGTAACTTGCTTGCAGCGAGGCGCCGCCGGCAGACTGCATGAATCCTTGCGCTTTGCTCATGATGACATTGATTTGGTAACCAGCTGCGGACCGGATCTGCGAATCACGAAGTCCCAAGAATGCCCACGAATATGATCGGCGCGGTTGACATTGGCGGCACGAAAATTGCGGTCGGCATGGTCGACGAGCGCGGCCAGGTGCTCGCCCAGACGCAAGCCTCCACCGATCCTGAGCGCTACTCGGAAAGCATCGAACTGATTGCGCGCATGCTTCGTGAACTGGCGCGCAGCGCAGCCGTCGAGCTTACCGGCATCGGCATCGGATCCACTGGGCCGGTCGATCCGTTGCGCGGCGAATTCGGCGATGTTCAGTTTCTTCCCGACTGGCGTGGCAAAAGTCCGGTCAAAGACCTGGCCAAAATCTTCAACCTGCGCGTCGCTCTCGAGAACGACGGCGACGCCGCCGCGCTGGCCGAAGCCGGGTGGGGAGCAGGACGCAATCGCTCACGCCTGATTTACATCACCGTCGGAACCGGAATCGGCGGAGGAACTATTCTGGATGGCAAGTTATACCGCGGTGTCGATGGTTCTCATCCCGAGGTCGGCCATCATGTTATCGACCCCGCGGGTCCGCCCTGTTCCTGCGGATTTCGCGGCTGCTGGGAGTCGCTGGCCGCCGGGCCTGCCATGGCCGCATGGTTTCAGAACCATGCGCCTGCGGATCACCCGCATCGTGAAGGCATCACTGCCCAACGAATCTGCGAACTGGCGCGGCAGGGGGACGTGGTCGCTCAGCAGGCGGTCGAGCATGAGGCCTATTATCTCGGCCTTGGCCTCGCCAATCTGATCAACCTGTTCACCCCCGACGCGATTGTACTGAGCGGCAGCGTGATGAAGAGCGCTGACCTTTTTTTCGACCGCATCCGTGCTCTGATTCGCAGCGGCTGCCGCTTCGTCCCTGCCGAGAAATGCGAATTGACGCTCGCATCCTTGGGCGACGACACGAATCTAATTGGAGCTGCGAGGGTGTGGTATTACCGCTTTGGAGAATGATGAAACAACTGAGTGAAAAACTGGTATCGGTGATCGATGCTGCGGAGCCCCGACTTCGCGCCGTCAGCGCGCAAGAAAGCGCGAAGCCTGTACTGGCCGGCGGTTGGTCGCGCAAGCAGGTGCTCGGCCATCTGATTGACTCGGCATCCAACAATCATCAACGATTCGTCCGCGCAGCCCAGCAGAAATCGCTGGAATTTCCCGGCTACGATCAGCAAGGAAACGTGCGACTGCAAGCGCCGCAGGAAGCGGATTGGGCGCTGCTGATTACATTGTTCGCAGCTTACAATCGTTACCTTGCTCACGTAATATCCCAATTGCCCGCCGACAAGCTGGAAACCGCTTGCTCCATCGGTTCGGGAAAGCCGGTCACGCTGGCTTTCCTGGCCACCGATTACGTGACGCATCTGGTCCATCATCTCGGCCAGATCGGCGCCGCAGATGCAGCGTAGAAGCAGGCATCGGCTAAAGCTTTCAGTTCTCCCTTCCGATCTGTTACTGTGTTCTGTTTCCTCTTAGCGGGAAAGGATTCGGTCGCGTGATCGTCGGAGTTCCGAAAGAAAGCTATCCCGGAGAACGCCGGGTTGCGCTGGTGCCCGTCGTAATTCCCAACCTCGCTAAAGCCGGGCTTGAAGTGATCGTGGAATCCGGGGCGGGTGAGCAGGCAGGCTACCCGGACGCGGCCTATGGCGACAAAGGCGCGAAGATCGTCGCCGACCGCGCTACAGTCTTCGCTACCGCCGATATTGTCGTGCAGGTTCTCTGCTACGGTTCCAACGATACCACCGGCAAAGCCGATCTTCCTCTGATGCGCAGCGGCCAGGCGCTGATCGGATTCTTGCGCCCTTTCGGCTCACTTGAGATCGTTCAACACATCGCGCAGGCCGGAGTCTCGGCGTACTCGGTCGAATTCATGCCGCGCACCACGCGCGCCCAGAGCATGGATGCACTTTCCTCCATGGGCACAATCTGCGGATACAAGGCCGCGCTTCTGGCTGCGGAAACTTCGCCGCGCATTTTTCCCATGATGACCACTGCCGCCGGAACAATTACTCCCGCTCGCGTCTTCGTAATCGGCGCAGGCGTGGCTGGCCTGCAGGCGATCTCGACCGCGCGCCGTCTGGGCGCCGTCGCCTCGGCCTACGACATGCGCCCTGCAGCCAAAGAGCAAGTACAGAGCCTCGGCGGACGCTTCATCGAGTTGCCGATCGAGGCCAAAGACGCTCAGGACGCCCGCGGCTACGGCACCGCGCAGGACGAAACGTTCTACGCTCGCCAGCGCGAACTGCTGGGCCGCGTGGTCGCCGAGAGCGATGTAGTCATCACCGCCGCAGTGATCCCCGGCAAGAAATCGCCGGTGCTGGTTACCGCCGACATGGTCAAGAGTATGGCTCCAGGTTCGGTGATCGTCGATCTTGCCGCCGAACGTGGCGGCAACTGCGAACTGACTCGCACCGGAGAGACGGTGATCGAGCACGGCGTCACCATTATCGGCGCCATCAATCTGGCCAGCAGCGTTCCCTATCACGCCAGCCAGATGTACGCGCGCAACCTGACGACATATCTGACATATATGGTGAAGGACGGCAAGCTGCAGCAGAATTTGCAGGATGAAATTATTCGCGAAACGCTGATCGCCAGCGGCGGAGAAATTGTGAATGCCCGCGTGCGCGAGTTCTTCAAGATGCCGGCGCTCGCGACCCAGCACTGAACCAACGTAAAGGAGCAATCATGCCAGCGGATTTCATTTCTAACCTGTATGTCTTTATCCTGGCCGGCTTCGTGGGGTTCGAGGTGATCCGGCGTGTTTCACCATTACTTCACACCCCTCTTATGTCGCTGACGAACGCCCTGGACGCGATCGTTGTCGTCGCGGCCATCATCATCGCCGGGCGCCACGAGACGCGGCTCACCACGGTGCTGGGTGCGATTGCCGTGGCGGCATCGTTCAGCAACATGGTTGGCGGATTCCTGATTACTGACCGCATGCTGCGCATGTTCAAATCCAGGTCGAAACAATCATGAACGCGCTGGCTCTTCAGCAGTATCTCGATTTCGCTTACATTGTCGCGGTCGTTCTCTTCATTCTTTCTCTGAAGTTGCTGAATTCGCCTGCTAGCGCCCGCTGGGGCGTTCTGGCGGGAGAAGTCGGGGCCGCGCTGGCGGTTGGCGCCACGCTCTTCAACCCCGAACTGATTCAGTACAAATGGATCCTGATCACGCTGATCATCGGCGCTGGAGTTGGCATCCCGCTCGGCCTCGTGCACATGACGGCCGTGCCCCAGCGAACCGCCTTGAGTCACGCGTTCGGCGCGCTTTCCGCGGCCATGATCGGCATCGCCGAATACTACGTCGGCACCGCGCCCGTCACCCGCTTTCAAATGGGCGAGATCGCGCTGGAAGTCATCATCGGATGCCTCACCTTTACCGGCAGCGTGATCGCCGCCGGAAAGTTGCAGGAGTTTCTGCCCCAGCGGCCCATTGTTTACCGCGGGCAAAATATTGTCAGTCTCACCGTTCTGGCCGGAGCCTTGGGCCTGGCGGTTGCGCTGGTGGTCAATCCCGCGCACGCGCTGCTGTTTCCAGTGATGGTCATCGTGGCCCTGATTTTTGGCGTGCTGCTCGTCACTCCCATTGGCGGCGCAGACATGCCGACTGTGATCTCGCTGCTGAATTCCTACGCCGGTTTTTCGGCTGCGCTGTTGGGATTTGTTCTGAACAGCAAAGTGCTGGTCGTGGCCGGCGCGCTTGACGGATCTTCCGGCTTCATTCTGTCCCTGATCATGTGCAAGGCCATGAATCGCTCCTTCAGCAACGTAATGTTTGGAGCCTTCGGCCAGGTGCAGGTGTCGGCTGCAGGCGCGAAAGAAGAGCGAGTCGTGCGCAGCGCCAACCCAGAGGAAGCTGCCGCGATTCTTGCGGCTGCGAATAAAGTGGTCATCGTCCCCGGATACGGCATGGCCGTCGCCCAGGCGCAGCACAAGGTTCGCGAACTCTACGACATTCTTACCAAGAAAGGTATCGATGTCCGCTTCGCCATCCATCCCGTTGCCGGACGCATGCCCGGCCACATGAATGTGTTGCTCGCCGAAGCCGACATCCCCTACGACCGCCTCATCGAAATGGACGAAATCAACGGCGACTTCCCGCAGACCGATGTCGCCCTCGTAATCGGCGCCAACGACGTGACCAATCCCGCCGCCCGCACCGACCAGTCCAGCCCCATCTTCGGCATGCCCATCCTCGACGTCGACAAAGCGCATACCGTGATGGTGATCAAACGCGGCATGAGCCCCGGCTTCGCCGGCATCGACAACCCGCTGTACTATCTCGACCGCACGCTCATGTTATTCGGCGACGCAAAACAATTTGTCGGCGGAATCGTGCGCGAGTTGGCCGGCGGACACTAACTTTCTCGCGGCCAGGAAAGACTTCACCGCGCTCGAGATGTCATCCTGAGGAGGGCGCAAGCCCCTCCGAGGGACCTTACGATGCGCCTGCAGCGCCCATATCGCCGCCGGGAATACCTATGTGCGTGCACTGCGCGAGTCCCATCCACAGCATCAATCCTCCGGCCCACGTACGGTCCCTCACGCCGGCGTCTTTCGAACCGCCAGCATTGCTACACGACTCTGATACATTCTTTTCGACAACCATGCGAACCCCACTCATCGCGACCGCCTTCCTGTTGCTTGCCAGTTCGGCCCTTGCCCAATCCCAATCCCAACTCCCCCTGATGCCGCTGCCCGCCAGTGTGCAGACCGGCACGGGCCAATTGCCGATCACGGCGTCGTTTTCGGTTGCAGTGAGCGGCGTTCACGATGCTTCCCTGGATGAAGAAGTCCAGAGATTTCAGACGCAACTCTCGCGCCAGACCGGGATTCCGTTTCATCCAACTGCAGGCTCCGCGCCCACGCTAGAGATTCATGCCGAGCACGGCCGCGAGGCCGTGCAGAGGCTCGGCGAAGACGAATCTTATGAACTGGCCGTGACCGGCTCGGTCGCGAAGCTGAACGCGCCCAACCCGCTCGGCGTCATTCGTGGCCTCCAAACCTTTCTGCAACTTGTCCAGATCACGCCCACCGGTTTCGCCGCCCCCGCCGTCATCATCAAAGATCAGCCGCGTTTTCCCTGGCGCGGCCTCATGTTCGACGTGAGCCGTCATTTCATTCCCCTCGACGTGCTCAAGCGCAATCTCGACGCCATGGCCGCCGTCAAGATGAACGTGATGCACTGGCATCTTTCCGACGACCAGGGATTTCGCGTCGAAAGCAAGAAGTTTCCCAAGCTGCAGGAAATGGGCTCCGACGGCCTGTATTACACGCAGGACGAGGTCCGCGACCTGATCGCCTACGCGCACGACCGCGGCATCCGCGTGATTCCCGAGTTCGACATGCCGGGCCACGCAACATCCTGGCTGGTAGGCTATCCCGAACTGGCCAGCGCGCCCGGCCCCTACACGATCGGTCGAACCATCGGCGTCTACGATCCGGTCATCGACCCCACGCAGGAGCGCACCTACAAGTTTCTCGAAGAATTTATCGCCGAGATGGCCAAACTTTTCCCCGACGCCTACTTCCATATCGGCGGCGACGAGGTCAACGGCAAGCAGTGGGACGCCAATCCGAAGATTCAGGCATTCAAGCAGGCCCACGGTATGAAGAGCAATCAGGACCTGCAGGCGTACTTCAACCAGCGCCTCGAAAAGATCGTCGCGAAGAATCACAAAATCATGGTTGGCTGGGATGAAGTCCTGCATCCCGATTTGCCCAAGACGATCGTCGTCCAATCCTGGCGCGGGCAGGCGTCACTCGATGCGGCGGCCAAACAAGGCTACAGCGGCCTGCTTTCGTATGGCTACTATCTCGATCTGATGTGGCCGGCGTCGCGACACTACGCTGTCGATCCTCTGGCGCAAACAACCACCGATCCCGCTGCGGCGCTGACTCCCGAGGAAAAGTCCCGCATTCTCGGCGGCGAAGCCTGCATGTGGGCGGAGTGGGTGATGCCCGAAAATGTAGACTCGCACATCTGGCCGCGCAATGCCGCGATTGCCGAGCGGCTATGGTCGCGGCAAGACGTAACCGATGTAGATTCGATGTATGCGCGGTTGAACGCCGTGAGCCTCGATCTGGAATGGCTCGGCCTGACGCATCGATCCGCCCGCCAGCACATGCTGCATCGCATGGCTGGCAGCGCCGACATTTCATCGCTGCGCGTGCTGGCCGACGTAGTCGAACCGGTGAAGGATTACAACCGCGAAGATGCTACTAAGGGCCCGATCGATCTTCAGGCGCCTCTCACTTCGTTGGTTGATGCCGTTTATCCCGAGAGCGACACCGCGCGCCAGTTTGCCAGCCTTGTGCAGAGGTTTAACCAAAGCGGCTACAAGGATCAGGCGACCGAGGCGCAAATTCGCCACTGCCTTACGCTCTGGCGCGACAACGATTCGAAACTCCAGCCGCTGCTCACGCAATCCTCCCTGCTGCAGGAAGATGCGCCGCTCTCCCAGGATTTGTCAGCCTTAGGTGCGGCCGGACTTCAAGCTCTCGATTACCTCGACAAATCGCAAGCCGCGCCAGATGCTTGGAAGGCGCAACAAGCTGTTTTCTTCGCGCAAGCCCTGAAGCCCAAAGCCAATCTGCTGCTGATGGTGGCTGCGCCGATTCGGCAATTGGTCGAAGCCAACTCGGGCGCGGAGACGCACAACTAGAGCTCAACTCTGGTACGCGCAGTCCCTGATATTGCGCAGATCACCCCAGAATGATATCATGATATCAAAAGGGGAGAACTCGATGGCGCAACTCGTGGTTCGTAATTTGGAAGGCGGCGTGAAGGCACGGCTGCAGCGCCGCGCCCGGCGCAACGGCCGCAGCATGGAAGCCGAAGTCCGCGAGATTCTACGCAGTGCGGCGAACGAAAGCGAGCTCCCCGAAGAGGGCCTGGGCACGCGGATCGCAGCTTTATTTCGCGGGACCGGCATCAAATTCGAAGCCCCGGAGCTTCGCGGCTTTACCATCAAACCGCCGCATTTTGATGAATAGCTGATCCGTGATCATTCTCGACACGAACGTTTTGTCCGCCCTCATGAGCGACCCGCCCGAAGCGGAAGTTCTGGCATGGATGAACCGGCAAATAGCGAGCACAATCTGGACAACCTCTGTGACAATTCTCGAAATTCAATTCGGGTTGGGGATCATGCCATCTGGTAAGCGGAGGACGCTGCTCATCGAGAGATTTGAGCGCACGCTGGAAGAGATGGGCCGCCGCATCGCCGTTTTGGACGAAGCGGCGGCGCGAGTCACTGCCGAGCTAATGGCATCGAGGCACAAGCGCGGAAAAGTCGGGGAGCTTCGCGATTCTATGATTGCTGGCATAGTTCTATCCCATCATGCTTTGCTGGCGACCCGAAATACATCGCACTTCGATGATATTTCCGCGACCGTCATCAACCCCTGGAGCCCATAAAAACGGGCCCGCCGTGATATTCTATTAACTCCAGCTGCGTAACCGTCTTGGCGGAAATTCCCCGCAGTTCCTGAAGCTTCCCCGAAGAAGCACAGAAGCCAAAAGAAGAAGCACCGCGGCAAAAGAAGAGAAACCCGAACCATGCTTTCAGTCAGCAACGTGTCCATGCGCTACGGCGCCAAAATTCTGTTCGACGAAGTTTCCACCGCATTCACGCCGGGCAAGCGCTACGGCCTCACCGGCCCCAACGGCGCCGGCAAGACCACGTTCATGAAGCTGCTGAGCGGCGAAATGGAACCGCAGAAAGGCACCGTCGTTCGCCCGCGCAAACTCGGCGTGCTCAGCCAGGACCAGTTCGCCTTCGACGCCTACTCGGTCATCGATACCGTCATCATGGGCAACAAACGCCTGTGGGCCGCCATGCAGGAGCGCGACGCTATTTACGAGAAGCCCGAAATGACCGATGCCGACGGCATGAAGCTCGGTGAACTCGAGGGCGTCGTCGGCGAAGAAGACGGATACACCGCCGAGAGCGACGCCGCCATTCTGCTGCAGGGGCTCGATATTCCCGACGAACTGCACGCGCGTAAAATGGGCGAATTGCAGGGAGGACAAAAGGTCCGCGTACTGCTGGCGCAGGCCCTGTTCGGGCATCCGCAGGCCCTGCTGCTCGACGAGCCCACCAACTATCTCGACCTCGACTCCATCCACTGGCTGCAAGGATTTCTCAACGTCTACGATGGCATCGTCATCGCCATTTCGCACGATCGCCACTTCCTCAACAGCATCTGCACTCACATCGCCGACATCGATTACGAAACCATCATCACCTATACCGGCACTTACGACGACATGGTCGTCGCCAAAACGCAGGTGCGCTCGCAGATTGAATCGCAGAATGCCCAGCGCGAGAAAAAGATCGCCCAGTTAAACGAATTTATCGCGCGTTTCGCCGCCGGCACGAGGTCGAGCCAGGTGCAGTCGCGCCGCAAAGAAGTCGAGCGTCTCCAAGTCACAGAGCTGGCCAGATCCAACATCCAGCGCCCGTTCATCAAGTTCGAGCCGAAGCGGCCCTCGGGCAAGCACATTCTCGAGATTGAGCATCTCGGCAAGTCCTATGACGACAAGCAAGTCGTCCGCGACTTTACCGCCAGCATCATCCGCGGCGAGAAAATCGCGCTCATGGGACGCAACGGCGCCGGCAAGACTACGCTGATAAATGCGCTGCTGGCCAACTCGCCCACCACTCCCGAAGCCGAGTTGCGCAAAACCAGCGGCTATGGCGGGCCCTTCGTCGATTCCGGCAAAGTCCTCTGGGGGCACGAAGCCTCGATCGGATATTTCGCGCAGGATCATCGCAGCCTGATCGATACCGGCACCACGGTTCTCGAATGGCTGCATCAGTGGGATCCCGCGGCGGTAAACGAAGAACTTCGCGGAGTTCTCGGCCAGATGCTCTTTGCCCGCGAGGAAGCGACCAAGTCTACCAACGTTTTATCCGGTGGCGAAGCGGCTCGTTTGCTCTTCTGCAAGCTGATGCTGCAAAAGCCGAACGTGCTCGTCCTCGACGAGCCCACCAACCACCTCGACCTCGAATCCATCAACGCGCTCAACATCGCGCTGCAGCGCTATCAGGGAACGGTCTTACTTGTGACCCACGATCACGACTTGATCGACGAAGTCGCGAGCCGCATCTGGCACTTCGAGAGCGACCATAAGATCACCGACTTCAAGGGCACATACGAGGAATACCAGGCAGCGGTAGTTGCGGTTTAAGACAGGCGGGTGCCCCACTTCTGGCCGGTGTTGCCAGAAGCGGGGATTTTCTATCCCAGATTATGACGTCACAGTTCATCGGCGGCATTTTGCACCATTTTCGCTGCATGTAAATCAACCAGGTTCTCCACAGGCTTTCACAGTCTTTGCTGTTGCGTTGGATGGGCAAGTTGAAGAATAATGTCCGCGAACGCTTCCGCAGGGCAACGGAGCGCTGCATTTCTGTGTACAGCCGAAACGATTTGCTGAGGATTCTCCACGTCACTCCGCGCCAGTTGGCGAACTGGGAGCGGATTGGCCTGATTGCGTCTGCCGAAGGCTATTCTTTTTCCGACCTGCTGGAAATCAAAAAAGTTCGCGACCTCTGCGCCATGAATGTGCGCCCCTCAATGATTCGCGAGTCGCTCGACGCCATGCGCAAGCAGTCGGCCGGCGTGGAAAAGCCGCTGCTCGAGGCCGGCGCGTGGTCGACCAAGAAGCACCGCATTGCTTTCCGCCATGATGGCAAGCTGCTGGAACCTATCGCTGGACAATTTCTGATGGACTTTTCCGAGCGCGAGAAAGTCGTGACCAGCACTCCAGTCCCGCGTCCTGTGCCCAGCCCGCGTGAAGCCGAAGCAGCTTCGTGGTTTGCGCGTGGCATCGCGTTGGAAGAAGATCCTTCGACGCAGACTGAGGCGATTGCCGCCTATCATAAAGTCCTCGAAATCGAGCCCGTGCACGCCGCCGCTCACATCAACCTGGGCACGCTCTACTACAACCGCCAGGACTTCGCCCTCGCCGAACGCCACTACCGTCAGGCCCTCGAAGCCGACCCGCGCTACGCGCTTGCCTATTTCGATTTGGGCAACGTGCTCGATGAAACCGGCCGCGTCGCTGAAGCGATCCAGACCTACAAAACCGCGCTGCAACTCGCGCCCACCTACGCCGACGCGCACTACAACTTGGCGCTCGCCTTTGAAAAGACGCGCGAACCGCGCAAAGCCCTCAAGCACTGGCAAGCCTACGTTAAGCTCGACACCGCCGGCCCCTGGTCAGTCCACGCCCGCAGCCAGATCAAACGCATCCTGCAGGCCGATGGCCTGAAGCTGATTTACAAGCGCAGCTAAACCCACCAACCACAAATAACACGAAGTGACACGAAGGAATTCCTCTCTGGGGCTGTTTCCCTTCGTGCACCTTCGTGCCCTTAGTGGTTAAAGCTCTGGTCATTCCTTCCACCCAGTCCCATTTACGAATCGCTTGATCCCGTCCTTGAGATGCACGACATTGAAATTGATCAATAATCCAATCGATTTGCCGCTGAGCTTGAGATATGAGATGACTTGGGCGTGATGCACGGGGGAAATACCCTCCACCGATTTGATCTCGACAATGACAAGATTCTCGACCAGCAGATCGATCCGATAACCAAGATCCAGCCGCACCCCCGCGGTAAACCACCGGAAGCCCCACCTGAGCCTCGGACCGGACACCCGCTTGTTGAAGTTCGTAATGCAGGCAAGCTTGGTAAGTGCTTTCCAGCAATCCAGGACCCAGCTCCGTATGAACTTTCATTGCAGCAGTGATGATCGCGCCGCTCACTTCCTGCGCGTTCCATCGGCGAACAGCAAAAGAAGCCATGGCGCTCCCAGAACTAGAGCTTCCCGACCGAAAAGTCCAGTATTCGGCTCGGAAATTTGCGGGGATAAGCGCCAAGAGAGTCCAAATCGGGAACCACAAAGGACACGAAGTCACACGAAGGAATTCTTTTTCTGGGGTCGTTCCCTTCGTGTACCTTAGTGCCCTTTGTGGTTGACGCACTTCAGCTCGCCGCCACCGTACTGCGAGAGTGCTACCATTAACGGTTCTCCCACTTCCGGGATAAGGGTGTCTTCATGCCAGAAACTTTACAAGCGTCTGCTCCCACCCCACTGACCACGCTCACCGAAGACGAAATTCTTTTTTGCGACAACATCCGCCAGTTCGCCGACGAAAAAATCCGCCCGTTGGTCAAGGAGATGGACGAAAAGGGTGTCTTTGACAAAGGCCTCATCCACGATTTCTTCCAGCTCGGCCTGATGGGCATCGAAATTCCCGAGCAATACGGCGGCGGCGGGGCGAAATTCTTCGAAGCGATCCTGGCAGTCGAGGAACTTTCCCGCGTCGACGCTTCCTCCGGCGTCATCGTCGACGTGCAGAACACGCTGGTCAACAACGCCCTGTTGCGCTGGGGCACTGCCGAACAGAAGAAACATTTCCTGCCGAAGATGGCCGCCGACACAGTCGGCGCCTACGCCCTGAGCGAGGCCGGCTCCGGTTCCGACGCCTTCGCGTTGCAGACTCGTGCCCAACTCAAAGGCAGCGAGTACGTCCTCAACGGCCGGAAGCTTTGGATCACCAACTCCAAAGAAGCCGGCCTCTTCGTCCTCTTCGCCAGCATCGATCCCAGCGCCGGCTACAAAGGCATCACCGCACTTCTCGTGGAGAAAGATTTCCCCGGATTTACCGTCGGCAAGAAAGAAGACAAGCTCGGCATTCGCGCATCATCGACTTGCGAACTGATCCTCGAAGATTGCCGCGTGCCCAAAGAGAACGTTCTGGGCGAGCCCGGCAAAGGCTATAAGATCGCCATCGAGACCCTGAACGAAGGCCGCATCGGCATCGGCGCACAGATGATCGGCCTGGCCCGCGGAGCCTGGGAGTTCGCCTGCAAGTACGCCGTCGAGCGCAAGCAATTCGGCAAGGCCATTGCCGACTTTCAGGGCATTCAATTCCAGATCGCGCAAATGGCCACCGAGATCGAAGCTGCCCGCCTCATGGTCTACAACTGCGCCCGCATGAAAGACGCAGGCGTCAACTTCGTCAAAGAAGCCGCTATGACCAAGCTCTTCGCGTCGCAAGTCGCCGAACGCGTGACCTCGCTGGCCGTCGAAATTTACGGCGGCTATGGCTACACCAAGGATTATCCTGTGGAAAAATACTGGCGCGATGCCAAAATCGGCAAGATCTACGAAGGCACGTCGAACATGCAACTGGCGACCATTGCCAAGCTCGTTCTCGGCAAGTAACCCGATAGCCAGGCAAAATCCGCCAAACGTGCCTACGGGTTGAAGCGCATTTCCACCACTTCTCTGGAATCGCCGCCCGCCGGGGCAAACTTCCAGCTCGAGACCGCCTGTTCCGCGGCCTGAATCAGTATCGGACTGCCGCCCACCGGTTCGACCTTCTTCACCGTGCCGTCTGGCGACACGACTGCGATCACCTTGACGGTCCCAGTCAGTCTCGCTCGTTTCGCGATCTCCGGATACGTCGGAATAGTCTTTCTAACTACCTTGCGCGCGACTGCGGCGGCAGGCGGCTGGCTTTGGGCCGAACTTTGACTTTGGGCTGAATTACCGGATCCTAAACAACATGAAACGAACAGCAACAGAACCAGAAAGCGTCGCACGATGGCGATTCCTCGGGAACGGGGATTTTCCAGCTAACCTGACAGCGATCTTAAGAGACTTTAACCTTCGCTGACAGGTGTCTCCGGTAACCAGGTAGCCGCACTCACAGTGCGAATCCCGCCCGCTCGTCCGTATCTCAAGAAATGAGCACTCATCTTTCCATCTTCGCTGAGCCAGAAAGTACCCCAGTAACAAATCTTCGTTACTCATAATGTGCATCGAGTTGCACTTGTATACCTGTCTGCCTTGTGTCAAATAGCCATTAAATCTAATTCTGTCAGCTATTTACAGGAATGCTGCCCGATGGTGGGCTGGGTGCATCCTTACGCTTGCCCGCTGGTTGGGGGGAAGATTGGGGTGCCACTTGACGTCTTTGTTCAACAACACCTATGACAACACGGCCATTCCGGCCGCCGAGCCAGTAGAGGCTTCCCCCGTCTCGAACTCTAGCTCGAAGAAAAACGGCTGGCTACCGTTGCTGACCGTGCTGTTTCTCATCTCCTACGGCCTCATGACCATGCTGATCATTGAGCAGGGACGGACCATCGAATCGCAACGCGTTCTGATTCGTGAGCTGTTTCGTGACAGCACCGAACTGTCCGCGGTAAAGGCTCAATGGGCCAGAAATGCCGCCGAAGGCCACAGCCCCTCCGCAGCCAAGACTCCGGCTCTCCATATTCCGTCAACCCAGGCTCCGGTAACTCATATCCCGTCGACTCAGGTTCCTTCGACCCAGATTCCGTCAACCCAGATTCCGTCGACCCAGGTTCAAACCAAACAGACTCCGTCTTCCCAGGCGGCGACCCAGCGGCAGTCGCAGAATAAAAAGCCGCAGTTCCAGATGCCGTCCAGGCCGGCGTCGGATGTGATGGATGAGAACCGCTCTTTGATCACGATTTAGTTAGCGTTAGCAAGGAAACGTAGCCGCGAAGCGTCGCAGGAAAAACAATGAAGGCCCTGACCCTAGCCCTGTTGTTAAGTCTGCCAGTTGGTCAACTTCCGCTGCGGAAGCCTTTGCGCGAACCCGCCCTGCAGACCGCCAAGCGTTCCACGACTGGACGCTGGTACTTTGCTGCCACCGGCCACGCCGTCTACTGCTACGGCCCTGTCATGACCGTCCCCGACGCGCACGGCGATCTACAACGAGTAGCCACCTTCTGCCGCGACGGCAGCGCGATCGTTCCCCTGAAAGACTAAAACGGGTGCTCTGAAGCGCACCCTCCTACGCTGCCAGGAGCGCAGTTGCAGGAACTGTCCAATCGAGCACAAGCAAGACGGTCGTCCTGCACCCCTTTACTTCCCAATGTCTTCATTCCACAAATCTGGATGCGCGCGGATGAATTCCCCCATCATCTGCGCACACTCCGCATCGTCGAGAACGATCACCTCCACGCCGCGCTGCCGGAACAAATCCTCCGCGCCCATAAAATTCCGGTTCTCGCCAATAATCACGCGCGGAATCCGATAAAGCAGTGCTGTTCCCGTACACATAATGCACGGACTCAGTGTGCTCACCAGCGTCAGTTCAGCCCAGTCCCGCCGCCGGCCCGCATTGCGAATGCACACCGTCTCCGCGTGCGCCGTCGGATCACCGCTCTGTACCCGCAAATTGTGCCCTCGCGCCACAATCCGCCCCGCGCGATCGGCCAGGACCGATCCTATTGGCAGCCCGCCTTCGCGCATTCCTAGTCGTGCCTCTTCGAGCGCTACCTGCAGCAATTCATGATCGTTCATAGGATCGTGGTTTCGAGTCTGCTTTCCTCGCGACTCCCGGCAAATTCTTCGCGCGCTCCGTTTCGAGGCTTTATTCCGCGAAAATTAGGATATTACCAAACCGTTGTGAGACACTCCTGCCTGCGTCCAACCGCATCGCTGCCGCATCAAAAGAAAGCTCTCATTCGATCCTTCACTTGCAGAAAGGATCCCGGAACCTGCCAACTCATGCCTGAACTCCCCGAAGTCGAAACCATCGCTCGCGGCCTCGCCAAGCGGGTCACCGGAGACGTGGTTGAATCTGTCTGGCTCGGCGAAAAAAAAGATTTGCTGAAGTCTCCTGCGACCGAAATCGCCGCAACCCTCGAGCACAGCCGCATCGCAGACATCCGCCGCATGGGCAAGCATATCGTCTTCGACCTGGAACAAGATCGTGTGGGGCGGGCACCCTTGCCCGCCAAAGGCCGGGGAGCGGATGGGAAGTCCAAAAAATCGGCACTAACCGCGGCGCAGGCCTCCTCGACGCCGCAAACAGAGGCGGGCAAAAGTGCCCGTCCCACACAAGCTAGCGCCCAGTGGATCGTCCATCTCGGCATGACCGGCCGCTTGCAACTCTGCGAGCCGCAGACAGAAGTCGAAAAACACACTCACGCCATCCTCAAACTCTCGTCGGGCAGGGAACTGCGCTTCGTCGATCCCCGCCGCTTCGGCCGTCTCAGCGTTGCCGCGGCCGCCGGTTTCGAGGCCGGCGGCATCGAGCCGCTGGAGATCGACCTCGTCCGCTTCGTCGCTTTGTTCCGCGGCCGCAAAACTCCCATCAAGAGCGCCCTGCTCAACCAGAAACTCCTGCGCGGCGTCGGCAACATTTACGCCGATGAATCTTTATTCCGCTCCGCCATCCGTCCCCGCCGCCGCGCCGCAACTCTCACGCGCGAGCAATTGGCCAAGCTCCTCACTGCCATACAAGAGGTCCTGAAGGAAGCCATCGCCCTCGGCGGATCCTCCATCTCCGACTACGTCGACGCCGATGGCGAAGCCGGATTCTTCCAGCTCCAGCACCGCGTTTACGCCCGCGAATCCGAGCCCTGCCTCGTGTGCAAGACCCCCATCAAGCGCATCGTAATCGCCGGTCGCAGCAGCCACTACTGCCCGAAATGCCAGAAATGAATTGTTGATTGTGTGATTGCTGATTGTTGACTGTTGATTGAAAATCCCGCGGCGAATGCCTTTCAATCGACAATCATCAATCAAAAATCAACAATAAATTCTGTTACCCTTCTGCCCATGCCTGACTTCTCCATCGGCGTCGATCTCGGCGGCACCAACCTGCGCATCGCGGCCGTCAGCAGCGAAGGCCAGCTTCTGGAGAAGGTCGGCCTAGGCACCAGAATCGCGCCCGGCCCGGACCACGTAATCGCCGAAATGTGCGACGCCATCCTTCGCCTCTCCGATCAATACCGCGGCGGCGGCAAGCTTCTGGGCGCTGGCATCGGCATTCCCGGCATTATCGATCTCGAAGCCGGTGTGGTGCGCAAGTCAGCGAATCTGCCGGGATGGGAAAATTATCCCGTACGCCACCAGATCGAACGCCGCCTGGGCGCCCGCATCTTCCTCGAAAACGACGCCAAACTCGCCGCGCTCGGCGAACAATGGCTCGGCGCCGCCCGGGGCGTCGACGACATGGCCATGATCACGCTCGGTACCGGCATCGGCGGCGCGATCGTTCTGAACGGCAAGATTTTTCACGGCATGAACGGCATGGCCGGAGAATTCGGTCACGTCACCGTCGAACCCGACGGCGTTCCCTGCGGCTGCGGCAATCACGGCTGCGCCGAGCGCTACGCCTCCGCGACTGCCGTTGTGCGCATGGCTCGCGAGGCAATCGATTCTGGCCAGGCGCCGGAGCTCGCAAAAATCGTTGGCTCCGACGCCGAGTTCAGCGCGAAGTCCATCTACGATCTCGCCATGAAGGGCGACGAACCTGCGCAGCGTATCTTCCGCCGCTTCGGCCGCGCTCTGGGTATCATGCTCGCCGATATCGTGAACGTACTGAACCTCAGGATGTACGTCATCGGCGGCGGAGTCTCGAGCGCCTGGGACGCCTTTGCTCCCACCATGTTTGCGGAACTGCGCGAACGCTCCACGATCTACGTCGCCACCGCGCCAGAAGAGCCGCGTGAAAAAGAGTCGGCTCAACCCTCAACCAGCGCGGAGCGTACAACCCTCATCACCCGCGCTTTGCTGGGAGGCGACGCCGGTTTGTATGGAGGCGCGAGGTTGCCCTCGCTCTAGATTGTCGCGAGAAATCGGATGAGGAGAGCGCCAGAGATCTAATTCCAGGGCGAAGGTGCGCGAGATCGGCGAAGCACCAGCCGCAACGCGGCGGCAGGTGAAAGCCCGGCACGGAAGTGCCGGGTAAGCGTGGGAAAAAGCAATCGAGTCCCGCAGGGACGGCACCCGCTTTCTCAAGCGCTATCTATCGCTGCTTATTTCTTGGTCCGCTGCGCCGCGCCTGCGACCTTCCCCGCCGCACTCAGAAAAATCTGATTCTGTTCCGGCGTCCCGACCGTCACCCGAACGCAAGTCGGCGCGCCCCACACCCCCAGCGGCCGCACGTTCACTCCTTCGTTACGCAGCCGCCCCGCAAAATCCAGCGCGTCTTCTCCCACATCGCAATAAAGAAAGTTCGCCCACGTCGGCGCCACGCGATATTCCAGCGCCAGCAATCCCATACCCAGAACCTGCGCCTGCGCCGCATTATTCGACACCACGCGCTCAATATGCGCCGGATCCTCGATCGCCGCCAGCGCCGCCGCCTGCGCTACCGACGCAACCGAAAATGTATTTCGCATGCGCGCGCAGTAACCCAGCAATTCCGCCGGCCCCACCCCATAGCCGATGCGCAGCCCGGCCAATCCATACGCCTTCGAAAAAGTCCGCAGCACCACTACGCTCGCGCCCTGCCGCACATAATCCAGCGACTTCGAATACTCCACCTTGCGCAGGGCCGCAAAACGCGCGGCAAACTCGTAGTAAGCCTCGTCAAGCACCACCACCACATGCCCCGGAACGCGAGCCAGAAACTCATCCACCGCCGCCGCATCGCATATCGTCCCCGTCGGATTATTCGGATTTGCCAGAAAAACAATCCGCGTGTCCTCGTTGATCGCATCCAGCATCGCGGCCAGATCGAATCCGTCCTCGCGCATGGCAACTTCGATCAACTGCCCTCCCGCGGCATGCACCGCCATGCCATACACCACAAACGATCGCTCGCTGGTCACCGCGTTCAGCCCGGCCGCCAGCATCGTCTGGCACAGCAGGCTCAGCAGCGCAGTCGATCCCGCCGTCACCATCACCTGCTCGACCGGCACGCTGTGGAATTCAGCCAGCTTCCGCCGCAACTCGCCGCAATCGTCGTCGGGATAAGCGTGCGCCGCCGCCAGCGCTGGTCGCATTGCCTCAAGCGCCAGCGGCGAAGGTCCGAATGGATTTTCGTTGGAGTCCAGCTTGATGAGTCGCCCTTGCCGCGCCGCAGAAGCCGGCCGCGGCAGCGCGTTCGGCAGGTAGCCTTCCATCTCGCGCGCCGGCTTCGACACCAGATCAAAAAATCGGCTCATACTTGCCGCACATTAGTGTTTGTCATTCCGAGCGAGCGTTCTTTGCGCGGCGAGGAATCTGGGCGAGCCGCGCGGAAAGCGTTGCGCTCTTTGCAACGCAACAAGTCGTGCGCTGGGCTCGCCATCCTTAGCGAGCTTTCGCGCCGGCTCCGCTCGCCGATTTCAGCCGCTCAATCTCTCGCAGTGTGAGCGAGCGAAACTCCCCCGGCGGCACATCCAGCGCCAGCGGCCCGTACTTCACGCGCTTGATTTTTTCCACGTGATGCCCCACCGCCTCAAACATGCGCCGGATCTGCCGGTTCCGCCCCTCGATCAGCGTGATCTCATACCACGGATTCGCCGCTTCCTTCACCACCCGCACCAACGCGGGACCGGTCTTCACTCGTTTCCCATCATCAGTCGCAATCGAAACTCCCGCCCGCAGTTTCGTCAGCGCATCTTCCTTCGGCGTCCCGGCAACTTTCACAACATAAGTTTTCGGTACATGCGATGCGGCCTTCATCAGCCGATGCGCCAGCTCTCCGTCGTTGGTCAGCAACAGTAGACCTTCGCTGGCGTAGTCCAGCCGCCCCACCGGATACACGCGCCCCCTCACCCCGCGAATCAAATCCATCACGGTCGGCCGCTTCTCCGGATCGCTCATCGTCGTGACGTAGCCCTTGGGTTTATTCAGCAGAAGATAAACGTGCCGCTGCGCCCCCTGCAGCAGCTTGCCATTCACCCGAATATGATCGGTCTCTGCGTCGGCCTTAGTACCCAGTTCGGTCACAACCTGCCCATTCACCTGCACGCGCCCGGACGAAATCAGCTCCTCGGCCTTCCGTCGTGAAGCGACACCAGCAGCAGCGATGATTTTTTGCAAGCGTTCGATAGGCATGTGAATAAAGAACGTGGAAAACTGATCTTAGTGGAAAATGAACTGATAGGCCCGTGAAACAGCTGGAGCCCCGAAAAACGAGAGCCGCGAAAAACTGGAGCCCCGAAAAACTGGAGCCCCGAAAAACTGGAGCCGCGAAAACGGCCCTTATGTACCGTGGAAGAGCGGACCCTTTAGGGCCGCGTAAAGCGCTTTAAGGTGATGGGGCTTTAGCCCCCGTGAGCGTCAGCCGGCCTTCTCTTCGGCCGGAGCTTCGCCGTGCACCGACTCCGATTCCGCTACCTCCGACGTCTCCACCATTTGAGGAGCATCCCGCGCCGCGCTCTCCGCCGGAATTAACTCCGCCTGGAACGACTCCGCAACCAGCTTCTCAAACTCTTCCATGCTCGGCAGTTCGTTCACATCCTTCAGCCCGAACCGCAGCAGAAACTCCTTCGTCGTCTTATAAAGAATCGGACGCCCGATCACCTGCTTCCGCCCAGCCGTCGTAATCAACTTGCGGTCGAGCAGCGTCCCAATCACGCCCCCGGAATCGACGCCGCGAATGTCGTTGATCTCCGGCACGGTCACCGGCTGCTTATAAGCAATCACCGCCAAAGTTTCCAGAGCCGGCATCGAAAGCCGGTTCGGCGGCTTCAGACTTTTCGCAAACGCTCGCACCACTTCATGCTGCTCGGGCTTGGTCGACATCCGATACCCGCCCGCAACCTGCCGAATCTCAATCCCGTGATCCGGCACGCCATATTCGCCCACCAGTTCTTCCAGCGAAGACCGCACCCGCGACTTGATCTCTGCCTCGTCAGCCACGCCCTCTGCCACCACTGTCTCCTTGACGAGAGCGGTCATCTGCTCCAGCGTGATCGGCGTCTCCGCCGCATAAATAATTGCTTCGAGTTGAGCTTTTAAAGACATACGTAAGCTGTCAGTACTCAGTACCCAGTACTCAGTTAAACCCAACTGCAGCACCCAGCCGCCTTCTAACTGAGTACTGAGTACTGAGTACTGAGTACTGCTTTATCTCCAGTCATCCCGTACTGCCGACTGCTCCTTCATGATCTCCTCAAAGTGCGTGTGCTTCCGCACCGCAATCTCTCCAAACAGCCGCTCCTGCCGCACCTGAATCGCCTGCAGCCGCACTAATTCCAACAAGGCTAGAAACATGCAGACCAGCGCCGGACGCGAATTCATTTTCATCAGCAGCTGCTTCAGCCGGATCGGCCGTTCTTCGATCGACAGCCGCCGCCGCAGATAATCGATCATCTGCCCGACGGTCACGGACTCCTCGTCCACATTGAGCACCGGCCGCGTCCGCACCCGCTCCAGCACCTGCTGAAACGTCTTCACCAGGTCGATCACATCCACGGCCATTTCCGGCTCGGTGCCTTCGGCGTCGATAAATTCCTTCAGCGCCGGGTTCGACAGCACCGCATCTTCAATCTGCTGCTTCTGCAAAAGCATCTGCGCCGCCGACTTGTATTTCTCATGCTCCAGCAGCCGGTTCACCAATTCGTTCCGCGGATCCTCCTGCTCCTCCGCCGGCCCCGCCGGATCGCGCGGCAACAGCATCTTCGATTTGATATGAATCAGCACCGCGGCCATATAAATAAATTCCGCCGCCACGTTCACATCCAGCTCGCGAATTTTCTCCACATACGCCAGATACTGCGCCGTGATCTTTGCGATCGGAATATCGTAAATATCGATATCCTGCTTGCGAATCAAATCCAGCAGCAGGTCGAGCGGCCCCTCGTAGACATCAGTGACCGCGACCGCAAATGGAAAATCGCTCTCCTCTTTCTTGGACTCCGCTTTTAGGGATTGCACGGAAGGTTTCTGCGCGAGCATCGCAGTCGGCATCGCCGCCACCACTTCGCCTCCCGTTACGATTTTTGCTTCTTCATTCATCTCTATTTCGTCTCTATTTCAGCCTGCCATCAAAAATCAGCGTGTCATCCTGAGCGCAGCGAAGGATCTATGTACTCGCCGTCGCCATATCCGCCGCCGAAGGAAGCCGCGACTCCAGCGCCTCATTTCTCGCGCGCTCTTTGCGCGAGACCTCAACTTGGATGCCCCATCCTTGTCGCGTTCTTTGCGACAGGGTGGGGCCTTTGACTTCACCCCTCATACTCCAACGACATTCCCATCGCCGCGCGCACGTCGCGCATCGTCTCCTCCGCAGCAGCGCCAGCCCGCCGTGAGCCTTCTTCCAGAATATCCCACGCCAGCCGCGGATTCTCCTCATATTTCTTCCGCCGCTCCTGCATCGGATTCAGCAACTCCACCAGCGCGTCCGCCGCCCACGCCTTGCATTCGATGCACCCAATTCCCGCCGATCGGCAGCCCGCATTCACCTTCGCCATCGTCTCCTTGCTGCTGAAAATTTTGTGCAGATCGCCCACCGGGCACACATCGGGATTCCCCGGATCCGACCGCCGCACCCGCGCCGGATCGGTCACCATCGTCTTCAACTTCTGTCGTACCACCGGCTCCGGATCGGCCAGCATAATCGTGTTCCCATACGACTTCGACATCTTGCGCCCATCCGTCCCCGGCAACTTCGGAGCCGGAGTCAGCAAAGACTGCGGCTCCGGAAACACCGCCTTCGCCGCGCCATAAAATCCGTTAAACCTTCGCGCAATCTCCCGCGTCAGCTCGATATGCGCCACCTGATCCTCGCCCACCGGCACCACATCCGCCTTGTACGCCAGAATGTCCGCCGCCTGCAGCACCGGATATCCCAGAAATCCGTACGTCCCTAAATCTTTGTCTTTAATATTTTCGCGCTGCTCCTTATATGTCGGAACCCGCTCCAGCCAGCCCAGCGGCGTGATCATCGACAGTAGCAAATGCAATTCCGCATGTTCCCGCACATGCGACTGAATAAAAATTACCGACTTCTCCGGATCGAGCCCCGCCGCCAGCCAGTCAAACGCCACTTCCAGCGAGTTTTCTTTCACCTTCGAAGTGTCGGCATAATCGGTCGTCAAAGCGTGCCAGTCGACGACGCAGAAAAAACATTCGTACTCATCCTGCATGCGCACCCAGTTCTCGAGCGCGCCCACGTAATTGCCCAGATGCAGCTTCCCGGTAGGCCGCATCCCGCTCAGCACACGCTTGCGCGATTTGAAAGAAGAGGTCATGCCGTTATGAGATTTCGTCCCCGGAACCTGCGAAGGCGGTATGCATCAGTTCGTGAAGTGTCATGCAGAGTTAAGTTTCGATACTACCATCGAAAAGCCTGTTTCGTACGCGCCCCGAGTATAGGGTTCAAATGTGGGGACGGGCGCCATCGCCCGTCCGCCGGGCAAAGCCCGGCTTTTGTCCGCACCGATGCTCTATAATTCGCGCCACGCATCCACACCACCGCTAATCCCGTGCCCACCCTGGCCCGCAAACTTCGCGCCCTCGACTACTTCACCCTAGGCTGGGGAAGCATGGTCGGTGTCGGCTGGCTTGTCGTCATGGACGACTGGCTCCTCCGCGGCGGCGCTCTCGGCACACTTCTCGGCTTCATCATCGGCGGCGCAGCCCTGCTCCCCATCGGATGGGTCTACGGCAAGCTGGTCGCCGCCATGCCCGACGCCGCCGGCGAAATCGCCTACACCTCCGCCGCCTTCTCCTGCCGCATCAGCTTCGCCACCGGATGGGTCATGACCCTCGCCTACTTCATCGTCTGCCCCTGGGAAGCCGTTGCCGTCGGTCGCATCGCCGCCTACATTTTTCCGCCACTCGATTCCGTCGAACTCTACCGCGTCGCCGGACACCCCATCTATCTCCCGCACCTCATCATCGGCATAGCTCTCACCGCGCTGCTCACCACGCTCAACTATCGCGGCGTCCGCCTCAGCGCCACATTTCAAAACTGGACCAGCTTCGGCACGCTCGCTCTCTTCGTGGTCTTCGTCGCGCTCGGCGCAACCCGCGGGTCGCGCGCCAATTTCCCTCCGCTGTTTACGCACACTCCGCTGATCTCGATTTTCCTCGTCCTGCAAATCGTCCCTTATTTCATGACCGGATTCGAATCCGTCGGCAAAGCCGCCGAAGAATCCAGCCCTGAATTCCGCGCCCCCGACTTCCTCCGCGCCATCTGGATGGCCATCTTCGTCGGCATCCTCTTCTACGTCAGCGTAGTCGCTGCCGTCGCCTTCGTCGCTCCCTGGCGTCAACTCACCGGTGAAAAATTCATGACCGCCGTCGCCTTTCAGCAAGCCGTCGGCGGGAGCGGCTTCGCCGCGAAATGGATCGTCAATCTGGTCCTCGCCGCCGCCCTGCTCTCGCTCTTCAAATGTTTCAACGGAAATTTCGTCGCCGCCAGCCGCCTGCTCTTCGCCCTGGGACGCCGCGGCCTCGTCGACGCTCGCGCCGGAGAAATCCACCCGCAATATCAAACCCCCTCCGCTGCGGTCCTCTGCATCGGCCTTGCGACCGGAGCCTGCATGTTGCTCGGAGACGCCATCCTGATTCCCATCACCGAAGTGGGCTCGGTGGCTAGCGCGCTAGGATGGTCTGCGACCTGCGCCGCTTGCTTAGCTCTGGCACGCGCCCGCTCCAGCCCACTTACACTGTCGTTGCCCGAACGCGCCGTAGCCGTCTTCGGCCTGCTAGTCGGAGTAACCATGATCCTCATGAAGCTGATCCCATCCCTCCCCGGCCATTTCACCGTCTACGAATGGATCGCGCTCGCGATTTGGATTGCCCTCGGCGTGCTGGCCGCACGCTCCTCGCACGAACCGTGGAACAGCGGCCCTTAAGCAGCCGTGGAACAGCGGCCCTTTAGGGCCGCGTAAGGCGCAAAGAATGACGTGGGCTTTAGCCCCAGACGAGACCGCGATTTTAGATGGCCGCAGATTTTGGGTGGCGCAGCGCTTCAAGCGCTGCGATAAAGACTCTCGCTTTTGTAAGGGCTTTAGCCCCCGAGGTGCTAACGATGAACAAAACGCATAACGCAATCTACGCTTCCATCATTCTCGTCCTGCTGCTCTCCCCGCTCGCCTTCCCCCAAACGCCCACCTTCGACCTCGTCATCACCAACGGCCACATCATCGACGGCACCGGCTCCCCGTGGTACTCCGGAGACATCGGCATTCGCGCCGGCAAAATTGCCGCCATCGGCAACCTCTCAGCCGCAACCCGCAACCGCACCCTTGACGCCGCCGGCAAAGTCGTCGCCCCCGGATTCATCGACATGCTCGGCCAATCCGAACTGACCATCCTCGTCGATCCGCGCCTGCCCTCGAAAATCTACCAGGGCATCACGACTGAGATCACCGGAGAAGGCAATTCCGTCGCCCCGCTCAATGACGCCATCATCCAATCCGATCGCAAAGGCTACGACTACTACAAAATCACGCCCGATTGGCGCACCTTCCGCCAATATTTCGCGCGCCTCGAAAAGCAGGGCATCGGCATCAACGTCGCCGATTACGTGGGCGCAACCCAGGTCCGCCGCTACGTCCTCGGCGACGCCTACATTCAGCCCACTCCCGCGCAACTCGACCAGATGAAAGCCCTCGTCCGCGACGCCATGAAAGACGGCGCCGTCGGCGTTTCCACCGCGCTCGAATACGCTCCCGCCCCCTACGCCAAAACCGATGAACTGATCGCGCTCGCCTCCGAAGCCGCAAAATTCGGCGGAATCTATGCCACTCACATGCGCAACGAAAGCGACTCCGTCCTCGAAGCCATCGACGAAGCCCTCCGCATCGGCCGCGAAGCCCACATCCCCGTCGAAATCTGGCACATCAAAGTCGCCGGCAAAAATAACTGGGGACGCATGCCCGAAGTCGTCGCCAGAATCAACGCCGCCCGCGCCGCCGGTTCCGATGTTTCCGCCAACACCTACGCTTACACTGCCTGGTTCAACGATTTCTCCGCCTTCATCCCGCCCTGGGCGCACGACGGCGGCACGGAGAAACTGGTCGAGCGTCTAAAAGATCCCGCAACCCGCGCCCGCATCCGCAAAGACATGCTCACGCCCTCCAAAGACTGGGACAACGAATGGCAGGAAATTCCCGGCCCCGAGGCCATCATGATCGGCGCGGTACAAAATCCAAAAATGCAACCCCTGCAAGGCAAGCGCCTCTCCGAAATCGCCAAGCTCTGGAACAAAGATCCCATCGACGCGCTCTTCGATTTCTTAATCGAAGATCCCTCCACCGGAGTCGCTGTCTTCGGCATGTCGCAACCCGACGTCACGCTCGCCCTCCAGCAACCCTGGGTTTCCATCGATAATGACTCCGAAGGTACGTCGCCCGAAGGTCTCCTGGGCCAGGCCCACCCGCACCCCCGCGCCTACGGAACCTTCCCGCGCATCCTGGCCAAATATGTCCGCGAAGAAAAAGTCCTCACCCTCGAAGACGCCATCCGAAAATTCTCCGCGCTCCCGGCGCAGCGCATGCGCCTTACCGATCGCGGCGTATTAAAGGCCGGCATGTGGGCCGACATCACCATCTTCGACCCCGCAACCATCCACGATCGCGCCACCTTCGACAACCCCAACCAGCTCTCGGTAGGAATGGAATACGTTTTAGTAAATGGAGTCCCCGTGATCGATCAGGGAAAGATGACCGGCAATCTCCCGGGCAAAGTGTTACGCGGCGCAGGCTACACCCCGTAGCGGCATCAAGAAAGCTCAAGAGCGAGCCGGATGCCGTCTTCAACGCGTTTCAGAGTTGTGCTCGATAATGCTCTGCTTGCTCAAGGTCGAGACTTGATCGCACTTGGCCCATGAGTCGCGACTCAGGCCGCCATCACCCGCTTTTATGGCCACTCGCAGAGCGAAACGTCCGTGCTGAAGTGACGTAATTGGTACGATGCACACGTCAAACGCGTGGCGATTCAATACATCGCTGGAAATGATCAGCCCCGTCCGGTCCTTATCCAGCCGCAACCAGTAAACCTCGCCGCGTCGTGGATAGCGTCCGGCCGCAACTTTCGGCATATCGTCAGTCTCGGGATAAGGTCTGCTTGGAGGATTTCTGGAAGGCTGCTCTCTCGCGAGCAGATGTCTCGTTCTCGTCTGCGAAAAATGCCTCAGCCTCGCGCTCGAGGCGTTCCCGCCGCTCCAGGGCGAGGGCCCGTCTCAGCAGCCCGTTCACGCGTTCGCTGGTCGAAACATTCCCTTTCGTGCTCGAGATCTCTGCGAGCACGTCGCTGCTGATCGTGAAACTCTTAAACCTGCCTCATAGGATTCCCATTATGACATCGATGAGCCGAAGCACTACGGTTTCAGCCGCGCCTGCTCCAGCCCCGGCAACTGCGCCACCCGCGGTTCCTCCGGTGTTCCCGTGATTTCATATCGCGCCCCCGATCCGTTTGCCGGCCGCGCCAGCTTCAACTCGACCTGTCGATTCAAACCCGCCGTCCCGCTCACCTGAAAATTCCCGCTCGGCGAATCCAGTGCGGCTTCCTTGATTTCGAAAATCCCGTCCTGCAATCGCGCCCGCCCCCAGAACCGCGCAATCTTCAGCGGTCCGTCGTCTTCCCCGAGCGACACACGAGGCAACACTCCATCCCGAACCTCAAACTGCACCGTTCCTTGCGCCGAATTCCAAAACTCCGCCGTGCAATCCCCTGTCACCTCGTAGCCGCCACCGGCGGTTCCCGCAATCCAATCCTTTTTCATGGCCTGTGCCACCCGCGCCAACGACAGACCCGTCACCGTCCCGCTTCCCCGGCAAACCGCCGGCCGCGATCCGAAATCTGCTGTCCACTGTCCCTTATACTTTCCACCCAGCAAATCCGCGCTAAGCTCCGTGATCTGCATCTTCCCGCTGTTCAGGCTGACATTCGCCGAAACATGATTCGCCGCCAGATTCTCCACCTGAAGACGATCCGTCGTCACCCGTCCCGCAGCCCGCAGACTTCCCCAAAACGAAGTCCCCGCCGGAGCGCTCGCCTCCAGCACCCGATACCACGGCTGCGCCTTCGCCCGCGGGTTCACCCACGCGCTCAACTCATGCAGTACAAGCGAATTCGCATTCAAAACAAAATGAACCCCGCAGGCGCCCGGAGTCCCGCACCCCCGCGGCATCTCCAGCGACCCCGTCCACAACGTCGCTCCCGTCTTCGCACTCAACTTTTCCACCCTCAGTTCATCCGGCATGAACTGCAACTGCGCCGACGAAATCTCCACCGGCTCTGCCGTGCCCCGAACCGCGACCTGAACGTTGCGCAACTTCGCCGTTCCGGTTACCTGCGGCCCCGCGAACCCCGACGGACCTCCAGAACCCCACCGCATCCAGGGCCCCGCCACTCGCAGGTCAAGATCCGCCATGCCCTCCGCCGTTGTCTGCAGCGCCGGCAGTCCAAACATTCGTGCCACCCGCAAAGCTTTCCCAATTTCCGCTTCGCCCACCAGGGAGGCGTCGTAGCCCGTCCTGTCCACCCATCCCCGAACCGTCTCCGCAGCCCCGCGTCCTGCGCCGAGAGCGAACGGTCCAAACTCCAGCCGCGGCCCGCTTCTTCCCCCCGCATTCGACCCTCCCGCTCCGTTGCTCACCGAAAACGGAAGTGTCGCCGGCCCCATCTCTGCTTTGCTCGCCGTTGAAGCCAAGCGAAAATCGGCAATCTCTCCCTTACCTTCCAGCCGAAGCCGCGAACTCGCCGCATCCTCTTCGATGGATACATTCGCCCGCAGCGTTCCCCCCGCCACCAGATCGTCCGGCAGATTTTTCTTCGCCCGCTGCGCCACAATCACACCCGCGCTCGCCGGAACATTCTCTGCCCTCAGCACCAGTTCATACATGTGGCTCCCCGGAAGCCCCATGTCGCCTTTCAAAACCATCTGCCCGCTCCCCACCGGTGCCGTGCACTCCACTTCATGAAAGCTATGCTCGGGCGATCCATAATGTCCTTCGCAGTGCGCCGCCAGCGTCAAGGCTTGCCCGCTGGTGATGTCGTACCGCCGAAAATCCTGGATCGATGCGTCACTCGTTATCGCGAGTTTTGCCGGAGTCCCCGTCAGCGTTACATCCACCCGAACTCCTCCGCGCCATCCCTGATCGCTCCCGGTAAACAGTTTCGTCATCTGGCCGAGCTGCGCCCCGCTCCACTCCATGCTGAACTCCAGCGGCGTGTCGCGCAGCATGTCCGCTCGTTGCCATGTCCCGTTGACCTGCAATACTCCGGTGTCGTTCAAATTCAGGTCGGTGCGCACCGGCTGCGCCTTCAACCGCACTCCCCAGGCATTCTCAGAATCCTGCCATAGCGAAAAATCCGCGTTGGTCAGCGCGTATGGTTTCTTCTCCGCGCCACGCTTGAAATTAATTCGCGCCGAAGTTGCCTCAATATACGGAAATCCCGGCCGCGGCTCCGACTTCGCCTTCGCCGTCGGCGCCAGCGGAATCTGCGCCGCACGCTCCACCAGCGCTTCCAGATTCCACCGCCCATTCTCTCCATGCACCAGGTTCAGGCTCGGCTCCGTCAGATCCAGCCGCGCAATCTCCAGCCGTCCCCGCAGCAAAGACGTCAGCCGCAGTGCCGCCGTCACCTCGCTCGCCCGCAGCATCGGCTCCGCTCCAAACGCCGGATCGTCATACACCACCAGATTTTCCAGATCGAATCCCGGCCGCGGCAGCAGCCGGAAATGCACCGTCCCTATATCCACCGGACGCCCCACTCCCGCGCTGATTGACGCGATGATTCTGGATTTCAATCGCGACACGCCGGGTCGCAGCACAAACAACCCGAGCAGGACGAGGATTCCTGCTATCACCGCCCGTCGCTTGGAGGAGAAAATTTTCACTGCGCCCTCATCCGACCTTTCAGGCGCTTCACCTTACAACTCGCAACGTCCTGTTCCACCGGGTCTCATCGAAGAAGTGAAACACCACCTTCGCCAGAAATGCCGCCCGGTCGCCCCAGCCGGTCTTGCGATACTGATCCTCCGGCGTCTCGAACGACCAGTAAATGAACATCGGCCGTCCGATGATGTTTTCCTTCGGAATAAATCCCCAGTAGCGGCTGTCCAGGCTCACCGCCCGATGATCTCCCATCGCAAAATAATGCCCCGGCGGCACCACCAGATCGCCGCCTTGTATGTACGAAGGCAGGTCCACCATCCAGTTCGCCGAGAGTTGATCGTTGTCCGAAGGTGGCACCGACGGAAAATCGTTGCGGTACGTGTCCGACGGATTATTTCCGTCGAAGTCGATATAGGGCTCGTTGAGCGCCACCCCGTTCCGGTAGACCACCCCGTTCCGCAGATGAATCCGGTCCCCGGGAAGCCCGATAATCCGCTTCACCACGAACGTCCCGGCCTGCTGCGGGTCGGGATGCAGGAACACGACAATATCCTGGAAGTGGACATCGCGGTAGGGAAGCAGCGGCCCCACCCACGAACTTTTCGGCGCAAACTGAACCCGGTTCACAAATACGTGATCGCCAATCAGCAGCGTGTTCTCCATCGAACTCGACGGAATCTCAAACGCCTGCACGATGAAAGTGATAATGAACAGCCCGGTCACCAGCACGGCCGCCAGCGACGCCAGAAACTCAACCGTCGTTTCCTTCGGTTTCTCTTCCGCGTCGTTCTTTTCTACAATCTGTTCTTTCTTTGCCACTTTTTCTTCTACTTTCGGCTTCAACGTTCGCTAATGCCGGCACCGCAAAGCTTTCCGGGAACGGTACGGCCGCGCCGCAAAAGCCCTCCGTCAAACCGGGAAGGGCACGGCTCTAATCCACGTCCCCAAAGCCTCAAAGACCGGGAAGGTCGCGGTCTAAGCCGTCCCGCTAAAGCCTTCCGCCCAAAAACCGGGAAAGGTACGGTTCAAGTCGTCCCGCTAAAAAGCCTTCCGCCCAAAAACCGGGAAGGGCACGGTTCAAGTCGTCCCGCAAAAGCCTCCCGTCCACACACCGGGAAGGGCACGGCTTAGAGCCGTGCCGCCAAAGCCGCACAAATGATGCGGGCTTTAGCCCCTGAGGGTCCACGAACCCTCAGTGTACCAGCCGCAGCGTCCGGTTCCACCGCGTGATCTGAAAGATGTGCGTAATCCCATACACCAGGTGATACAGCCGCTCCCCAAACGAGATTGACGCCCGCGGATCCTGCCAGCTCTTCACCGACCAGTAAATCAGCAGCGGCCTCCCGATAATATTTTCCCTCGGCACAAATCCCCAATACCGGCTGTCCTCGCTGTCGTCGCGGTTATCGCCCATCACAAAGTAGTGCCCTTCGGGAATGATCAGCTGCCCGTCCTCGACCAGCTTCCGCATTTCCTGAAACCACTTGCCGTTCATGTTGATGGCGTACACGTCCAGCCGCGGAAAATTATCCCGGAACATGTTATTCGGCGGTTCCATGAACCGCACGTACGGTTCGTCCAGTGGCTTGCCGTTGATCCACACCTTCTTGTTGACCATCTTCAGCCGGTCTCCCGGCAGCCCGATCACCCGCTTCACAAAATGCTGCGTCGGATCCACCGGATAGTGGAAGACCACAATGTCTCCCCGCGCAATCTTCTGGTAGGGCATCAGGAAATCGCCAAACCGGCGCTCCCCGTAACACAACTTGTTCACCAGCAGGTAATCGCCCACCAGCAGCGTGTTCTCCATCGACTCGGAAGGAATCTGGAACGCCTGCACGATAAACGTGATCACGAAAATGGCAACCACCACCGTTCCTGCCAGCGATTGCACCGACGCAATCACATCGCTGCCGTAGTTGCTCACAATAGCGCGCTTGGGGGAATCCATGAATTCTACTTGTCCGCCGCCGGCGCGCTCCGCGCCGCAGCTTTCGTTTCCGCCGCCTTCAACCGCGATCCCAGAAACGTCAGCAGCTGCCGCGCCGCATCCTGCTCCGCTGTCTTTTTCGTCGAACCCTGCGCGCGTCCCACAAACTCTGCTTCTTTCCCGTTCTTCGAATTCAGCCGCGCCTCGACCGTAAACGTCTTGCTGTGCTCCGGCCCCGCTTGCTCTACCAGCACATACGCCGGCTGGGGCAGTCCCATGCTCTGCACCGTTTCCTGCAGCGCCGACTTGAAATCGGTCACCGGCAACGTCCCGCCCTGGCTCTCCATCCGCGCCAGTTCCGGAGCAATCACTTTTCGCGCCACAAACTCCCGCGCAACTTCCAACCCGCCGTCCAGATAAATCGCCGCCAGAATCGCCTCGAAAGCGTCCACCAGCAGCGCCGTTTTTCCGCGTCCGCCGCTCTTTTCCTCGCCTCGTCCCAGCCGCAGATAATGCCCCAGCTCCAGTTCCTGCGCCACCCGGATCAAATGTTTTTCGCTCACCAGGTGCGCTCGCAGCTTCGACAACTCGCCTTCCCGAAACTGCGGAAACCTCCGGAACAACTCCTCGCTCGTCACCAGCGACAGCACCGCGTCGCCCAGAAACTCCAGCTGCTCGTTGTCGCTGACTTTATATTTACTCTCGCCCGCCTGCTGCGCTTCCTGCTCCCTCGCCTGCGAGCTGTGTGTCACCGCCTGCTCAATCACGTCCGGCCGCCGGAAGCGATATCCCAGTCCGGCCTCCAGCGCCGTAATTTCCCGTTCCTTCATAAAACAATTCGTGCAACGAATAATTCGCGCCTACGCGCGCCGGGTGCCCCGTTCTAGCCGCGCCCTTTGCGGCTAGAGCGGGGATTTTAGGTAGTGCCCGCCGTACCGGATTTTGACTGGCGCAGCGCCTCAAGCCCTGCGATCAATCTCCCACGACGCACCGTGCGTTAGCCCCGAGTTCACCCTATTTCTGCGGAGCCGCCGCGTTCTGCCCCGGAGCCGTCCCGCCGGTCAATTTCGTCAACCGGTCTCTCTCATCCCGCGCCGCCTTCCCCACTCCCGAATCCGGCCGGTCCTTGGTTAGATCCACTGCCTGATTGGCGTACTTCATCGCCTCCGGATACTTGCTCTGCATATCGAGCGCCACCGCCAGCCGGAACACCGCCACCGTATCCGGCTGCTGCGGAAATACGTCAATCGACTTCTTCAGGTTCGTCTCCGCGTCCGCCCAGCCATTGGCCTTGAACGCCAGCGTGCCCAGCACCACATACGCCTCCGACCGCAAATAATTCTTGAACGCCGCCAGTTGCTCCGGCGGATATCCCGTGCTCGGAATATCCGTGTCAATCGTCACCAGTGCGCGTTCCGCATCCTTTTTCGCTTCGGCGATCCGCTGATCCTTGTCCAGATCCGTGTCGTGCAATTCCTCCGCGATCACCTGCGCCACACCCAGCAGCGCTTCCGGATCATCCGGATCGTAGCTCAGCGCCTTACGCGCCATCTCCGTCATCTTCTCGGCATTATTCGCCTGCTGATACTTCTGCATCGCCGCCTTGTACAGCATCACCCGCAGCTCGCTGTCCGGATACTTCGCCGCAAATTCATCCGCCGCTTTTTCCACCGCCGCCCCATCCGGCAGTTGCCGCGCGGCGTTATAGTCGTCATACTCCGGCTTCGTCTTCGCTTGCGGCATCCGCTTGCCCTGAGGAGCAGCAGGAGCCGTTGCCGACTGTCCCGCCGCCGCCGGCTTGTCATTCCCCTGCGCCCAACTCCCAACACTCATCGCTAGCACCGCGACAAAAATCGCTGTTCGCCTCATGCCTTCTCCTCAACTCTTTCCCATCTCGATTGTCCGCATCTGCAACCGTGAATTCTATCGCAGCGGCCAGGAATATCGATCGCCGCCACGCCCCTCGGTGGTGGTGTGCCTTGAGTACAAACTTCAAAATCCTCGTTCGGTATCATCCTGAACACAGCCGTTTTTCAGCCGGAGTGGCGGAGTGAAGCATCTCCCCCTTAACCGGCCAGTCGCGTAAGCCAACCTGCACCACTGTCCGCTCCTCGCTCGACGCTTGGACTCCAAGCCCGCCCTACTGCGGCTTCGCCGGCGGCTCATACGCTTGCTGCAGCCCGCGTTCCGCCGCCGCCTTGATCTCCGGCAAGTCCCCGCCCGTAGTCAGCGCCGCGCGATACTCATTCAGCGCCGCCTCGCGCTCGTCTTTCAGGTCGCAAATCCTTCCCAGATACACATGCGACCATGCCACCACCTTCGGATCCTTCGCCGCCTGAATCGCCTTCTGAAAATTATCCCGCGCCCCTTCCATATTCTTGTTCGCCACCGCCACCTGCGCCAGGATAAACAACGCCCGTCCCTGATCCCCGATTTTTCTGTCCAAAGCCTCCTGCGCCAGTTCCTGCGCACCCTTGGCGTCGCCCGCCTTCAGCCGCTGCTCGGCCGTATACAGCATTCTCCGGTCTTCCAGCCGCGACAGCTGCACCAGTTCCGGACTCGTAACGCTGGCAAACTGGATCGCCTGCGCCGCCTTCTGTTCCTTGCTCAAATCAATCGAGTCCAGCATGTCGCCATACGCTTCCCGCAATCCCGCCGGATCTTTCTCGAACGCCACCAGAGCGTTATAAAAATGCCGCGTCAGAATGTATCCCTGCTTCACCGAATCGTCCACCGCCTGTTCCCGCATCGCCTCCGCCGTCTGCTTCGTCCCGCTCGTCCGGATCTCGATCGCCCGCACCAGACACTCGGTGATCAGCAGCGAAATGTCGGTCTTGAAGCTGTCTTCCATCGGCGCCCGCTTCACCGACGCCAGTAACGGTTCGATCCGCTTTACCGCGCTCGGATGCTTCTCCGCCATCGGGTCCAGCAGATAATGCAGATACGTATGCCGGATCTGCTGCATCTTCAGCGCTTCCGTCGAATTCCCGTCCGGCGAAGGGAAAATGACGACGTAATAATCCGTCCCATAATTTCGCGCGTTCACCTGGTTCGGATCGCCCAGAAAATCCAGATACACCGTAAACGTCCGCCCCAGATAGCCGCCCGTCTGCAGCTTCAAATAAATATCGGTATTGAAAATCATCTCCGCCAGCGGCTTGTGGTAGCGCTCCACCAGTTCCGCATATTGCGCCCGGTGCCGCAGCCAGATCGCGTGCAGTCCCGCCTTGTCGTAAAACTTTTCCAGCTGCGCCCCAAACCCGGCGATCAGCGAGGCGTCCGGAGGCATTTCGTATTCGTTCACCCGCGGCAGAAACTGCGGAGGGCCCTGCAGATACAGCGCCAGCGACACGTACTCCGACAAGTCGTGCGCCAGATCGTCCGCCAGGTGCATTTGATAAAAGTCGCAGATCGCCGTCCGCGCCGCCGTCGCCTCGTCCGACTGCTGCACATTGTGCTCAACTTCCGCCCGGATGTTCAGCCGCTGCGCGTCCGAGCCAGTCAGGTCCGCGTCATACCCGCAGTTATTGATCGCCGCCAGCACCGCAAACAGAGTCTCGCTGGTATCCAGCGTAATCGGATTACTATTCTGCGCCGCGCACACCGAAGCCATCAGCCCCAGGCAAGCCGCCAGAACAGCCGTCCGAACCAGGGTGCCCCATGTCTCGCGCGCTTTTTGCGCGAGAAGTGGGGATTTACCCAAACAACCTGTGAGCGTATGCGTGCGCAGCAAAAAGGCCCCCCGCCAACCGCCGGGCCGATTCCCCCTGTCACTCTGAGCGAAGCGAAGAACCCCGATCCCGGCGCCGCCCCAGGCCTGTCGAGGAGTCTTCACTTCCTGCGCCGCGTCCAGCCCGGCGCCCGCCGCAATCTGATTTTCCTTAATAAGAAAGAACCGCCTCAGGACCCCTCCCCGCGGAAGAAGAATGGCAAGCAAGAATATGGTCAGCCCCAATCATGGCCTGCAACAAATAAACGGCGGAGAACTCTTCAAGTTTAAGTCGTCCCCCGCGGAGGGTCAAACGCCCGCCCACTCCCGGCCACCACCGCCCCGCTGCACATTTCGCCATCCTCCCTCGCGGGACAATCCTCACCCTTTCGCTTTATACTTCCCGAATCCACGACGAAAGGCGGTTCCTCTTTTGACCAACCTTGGAGAAACTCTCAGCAAAGCCGGCGTTTTTGGCCGCGGCATGTGGCGATACTGGCGTCTCGGCGAGCCCGCCCCCGAGAGCAACTTCATCGTACAAAAACTCTCCGTCCTCACCGACGGCAGGTCGAACGACCTCCTGTTCCGCCTTCTCGAATCCCGCCGCAAAGAATCCGGCCTGCACTTCGGCTGGGAGGGCCCGTCTCTGGTCAGCGCCGCCGGCATTTCCGATCCCAGCATCGACGGAGTAGTTCGCACTCTCAAAGAAGATGGCGTCGTCGTCCTTCCCCTGCGTCTCCAGCCGGAAGCAATTCAAAATCTATACGACCTGTCTCTGTCCTGCCAGCTCGATACCAGAACCTACGGTCCTCCTCCGCCCGGCCATGCCCCCGGAACCCAAACCACAATTCCGGTTGTCACCGGTACCAGCCAGGGATTCGACCCATCCCATCCCCGCTGCGCCGTTTATTTTGTCCCTCGGCCGGTTCTGCTCGAAAATCACGTCGTGCAAGCTCTCTTGTGCGATCCCTATCTTCTTGCCGTCGCAACCCGCTATCTCGGAGTCTTCCCCGTAATCACCAAGCCTGACATGTGGTGGGACACCGATTTCGTGCCCGAAGGTCTCCGGCCCCGTCCCTTCCACGTCGATTCCGGCTGCCTTCGCTGGCTCAAAGTCGGCATCAATCTTACCGACACAACCTTTGAAACTCCGCATTTCGTCTACGTCAAGGGTTCGCATAATCCGAACAAAGCGACCCGGCCTCTCACCAAGCGGCTGATGAGCAGCATGAATCTCAGCGACCACGAGGTCACCGACGTCTGCGCAGACAAAATTGTTCGTCTCACTGCCCCAGCCGGATCGATCACTGTCACTGATACCCGAGGCATTCACAAGGGCGAACTCTCCCTCCGCGGAAACCGCCTGATCCTTTACTTAGGTCTCGAAGGCAGCGCCTTCAACAACATCGACCGCCCCATTCCGCTGAATAAAGTCGGAACCGATCTCGGCAAAGCCATGACCGCCCGCCCCTTCAGCTACCAATTCTTCCGCTCCACCCACTGAAGAGAAAACCAACTCGGGCAAAAGACGGACCCCAGCCGGGTGCGAGACAGGAGGAATCTGTTCTCCAAGCCACGGCCCGTCAGCGAGTTTCCAGCCCCGGGTGCCCCACTCCTCGCCGATTTTGCCAGAAGTGGGGATTTTGACTCCCCCTCAAGAGGCCGCTGATGCCGCGCCCCGCAGCGTATAATCCCCCTCGACCAATGCCACTCGTCCCCGGCACCAAACTAGGTCCTTACGAAATCCAGTCCGCCGTCGGTGCCGGCGGCATGGGAGAAGTCTACAAAGCCCGCGACACTCGCCTCGAGCGCATCGTCGCCATCAAAGTTCTCCCCTCGCATCTCAGCTCCAACTCCGAACTCCGCGCCCGTTTCGAGCGCGAAGCCAAAGCCATCTCCGGCCTGCAGCATCCCCACATCTGCGTCCTCTACGATGTCGGCTCGCAAAATGGCATCGACTTCCTCGTCATGGAGTACCTCGAAGGCGAGACGCTCTACACTCGCATCGCCCGCAAGCCGCTCTCCACCGACGAAACCATCAAGATCGCCATCGAAATCGCCGACGCCCTCGAAAAAGCCCATCGCAGCGGCATCATTCACCGCGATCTCAAACCCGGCAACGTGATGCTCACCAAATCCGGCGCCAAGCTCATGGACTTCGGCCTCGCGAAGCCCAACGCGCTCGCCGGCGGCCCATCCTCCGGAGCGCCCGGCATCTCCTCCATGGCCACCATGGCCGCGACCATGGCCGATCTCGCCTCACCCGTCACCGTCGCCGGCACGCTCATCGGCACCGTGCAGTACATGAGCCCCGAGCAGATTCAAGGCAAAGAAGCCGACGCCCGCAGCGACATCTTCGCCTTCGGCGCCACGCTCTACGAAATGCTCACCGGCAAGCGCGCCTTCCAGGGCAAGAGCCAGCTTTCGCTAGCGAGTGCAATTCTAGAAAAGGATCCCGAACCCATCGCCGCGGTAGTTCCCCTGACGCCACCCGCATTAGATCAAATCGTCCGCACCTGCCTGGCCAAGGAACCAGACGACCGTTTCCAGAGCGCCCACGATCTCAAACTCCAACTCCAATGGATCTCCGCCGGCGGCAGCCAGGCCGGAACTCCCGCCATCGTCAGCACAAAGAGAAAAAAGACCACCACCGCCCTCACCGCCGCCTTGATCGCTGGTTGGCTTCTCGCCGCACTCGCGGGCGTCTTAGTCCTGCTCTACGCCAATCGTCTCACCACCGCCCAGCAGCCGCTTCACACCAGCATCGAGCCGCCCGCCGGATTTGACTTTTTCTCGGTTGCCGATGGTGCTCCAGCCATATCCCCGGACGGCCAGCAGGTTGCATTCCTGGCTGCGAAGAAAGGCATCCCAATGACGCCCGGCGGCGGATCGCTCTATCTCCTGCAGCTCTCCACCGGCGAGTCCACTCCCGTGCCAGGGGCTCAGTCCGCTCTGTTTCCCTTCTGGTCGCCCGACGGCAAGTATCTCGGCTTTTTCTCCGAGGGCAAGCTCGAGAAGATTCCCGTCGCCGGAGGTACCCTGGGAGCCACCGTGCAAGTTCTCTGCGACGCTCCCGAAGGCCGCGGCGGCAGCTGGAACGAGCAGGGCACCATCATCTTCGCCCCACGCATCGCCGGCCCGCTCCAGTCCGTCTCCGATGGCGGAGGCATTCCCGTCGAAATCACCAAGGCCGACAGCAGCGGCCAGGGATACACCGACCGTGACCCCTACTTCCTGCCCGACGGCAAGCATTTCCTCTTCGTGCGCCGCGCCAAAGACTCCGGCAGCGTCTATGCCGGTTCGCTCGATTCTTCCGGAACCAGGCATGACGGCGACATTAAACAGATTCTCCCCAACGGCTCCAACGTCGCTTACAGTGACGGTTATCTCTTCTACGTGAAGGAAGGCACGCTTACCGCGCAGGCGTTCGATCCCTCCAGCCTGACCTTCAAAGGCAAGCCCGTCTCCATCGCCTCCAACATTGAGTTCGCCCCGGCCCGCAACGAAGGGAGCTTTTCCGTCAGCCGTAACGTGCTGCTCTATCGTGCCACGTCTGTGGTGAATCGCGAACTCGCCTGGTTCGATCTGTCGGGCAAGGAACTCGACCACTGGGGAGAACCCGCTCCCTACGTCGGCGGCAAATTCTTTCCCGCAACCCAAACCGCCCTGCTGTTGCGTTTCACTCCCGCCGGCAACAGCTACAGTGTCTGGATCTCCGACGTTGCTCGCAAGACGGTGAACCGCCTCACCCAGGACTCGGACCGCTCCGCCACCGGCGTAGTCTCGCCCGACGGCAAAGACGTCTGGATCTCCACCACCACCGGCTACATCAGCAATCTCACCCGCAAGTCGCTGAGCGCCTCGGGCGCGGAAGAAAAAGTGTTGGAGAATATCAATAACAACCTCATCCTCTTCGACATTTCGCGCGATGGCCGCTACCTGGTCTTCAATCACCAGGACCCGAAAACCGATTTCGACATCTATGCCATGGATCTGCAGGACAACAAAAAGCTTTTCCCCGTGCTCAACGGTCCCTCAGCCGAGCGCAACGGCCGCGTCTCTCCTGACGGCAAGTGGCTGGCCTACGTCTCGAACGAGACCGGTGCCGACGAACTTTTTGTCACCTCGTTCCCTGTTCCCGGCACGCGCTGGCAGGTTTCCAGCGGGGGCGCAACCAGTCCCGCCGACTGGTCTGCCGACGGCAAGACCTTGCGTTATCGCAAGGGAGAAAAAATCTTCAACGTCGAAGTCCACTCCGGCGCCAGCAAACCCGACTTCTCCGCTCCCAAAGAACTGCTCTCGCTGCCCACCAATATCCTCGACGTTTCGCTTTTCCCCGACGGCAAGCGCATCCTCGCTCTCCGTCCCAGCGGCGACACCGCCCCCATCCCCGTCGACTTCGTCCTCAACTGGCAACACCTGGTGAAATAAGGAAGTAAGCTGGTGGTGGAGCGGGCACTCCCGTTGATCTTGACTTTCTGAAGGAACCACCGACGGAGGCTGCCCCGCCCTTCGCGCCTCTCGAAGGGTAGGAATTCACCAGATAGGTGAAACCAAGGGTACGAAACGGAAGACTGAGGATTCGAAACCGACACCGAGCACCGACAACTGAGTACTGAGTACTAGGTACTAGGTACTGAGTACTGAGTACTGAGTACTTCCTACCCCCGCACGCTAATCTTCGAAAACGACAACACCGCCCGGCTCGGCGTAGGCCGTCCCATCGACAGCGCCGGACGAAACGTCGTAAAAATCAGCATCCGCTTCACCTCGGGCAGCACATTCTTCGATGCGTCCGAGTCGGAAAGAATCTGGTAGTCCTGCACCCGCCCGTTTGCGTCCACATAGGCCTCGATCACCAGCGAATCCGCGTTGATCGTATCCATCGTCAAGCCGAACGCGCTCTGCTGCAGCTCCGGACCGGTATTCACCATCACCAGCGGCACGTCGTTCTTCGCCTGCAGCGCTGCCGGCGTCACAAAATACACCATCGCAATTCCAAAAATTATGACCGCGCTCAAAAATCCCGCCGTCGCCGGAACTAGATGCGCCCGCAGCCCATTCTCCAGCCGCACCAGCAATCCCTCGTACGGACGCTTCGTCCGCGCCGCTTCCCGCGATATCGCTACCCGCAGCCGCAATCCCAAATCTTCCGGAGCCTTCGCCCGTCCCAGGCTCGTCACCATCTGCTGCGTCCGCCGCAAAGCCTGATACTTCCCATTGCACTCCACGCACTCCGACAAATGATCCTGCAGTGCAATCATCTCCGTGCCCGTCACCGCTCCATCCAGATACGGCGAAAACAGCCGCTTCGCCCGGGGGCACTGCAATCCTGATATTTTTCCTGTCCCCGTCACTCGCATTGCATCACCTCGACCCTTCTACCCCCTCCAGCAACCTGTGATCCGCCAGTCTCCGCCGGCGCAATCAACCCCAGCTCTTCCCCCACCTCGCGCACATACGGCGTCAGGCGTTGCCGCAAAGCATCTCTGCCGCGCGTCAGCCGCGATTTCACCGTTCCCAGCGAAATCTCCAGCACCTCGGCAATCTCTTCATATGACATCTCTTCCAGATCGCGCAAAATCAAAGTCGTGCGATATGGCTCGGCGAGTTTTCTCAATTCTTCCTCAACCCGCTTCTGCACTTCCCGATGCGCCACGCTGTCAAACGGAGAATCCGTCCGATCCGTCAGCGCCGTCTGCATCGCATTCTCGCCCGCCGCTTCCGATTCCGCCGGCTCAATCGAAGTCTCCTTCGCCTTGTGCCGGAACCACCACCGTCTCCGGTTCGCCGCCTCATGCAGCGCAATCCGGTAAATCCACGTCTTCAAACTCGATCCGCCATGAAAATGTTTCATCCCGCGAAACACTTTCAAAAACACATCCTGCGTTGTATCCGCCGCGTCCGCCGGATCATTCACGATCCGGTACACCAGCCCATACACCGGCTGTTGAAATTCCCCGATCAGCCACGCGTAAGCCTGTTCCGAGCCGGCTTTCAACTCCGCGACAATCGCCGCTTCTTCCTGCGCCCGAATTCCTATCGCACTGGCTAGTTCACCCAAGGTGGTTTGCTCCCCGTCCCACGACACCCTTCATTATAGGATCTTCCGCCCACCCGCACCCTGCAAAATTCGCGCCCTAGGCAAGCTCCAGCTGCCAATGCCGAAGCCTCACCTAACATAGACTCCAAACCCCTGTGAAGAGTTCCCACCCATAACCGGTTTATTTTCAATGCTAATGGAAGTGCGGACCACACGTGGAACTCGCGTCCAGGTCTATCTGGGTCCGGGTCTCAGAACTGGGCAGTCCGATCAACAGCTCGCCTGCCCCTCTGACCATGCCCCGAAATCGAAAGTAACCCCCAGCAAATTACCGAGATAGGCACACCGCAGTCCCAGGAAAGGCCCGCTCACTTCGCCGCCCCCACCCTCACCGGAACTGTCAAATGCAGTCTCTCCACAATCTTCTCCATCGCGCCCAGCAGCCCCTGCGCGCCCCGGTCCAGCGCCAACTCGTCTTTCCCCAAAAATGCAAACGCCCCATCCTGCTGTAACCGCCCCGCATTCTTCCCCGACATGCCGGTCAGCACCACCACCGCAATCCCCGCCGTCGCCGGATCGCTCTTCAGTGCCTTCAACACCTCCAGCCCCGTCATCTTCGGCAGCAACAAATCCAGCAGGATCAAATCCGGCAACTTCTCCCGCGCCACCCGCAGCGCAACCTCGCCATCATCCGCGGTGCTGACCTCATAGCCTGCCCGCGTCAGCGCCCGCTCCGTGGCCAACCGCAGAAACTTGCTGTCCTCGATCAGCAAAACCTTCGTCATACGACCCATATCTCTCCCACCAGATTTTTCCAGCGCCCTCATTGAGAGCCCTCACCCGTTCATATCGGCAAAATCCCGCAACCCGCGAGCCGCCCCAAACCCCAATAAGATTTTTCTCAGACAGCCGTACACCCCGGGTGCCCCACTTCTGGCCGGTGTTGCCAGAAGTGGGGATTTTCGCCAGCTTCAAGTTTTAAAAATGGTGGCCCAATCGTGTTGTTCGGATTCCGTAACGAAAATCAGGGTAGTAAACAGAGCGACCCCGAACCTACGACAGACTTGCGAAAGGGGGAAGGAGCAAGTCTGCATGCCGTCAGAGGCGAGAAGCCGTCAGTCGTCCATTCTTTCCCACAGCAAAAAAAATGCGCCACAGATAAAGCCAAAGACAAAGCCAAAGACAAAGATAAAAAAATCCCTGGACCGGATGGGAACTTTCCTGCTGATATTGGCCCTGGCGGTGAGCAGCATAATTGTCGTGTGCTGGCTGATCGGAACGGTGGTGAGCGCCGCTGATTTCCGCTAGCGCACGAGTCGGCTCAAGCCAGAGACGCAAAGCAGTGAAAGGTCAAAACAGCCGAGTGCCCCGCTTCTGGCCGGTGTTGCCAGAAGTGGGGATTTTCGCCACCGCCGCCCTCGAGAAAAGGCGAAATCCTCTATGCCCCAGTCCTTCCCCCGCGCAAGCGCGGCGAGACGGAAGGAATCTGCCGCCCCAACTCTCTTCTTTCTCCGAAAGCTACTTCTCCGCCTCAATCAGCGCCTTCACTGCCGCCCGACAGGCTACGCGCAATTCTTCTCCATGTCCCTCGGGGATCGCTTTCGAGAGCAGTAGCATCGCCGTCCCATGTAACGTTGCCCAAATCGCCAGGGCCAGCTCCGTATGTTCCTCCGCCGTTCCTCCCAGTTGCTTCGCCAGCATCCCTTCCATCAGCGCGAAATTCGGCCGCGAGTCGCGGATCGGCCGCGGCTTCCCCGATCCGCGCGGCGGAGACAACCAGCGCGCCTCCGAATAAAACAATTCATATTCGTTCGGCAGCCGCACCGCGTTTTCCACGTAGGCTTCGGCGAACTCTTCCATCGATCCCGTGGCTTCGAATTCCTGCCGGATCTGCCCCGCGATCCGCCGTAGCAGTCCCCGGATCAGATCCTTGCGGCTGTCAAATCGCCGGTATACCGATGGCGTGTTTGTTCCCGCTGCCCGCGCCACCGCGCGCATGGTCAGCGCCTTGTCTCCTCCGCGTTTCCACAAAATGTGCGCCGCATTCAGAATGCGCTTCTCCAGATCGGGATCCGGCTGCCGGGGCATAATAACGTCCTCCTGGGACCAAGTGACGCGTTCTTGCAACCAACTTCTAATTATGTTGACAGTGTATACATAACACTGTTATAGGTAAATGTACAAGTGCTTTCCCCTGGAGTCACCCAGGTTCTGATAGTCAGGAAAGGCCGCGGCGCATGCGCCGCGGCCCTTTCTTTTTCTGGAATCGTTGGTAACCTTCCCGCATCTGATTATTATGTTGACATCGTTAACGTAACGCTGTATACATAATGCTGGCCCGCCCCCCGCAGGTTGTTTTTCAGTCTTTCGCTGGAGGATTCTTCCGATGTACTTGCACCAGGGCCCTGACGACAGGGTCTCGATCCAACTGAACTCCGAGCTGCAGCATGCCCAGCTCGAGCTTTTAAGCGCCCACTGCGCCATTCATCAACTGCGCCTGCACTATTCCGTCGACGATCTTGCCCGCTTCGGCCGCCGCGACATTCTGCGCAAGTCCGCCACCGCCGCCACCGCTCTGCACGAGTTCTACGCCGATATCGAGAGCCGCTTTCCCGCTCAGGCCGCCGAGCCGGTGCGCCCGCCCAGCCCTACACAAATCACCCCGGAGCAGATTGCCCAGGCAATCGACTGGCTCACTTCCTGTCTGCGCGCCAACCGCGAACGCTATGTGTCCTTCGCCCACGCGCTCACCGTTCCGCAAATCGCCGCGCTCTCCCCATATTTTTCGCCCTCCCTGCTCGGCTCTGTCCGCATCGCCGAACTTCACGGCAAACGCGTCGAGACTCCGGACTTCTTCGCCCAGATTCGCGCCCTCGGCTTCGACAACCTCCCCGACTTCGCCCACATGGACTCGCTCACCTTCCTCGACGTCATTGTCTTCAACGAGAAATTTTCCGAGCGCGCCCTGTTTCACAGCCTGGTCCACGCCGCTCAGATTCAGATCCTCGGCGTCGAGCGCTACGCCGAACTCTGGGTCCGCGGATTCCTCAAGACCCGCGCTCACTTTTCCGTCCCGCTCGAAGTGCAGGCCTTTTCGCTGGCGTCGAAGTTCGTGCGCCCCACTCAGCCCGCATTCTCGGTCGAGAGCGAAGTCCTGTTCTGGCAGGCCGAAAGCCGCTATTAGAGGACCGCTCCCCGACCCCCGACAACCATTTCGATTTTCCCCCAACGCACAAACCACAAATAAAGAAGGGGCGGCTATGTACCGCCCTTCATTTTTCTTCAACCCAAAAGCGTTTCCATTCAAACTTCGTCCACCGTCTCGCCAAACAACGCCCGCCAAATCCACGCTCCCAGCGACAGCCTCTGTGCCGGCTCTTCTGCGGCTGGACCGTCTGCGGCTGGCCAATCTTCGGCGCAGGCTTCGATGCGGGCGGCAAATCCTGGCATGGGACCTAATCCGCGACGCAGCAGGGTCCAGGCCTCCTCGTAGGGCGCGTGCTTGCATCCTTTGTGGTGGGGATACAATATAACCCTGTCCTGCCCGAAGACGATGTGTTCCGGAATGATGTACCACGTATCTTCGGGAATTACGTAAGCTACGAGGTACTCGAAGGAGTTCGGCTGATAGAAGCCGACGCTGGTGCGAATTCCGCACTCATATCCTTCTCCGTGTTTGCATAGCGTGGACTTTACCTGTACCCGTGCAAAGCGTCCGGCGTGCTCGACTACTAGGTCATAGGGCAGCGCCTCTCCCCAAGGCTTGTTCAGGTGCAACCCTAACTCAATCGCGCGCAACATAAACTGCAGTTCGACCCATTGCCCTCGCACGTTTGCCTTCTTGATTTTCATTCCCCGATTTTTCATTCGCTGCCCCTTTTCCCCGAATTCTGTTCCGCTGATTTCACCCAGAACGACCAGCCCCACCTTCCAGGTAGGAGAGGCGGGGCCAATTGTTGCTCCGGGATTTGTCTGCTTTACGTGATTCGTACCGGAAATAGAAACGCGGCCCGCAAGGGCCGCGCCTATTTCTACCTTCCTTAGCGTGTCAAATTTCGGGGCCAGAGTCAATGGAAAAAATAACTCATGTAGGGACAGCCGCCCCCGGCTGTCCGGCGGCCCAGGTGTATCGGGCCGCTAGCTCTTATGCCGATCAATCCTCGCGCGCCGATTTCTCCACCGCTTCAAACTGATTGATCTCCACCGTTCCTTCCGGAAACCGCGCCGTAATTTTCAGTTCTCCGCCCATGGCTTTCACAAAGTCATGCAGCGTGCTCACGTACATATCCGTGCGACGTTCCAGCTTCGACACGGCCGCCTGATTCACTCCCAGCACTTTCGCCAGGTGAACCTGCGTCATCTCCCGCGCTTCGCGAAGCTCGTCCAGAGCCATCTCCGAGCGATACTTCGCCGCCCGCGCCCGAGAGCGCTCGCGCGCCTGAGGAGACATTTTCTGGCGGAGAGTTTTGAAGTTTTTAGGCAATTTCCGCTCCTGTATCCACCCTCCCAAACCAACCGTAATGATATGTCATTTATGGAATATTCCGTCAAGGGAATACGAAGCCGAAGGGTACGACTTCGAGTCCTACCGCACCGAGCTAGCGTAAAGACGCGGTTTTAGCCGCTGAGGATCCGCATCGCAGACCGCCGGGCTTCTTCATCCCGCTTCCTGTTGCGTTGGTAGTCTTTGCGAGCCCACTCCCGCTTGTACTTCTTTCCCGCTGGAGAGGCATGGTAGTGCCTGACGCGGCAGTTTCCAGAGCAGTAGCGCTGATTCATAACCCTGCCCCAAAACCAAGTCCCGCAGCGATCACACTGGCGTACGCGGTTAATCGCACGAAGAGCCTCCATCCGATCCAACTTCAGCGCCTCCTCGAACGCAAGTCGCTCAAGGAGCAGGGCTACCAGAGCAGCGCGTTCGTTACGGCTGAAACTCCGGCGCGGGCGTCGGGTAGCAAGGTGCACCCTTTGCTGCGCCCTTGCAAGGTAGCCCGCAACAGATTGCTCCGCGACCGTGCCTCCCATAAGGCGAAGAAGGCGCACCAATTCCGAGCCGTGGGCGTTGGCACTCTTGCTTCTGTAAGACCCCTTAGTCTGAGCGGCGATCTCACGTAGATACGACGCCGCCATTATGTCGGAGAAGTCCTTTTCTTTCTCTCTCCGCAAGACTTTGCCCCGTTCTGGATAACGCTTCGTCTCTGAGCCTCAAAGAGACCGAAATCCCGTTGTGCGTTGTCTCCGTCTTCTGAAAGACTAGCCCAGGTGGGCATGAATGCGAAAGCGGAAAACACCGAAGTCGTTATCCAGGACACGTTCGAAATTCTTTGCGCGGGGCAGGCGGATGAAGGGCGACAGGCACAACTTCTTTACACTGATTAAGCTATATGCGATCGAGGTCTTCTCAGTAGGAACCCTTCTGGTGATCCTTTACGCAGGATTTAAGCACGAGATCATCCCTCTGCTGCGGAAATGACGGTCTTCGCAATAAACGCCGGGGCCGCTCGCTATCGATCCGGTACCTCGGGGAGGGTAGATGGGCGGCCGCCCCCATTCACCCAAAAGTGAAAACCTTCGTCCTTACGGCAGGAGCCGGGACGGGGATTGTGCACTCGATCTAGGGCGGCGTGCGTGATGTATTACGGTTCAACGCATGAGTCCGGAACATTTTCCCAGGCGCTGCAGTGGCTGTACACCCGCTTGAGGAAGAAACTGAATAGATCACCGCGGTTGTAGGAGACGTTTGGGGCGAATTTCGCCATCGTATCGTCTAGTGCTTTCTTAAACTCGCTGTCCAGGTGATGGACAACGTCTTCGATTCTAACTCTTGCCATACTGACCTCCATATCGCGGAACGGCTAGTGTCGCATGCAGCGTCTCCATCTCGCTGGACCAAAAAAGGGCCATGGCGTGGCTGCGCCATGACCCCCTCATAGTCGGCGTCCTTTTTACACTGGTTGGGGAGGGATGCCAAGGGACTTTTGTGGCGGGGTGGGGGCACGGAGGTGGAGGTATCCCGGCGGCGGTCGATAGGGATGCGAGCCAGGCGCGCGATTTATTCGCCCGCAAAAAACGCGGGCGGTTCGCGCGGCTCGCTCAGGTCCTTCGGCGGACAGAAGGCGTCCGCCTCAGGATGACAAACAAAAAACTGCGGCCCGATACTTCCGGGCCGCTGGACAGCCGAGGGCGGCTGTCCCTACATGGATTTTGCTGGTGTCAAAAGCGACGCGGGCGGGTCGCCCGCGGCCACACGGGTCTTGCTGGTCACCGGCCTCTGATCACTGGCCACTGGCCACCGATCACTGCTCCTACGTTCCCTCGCTCCACCCCGCCAGATATTCCTCCTGCTCCGGCGTCAGCTTGTCGATCTTGATGCTCATCGACTCCAGCTTCAGTTTCGCGACGCGCTTGTCGAGTTCGTCCGGGACGCGGTAGACCGTCTTCTCCAGCTTCTTGTGGTTCTTCACCATGTACTCGACCGAGAGCGACTGGTCGGCGAAGGACATATCCATCACGCTGGCGGGATGGCCTTCGGCGGCGGCCAGGTTGATGAGGCGGCCTTCGCCGAGGAGGTTGATTTTGCGTCCGTCTTTGAGCGAGTACTCGTCCACAAAATTACGCGTAGTCCGCTTCGACGACGACATGTTTTCGAGCGCTGGGATGTCGATCTCGACGTTGAAGTGCCCCGAATTGGAAATAATCGCGCCGTCTTTCATCAGCGCGAAATGGTCTTTGGTGAGCACGCTCTTGTTGCCGGTGACGGTGCAGAAAACGTCGCCGAGCTTCGCCGCTTCGGTCATGCTCATGACGCGGAAGCCGTCCATGACGGCCTCGAGGGCTTTGGTGGGATCGATTTCGGTGACGATGACTTCGGCGCCGCAGCCACGGGCGCGCGAGGCCAGGCCGCGGCCGCACCATCCGTAACCGGCGACCACGAACTTCGACCCAGCGAGCAGGAAGTTGGTGGCGCGAATGATTCCATCGATGGTCGACTGTCCAGTGCCGTAGCGATTGTCGAACAGGTGCTTGGTGTCGGCGTCGTTGACGGCGACGATGGGAAACTTGAGCACGCCTTCTTTCGCCATGGCGCGCAGGCGGATAACGCCGGTCGTGGTCTCCTCGGTGCCTCCGATGACGTGTTCGAGGGCGTCGGTGCGCTTGGTGTGGAGAATGGTGACCAGGTCGGCGCCGTCGTCCATGGTAATGTGCGGCTTGTGGTCGATGGCCGCGAGGATGTGGTTGTAGTAGGTGTCGTTGTCCTCACCCTTGATGGCGTAGACGGGAATGTTGTGGTCGCGCACCAGCGACGCGGCCACGTCATCCTGCGTGGAGAGCGGATTCGAGGCGCAGAGGACCATTTCGGCTCCGCCATCGCGCAGGCAGATGGCGAGGTTGGCGGTCTCGGCCGTGACGTGCAGGCAGGCCGAGATGCGGACGCCCTGCAGGGGCTGGTTCTTGATGAACTCTTTGCGGATAATTTGCAGAACCTTCATCGACTGGTTCGCCCACTCGATGCGCTTCTTGCCAAGGTCGGCCAGTTCTACGTTCTTGATGTCGCAATTCACGGCAGCTGTTGACATTACTTCTCCTCTTTTTGCTTACTGCGTTTTTGCTTACTGCGTTTTTGCTTTGGCGCGTGGCGCGCGGGAAGCTGGGGGAAAGTTAAATTTTGATTCCGTGTGAGTGACGTGGACCCACAATCATTTTCGCAGAATACACGAGTTTCGGGAACTGGTCAGGATGCCGTTTCTCTCGTTTGGCGTGCCCCTTTCGGACCATACCGGGAGTAGCACTTCGGTTCTGTCACAAACCAATAACCACGAAGGTCACGAAGGTGCACAAAGGGAAAACCTGAATTCCTTCGTGATCCTTCGTGTCCTTTGTGGTTGATGCCGGGTGCCCCATTTCTCGAGTCCTTTGCGAGAAGTGGGGATTTACCGAAAATTATTTTCGCGCGGCTACCGGTTCCCGCAAACCGGCATCGCTGGCCAGCTTGGCCGCTTTGTCGGTCGCCTCCCAGGTGAAATCTGGATCGCTGCGTCCGAAGTGGCCGTAGGCCGCGGTCTTCTTATAAATCGGACGGCGCAAGTTGAGCGAGTCGATAATGCCGCGCGGCGTCAGCTTGAAGTGCGCGCGAATCAAATCGGGGATGATCGCGGGATCGACTTTTTCCGTGCCGAAAGTTTCAACCAGCACGCTGACCGGATCGGCCACGCCGATAGCGTAGGCGAGCTGCACTTCGCAGCGATCAGCGAGTCCGGCGGCGACCACGTTCTTCGCAATGTGCCGCGCCATGTACGCCGCCGAGCGATCGACCTTGGTCGGATCTTTTCCGCTGAACGCCCCGCCGCCGTGACGTCCCATGCCGCCGTAGGTGTCGACAATGATTTTCCGTCCCGTGAGGCCGGTGTCGCCCATCGGGCCGCCGATGACGAAACGTCCCGTAGGATTGATGTGATACTTGGTGTCTTCATCGAGCAGTTGTGCCGGGATCACGGCCTGGATCACGTGCTTCAGAATGCCGGCACGAAGTTCGTCATTGGTGACGGTCTCGGCGTGTTGCGTGGAGATGACGACGGCGTCGACGCGGAGAACTTTGCCGTTCGCGTCATATTCAACTGTGACTTGGGATTTGCCGTCGGGACGAAGGAAGGGAAGCGTTCCGTTCTTGCGAACCTGCGAGAGCCGCATGGTCAGCTTATGCGCCAAAGAAATCGGAGTCGGCATCAACTCCAAATTCTCATTCACCGCATACCCAAACATCATTCCCTGGTCGCCGGCGCCGCCGGTGTCCACGCCCATGGCGATGTCGCCGGACTGCTTGTTGATGGTGGAGATGACGGCGCAGGTGTTGCAGTCGAAGCCGTGGAGGGCGTTGTCGTATCCGATGGACTGGACGGTGCCGCGGACGACCTGCTGGAAATCGACGTAGGCCTTGGTGGTGATTTCTCCGGCGATGACGACGAGGCCGGTGGCGGTAAGGGTTTCGCAGGCGACGCGGCTGAGGGGATCGTCGGCGAGGCAGGCGTCGAGGATGGCGTCGGAAATCTGGTCGGCGATTTTATCGGGATGGCCTTCGGTCACGGATTCGGAAGTGAATAGAAAGCGGTTCCTGGATGGCAAGTTTTGATTCTCCTTTTATTAGTGCGTTACGAAAATCAGTGCGTTCCTCACTGCTACGTTACGCGCTTATTGCACGGCAGGGTCAAACTGCGCATGCGGGGGAAACTTCAGGCTCTGAGTCTGGCGGGATCCGCGGAGACGCACGCGACCGCAACGGCACAACGCCTCGAGAGGAAGTCCTTTGAGAAGGCTATCAGAGGGGCTTGCCGGGTGCAACGAGTTTGGGCTTAGGGGAGTGAGGGGGGCTTGAAGCGCGGAAATAGGTCGGTGAGCGGAGAGTATTGATGGTTTGGCGGGCTGGGGAAATCGAGGGACCGGAAGGACGACGACCTGGACTGCAAGAACGCGATGGGGGGTCACGATTTGGCGGTTCCGAAGGTGGGAATAAAACAGGCTCAGAGCTGGAAGTCTGAGCCTGCTTTGTCTCGATCTGTCGCCTTGGTGAAGATAAAGGCGACTACTTCTCGGTAACCAGCGCGTTGATCAGTCCCACTCCCTTTGGACTTCCCCAACCGGTCACCAGATCGTAGCCGGCCACGGCCGAATAGCTGCCGGACTTGCCCTTGGTGATGTCGTGGAAGATCTGAGGATAGTGGGTGTTGATGCCAAACGCGTAGAGATAAGGATTGATGAACCCCAGGTCCGAGTAGCCATCTTCGACCAATTGCTGGTTGGCCAGAGCGATGTAGCCGGCCCACATGGGAGTCGCGAAGCTGGTTCCGCCATACAGATTGGCACTGCAAGCCGTCTGGTCGGCGCAAACGTAGAAGGTGAAGTTTGCGTTGGCGGAAACGTCGGGTCCATTGCGATACACGGTCGAGCCCTTGTTGCTGGAGTTGATGACGCCGGCAAGCTGCTGCCAGGCGGGAATTGGAATCTTATCGGGCGAGACGCCGCCGCCGCTGTCGCTCCAGGCAATCTCCGCTTTCCACGGACCGGCTGCACTGGCGGTTTCCAGGTCCGTGCCGCCGACCGAAACCACGTTGGCATCGTCCGCCGGCCACGCCTCGTTGGCAGCCGACCAGGTGGAACTATCGCCGGAAGCCGCAAAGAAGTTCTGACCTTGCGTTGCCATCTTTTCGAAATAAGGGTCCAGGGTTTTGGGATCAGCCGGCGTCCATCCCCAGGAGCAACCGATGGTGGTGGGCAGCGGGCTGTGCGTGGTCATGGCGCTGATGATGGCCGTGTCGCTCGAACCGATGTACATCACCAGGCTGGCCAGCCCCGGCGCCATGCCGAGGGACTGGGTCATGTCGAGCGTCTGCTCGGTATCGTCGCAGCCGCTCTTGGCGGTGCAGTTGACGCTGGTGCCGTCGGTTGAAAGCAAAGTAATCGGCACAGATTCGGTTTGCCCGACGTTCTTGTAATAGGTTTTCAGATCGGCGAGATCGGTGCCGACGTACTCGAGCAATCCCAGATTCTGCCCGGCGCCGGTCAGTTTGGTTTGGCCGTAGTAGGCGGCGCGCATGTCGCTGCCCAGAAAAGAAGCCGAGGGTCCGGAACCAGTGGTCGCATGGCTGACGACTTTATTCGGATCGAGGCCATGGGCCTTGGCGTAGTCGTTCTTGTTGACGTATAGAGGATGGGGAAGGGAATAGTTGTCCAGCCCGGAGACATGCCACAGTGCGAACGAGAGATCCGTGGTGGGCTCTCGGTCTGGAGCGTAGAAAATGCGGTTCTCTGTCGGGTGCTGATAGGTCAGCAGGTTCACATGAAAAGCCGACTCAATCGCCGAGACCGGCCCTTTCACCTGGACTTCCATGCCATCGCGGGATCCGCCCACGACTGCCAGGCCGTGGCTCTGAACATAGCGCACGACCGCGTCATAATCCTGCTGGGTAGGGCCGAATCTCTCGGTAAATTCCGCGGGCGTGAGGAAGTGAACGTGATTGGGAACGGCTGCGCTGTACAACTCCGCCAGAAAATTGTCTAAGGCGGCTTGATCGCGCACTGGCAGAACCACATCGAGCTGCAAGATTTGAGTGGCGGGAAGTTGGCCGATCAGCCTGGCTTGCCCGTTCAGGGTTACTTCGCGCACGTGATGCGTCATGAAAGTTTCCGCGCGGCTTTCCGCGACTCCGGCGACAACAAACGCCGCCAGAGAGAGCAACAGTACAGAGATTCTCCGATTCACGATTCCTCCTGGGATTTAAAGGTTGATGTGCAGGGGATTCAGTTACCGTGCTGGCCAAACAATTTGTTGCAAGAAATCTACAGGGTTGAGTAAGTATAAGGAGGAACGGCGCTCTGTCAAGTGTGCAGAAAATTGGGTCTTGTCTTAACTAGTGTGGCATGAGGATAAACCCAATTTGGATAACGATTTAAGCGCCGAAAAAAAATATGTGCAGAATCCTGCACTAGCGCGGAATCCTGCACATTCTTCTAAAATCCTCCTTCCCGTAGAGGAGGAATTTCCCATGACTATGCAGGTTGGGATGGTGGCTACCAATGGAATCGTATTGGCGAGTGATACGCTTTGGCAAAACGGACAATCGAGTCAATGGGCCAGCACTCGCCACAGTGACCACTCAACAAAACTCAAGGTTGATAAGGAGCGTGGAGTAGCAATTGCCTGTGCTCGAAACTTGGAGCTTGCATTCGCCGTCGCGGAGAAACTCTTGCTAGAGATGGAACCGGACGACTGGGAATGGCCGGAAAATCGAGCCGAAGCTATTGCTAGGGCGGTGCTAAAAGCTGCATCGGAGAGGCGGAGGGAGTTCCAATGCACCGTAGCCGCTAGGATCGCCAAATCGGATCAAGAATCTGAATACAAGCTATTTCAAGTTCACGCAGGGCTGATGGGTCCGAGTGTGCGTTGTCAATCTAAGAACCCTGTAGCAGTCGGTGGAGATACTGTAAACGCGGCTATTTTTTGGTCTGAGCGTTACTACTCCTCATGGCACGAGTCGCGACGCTCCATTGACGAACTAATACCGCTGGCGGCACACATAATTCTTTCTGCCGGATATTTGGGACGCGGTGCCATCGGAGGACTTGAGATTGTGCGATGTGATGCACAAGGCGTTCGCCATATATCAACTTCTTCTATCGGTGAACTGATTCTTGGCACGCAAAAGCGCGAACAGGAGATTGAAGATTCAATTTTCAGCCATCGTCAACAGTTCACTTATGCTCCAAACGTGATCTGACAAACCTGCCTCCATTGCAGGTGTGACGCGCAGGCTGGAATGAACGCGGCAGAAGTTGTAGTAAGCGAAATGCAACGCAACGGCAGCTTTCAAATGCGACAGTTTTTTGGAATAGCCAAGAGTGAGGCGCGTGAACCGCTTCATCTGCTGGCGCATCGTCAAGTTGCTGCGCTCGACAAAGCTGGTCGAAACATGCTCAGGATCAGGATCGCCGATTCGGACCTTGGATATAACCCCCTTGAGCGCACTTGGGGAGTACCTCCGCTCAGGTCCATCGTTCTGTCCATAGTCTCCGAACATTTTCGTAAGCTGGGCAAAATGGACATTGGCTCCAAAGAACTCAGGAACGGCGTGGGTGTAGTGGTTCAGGCCATCGGTCGTGAGTTGCACGCGATCTGCAAGGCGCTGATACAGGTCCCAAAGAAATTCGCCAGTATCGTGGCGCATACGTTTGCCGACTCGGAACGAAGGAATCAGTTTGGTTTCGGCATCCAGTGCAACATAGACCCACTGGTCACCGATTTCCGGCGAGTCGCCTTTGTAGACGCGGGCGCGTTTCTTCTGCACGAACGTCCAGATTTCATCGACCTGCAAATACCTGGTGTGCAGATTTCGCATTCGCGTGTCCATCAACTTCGCGCTGCGTTCGCCAGCGACGACCAACAGGCGCATGATCGTGTTGCGATTCAAGCCCGTCAGTCTCTCGGTGCTACGAATCGAGCAACCCTCCAACAGGCAATGCAGCGCACGTTCCGCCGCTTGAGGATTCGATTGGAACGTGTCGCGGGTGAGTTTTTCGTGAGGTTCAGAAAAGCGATTCTTGCAGGACGTGCATTTCCAGCGTTGGACATGCCGTTTGCCGAAGGAGCCAGCTTTAACGCAGTTGGCGTGCTTACATCTGATACAGGTCATGGGCTTTTCTCCGCTTGTGTTTTGCGGGAAAAGCCTTACAATCTTTTTGGGTCTGGATTGCGGCTTACCCCGCGATTTGGATTAGCCCTGCCGACTGCTTCAACAGGCGACAGGGCCGACTTTTGTTACCTAGCTAATTGGTGGAGGTCTGGTCATGGGCTTCTACCTCGTTTCTCTCGCCGCGCAGCGTCCCTACAACGTCTGCGCGGTTCGTATTTAGTTCCAAAGTCATTTGAGAAGATCGCTCATTCTCGTGACGCTTTTGTTCCACTGAAACCTGATCGGCCCGGAACCTTCCTTCGGCGGAACAGGGACGACCTCTCCGCCTTCCACCAATCTCCTCAGAACAGTGTGAACGGAAGCCAGCAGGTTTCTCTGTTCTGGCAATCCCAACTGTTGAACGCGATCACGTATCTCCACCGGAAGGAGTGGGCTAGTTGCGGCTCTAAGGACGGTCCGGCACGCATCCGTAATTCCTGTGACAAGGCCGACCGGCGGAGTGGAGTCATCTTCAAGGCTAGAAAGTTCGATCAAGTGCGCGAGAATTCGCTTGTGTTTGGCAATCCGTGTTGCCAGTGCATCTTGCTCCACTAACAGTTCTTCCAGTTTGTCCTTCGCGGTTTCAATTTCTTGTTTTCGCGTAGCCATAGACAGGAGTATTAGACAATATGTCACACAGGGTGTCAACAGGAAAATCTGAATGGAATGTAGCTATCGAGGAAACCAAAGCTATGTTGGCGCGAGTAGAAGCAAAAGCAAAACGTTTACGGACCTCAATTGAGCTTCTGATTGAAGCAAGGGATGCAGGGGAATCTTGGCCTGGAACGCAATCCTCTGGCCACAAATCAGACCCATGCCACACAAGTTAAGACAAGACCGAAAATTGCAAGTACATGGCTGGCGTCAGCAGGCGGTTCGCCCGCGAACAGGGCGGTTTGCTGGGGCCGTAATGAGTCAATGGTTACCGATACGCGGGCGTCCACGAGAAGGCGAGGGAGCGCTGCAGAACTCTGAATCTTTTTGCGGGTTGGCGAAATCTATACGAAACAACCGCATTTAGCGCCGGACGGTTCGCCCAGACAAAAACCCCATTGTTTGTTTCAGATTGGGAGAGGTTTATGGCAAAGAGAATGATTTTGATGATTGTGGTACTGGCCGCTGTTTTAGGGGGCCTCGGGTTTGCGAAATTCCGCCAGGTTGAAGCGGCCATTGCGCAGGGCGCCAACTTCCAGATGCCTCCGACAGCGGTCACGACTGTGGTGGCTCGGCGGGAGACCTGGCCCTCGACTCTGAGCGTTATCGGGACCGCGGCCGCGATTCAAGGGGTTACAGTGAGCGCGGACTTGCCGGGAACGATCGACAAGATTCATTTTGAATCGGGCCAATGGGTGCATGAAGGAGACATTCTGGTTGAGCTGGACACCAGGCAGGAACGGGCGCAGCTGGCCAGTCTGGAGGCGCAGCGCGATCTGGCGAAGATTAATTACGACCGCGCGGAGCAACTGGTGAAGGCTGGGGTGATTTCGCGTTCGGACTACGACAGCGCGACGGCGCAGCAGAAGGCGACCGAAGCGCAGGTCGGCGACACGCGCGCGGCGATCGCCCGCAAAACGATCCGGGCTCCGTTCTCGGGCTTGTTAGGAATTCGCCAGGTCAGCCTGGGACAATATCTGGCGTCCGGGCAGGCGATTGTTGCTTTGCAGTCGATGAATCCGATCTATGTGAACTTCGGCGTGCCGCAGCAAGATACCCCCAAGGTAATCCCCGGTCATGTGCTGCGAGTGACCAACGGCGATCTGCCGGGCATGGGATTCACGGGCCGGATCACGGCGCTGGACTCGGTGATCAGCGAACAGACGCGTAACATTCAGGTGCAGGCCACGGTTACGAATAAGGGAGACAAGCTGCGTCCGGGGATGTTTGTGCAGGTGGAGTTGCCGATGGGGCAGCCGCGTGAAGTGGTTCCATTGCCAGCTTCCGCTATCAATTATGCGCCCTACGGCGACTCGGTGTTCGTGGTCGTCGAAATGAAAGATGCCAAGGGAAATACGTATCGGGGAGTGCGCCAGCAGGTGGTCAAAGTCGAGGGCGCTCGGGGTGACCAGGTTGCGGTGGTTTCCGGTGTGAATCCGGGAGACGAAGTGGTGAGTGCCGGAGTGTTCCGACTGCGCAACGGCGCGCCCGTGCTGGTGAACAATTCGGTGAAGCCGGAAAACAGCCTCAACCCGAAGCCCGAAGATAGCTAAACCCGAAGATAGCTAAACCCGAAGATAGCTAGACCCGAAGACAGCTAGACCCGAAGATAAAGAAAAGCTGGAACTGGCGGCGAAGCGCAAAGGCCGCGCCTGATGGTTGAAGCTGCCTTGCTGTTGAAGGAGCGTGCATGAAGTTCACGGATTTATTTGTCAAGCGTCCGGTTTTGGCGATCGTGGTCAACCTGGTAATCCTGATCGCCGGCCTGCAGGCGATCCGATCATTGAGTGTGCGCCAGTATCCGCGCAGCGACATCGCCGTCATTCAGGTTACGACGGTCTATGTAGGCGCGAACGCCGACCTGGTGCGCGGATTTGTGACGACGCCGATCGAGCGCGTGATTGCCAGCGCGGATGGGATCGACTACATGGAGTCGACCAGCGCGCAGGGCCTGAGCACGATCCTGGTGCACCTGAAGATCAACTATGACACGACTGCGGCGCTAACCCAGATTCAGGCGAAGGTGGCGCAGGTCCGCAACGATCTTCCTCCCGACGCGCAGATCCCGGTGATCGATCTTCAGACTGCGGACAATCAGTTCGCTGCGATTTACCTGGGATTTTCTTCCTCCAACCTGGATCAGAACCAGATTACCGATTATCTGACCCGCGTGGTGCAGCCCAAGCTGAGCGCGATCAGCGGAGTGCAGCGCGCCGACATTCTGGGAGATCGTACGTTCGCGATGCGGATCTGGCTGAAGCCGGACCAGATGGCGGCGCGCGGCGTTTCTCCTTCGGATGTGCACGACGCGCTCTCGAAGAACAACTACCTCTCGGCGCTGGGAGCGACCAAAGGCTCGATGGTGTCGGTGAATCTGGTGGCTAACACCGACTTGCGGACTCCCGAAGAATTTCGCCAGATGGTGGTGAAGCAGCAGAACGGAGTGGTGGTTCGGCTGGGCGAAATTGCGGACGTGCAACTGGGGGCGGAAAATTACGATCAGGATGTGCGCTTCAACGGCGAGACCGCGACCTTCATGGGCATCTGGGTTCTGCCTACGGCGAACTCGCTGGAAGTGATTCGCAACGTGCGGAAGGAACTGCCGGCGATTCAGGCGCAGCTGCCCGCCGGCATGAAGCTGGGCGTTCCATACGATTCGACGGAGTACATTCAGGACGCGATCAACGAAGTGCTGCACACTTTGGGAGAGACGCTGCTGATCGTGATCGTAGTGATCTTCCTGTTTCTAGGATCGTTCCGTTCCGTGCTGATTCCGGTGGTCGCCATTCCGATCTCGCTGATCGGCGCCGTGTTCCTGATGCTGCTGGCCGGATTCACCATCAACTTGCTTACGCTGCTGGCGATTGTGCTGTCGGTGGGACTGGTGGTGGACGACGCCATTGTGATGGTCGAGAACGTCGAACGGCACTTGCACATGGGCAAGTCGCCGTTCCAGGCGGCGAAAGACGCGGCCCGGGAACTGGTGGGTCCGATCATCGCGATGACGATCACGCTGGCCGCGGTCTACGCACCGATCGGAATTCAAGGCGGGTTGACCGGAGCGCTGTTCCGGGAGTTTGCTTTTACGCTGGCCGGGGCGGTCATCGTGTCCGGTGTGGTGGCGCTGACTTTGTCGCCGATGATGGGTTCGAAGCTGCTGCGCGCCGGGGACACGGAGCGCGGTTTTGCGGGGGTCGTCAACCGGCGGTTTGAGAACGTCAGGAATCTTTATACGGGACTCTTGAGTGGGACGTTGCGTTATCGTCCGGTGGTGCTGACGCTGTGGGTCATCGTAGCCGTGCTGATGATTCCGTTTTACCTGTTCTCGCAGCATGAACTGGCGCCGAATGAGGATCAGGGAGTGGTGTTCGGCGTGATTCAATCTTCGGCCAACTCGACTCTCGACCAGACGAACCTGTTCACCGATCAGGTTTACAACGTGTACAAGTCCTTCCCGGAGAGCGCCAGCATTTTTCAGATCACGAATCCAGGCGGCGGTTTCGGCGGCATGGTGACGAAACCCTGGAGCCAGCGCAAGAAGACGACACAGCAACTGCTGGTGGAATCGACCGGACCACTGTCGAAAATCGCCGGGGTGCGCGTGATTCCGCTGACGCCTCCGCCGCTGCCCGGTGGCGGGAATTTTCCCGTTGACTTCGCGATTGTCTCGGCAGCGGAGCCGCGGCAGATCATTCAACTGGCGGACCAACTGGTGCAGAAGGCGATGGCCAGCGGGATGTTTATCTATGCCGATACGGATGTGAAGTTCGACCAGCCGCAGACTGAAGTGGTCTTCGACCGCGACAAACTGCGGTCGCAGGGGGTCGACCTGAGCGAGGCCGGGGAAGATCTTTCGACCATGCTGGGGGGAAACTATGTGAACCGGTTCAGCATCCAGGGGCGCAGCTACAAGGTGATTCCGCAGGTGAAGCGCGTCGACCGGCTGACTCCGGATCAACTGTCGCAGATTTACGTGAAGGGATCTGCCAATCAACTTGTGCCGCTCTCGACCTTTGCCACGCTGCGGACCACGACCGAGCCGAGATCGCTGAATAAGTTTCAGCAGCTCAACGCGGTGCGCATTCAGGGTGTGATCCCGCCGAACGTTCCGCTGGACAAGGCGCTAACGTTTCTGGAAGACCAGGCCAAGCTGATTTTGCCGCAGGGATTCACGGTGGATTATGCGGGCGAGTCGCGGCAGCTGCGCGTGGAGGGCAGCAAGTTTCTGGGCACGTTCCTGCTCTCGGCGATCCTGATTTACCTGGTGCTGGCGGCGCAGTTCGAAAGCTTCCGCGACCCTTTCATTGTTCTGGCGGGTTCTGTTCCGCTGGCCATTTCGGGCGCACTGATGTTCTCGTTCCTGGGCTTCACGACGCTGAATATTTACAGCGAAGTGGGATTGATCACCCTGGTCGGACTGATCGCGAAGAACGGAATTCTCATCGTGGAATTCGCCAACCAGTTGCAGGAAACGGGCGTGAGCAAACTGGAAGCGATTACGCAAGCGTCCAGCATACGGCTGCGTCCGATCCTGATGACCACGGCCGCTACCGTCTTCGGACACTTTCCGCTGGTACTGGCGAGCGGTCCCGGCGCGGGAGCGAGAAACAGCATTGGCATCATGCTGGTGAGCGGCATGATTATCGGCACGGCGTTCACATTATTTGTGGTGCCGTCGATTTACATGCTGGTGGCGAAGACGCACACGAGGATCGAGAGCGAGGATGAAGTTGCGCTCGGCGAACCAGTGGGAACCATAGCCTGATTCCGGGGTGGTCTGAATTTTCTTTAGAAACTCGGATGCCCGGCCAGTCTCCACGACCACATCAGAAACGATGTCGAGGTGAGGTCGATCGCCGGCTCCGTGGTGCTGTAGGACTGCATATTGTCGCGGTAGACGGCGACCTGCGACGCATTAAATGTGCCATCGTTGCCGTTGAATATTTTGAATGTGTCCACTCCATCGGCCGGGCACAGAATCATGCCCTCGACTACGCCGGAACTGGCATAACCGGACGGGCCCTCGGTCGATGCACCCCAAAGAACAGGAGTGCCTCCCGAGGTTCCATCCAGCGCTCCTGCCAGGTTCGCGACCTGATGCTGGATGCAATTGGGAAACGTGCTGCCGTCGCCGACAATGAACGACGAGCCCCATGCATTCGTGCCTAGAATGTTAGCCAGCCATCTCTGCGAGTAGGTATCGTAGCTCCTGGATTGAGTCAGGTAATACGCTTCGCTGGCCATCACCGACAGACCGGCGCCGTGGGAAGTGGTATCGCCATAATTCCAGTGGTCGCCGAAGCCCCAAGGGTCCGCGCCTGCCTGGGAAATGGCGTCACCGACCTGACGTAGAAGTTGCCGGCGAATATCCGCCTTCGACACCGCAAAGCCAACCGGATCGCCCGCCATTTCCAGCGCCCGATAGAGTTCGAAATGCGCCAATCCACTGACGTCGTAGAGATTCAGGGTGTCCGAATTTCCGGTGTCGTAGACGTACACAACATAACGCTTGGCAAAGTCGGCGGCTCGCCCGAGATAGTACGACGGATCCGTGTGCGGCAGTTCTGCAGGCAGGTTTGGTTCGCCTTCGGCAGATTGCCAAGCAGATTGCAAGGCGAAATAGAGTTCGGTTGCGCCCAGTTCCATGTCATCGTCCCACACGGTTTCGGGATATCCGTCAAAGGGCGCGATGGTGAGCAGGCAACTGTTGCACGTGCCCGAGCCCGAACCCGAGGGCGCAGGATCGGGATACGCAGTGTTTGCGAGCGCGAAAATATCCTCCGCATCTTTGAGGCACCGGTTCGCCAAGTCATGATTGGTGGCTCGATTCAGCTGATAACAGAGCGCAAAGTCTGCCGTCAGACGACCGGCCAGATTCGGACTGATCGGCGAACCTGCCGGCCCAGCCGCGAACACGGGGCGATCGCAGATGAAGAACGTGGTATAGGGATCGCAAGCTTCCGGATCTCCGGACTGCCGATAATGGTCGGCCGCCTGAGGCAGAGTCCAGATGTCGTACTCGGTGATCAGGCAATAGGGCGTCACATACGTTCCGCCGCAGTTGCCGGTGGCTGAACTGGGATCGCCTTCGCCGTAGTAATCCCAATCCTGGGAGTTGTCGACCTGGTAGTACAGGGTTTGTGTTTTGTCGTCCCACATCTTCATCAGCCAGTCGATGCCGAATCTGGCTTCTTCCGTGAAGTCGGACGAAACCGGCGCGCCCACTCCGCTGCTGCCCGCATAAGAAACCGATCCTGGCGGCTCGGGAGGGTTCAGCGGCGCGCGTGCGCCCATCTGATGGGGAAAGTCTCGAATGCCGATCTGCATCAGCGCTGCGGTATAGCTGGCGGTTTCTACATATTTCATGTAGTCGCCGGCGTCCCACCATCCGCCGGAGGCGTCGAGGCTCGGCGGCTTCGCCCGCAGCAAGGGTGGAGTGGGCGGCACATCATCAATGAAATCGTTGCTGTCTAGGGGCGGCGTTTCATAGACGCGCGCGTTCTCATCCTTCAAGTGTCCGGGCGCGGTGCGCAGGGCGTTGCGGATAAAGTCCGGACCGTCGCGGTCGGTTTCGTAGAAAAACAAAGTATTCAATAGCAGGCCGGGATAGAGAACATCAGGTGTGTCCACAGCAAAACCCGGTGAAACTGCGGTTACGGGGCCGGACACGGAAATCGTATAGAGACCGCTTGCGGGAGCTTTGAAGTCCAGGGCATACACGTAATAGGTTGTGGTTTTGCTATGCGCCCAGGTTCCGAGCAAAGCGCCGGCCGGGCCGGAATACACGGTGACTCCGTTGGAGTTGACCACGTTGAAGCTGGCTCCGGTCTGAGCCGCGGTCGACATCAGGTAAGCGCGAAAAGGCGCCTGGCCGGCTTCATAGCCAACCTGATTGACCCGCACATAGGCAGATTGAGCACGCATGGGCAGAGCCGGGGCAATCAGGGTGAGCAACAGCCCGGCGAACGAAATGACGCGGCAGCGGATCAAAAAACAGAGGCTGGAAGACGGCATGGGACCCCTCCTGCCACGGAGAATGGCAGTATTAAATGCGTTTAATACAGGGGCAAATGTTGCTCCTTTGTTGGTGCGGTGTCAAGGGCAGTGAGGATTTCGAGCGGCGCCGGTTTATCGCGTCATCAGGAATTGGACTTCCTGTTCGATTTCCGAGATGCGAATCGGAGCGAGATTGTCTTCCGACAATTTCTGATTCAACTGCGGAAGCCGGGTTGTCTTGAACTCTCTCCATTTCGCGACTGCCGTTTTCAGGCCCTCCGTGGATTCCTTGTAAAGCGTAATCGCCTGTGAAGGCGCGGTGCGGTCTCCGCTTTCGACGACATGCAGTGCCGATGCCAGACCTGTGAAAACTTCCTGCAAACCTTCAGCTTGCCCGAGAGTGGCGGCCGGCGGCTTTAGGATGGCTGAAAGTTCAGTTTGAGCCTCCGCCAATGCCGGCTTGACGGCTGAATCTTTCTCACCGAGTTTCTGCGCAAGATCGGCAAGTTGTTTCTGGAGCGAAGCGATCTCAGCCAGCGCGCGACGCGCCTCCAGAGTTTGCGCAAACATTTCCTGGCCGCTTTGCAGTTGTTGTTGAAGTGTCGCGAGCGTTGCTCCCGAGCGCGGATCCATGACGACTTTCAGGGGCTGAGTCTGCGATTTTCCGTCGACCGTGAGTTTGATGGTATACGTGCCCGGCACGACTTTTGGGCCAGCGGGATTGCGATATTCGGATTCTTCGTCCACGCCGGAACCTCCGGAATTGCTCCAGGTAAGATTCCAGACGAAGCGGTGCAATCCGGGCGCAGTCTCGAGAGCTTCGGGCTTGGGGAACCAGCGCTCGGCGACGGGAAGCGGACGATGTTTTTCCGGGTGCGTGTCTGCCGAGGAGAATTTGTGGACGAGTTTCTGCTGGGCGTCGAAAATCTCCAGCGAGACGGTGCTCGCGGAAGACTTGAGGAAATAGTCAATGATGGCGCCCGCAGGAGGGTTGGCGGCGGTGGGTTCCTCCGGCGGAAGTGGAGTGCCCGGAAACGAGTCGTTGTCGATGCGAAATGCCGGCGCGGGCTGGTAAAGCCAGGAGGGGTTGGCTTTCCCGGCTTCCATTGCCTGGCGCAGCGGAGTGATGTCGTCGAGAATCCAGAAGGAACGGCCGTGCGTGGCGACGATGAGATCGTCGCCGTGAATGGCGAGATCGCGGATGGAAGTTACCGGCAGATTCAGTTGAAGGGGCTGCCAGTCGTCGCCGTCATTGAAGGATATGTAGGGTCCGAATTCGGTTCCGGCAAAGAGCAGTCCTTTTTTCCCAGGGTCTTCGCGAATGGCACGCAGAAAAGAGTGAGGCGCGATGCCGTGAGTGATCGGCTGCCAGGTTGCGCCGTAATCGCGGGTGCGATAGAGATAAGGCGCCTGATCGTCGAGGCGGCTGCGGTCCACGGCGGCGTAGGCAACGGCGGGATCGAAGTGGGATGCTTCGATCAGAGAAATCTTGCTCCAGGGCGTAAGGCCGGGAGGGGTGACATTTTTCCAGGTCTTTCCGCCGTCTCGGGTGAGATGAATCAGTCCCGTGTCGCTTCCCGCCCAGATCGTATCGCGGTGCAAAGCCGACGGCGCGATGGTGAACACAACGCCGTAGCCTCGCTGCATCGCGTTGTCGACCGTCGCCGGTTCTTCCGTTTTTTCTTTCTTCTCTGGCTGTTGCGTCGATCCGGTGAGATCGGGGCTGATGGTCTGCCAGTGCAGGCCGCCATCGACGGTTTTCATGACATATTGCGTGCCGAGGTAGAGTGCCGCAGGGTCGGCCGGGGAAAAAACCAGAACCGGGGTCCAGGGATCGCGATATTTATGTTGATTGATCTCGGTGCCGAAAGTTGGGACGGGCCAGGGAGTAATATCCTGGCTGAAGCTGGTGCGCCGGTTATAGCGGTCAACGGTGCCGTAGGTTCCGCTCAGATAAATAATGTTCGGATCCCTCGCGTCGACCGCCATGTATCCGCTCTCACTCTCTCCCGCCGGAAACCAATCGCGTGGCGTGATCTGGCCGTGATCGGTGCGGCTTGGAACGGCGGCGCTGCCGCTATCCTGTTGCGCGCCGTAGACGACGTAGGGAAACTGGTTGTCGGTGGTGACGTGATAGAGCTGTGCCGTGGGCTGGTTGTACCAGGTGCTCCAGGTCTGACCGCGGTCCAAGCTGATGGTGGTGCCCTGGTCGGTGCCCAGAACCATACTGGCGGAATTTTTGGGATCGATCCAAATCTGGTGGTAGTCGTCGCCGCCGGGCGCGCCGCGGACAATGGTGATCGTCTTGCCGCCATCTTCCGATCGATAGAGGGCAACGTTGGGAATATAGATCACATCGGGATGCTGCGGATCGATGGTGATTCCGTTGAAGTACCAGGCGCGGCTGGTGAGGCGAGGATCGGCGTTCTCGAGAGTCCAGGTGTCGCCGCCGTCGTCGGAGCGGTAGAGGCCGGATTTTTTGGCTTGAATGAGCGCGTAGACGCGCTTGCCATCGGGCGCAACATCGATGCCGATCCGGCCCCAGTCGCCTTCGGGTAAGCCGTTGCTGAGGTGGGACCAGGTCTTGCCCGCATCCTGAGAACGGTAGATGCCGCCGCCGGGTCCATCGATAGGAGCGTAGGTGCTCCACGGCGGACGGTGCGCGTGCCAGGCGCCGGCGAACAAAATCTGCGGATTGCCGGAACAGATCGCCAGATCGGAAATGCCAATCTCGGGTCCCTCATCCAAAACCTTGGACCAGTGCATTCCACCATCGACAGATTTGTAAACGCCACGCTGTTCGTTCGGTCCGTAAGCGTGTCCCAGAGCGCCCACATAGACCGTGTTCGCATCGCGCGGATCAACCACGATGCGGCTGATTTGCCGGGTGTCCTCCAGACCGATATGAGTCCAGGTCGAGCCGCCGTCGGTCGATTTGTAAACCCCGTCGCCGGAAGACAAGTCGGAACGAATATCCGATTCGCCGGTTCCGGCGTAGATCGTCTTCGGGTCCGATGGCGCTACGGCAATGGCGCCGATTGAACCGACGGGTTCGTTATCAAAAATCGGGGTCCAGACAGTTCCGGCATCGGATGTCTTCCAGATGCCCCCGTTCACTGCGCCGAAATAAAAGGTTGTCGAATCTCCCGGCACCCCGGCGACGGCAACGGCTCGGCCTCCACGGAACGGGCCAATGAGTCTCCATTTCAGGCCGCTCATCTTTAGGCCGCCCATCTTTAGGCCGCTCATCAAGTCCTGAGGCACGGCCTGGGCAAACGCCGAAATCGCAAACAAAAGAAGAAAGAAGGTGATGACAGTTCGCTGGAAATGTGGCCTGAGTTTGTGCAAATGGCAATCCCCCACTGGGCAGCCAGTGTACCGGAAGAACGCAAGGTTGTTGAAGCGCCAGAGATGTAGTTTCGCGAATTTCGCCAATTTGAGCGAAGGCGTAAGCGTCAAAACGCAAGATGTAAGGCTATAATAGCGTTCACCCATGGCTCCAGCTGCTGGGACCGCCGGTCCCTACAAAATTCAATTCCCGCTCGGTGTGATTCGCGTTCTGGCTTCCCGCCTCACTACAGCCGAACGAAAGCAACGCCGGCGTCTCCGCGATAAACATGGAATGCGTACGCTGATTGCGGCGAGTGTTTCCGCAATTCTCTTTCTTCCGGCTGCGCGCGCGCAACAAAGCGACGCGGCAAAGCCTGTCGTGGTACAACCGGGCGCGCCGGGCGCGCCCAGCAAAACGCTGCCGGCATCGACGCGAGCCACGCTGCCGCCACAGTCGCCGGCGGACGTTGACTTCATGCAAGGGATGATTGTGCATCATCAGCAGGCGGTGGTGATGACGGCGATGATTGCGTCGCATACGCAGAACAAGGACCTGCGTACTTTGGGGGCGCGCATCAGCAGTTCGCAGTCGGATGAAATCAGGTTCATGAAGCGCTGGCTGGCGGCGAGGGGTGAACCGATTGCCAAGCCGATGCCAGAAATGTCGGGCATGGACATGTCAGGCATGGATACGCAACACGGTGCTATGGCGCACGAGACGATGGCGCTCATGCCCGGAATGCTGACGCCCGCGCAGATGGAGGCGCTGGGCAAGGCCAAGGGAGCCGAGTTTGACCACTTATTTTTGGTGGGGATGATTCAGCATCACAATGGCGCGCTGATCATGGTAAAAGATCTATTCGACACCGCAGGCGCTGGACAAGACGCCGAGTTGTTCAATTTCGCGACCGATGCGGACAACACGCAACGAGCCGAGATCCGAATCATGCAGAACATGTTGAAAAAGGAAAAATAAGGAGAACCGATGAGCCGAGTGTCCAGTTTTATCCTGTGGGTGATGGGGGCGGTGCTTTTTCTTGGTTTCGGAGTGACCCGAGCGCTGGCGCAGGAGACGCAGCCGGCAACTCCGCCGGCCGCTCCCCAACAGGATCAGGCGCAGAAGCCCGCAACGCCGCCGTCCGGCAAGGAAGCAGAGAAGAAGGAGGCTGAGGAGCAGCAGAATCCATTCGCTCCGGAGCCGGCACCGCCGCTGCCGCCGGGGATGACGGGGTCGGATATAAACGATCCGCGGTACAAGCTGTCGCCGGGACTTTATGACGCGGGCGAAGCTTCCATGGGCATGGAACACCTGTTGCTGCTGAAGAAGCCGGACGCGTTTCAGCTCGGGTCGACGGACCCGGATGATCCCAAGGTGCAAAAGACGCTGGGGCAGCTTGGCATCGGCGGCGGCGCGAAGATGCCGAAGGCGATCAAGCTGGTGATAGCGCAACTGGCCTTTGCCAACTCCGACCTGGCCTTCCAGGGCAACCACCTTTTCCAGGGAAATTTTTATGGCGTGAATATCTTTGATATCTCCAATCCCGCGAAAGCAACGTTGCTGACATCGCTGGTCTGCCCGGGAGGGCAGGGTGATGTTTCGGTGTACAAGAATCTGCTGTTCATGTCGGTCGAGATGCCGAATGGACGTCTGGATTGCGGCGCGGAGGGATTTCCTCCGGAGCCGGCGCCGGCTGACGAGGAAAAAGATAAAAAGGCAGGCGCCGATCAAGGCAAGGATGGCGATCAAGCCAAGGATGCAGATAAGGAAAAGGAAAAACAACAGCAACAGAGGAGACGCCAAATCCCGGTGGCGCAGAAGGACCGTTTTCGCGGCGTAAGAATCTTCGACATTTCCGACATCCAGAATCCGAAGCAGGTCGCAGCCGTGCAGACGTGCCGCGGGTCGCATACTCATACGTTAGTGATCGATCCGAACGATAAAGACGACGCCTACATCTACGTGTCGGGCACGTCGTTCGTGCGGCAGCCGGAAGAACTGGCGGGATGCTCCGGAGAAAAACCGGACAAAGATCCGAATACGGCATTGTTTCGCATCGATGTGATCAAAGTTCCGTTGGCAGCGCCGCAGGATGCGAAGATCGTTTCGAGTCCGCGGGTATTCATGGATGCACGCACGGGAGCGATCAATGGGCTGAATAACGGAGGCACCCATGGACGGAAGGGCTCGGAGAAGCCGAGGGATACCGACCAATGCCACGACATCACGGTGTACTCGGCGATTGGGTTGGCCGCGGGCGCGTGCGAGGGGAACGGAATCCTGCTCGACGTCAAGGATCCGGTGCATCCGAAGCGAGTGGATGCGGTGAACGATCCGAATTATTCCTACTGGCATTCGGCGACGTTCTCGAACGATGGCAGCAAAGTGGTTTTCACCGACGAGTGGGGCGGGGGATTGGGGGCGCGCTGCCGTCCGAACGATCCGAACAAGTGGGGTGCGGACGCGATTTTCCGGCTGAAAGACGACAATCTGACTTTCGCGAACTACTACAAGCTGCCGGCGGCGCAGGGCGACACGGAGAACTGCGTGGCGCACAACGGCTCTCTGATTCCGGTGCCCGGCCGCGATATCGAAGTGCAGGCATGGTACCAGGGCGGAGTGTCGGTGATGGACTTCACCGATCCGGCGAAGCCGTTTGAGATCGCGTATTTCGATCGTGGGCCGATTGATCCGAAAACATTAGTGCTGGGAGGCGAGTGGTCCGCGTACTGGTACAACGGCTACATTTACGGATCCGAGATTGCGCGGGGCCTGGACGTGTTTCAACTGACGCCGAGCAAGTTTCTCACGCAGAACGAAATCGACGCAGCCAAGACGGTTCAGGTGTCCGAGCTGAACGTGCAGGACCAGCAAAAGCTCGAGTGGCCGGCGAAGCTGGTGGTGGCGAAAGCGTATCTCGACCAGCTGTCGAGATCGCAGGCTCTGCCTGCAGAGCGGATCGCCAAGTTCGAGAAGGCGATTCACAACGCGGAAAATTCGCACCTGAGCAAAGGCAGCCTCTCGAAATTGAAGCGCATGACGCCTTCGCTGGAAAAGAGCGCCGCGTCCGCGAAGGACCCGGCCGACTCAGCACGGATGCGAGCACTGGCAGATGTTCTGAAACATCCGGTGGCTTGATCGCAATCTTTGTGCGGAAAGAACCGGGGCCGATCAAACTGGCTCAGGTGGCACGCGTGAGGGCCGTTCACTGCGGGAGCGAGCTAGGCCCTCAACCGGATTTACGAAATCCTCGTAGGTACTGGCTAGAACACTGCACTTAAAAGACCTGATATTGGCTGTGCTTTTGAATTCCCCAGTCAAGCTGGGTAATTTTCTTTGGCTGGCGCGGTGACTTCAGGTAGCCGCGTTTTTATGGTTGATCCCAAACCAAGAGCTGGGGACTGCTTGAGCGTGTTTTGAAGACTCTTACTTTTTTGCGCGACCAAACGCCGAGTTTTTGTATCTAAGAACTTGATTCAGCCCTAAGGCGGGTTGCCTCGTCCTCACAGTCTCAGACTGAAACGCTCATGCCAAAGCCCATTCTGCTCAGCGTGGATGACGATACCGACGTGTTGCGAGCGATTGAGCGTGATCTGCGCTCGCAGTACGGGGCTGAATATCGGGTGATTGGAAGCGACTCTCCGGAAACGGCGCTCGATATTCTGAAGCAGTTGAAGGTGCGCAATGACAGCGTGGCGCTGCTGCTCGCGGATCAGCGCATGCCGCGCATGAACGGCGTCGAATTTCTTCAGGAGGGGATGCGCGTCTTTCCCGATGCCAAGCGAGCGCTGCTCACAGCTTACGCCGACACCAGCGCCGCCATCAGCGCGATCAACGAAGCCAACATTCATTACTTTTTCATGAAGCCGTGGGATCCTCCGGCTGATCATCTGTACCCGCAACTGGATGACCTGCTGGACGACTGGCGGGCGTCCTATCGCCCTCGGTTCGAAGGCATCCGAGTGCTGGGGACGCGCTGGTCGCCTCGAAGTTATGAATTACGAGATTTCCTGGCTCGCAATCATGTGCCTTATCAGTGGATAGACGTTGAGCTCTCTGCCGGCGACCCCGAGACCAAACGTCTTCTGGAGGTTTTAGGACCGGAAGCCGCGAGTCTCCCCATTGTGTTGTTTCCCGACGGAACCAAGCTTTTGGAGAGCGTGCCCGCCGACATCGCCCAGAAGGTGGGACTGCGCACGCGAGCGCAAACCAGTTTCTACGATCTGGCAATTATTGGCGGAGGACCTGCCGGATTGGCCGCAGCGGTCTATGGGGCTTCGGAAGGCCTGCACACGGTGATGATTGAGCGCGAGGCTCCAGGTGGGCAGGCAGGGATGAGCTCGCGCATCGAAAACTATCTTGGGTTTCCGACTGGGCTGAGCGGAGGTGATCTCGCCCGGCGGGCGGTAGTGCAGGCGCAGCGGTTCGGGGTGGAAATTCTGTCGCCCCAGGAAGCTGTGAGCGCCCGTACGGAAGGGACTTACCGCGTCATCAAACTGGCGGACGGGAACGAGATCTCTTGCCATGCCTTGTTAGTGGCGACGGGAGTGCAGTGGCGCCGGCTGGAAGCTCCAGGCATCGACAAGTTGCAGGGGGCTGGAGTCTACTACGGAGGCGGCGTGACGGAAGCTCTCTCCTTCAAGGGTGAAATCATCTACGTGGTCGGAGGAGCGAATTCGGCAGGCCAGGCGGCAATGAACTTCGCCAAGTACGCCGAGAGGGTTGTGCTTCTGGTGCGCGGAGATGGACTCGCCAGCACGATGTCGCAATACCTGATTGACCAGATTCAACGAACAGCGAACATTCAGATCTGGACTCATGCCAGCGTGGCCGAAGCGCATGGGGAAACGCGATTAGAAGAAATTTCCGTGCTGTGCACGGATACAAACAAAATGGAACGCGTGCCGGCGAGCGCGATGTTTATCTTTATCGGAGCACTGCCGCAAACGGACTGGCTCGCGGGCATCGTCGAAAGGGATGACCGCGGCTTTCTTTTGACCGGTCCCGATCTCATGAGAAACGGGGAGCGCCCCAAGGGCTGGACGCTCGATCGGGATCCATTCTTACTGGAGACGAATATTCCCGGCCTGTTTGCCGTGGGGGATGTGCGGCACGGCTCGGTAAAGCGGGTGGCTTCGGGGGTCGGGGAAGGCTCCGTGGCGGTGCAATTCATTCACCAATACTTGAGCAAGGTATAAATGGCAACTCCATCTGAACTGCTTCGCGTGCCGGCGTTTGCCGATTTGCCTGAGGATCAGATCGTGTGGTTTCTCAGCCAGACGCAAGAGGTGAACCTCGAAGCAGGGGAGATTTATGCGCGGCAGGGTGATCCCCCCGAAACCATGTTCGTCCTTCTCGAAGGAGAATTTGAGTGGCGAGGCGAGTTCGGCGGAGAAACCATCGTGATTGCGGGGAAGGTGGGCGACGTAACCGGAGCGCTGCCGTTTTCGCGGATGAAGCAGTTCACGGTGACTGGAAGAGCGGTGAGCCAAGGCCGCATCCTGCGATTTCCCGCCTCGCTGTTTCCAGATCTCATTCAAAAAATGCCTGAACTGGCCAAGCGATTGGTCGGTTTAATGGCGGATCGCATTCGTGAATCGACGCGCCTGGAACAACAGCGGGATCGACTGGCCGGACTAGGAAAGCTGTCTGCTGGGCTTGCCCACGAGCTGAATAACCCTGCTTCCGCGGCCAAGCGTGCGGCGGCGCAGCTGCGTGAAACCTTGCATCGCATTAAAGAGGCGAGTCACGAACTTGGGCGGCGTGAACTGACTCCGACGCAGAAATCGGAAATCGAGAAGCTGGAATCTTTCTTCACGCAGCGGGACGAACCTCCACCCGACGCACTTACGACCAGCGACCTCGAAGAGAAAATTGACTCTTTACTCCGGAGTCATGGACAAAATGATTTGTGGCAACTGGCTGCCGAGCTGGCGCAAAGAGGCATCGCGCCTTCGGCGCTCGATTCGTTGTTTGAGAATCTTGATGCAGGTACGGCGCGAGCTGCACTGGTGCGAATCGCCGCTTCTCTAGAAATTGCGAGCCTGCTGAAGGAAATCGAGAGCAGCACCTCGCGAATTTCTGAGCTTGTCCGGGCGATTAAGGAATACACCTTCATGGATCAGTCGCCGGTGCAAAATGTCGACGTCGTCAAGAGTCTGGAGACGACTTTGACCATACTGAACCACAAGCTTAAGCGCGGCATTACGGTCCAGCGCGACTACCAGCCCATTCCGCTTCTGGTGAATTCATTTGGCAGCGAGCTCAACCAGGTGTGGACAAATCTCATGGATAATGCGATTGACGCGATGAATAGCAATGGCGAGCTTCGAGTCCGGACCTATCGTGACGATGGCTGTGTGGTGGTTGAGATCGGCGACAATGGTCCGGGGATTTCTGACGAGATAAAGCCACACATCTTTGAGCCGTTCTTCACGACGAAAAGTGTTGGCGAGGGCACGGGATTGGGCCTGGATACGGTTCAGCGGATTGTTAAGAAACACAAGGGCAGTATCCACGTCACATCAAAGCCCGGAGATACGCGGTTTCAAGTCTGGCTTCCGTTGGCGGAGGCACAGGCGTAGTCGAATGCGCTGGATTGGAAGCTGCCGTCGAGGATTGTACCGATCGCAAGATCCCGCCTGCTGATTCTTGCAGAAGCTGCGATCTAAGGGGCGCCGGTCGGCAGTTGGGGACCGTGGGGACCGCAGGAACAGATCTAGAGTTACTACAGCTTTCGGTGTCGAAGTCGTGGTTGGAAAACTGACGCGCCTGACTCGGACGCTGCCTCTCTTCATATTCGCCGTACAAAGATTCGAAGCCAAGGAGGTTGCCTTGTGATTCGTTTACGAACGCAGCTGTGTTTTCTGTTCGCTGCAGTTTTGATCTGTGGAGCGGCTACATCCCTCGCGCAAAACGATTCGCCGCCGGCTGCCAGCAGTCCGGGCCAAGCCATTCCGGGAACGAGTGGAGCGAGTTCGTTTGCGAGTAGCGTGCCAACGAAGGTCGTTCCGGGAGTTATGCCGCTGTCGCTGGAAGATGCCATCGAGCGCGGATTGAGGCAAAATCTCGGACTGTTGCTTTCGCGCGCCGACATTCGTTCGGCCCGCGGACAAAGGTGGGAGCAGCTAAGCACCCTGCTGCCGCACCTAACGGCGGACCCTTACATGGCGGAGTCAAAACTGAATATCGATCAACTGGGCTTCGCGGGCCTTGCCAGCTTGTTCCATCTCTCCCCGTCGGTTGGGCCCTATTCCTACTTCGACGCTCGCGCCGCGCTGACCCAGACTCTGTTCGATTGGAAATCGATCAGCGCTGCCCGCGCGGCCAACCAGAGTTTGAAATCGGCGGACTATACGTTCCAGGATGCTCACGACCTGGTTGTTCTGGCTGTTGGCTACACCTACCTGCAGGCCATCGCCGACGAAGCCCGTATTGAGACCGACGAAGCTCAGGTCAAGGCGGCGCAAGCTCTCTTCGATCAAGCCACGGAGCAGGTGAATGCGGGCACAGCCGCCGACATCGACGCCCTGCGCACCAAGGTTGAACTCCAGACCCGGCAACAGGAATTGATCCAGGCAAAGAACGACTTTGCCATACAAAAGCTGACCGTGGCGCGTGTTATTGGATTGGCGCCCGCGCAGCAATTTGAACTCACCGACAAGTCACCTTACCAGCCGTTCGAAGGCATCACTGTCGATGAAGCCCTAAAGCGCGCGTACGCCTCGCGCTCCGATTACCGCGCGGCGATGAGTGACTTGCGGGCCGCGGAACTCTCGCGCAAGGCGGCTGGAGCCGGCTACCTTCCATCGCTTTCGTTTAACGCCGATTACGGCCTGGGCGGGTCGCATCCTTCCACGTCAACATCGGTAGCCGATGTGCGCGGAACATTGTCGATTCCGATCTTTACCGGCGGCAGTGTTCACGCCGACGTTGAGCAAGCGGCAGCGAGACTGGAGCAAAGCCGCGAGCGGCTCGATAGTCTGCGAGCGCAGATTGAGTCCGATGTGCGTACAGCGTTGCTGAATCTGCAGTCGTCGGCAGACCGGGTCACTGTGGCCCGCAGCAACATTGATTTGGCGGAACAGACGCTGGCTCAGTCGAGCGACCGCTTCAGCGCGGGGGTCACCGACAGCGTTGAAGTCGTGCAATCGCAAGAGGCGGTTGCGAGCGCGCACGAACAATACATATCGAGTCTGTACAACTATAATTTTGCGAAAATTTCCTTGATCCGCGCCATGGGCATTGCCGAGCAGGGCGTCAAGGAATATTTCCGAGGAAAATGAAAATGGCGGAAGAAAACGCACCCCGTCCAGCACCGGGAACAGGCACAGAAGCTGCGACCGATCCATCATCGGGCGGGCCGCCCTCGACAGGCGCTGCCCATACGCCGCCAGCGCGGCGGAATCCCAAGCCGCGCCGAAATGTGGTGATTTTGATCGCGGTCATGGTCGTAATTGTGGCTGGCGTGTTTTTGTGGCGCTACTTGAGCAGCTACGAGTCGACGGACGACGCCCAGGCGGATGTTCACCTTTACCCCGTCAGCGCGCGCGTTTCCGGCTACGTGGTGCGGGTCAACGTAGACGACAATCAATGGGTCGAAAAAGGAACGGTGCTGGTAGAGATCGACCCCAAAGATTACCAGGTTGCGGTCATGCAGGCGCAAGCCAATCTGGCCAACGCCGAAGCGACAGCCCAGTCGCTGAACATCACGGTTCCCATTACTTCGGTAAACACATCAAGCCAACTCAGATTCACGGCGTCGGGCATCGAAGATGCCAGCGCCGGAGTCACCGCCGCCGAGAAGCAACTTTCCGCCGCTCATGCCCAACTGGAAGCGGCGGAAGCGAACGATGTGAGGGCCCAAGACGATCTTCACCGCTACAAGTTGCTGGTCGATAAGCGCGACGTGTCGCAGCAAATCTACGATCAAGCTTTGGCAACGGCTAAGTCGAGCACCGCGACGGTGGCGGCGGCGCGGGCCAGTGAGTTGGCCGACGAGCAGGTCGTGCAACAGGCGCGCAGCCGCGTGGCGCAAGCCAATGCGAACCACCAATATGCGGAGACTGGCCCACAGCAAGTGTCGTCGACCCGGGCCCGAGTGCGGGCTGCGATTGCCGATGTTGAACAAAAGCGTGCCCAACTCGAACAGGCCGAACTCAATGTGGGTTATACGAAAATCGTCGCTCCGGTTACTGGCGAAGTCAATAAAACGGTAGTAGTCGGGATGAACGTTCAAGCGGGGCAGCAACTCCTCACGATTGTGCCTCTCGACGAAGTGTGGGTCACGGCCAACTTCAAAGAGACGCAGCTCAAGCACATGCGGGTTGGGCAGCGCGCCGAAATCCACGTCGATTCGACCGACCAGACTCTAAAGGGCCACGTGGATAGCATCGCCGGAGCAACCGGACCGCTATTCAGCCTGCTCCCGCCGGAGAATGCGACCGGAAACTACGTGAAAATTGTTCAGAGGGTTCCGGTCAAGATTGTTCTCGATCCGGGAGAGAACCGGGATCGCCGGCTCCGGCCCGGCATGAACGTGGTGCCGGATGTGTACCTCAAGTAAGTTGGCTTGCCGAATTTAGCGCAGTGAGTTTCATTTCGTGAGCATGGTCCAATGAGTTCCGCTGGTCTCGCTATCGAACAAGAAGTTTGGCGGCCAAAGTACAATCCTTGGCTGGTTGCTGTCGTCGTGGCGCTCGCGGCCTTCATGGAGGTGCTCGACACCAGCATCGCCAATGTGGCGTTGCCATATATGGCGGGGAATCTTGGCGCGAGCAACGATCAAAGTACATGGGTATTGACCTCTTATCTGGTCTCGAATGCCATCATCCTGCCAATCAGCGGCTGGCTGGCAGGGGCGTTGGGGCGGAAGCGCTTCTTCATGTCTTGTTTGGCCGTTTTTACTGTGAGTTCCTTACTCTGCGGGATCGCGCCGAGTCTCGGCTTTCTTCTTTTTTTTCGGGTGTTGCAAGGAGCCGGAGGGGGCGGCTTGCAGCCGATGGCGCAAGCCATTCTGGCAGACACCTTTCCACCCCAGGAGCGGGGTTTGGCGTTTGCACTGTATGGCATCACGGCTATCATGGCGCCGACGATCGGGCCAACGCTCGGAGGGTGGATCACTTTCAATTATTCATGGCGCTGGATTTTTTTCATCAATCTGCCAGTCGGCGTGGCCACATGGCTTCTGGTCCGGCGGTTTGTGGAAGACCCTCCCTATCTAAGCAAGCTGAAGGCGGCCGGGGTCAAGTTAGATTACATTGGCATCGCTCTGCTGGCTGTAGGTGTCGGGGCGTTACAGGTATTGCTCGACAAGGGCCAGGAAGACGACTGGTTCGGTTCGCACTTCATCACGACATTGATTGTGGTTGCGACTGTATGCTTAATCTCGCTGGTGATCTGGGAGTGGTACCAGAAGACGCCCATCATCGATGTCCGCATGTTCAAGAACTTCAACTTCGCAGGATCCAGCGTAATGATGTTCACGCTGGGCATTTTGTTGTTCAGCAGCCTAGTTCTGATGCCACAATTCCTGCAGACGCTCGTGGGGTACACCTCCGAACTGGCCGGGCTTGCTCTCTCAGCCGGCGGCCTGGTTTTGCTCTTTGAGATGCCCATCATGGGCCAACTCACGACCAAGTTGCAGGCGCGCTATCTGATCGCCTTCGGCTGGCTGGCGCTTTCTATTGCGATGTTCTATTCCACGATGCGAATTGACTTGCAGATCAGCTTCAGTGCCGCGACTTGGCTGCGCATCGCCCAGGTGATTGGTTTGGGGTTCCTGTTCGTCCCGATCACGCTGGTCGCGTACATCGGAATTGCGCCGGAGAAAAACAACGCAGTCGCCGGAATCATCAATTTTATGCGCAACATGGGAAGCAGCGTGGGAACATCGCTAGTCACGACGCTGATCGCCCGGCGCTCGCAATTCCATCAGGCGAGGCTGGTGCATAGCGCCCGGATCGACAATCCCAATTTTGCGAACGCGGCGAACGGCCTGGCTCAGCATCTGGCTATTTCCGGCGTCGGCAAGCAAGAAGCGCTTCTGAAGGCCTATGCCAGCATTTATCAAGGCCTGCAAGCGCAGGCGGCAAGCCTGGCATACATTGATACTTTCATGGTTCTTTGCGTGGGCTCGGCCATCATGTTCTTTCTGGCTTTTCTCTTGAAGAAGAATGATCCGAGGGCCGGGGGAGCAAGGGGCGCGGATTAGCTATGAGTTTGAACTGCTGGGGCCGTAACGAACTCGAAGACCGTAACCATGCTGGAAATTAAACTCATCCTTTGCCCCATCGATTTCTCGGAGTTTTCGATAAGGGCATACCAGCACGCGCTCTCGCTGGCCGAGCATTATCGAGCCAAAGTGGCGGTGCTGCATGTCGTCGAGATATCGCATTATCCGTACGCCGACTATGTCGCCTCGACGGGGGACTATGCGCAGTTCTGCGGGGCACTGCACGCGGGCGGCAAGGAAAAACTGCGAGAATTTGTGACGAAGCAGATGCACAATCTAATTCAACCGGAACTTGTGGTGCAGGAGGGAGTGGCCCCTGACTGTATCTTGTCGTTCGCGGAAGCGCGGAAAGCCGACCTGATCGTCATGGGAACGCATGGGCGGCGAGGGTTTGACCGTTTAGTGCTCGGCTCGGTGACTGACCGTGTGATGCGCAGGGCTGCCTGCCCCGTGATAGCAATATCCAAACTGCCGCGGGAACCTGTGGCAGCAGATGTCGCCGCCGCAGGCGAAAAGCGACGTCATGTTCACCACTTGAGCCGAATTCTTTTCTGTACGGACTTTTCCAGGAATTCGGAACGAGCTTTGCACTTCGCTGCTTCGCTGGCCGAGGAATACGACGCCGAACTTACCCTGCTGCACGTGTTGGAGGAAGTCCCGAGTGCGGACATGAGGCAAAAAGCCATCGCGAGAGCAACCGAGCAACTCGATAAACTGATAGCAGGCAAGGATCGCAAGTTCAAGACGGCGGTGCGCATTGGCAAACCATTCCGGGAAATTATTCAACTGGCCGAAGAAATGCAGATCGACCTGGTGGCCATGGGAGTAAGCGGCCGTGGCGCATTGGATCGCGCAGTATTTGGTTCGACCACCTACCGGGTGATCCAGTTAGGGCCATGTCCGGTTCTTGCTGTCCACTCGTGAAATCTGAAACCAGAGTGTTGCGATGCCGACGATAAAGATCATCACCATTGAACGTGAGTATGGAAGCGGAGGCGGAGAGATTGCTCAACTGCTGGCCAAACAACTTGGCTGGAAGCTTTGGGATCAGTTGCTGACGGAAGAAATAGCGCGACTTGCGGAATGCCCCAAGGCAGTCGTCGAGCGGCGAGAGGAGCGAACGGATCCGCTGTATTACCGGCTTTTCAAATCTTTTCTGCGCGGGAGTTATGAAGGAAGCATCAACGCGCATAAGCTAAAGCTGGTCGACAGCGAAAGCATTCTGAGGTTTACCGAACGCGTAGTCGAGCACGCAGCGAAAAGGGGAAACTCTGTCATCGTCGGCCGGGGGGCGCAGCACTTTCTTAAGAACCGCGGGGATACATTGCGTGTATTTCTCTACGCTCCGAGAGAAGATAAAGTGCGGCGCCTGCTGGGTCGCGGCAAGACCGAACAAGAAGCCGAAGAACTCGTCGATACGGTGGACCGCGAGCGCTCCGATTTCATCCAGAAATATTTTCACGTCGAATGGCCGGATCGCGCCGTTTACCACACCATGATCAATACTGCGATCGGCGACGAGGCGGTGGTTCAAATGATCCTGAGTTCACAGAAGACCTACGACGCCCAGCTCATAGGTTGAGTACGCACTTCGGAGAGCAAGCCCGCTCTCGTGGCAGCGTTTCTGGGCGCAAAATGAAGCGCACGGATTTCAATCGCTCTATCAAATCGCCGCAGACGCGGGCGATCCCGCTTCAGTAGAACAGGTGGAGCATTCGCGGAAAGTCCTGGAGACCACGTTCCAAACAGCTCCGCATGCGGTGGCGATGGCGCGTGAGTTATTGAAAGGAGGAAATCTGGCGGAGAGAGTGGGATTCGAAAAGGCTCTTTCGGACAGACTCTCTGCATTCAATAAGATGCCGAAAACCGACGTCTTTACCGTAACTTACCTTTTATCACATCTGGAACATGAGTCACCAGAGAAACGTTGATTTACACGAGTTGTCGTGATCACGGTATGGACGGTATGGATGGAAAATATTTGGCTGATTCAAAGTTTGAGTCTCAGCACAGACGTGCGCCTGCTTCTAACAAACGATCGATACCGCGAGCGTGCCGCGAAGAATTCCTCCAACAGATGGAATGCTACGTAAGATTTCCGACATGTCTGTGCCAAATTTGCCTCAAACTACGGCCCCGGTCTAGCCGAGAGAATCACCACGGTATAGTGATCGATCCGGCCTAGAGTAAACTGGCAGACGCTCTCGTGCAGAGAGAGGCCAGCCAGCTGAGGCTGAGCCGCGTCCGGCGAAAGGAATTTTACCTCCCAGTGGCTGAGGTCTTGGACGAGCCCGCTCAGGTCCAGCCGGACTTTAACGTTCTCTGCCGGGTCCTGGTGATCATAGTTGAGCAAGTGAAGAATAAAGGTTCGACCATCTGGTCTCCGAGTCAACTGGCCCAACACGTAACCGCGCGGCTCTAAACTGAGGCGAGGCCCTCCTGCGGCGTCTTCGGCGCGCGCCGCAATTCCCGGCTCCGCCTTTCCGGCCCTGATGAGAACGCCCCCGCCGGCGGTAAACGCATGCAGCCGGACTTTTTGCTCGGCGCTGAGCTTGCGCAGATCAGCGGGCATCACCAGCACCTTGAAGTGGTCAAGGGGAATTCCCTTGTCCAGGTGCGCGAGCACTTTAGTCTCGAAGAAGACGCTCTGCTTGAGGAATTCGTCGGCCAATCGGTTGTGAGGCTCCGCGGAGATCAAGGCGATCCGCGCCACCGGCTCTGCCTGGTGATACAACTCCCGATGCTCGACCAGGAAATGGTTGTATTGAGCGATGGCCGCCCAGGCCTCCTGACCCTCCGGCTCGCCGTTGATCAGCGCTGAGAGGAATCGGCCCTC
>DATJSG010000029.1:0-73739 GCA_035504195.1 Terriglobales bacterium
CGCAAAGGTGAACCTCTATCACGCTCTCGACGGCCGCATCGCGCTTTACTATGGCGAAACCAAACTACAACACACCCTGGCTCCGCCAGGGTGACACTTTCATGTTGCTGTTAGGGTGACAAAATCACGTTGCTACAACACATGGGAAATCGGCCACTGGCCTGATTCTGGTTCGATGGGAACCAACACCGCCCCTGCGTTGTTGTGGCGACCCCGGAGGGAGTCGAACCCCCAACCCTCAGTTCCGAAGACTGATGCTCTATCCAGTTGAGCTACGGGGCCGTAATGACGGAAGCGGAGGCCGATTGAGAATTTTGGGGTGGGAAACGGGAATCGAACCCGCAACCGTCGGAGCCACAGTCCGGTGCTCTGCCAGTTGAGCTATTCCCACCACCGAGCTTCAATTATAGCAACTGGGCTGGGCGTGTAGGGGGGCGGAGTTTTCCGGAAGCAAGTACCGTTGCTGGGAGCGATCGTGCTCTGTACGCTGTCCGCTGGGCTTCGCCCTCGCTTGGACGGCCGAGGCGGCCGTCACTCCATGGGCCGATTCTACCCGCGTCCGACGCCGACGTACTCGAATCCGAGGGCGCGCAGGCGCGTGGAATCGAGCAGGTTCTTGGTGTCGACGATCACCGGCTTCTTGAGCAGGTGCTTGATGCGGTCGAAATCGAGCGCGCGGAACTCAGGCCAGCCCGTGCCCACGACCAGGGCGTCAGAGCCCTCCGCGGTCGCATAGGCGGAGTCGCAGTAGCGCACCGAGGACTCCAGCCGCGTCTTGGCTTCGGGGATGGCCACAGGATCATACGCCCGAACCCGGGCACCCTTTGACACCAGCGTTTCGGCCAAACGCAGCGACGAAGATCCGGCAACCGAATTCGTGTTGGGTTTGAAGGCGAGTCCCAGAATGCCGACGTCTTTGTTCTCCACTGAGTTCAGCGCCATGGCGATTTTTTCAACCAGGCGTTCGGCAAGGTTCTGATTCACATCGCGGGCCGCGCTGAGCACTTTCAGCGAGACGCCGTGCGACTGCGCCAGTTCCGCCAGCGAGTTCATGTCGGACTCGGCAAACACACCGCCCATGCCGGCTCCGGGCTGCAGGCAGCGGGGAGCGATTTTCTTGTCCAGTCCAAGCGCCAGCGCCAGGCTGACGGCATCGGCATTCACCCGCTCGCAGAGCGTGGCCACTTCGTTGATGAAAGAAATCTTGGTCGCCACGAAAGCCGTGGCCGACTCGCGAACCAGTTCGGCGGTCGCCTCATTGGTGACGATGACCGGCACCCCGCGCATTACCAGCGGATGAAAAATCTGCTTGAGCACCTGCACCGCTTCGTTCGAAGTGGTTCCCAGGATCAGGCGGTCGGGCCAGTTGAAATCTTCCACCGCGCAGCCATCGGTGAAAAACATGGGCTGAGCCACAATCGTCGCCTGCAGGCCGGCGGCTTGCAAGCTCTTCTCGAGCGCATTCGCCGTGCCCACCGGAGCCGGCGTGACCACCGTCAATATAGGCGGCTTGGGGGCAAGCCGGGCGATGCGCGTGGCGACGTCGCAGAGACCCTCGCACTTGTCTTCCGCCAGGAAAATCACCTGCGTCTTGCGGGCAAACGATTCGATGTCGGTCGAGTAGGCGAGACGGCCGGCGCGCACGTTGCGTCGGATGATTTCCTTCAGATTTTTTTCGAAGAAGGGAATGTTGCCTTGCGCCATCTCCACCATCCGCGAGCGGTCGGGATGGCAGCAGGAAACCGGTGTGCCGAAATCCGCCAGGCAGGCCGAAATCACTGTTCCCAGATATCCTGAACCGTAAACTCCGATCTGCATGATGTCTCCCGTCGTGCCCCGAAACCCGCGTCACAATTGGCTTTTGGCGGTATGACTGGCGGCTGACCTACTCTTTATCTACAGGCACGCGCCCGCCTTTTCAACACACGGGAGGGAGATGTACCAAGGGCCATGCACCCGCGGGCGGGCGTAACTGGACGAACGGTACCTCAGTGTCGAAACAGGAGTGTCGAAACCGGCCCAAAGGGCTTTCGGTCGGCATTTCAAAGGAAATGCGGCTATCTCGAAACCAGCTTGCGGCCGAGATGAACCGGAGCCAGGTCAATCCAGCAATTTTGTGCGTCCTCGCGGACAAAAGTCAGCCGTTCCAGCAGGATACGGCGGCTGCCCGAAAAGCGTGCCCAGCGCTCGCTGGCGATCCGGAAAGCGTCGCGGGCCAGTTGCTCGGACCCCATTTTGGCAATGGTGAGATGCGGGATGTAGGGCCACTCTTCCTTATATTGGAGCGCCTGCGCGTTGAGCTGGCGGTGCAGTTCGCACATGCGCGAGGCCGCGCCGTCGACCCGGATGTATACCGTAGAAGTGACCGGGACGAAGGTTTCCACGCTGCCAAGCGTGACTTCGAACGGTTCGGCCTGCCCGCAAACCCGGTCAAGCATCTGGATGGCGGAAGTTTCCTCACCGTGCAGCGGACGCGGCGGCAGGATGCTTAGATGGGCGCAAAGATGCGGCAGGTCGGGATGCAGCTCGCGGCGAAGGCTCTCCACGAATTCCCCTGCGGAACTTTGCACATACCCCACCAACGCGTAACGCGGACTCAGCATACCTGGAGCAAAATTATACGCCCGCGTCAAGATTTGTCAGCGTCAGTAAAAAAAACGGCCCGCCCGGCTCATTTATAATCGTAACGTCGGGGCGTAGCGCAGCCTGGTAGCGCACCTGCCTTGGGCGCAGGGGGTCGTAGGTTCAAATCCTATCGCCCCGACCATCCAACAACTGTCCGTTCCGGAGACATAGGTTACACTTTTGGCCCGAGGGGGTCCTCCAGGGGCTGCAAGGTTTTTTCCTCCAGATCAATACGGAGTAGTCGGTCACCGTGAGCGGATAGCAATAGCGGCTATCGTTCAGTTGAAATTGGCCCTTGTAATCGGTGCACCAGAGGTCGTTGGGATGCAGTCCCTCGGACAAGAGTGTCCCTTCGGCTCGACTGCGGCGCCGACCCATGGGCCTGACCATGGCCATGGCGATCGACCACGGCGTGCGTGTTACCCGTTTAGGATTTCAGAGAGCGGGATTGCCAGCGCCTCGGATTGCGCCTGCCGTGGAAGCAGGCTATCACCACAATCCGATTGTCTTGCACGTCGAAGAAAATGCCATACGGAAACCGCCGCACTCCCGCACGGCGATGGCTCCGGTAGACTATAGGGAACTGTAACGGATGTTCCGCTAGTGCCTCAACCGTGGCCTCGACCGCCAGCGCAAAACGCTCACCAAGCTCCGGGCGGACGTTGTCATACCAAGCCCGCGCTTCCAGTAAGTCCTCATTCGCTTCTGGTGTCCAGACGACCGGGAGTGTCACGGTTTCTTAAACAGGCCCGCCCTGACTTGTTCCCACGGGATGACATCGGAAGGGTTTTCCTCATGACGAGCGATGCGGTAGTCAAGCTCTGCCCGTTGCGCGTCCGTCAGTGATACTGCGTCCGCTTCCAGGCTTTCCCAGACTGTGTCCAGCAGTTCTGCCTTCTCCGCAGGAGAGAGGCTGTTTATTTGCTCTCGCAAATCGCTCATATGCGTATAACCTAGCGCGGTTTCACCCCTCTGGCAAGCGCCATGCCAGCACTTTATGAAGTGCGTTCCCGAACTCCGATTAGCTTACTTCTGTCCCTGTCCACATTCCATTGTGCTTTGATGAGCTTTGAGATGTTCGTATACGCAGCAGCCAGGCCGACGTTGCCCGGCGTGTCAATCACAGGTTCAACGTCTTCCAAGCCAGGGAATTTCACGCGGCACGCTTGAATGGTTTCACCGATTGAACTCAGCCGGTAGTATGTCCAATCCCGCGTCTGGTTGGAGCCGCGCTTGTCGAGACAAACCAAATCGAGATTCGTCCATTGCGTGTGCCACCAGGCGAGAAGTCAAAATTGTACCCCTTCGCTGGGGCTGATAGCATCTTGCCATGCTACACGCGTTCCTAGACGAAAGCGGGATTCATGACGGAGCCGCCGTGTGTGTCATCGCCGGATATTTCGGCGGACGCGGCCAGTAATCCTTTCGATATACGCTCTGGTACTCACCTGCGACTGGAGCGGGGAATCACTCAAACGAGTGGCGTATGAAGGAAATCATCACGAATCCCGACGCCGAACGCTTCCAGAGCGGCGCGGACAAATACGCTGCCTACCTCAAGACGCCCGAGGGCCGATTGCGTCTCGATCTCGCCTTTGCCAATTTGCAGGACTTCCTGCCGCAAGCCACGCGGTCTCTCGATGCTCTCGATCTCGGATGCGGCACCGGCGCCATGGCGGTGCGCCTGGCGCGGCTTGGCCTTCACCTGACGTTGCTGGATGCGTCTGAGCCCATGCTCGATTTGGCGGAGCGGGCAGCGAGGCAGGCAGGAGTTAAAGACAGAATCGCGCTGAAACACGGCAACGCCGCGCAATCGGCAGACTTCGTCGACGCCGGATCGTTCGATCTGATTCTTTGCCACAATATCCTGGAATATGTCGACGACCCCGGCGCTGTGCTGCACTCTGCGGTTCGCGCTTTGCGGGATCCGTCGAGCATCATCTCGATACTTGTACGCAACCAGCCAGGCGAGGTGTTCAAGGCGGCCATACAAGATGGCGACTTGGCCGCGGCCGAGCGTAATCTCACCGCCGACTGGGGACATGAGTCGCTGTACGGAGGACGGGTTCGGCTATTCACCGCGGAGAGCCTGCAAGCCCTGCTGCGCGAATCGTTACTCGCGGTGACTGCCGAGCGCGGCGTACGGGTCCTGTCGGATTACTTGCCGCCAAGGGTCTCCCGAAATGATGAGTACCAGCGGATTTTTGAGCTGGAGCGCAATCTGGGCAAGCGGCCGGAGTTTGCCGCAATCGCCCGCTACACCCACTGCCTGGCACGTCGCGCAGCTCCAGTCACGGCAGGTCACTCATGAAGTACGGGAGCATGAACCACGCCACAGCTCAGTGCCCGTCGTCCGGAGTTTGCACGATGACCCCGGATGACGGCATTGCGATCGGCCTCGGTCTCACCAACGAATGTAATCTCACCTGCGCTTTCTGCTACCGCGATCCGACTCGCGCCGACCGTCTCTCGCTGGATCAAGTGACGGCGGTCATGGAACGCCTGCCCGTGCGCTCCGTGAATCTCGGCACCGGTGAGAACGGCATGCATCCCGACTTCAAGAAGATCCTGTCCTACCTGCGCACGAAACCCGTCAAGCTCACCATCACTTCCAACGGCCACAGCGTTGCGGTTCTGGAAGACGATGAACTGCGCGCCTTCCATGACATCGAGTTCTCTCTCGATTACCCCACCGAAGCCGAGCAGGATGCCCAGCGTGGGCAGGGCAATTGGGCGCTCATCCACGAGCAGGCAGAACGTTGTCTGAAGCTGAGAATTCCCGTAACCATCATCGCCGTCATGATGAAGTCGAACCACCTGCGTCTGGCGGAGGTGGCGCGAGTTGCCAAACAGTTTGACGCTCCGTTGCGAGTGAATGTCTACCAGTCCGTGCGATCGGACGTTTATGCCCTCAGCTACGAAGAGTACTGGCAAGGGTTTCGTCGCCTCTTTGAGGAAACTGATGTGATCGCGATTGGCGAGCCGCTGGTTCGTGCCATGGCTGGACTGCCCCCGCTGCGCGGCGGTTGTGGCGTGAGTACTGTACGAGTAACGCCAAGAGGCACGACGCAACCCTGCGTCTATTGGCCGGGGTCGGGGGAGCCGCTTGCAGATTTGATCTCCGCCGGTGTCAACATTCTGAGTTCAACCCCCTTTGATCAGGCACGGACACTTCCTGAAACCTGCCATCCGTGCGAGTTCCGCGAGTCCTGTCACGGCGGATGCGCCGGAAGGCGACGCCTGCAGGGCGCGCTACTACAGCCTGATTTTTATTGTCCGATCATTCGCGGCGAGCACCCACGCATCGCGATCCGCATGGCCGCAAATCGCGATCTGCCAAAACTGCGCAGTTCCTGCACCACCGTGGTGATTGCCAGGTCGTCTGACTAGGCAGTCTGACGCGTGACCAACGACATCAGCTAGTCGATTGTTGTCATCAGCTATCAGTGATTGGTTATTGTGCAGCCATCCACTTGTCCGAGCCCGTCAGCTTGACCGCCACATCCGTAAGAAAGATGTGCAGGGGCTTGCCATCGGCCATGCCGCGATGTTCGGTTGAGAACAGTATCGGACCTGCCTTCTTGTAGCCTGTCCACGTTGCCAGGACGCGGCTCGGCGGCTTGGCCCCGCCGCGGTGGTAGTCAAAGAACACCACGCGGTTGTCTTTGCCCACGTAGAGATCCCAGGTGTCGCCGGGCGTGTAACCGCTATCCGCCGGATACTTCACCGGGATCAGTTCGGCCATGCCGCTGCCCAGCGGCAGATTAAACTTGCCCTGATCGATCGCGCTGGCGCTCTTGTCCCAATATGCGTGAAAGGGGAATAGAGTCCAATAATTGTCATTGATGAAACTGGGATCAATCTGACTCTTCACCGCGTCGGACTGGGTGCTAAGGTCGGTGCGCACGTAGGAAACCTTGACCGGCTTGCCATCTTTATCGGTTCCTTCGAAGGTAACCTTGTTGGTCTTGGGTTCCCACTCCCACTTGTGCGCAGCTTTGAAGAGTCCGGTGATTTCCCCATTCCAGGTGTAGCGGATCGCCTCAATTTGATTCCACGAATCGACGCCGTAGGTCTTGGCCACCTGATCGAGAATTGGCGAGCGTTGCGGCGCCTGCGCCCAGGAGCCTGGAGCGACGGCCAGCACGGCGAAAACAAAAAGACTAATCATCGAATGGCGGCTCGATTTTGTCATGGAATTCCCCCTGCGGAGATTTGAAACGCATGTTGTCTGAGACGTCGTCTGAGACGTTGCTTGAGATGTCGGAAGAATACTCTTAGATCCCGGATGGCGCACTTATACTTTGGTCTTAGTAGGTCCCGGCCTCTCAGCGTTCCATCCCCGGCGCCACCAGAGAATCGCGGCCGCGATCCCCACGCATCCGTATTCCACAAGCATCACCCAGCCAGGAAGCGCGCCCCACGGATGCCCAAGTGCGCGCAAGTGCCATTGAACGTATGTGGGGATAATGCTCACCGTCCAGACAATGATCGGCAGCGTCGAGGCCGACGTCAGAAACGGCAGCAGCCAGAGAGGATACCAGGGGAATATGGCAGGTGCGAACAGAAGAGACGCGGCCATGGGCCACACAAATATGGGCCAGGCAGGCATGGGGGAAGCAGATATGAGTGAGGCAGATTGCTGCGCAGAGCGCTCAAACGCTGCGCTTCTCCCTCTCAGCCAACTTGCAGTTCCTAATCCAACCAGCACTGCCAGGGCAACCAGCAACCACGGAGGCGCCACTCGATCGAGCGCCGCAAACACGGGACCATTAAAGCGAAAATTCTGGACGTACGTACCCAGCGAGCCGATCGGAATGCGGCCATGAGTTGCAGATGAATGCCGAAGAAATGGCACGTATAGAAGTCCTACCACGACTACGGCCAGCCCAGCGTCGCGAATGCGAACCCGCTTCCAGTAGAGAGGCAAGAGTACGATCGGCAGAAATTTCACCGCTACCGCCAGCCCAAGCGTGACGGCCGCAGTCGCCCGCCATCGCCGCAGCAGCGCCGCCGCGGACACGACCAGCAACAATGCGCCCACAATGTCGATGTGACCGCTTCCCGCTACCTCAATGGCCAGCAAAGGATTCCAGGCGTACGCCAGAACCAGGTGCGCGTCTTGCCGTGTACAGCGGAACACATCGAGCAAGACGAAGACAATGGCGAACTCGCAAATGACAAACGCCACTTTCAGCGCAAACGTGGACTCCCGGATCGCGGTTACCGCGCGGAAGAAAAGCTGCGCTCCGGCTGGATACGGGCTTGGCAAATCCGGATTGTTCAGGTCGCGGGTTTCCGCGGTATGCAGCCCCTTCACGGCTGGATCGCTGGGAACCACCAGATAGGGGTTGTAGCCCAGCCGCTGCAGGTGGCCATCCCAAACGTATCGATGAATATCGTCATCGGCGCCCGCCGGCAGCCGTAGAAACTCAACATTCCACACCGCAGCCAGAACGAGGCCAATCACGACCACGCGCCGGGAAACGCTTCGTTCAAATTTTGCCGTAGCGAAGAATTCACGGATCGCCAACAGGTACGCGATGCCCGCAAGCGCCAAAGTGAACATGAACCACGGCCCGCCCCGATCGCCGAAGTTGCGGGAGCAGATGCTTAACGCCACGCACAACGTGGCGCCGAGGACGTACACTCTCCACTCGGGGCTGATCTTCACGATCTCCTGTGCGCCTGTTCGCAAGTCTGCCGCTGCAAGGTTTGTGTGCGGAGCGGGCGCCCCTGCCCGCTTTGCCTGTGGTGGCAAGAGCTAGCGGGCAGCAGAGCTCACTCCACATACTCTTTATCTTTCCCACTCTTTCAGCCACGCCGCCGTGCGTGGCGCTCTTGCCGGATGCAGGCGCAACTCCTCTGCGAGCCGATTCAAGTCCTCTGCGACATCGATGTCATAAAAACGATTTGCGAAACCTACGGATAGATCAAGCGCTCGTGTGCGCGCCAAGAGTCTCTCCAGCGCGCTGCTGGTGCCCATTCCATCGCCCTCAAAAAGCGTAGGATGCGCCGCCTTCGCCCCGACAAGATAATAGCCTCCGTCGTGCGTCGGTCCCACGACCACGTCATGTGCGGCCAGGGTTTGGAATGCATCTTCGAGAACCGACTGCGGCAGGTGTGGGCTGTCGCTGTTGAAAGCAATGACGCGTTGGCGATCCCGTGCAAACTGTGCGAATACCGAAGTCAAGCCTGCGGCCAGACCCTCACCCTCCTGCGCAACGAGGCTGACCCCACTGCCCGCCAACCGCGCCAGTTCGTCTACGTCGGCCTCGGGACACATGATCGCGACTTCCACACCGTGCACTTTCAACGACCGCGCCAGCGTCAGCGTGTCTTCGAGAAGGCAGCGATAGAAAGCAGTGACAGCTTCAGGCGAAAGGCTGGGCGCGAGACGAGTCTTGACCACGCCTCGCCGCGGCGCTTTCGCCATGATGACCAGCACACGGCCACTGCCTGACGAACGCACCCCGTCCCGGCTTACGGATTTCATAGAGACGGATTTCATAGACTAAGTTTTGACACGGCCTACTCCGACCGTGGCGTCCCGGCTATTCTGTGCCGGAAATAATAGCGCACGATCAAACTGAGAATGAACCACCCCGCGCCAACCGTGCCCTTCAGCGTGCCGCTGATCTTCGATTTTCCAATGCGCGGGTAGTAGCTCACCGGAACTTCCACGATGCGGCATCCAGCCAGTGCGCCTTTCAGGATCATCTCCACCGCCCAGCCGTAGGTGGTCTCTTCGAGCGCGAGCGCGCGCAATACATCGGCGCGGGCCGCGCGAAACGGCCCGAGATCACTGATGTGTAATCCATACAGAAGCCGGATCAGCCCGGCGGCGAGACGGTTCCCAAACACTTGATGCCAGGGCAAGGCCCCAGCCGAACGCGGCCCCTGCAGGCGGGAGCCGAGTGTGATGTCGGCGCGCCCCTCCGCCGGTCCGTCAATGATTGGCGCTAAAAGAATCGGAAGTTCAGACGGCCGATCGCTGTAGTCGCCATCCAGAAACACAACCACGTCAGGAGAATCTGCCGCGGCCAGACCCGTGAGGCACGCTCGCCCGTAGCCGCGTCGCGGTTCCCGAACCACGCGGGCCCCCATTCTGGCCGCGATCTCGGGCGTCCCGTCAGTCGAATCGCTGTCGACAACAATGACCTCGGTCGTGAGATCAGACGGCAGATCGGCCAGGACGCGTTCAATCGCGCCCGCTTCGTTATGCGTGGGGATGATGACGGACACTCGGACTTGATCGCGATTCAAGTGATCTTCATTCACGTGGCCCAATTTTCAGGTGATCTTCCTTCACGCGATCTTCGTTCAGGCGATCTTCCTGCAGGCAACCCAATCCCAGCCACCGCCCAATCACCAGAAAAGAGAAGACGGCCATCGTTGCGCCAGCCACGCGTCCACGCCCCATTTCCGTCCCGCGCTTCCGATGGCGAGCCCCAGCGATGCCATCACCGGAACCAGCAGTTCCCAGATCCATGCCGTGCCCCACTCCGAAATCCAAAGGCTGCCGAGATACAGAAAAGCGACGAATGCGGCTGGCCGGGTCAGCAGTCCGATGACGAGCAGAACACCGAGACCAATCTCGGTCACGGCCTGCATGGGAGCCGCCATCGCGGCATGGCTTGCCGCCAGGCCCATCACTGCCTTCCACGCAGCCGGCGAGTGGCTCGCCTTGATGTAGTAATGGATGAGCCCCGCGTAGCCTGCCGCGGTATAGAGTCCCTTGCCTAGGTTCTCGAAAAAGACAGACACGAACATTGCGCCGATGGTCACTCGCACGATCGCCAGGCCGTTTCCCGCTGGCGCGGAGCGCTCCATCGTAGTGGCGTCACTTCGCTGTGAGGTTGCGTTCGCCATAGTAAACCTCGTTCCATGCGATGCTATACCACGTTAGGAAGTTTCGTCAGATTCAGATCTCAGCCAATCCATGCTACAAATTATCGCCCGGAGTTTTCTGCGCAGCCGTGACAGCCTGCGCCGCCTGTTGGTAAAATTTTTACCGATGTCTGCCGCTTGATATGTCCGCTTAAGGGGTGCCTTCGTGAAGCTGCGAGTTCTCTCGTCGTTGCTGCTGCTCTTTTTCCCGGTTTGCCAGTTCGCCCAATCCGCATCGCATGTCCAGAAATTCAGCCCGCCAAGCCGCACCTTTCGCTTCACCTACAACTTCACCGTGAAGGATATTCCCTCCGGAGCCAAGCGAGTGCGCGTCTGGATTCCGCTGCCGCAGACTGACCAGCACCAGACGGTGCGGGTTCTCTTGGTCAAGGCCCCGGTTAAGACCGAGATGACGCAGGGTCCCGAGTACGGCAATCGGATCATGTACGCCGAGATTCAGAATCCCACTTCCGGCAAAGCAGAGTTTACTCTCGAGTACAAGGTCACGCGCCGCGAATATTCGCGGGGAGATTACGCCCAACTCCGGCGAAGAGACGAGAAGCCTGGCGTCGTGCCCGCCTCGATGAGCCGATTGATTGCTCCCGATACCCTGATCCCTACCGATGGCAAGATCAAGGAGCTGGCGGTCGAGGTCACCGGATCTCAAAGCGGCACAGTGGCAAAAGCCAAGGCTGCCTACGATTACCTCTTCACGACTATGCGCTATGACAAGACCGGCTCCGGCTGGGGACGCGGCGATGCGGTGTGGGCCTGTGACAGCAAGCGCGGCAACTGCACCGATTTCCATTCTCCGTTCATCGGCATCTTGCGGGCTGATGGAATTCCGGCCCGCTTCGACATCGGCTTTCCACTGCCCGAAAACAACGACAAAGGAGATATCCCCGGTTATCACTGCTGGGCTGAGTTCTATGCGGCCAAGATCGGCTGGATCCCTCTCGATATCTCGGAAGCATGGAAAGCAAAAGAGAAACAGGATTATTTTTTCGGCAGCGTTGACGCCAATCGCGTGCAGTTTTCCACCGGCCGTGACGTGACCCTGTCTCCTAAACAGGATGGCCCAGCCCTCAATTACTTCGTCTATCCGTATGTCGAAGTTGACGGCAAGCCCTACGACAAGCTCGACAAGCACTTCAGCTTTGAAGAACTAAAGCCCGCGGAGTGAGGCTGCCGGCAAACCGTCCTGCGAAACATCTCCGAAGCTGGCTTGCCCTGCAGAGTTCAGCCCATGGCCACGGCCTAATGCCAGGTTTGCCGCGACTGGCCCGCCAAAGTGCGCTAGAATACGCAGGCTGTTAGCGGCCGAGGACTGCAGCGATGATCGACCCAGACGTCGGTCGGACGGGGAAACGGGCGGCTGATGCGGCTTCTGCCGCCATCGATGAAATCGACATTCTTTGGCTCACAGCCGGCCTGGGATGCGATGGCGACACCATCGCCATGACCGGCGCCACCCAGCCCAGCATCGAAGATATTGTGACTGGCGCGCTGCCCTGGATTCCTAAAGTCAACTTCTACAATCCTTTTCTCGCTTATGAAAACGGCGACGAGTTCGTGCGCCCGTTCCGCGAAGCGTCCGAAGGAAAATCCAGCCGGCCCTTCATCCTTATCGTCGAGGGTTCCATCCCCAACGAGCGCAACAAGAGCGAAGGATATTGGGCGTCGTTCGGCGCCGATCCGCTCACCGGCCAGCCCATCACAACCTGCGAATGGATCGACCGCATGGCTCCGCACGCGTGGGCCATCATTGCGGCGGGAACATGCGCGACCTACGGCGGCATTCATGCCATGGAGGGCAATCCGACCGGCTGCATGGGTCTGCCCGATTACCTGGGTTGGAAATGGAAATCGAAGGCGCAGATTCCGATTGTCTGTGTTCCTGGTTGTCCGGTCCAGCCGGACAACATGATGGAGACGATACTCTATCTTCTTTATATGGCCAGCGGCCGTGCCCCCATGGTTCCGCTCGATGACGCGTTGCGCCCGACATGGCTGTTCGGCAGCACGCTGCACGAAGGCTGCGATCGCGGCGGCTACTACGAGCAGGGCGAGTTTGCCGAAGAATATGGGTCGCCGTTGTGCATCGTGAAGCTGGGTTGCTGGGGCCCGGTCGTGCAGTGCAACGTGGGCAAGCGAGGATGGATGGGCGGCATCGGAGGTTGTCCGAACGTAGGCGGAATCTGCATCGGATGCACCATGCCAGGGTTTCCAGACAAGTTCATGCCGTTCATGAACCAGCCGCCGGGATCGTTGCTTTCGTCGCACGCGGTGCAGACTTACGGACGCGCGGTTCACGCCCTGCGGCGCTTCACCCAGGCGTCGCTCAATAAGGAGCCAAGCTGGCGCACGCGCGCGAAAGAAATTCTGTGACTCTTTGAGGAAATCGGTTTGAGATGAATGCATTCTGGCAAATCGGCAGCGCAGCCCACGCGCAGGACTCATCAGCGCCGGAACCGGTGCTCACCCAGCAGGATGCCGAAGCCATCCTCTTGGAACTCGCCAGCACTTATTTCAAAGACCGAGACCAAAACCAAGACCAAGACAAAGACAAAGACAACGACCAGAACAACGACCAAAACATCGCTCGGTCGCCAGCCTCGCTCCATCATTTCTTTCAGCGGCTCGATCAAACCCCGATTGTCGAAGGGCAACTTCCGAATCTGGAGGCAAAATACCGGGCTCTGGTCGAGCAGCTTCCCGCCGTCGTCTTCATGGCCTATCTCGACCGCGGCATCGGCGAGGCCTACGTCAGCCCGCAGATCGAAGCCACGCTGGGATTCTCGCAATCCGAATGGCTGGAAGATCCCGTGATGTGGTACCAGCGCATTCATCCCGCCGATAAAGACCGTTGGAGCGTGGAAGCCTCGGAGATGTTTCTCTCCGGCAAGCCGCTGCGCTCTGCCTATCGCGTGATCGCACGCGACGGCCGCGTGATCTGGTTCCATTGCGAAGCCAAGATGATCCGGCGTCCCGACGGCGCGCCCTGGTTCATTCACGGCGTGGCATTCGACATTACCGACCTGAAGCAGACCGAAGAAGAGTTGCAGGACGAACGCAATGTCGTGTCGGCGATCCTCGATACCGTGGGCGCGCTGGTCGCAGTGCTCGACCGCGAAGGCCGCATCGTTCGTTTCAATCGCACCTGCGAACAGATGACCGGGCAGTCCTTCGATCAAGCCCGCGGGCAGTTGATTTGGGATCTCTTTCATGTTCCCGGCGAGAAGGAACAGTTCCAGGCCTTGTTCCGGAAAATCTGTGACGACCAGGTGCGCGCCGGGCACGAAAGCTCGTGGGTTGCCCGCGACGGCACGCACCGCACCATCGCCTGGTCGGCGGCCATGTTGCCGGCGGTTAAGCAAAGTTCGACCTTCATCATCGCGTCCGGCATTGACGTGACCGAGCAGAAGCGCGCACAGATTCGCTTCCGAGGATTGCTCGAGGCTGCGCCCGACGCGGTGGTCGTGGTGAATCAGAAGGGAAAGATTGTTCTGGTCAACGCGCAGCTGGAAAAATTGTTTGGCTATCATCGTCAGGAATTGCTCGGTGAGGAAATCGAAAAGCTCGTCCCGCAACGGCTGCGGGGAAATCATCCGGCGCACCGCAGCAATTTCGCCGCCGAGCCGCGGGTCCGGCCGATGGGCGCGGGGTTGGAGCTATATGCTTTGCATAAGGACGGGCACGAGTTTCCCGTGGAGATCAGCTTGAGTCCGCTCGAGACCGAGGAAGGCGTGTTGGTTTCGAGCGCCATCCGCGACATCAGCGAGCGCAAGCGTCTGGAAAAAACTGTGCTCGAAATCAGCGAGCGGGAGCAGCGCAGAATTGGCCAGGATTTGCACGATGGGCTGGGCCAGCATCTGACCGGCATCGCCTTCATGACCAAGGTGCAGGAGCAGAAGCTTGCCGAGCGCCAGGTTCCAGAAGCCGCCGACGCAGCCAAGATTCTGCAGCTGGTCAACGATGCCATTCTGAAGACCAGGGAGCTGTCGCGGGGATTGTTACCCGTCGTTTCCGATTCCCAGGGATTGATGTCGGCGCTGCGGCTGTATGCTACCGAGATCGAAGATTTATTCGGCATCGCCTGCCGCTTTCAGTGTGAAAAGGCGGTGCTGATTCACGACGAGTCGATGGCCACGCATTTGTACCGCATCGCACAGGAAGCGGTGAACAACGCCATCAAGCACGGCCAGCCTCAGAACATCGTAATCCAGCTTTTCTGCGGCGAACGCGAGGGAATGTTGATAATAAAGGACGACGGCAAAGGCATGGAGCGGCCACGCACGCCGCATGCGGGCGTCGGATTGCACATCATGAATTACCGTGCCGGCATGATTGGAGGAAATCTGGAAGTGAAGCGTGAGCTTCCGCGCGGCACAGCCGTGACGTGCCGCTTCCCGATCGCCGTCGCGAATGCGACAAGAGGCACAGGCCTATGAATCAAGGTGCTGCGGCGGGCGCTACGGCGGCCAGAAAAAACAGGGTCTTCGTCGTCGATGACCACCCCATTGTGCGCCAGGGTTTGGCGCTGCTGATCAATCGCGAGCCGGACCTGATGGTGTGCGGCGAAGCCGAAGACGCGCAGACTGCGGTTCAGTCGATCGCCACCGCCCGGCCTGACATTCTGGTGGTGGACATTTCGCTCAACGGTCCGGACGGTTTGGACCTGCTCAAAGACATTCGCACCAGAAATCTCGAACTGCCCGTTCTCATTCTTTCCATGCATGATGAGTCGATCTATGCCGAACGCGCCCTGCGCGCCGGCGCCCAGGGTTACATCATGAAGCAGGAAGCCACCGAGAAAGTGCTGGTCGCGCTGCGCCGCATTCTGAGCTGCGAAATCTACGTCAGCGAGCGCATCGCCAACCGCATGCTCCAGCGCTTTATCGGTAGCCGCGGCGCCGGCAGGCCCTCTTCCATTGCCGACCTCACCGACCGCGAGCTCGAGGTCTTTCGCCTGATCGGCGAAGGCCATTCCACGCGCCAGATTGCCGAAGAACTGCACATCAGCGTCAAAACCGTCGAATCCTACCAGGCACACATCAAAGAGAAGCTGTCGCTGCGCAGCGCCCGCGAACTCGTGCAGCACGCCATCCAATGGAGCGTCGGCGAGAAAACGGCGTGAGCCACTTCGCACTCGCTCTTCCGTGATGTCTTACAGCCTGATCGACAGCAGGGAATCCCTTACATCCCCATAGTACTTCATGGTAGGAAAAATCAAGGTTGCGCCCGCTTGTGGAAGTCTATTCATTTCTTAGATTCTGTTGATCGAAATAACTGCGAGGTTTCACATCGCCTCGCGTCTAGGTCTTAGTTCGCCCCGTGGGAGCGGCCGCTCAAGCACACGCGAGGCTTTAGCCGGTTCACATAAGTCGAAATTCGGAAAAGGAGACCAAGGTATGGCCCCAACGGAAGCTGTTCCGTACGGTCGAGTTACGCAGAAAGCGCCGGCCGTCTCAGAAGTACACATTGTCTGGATCACAGCCGGACTGGGCTGTGACGGGGATTCCGTCTCAATCACCGCGGCGACTCAGCCCAGCATTGAAGATGTTTTGTTGGGCGCCATTCCAGGCCTGCCCAAGGTCCATCTGCACAATCCTGTGTTGGCCTATGAGAACGGCGACGATTTCCTCAAGTACTGGTATTTGGCGGAAGAAGGCCGGCTCGAACCCTTCGTTCTGGTGGTCGAAGGATCCATCCCCAACGAGAAGATCAAGAAAGAGGGCTACTGGGCAGCCCTCGGCACCGATCCCAAAACGCGGCAGCCGATTACTACGAACGAATGGATCGACCGCCTCGCGCCCAAAGCAACCGCGATCATCGCCTGCGGCACCTGCGCCACCTACGGCGGCATTCACGCCATGGAAGGCAATCCCACCGGCTGCATGGGTCTCGCCGACTATCTCGGCTGGCAATGGACCTCGAAGGCCGGCCTGCCCATCGTCAACGTCCCCGGCTGTCCGGTGCAACCTGACAATTTCATGGAGACCGTCCTCTACCTGCTCTACCAGGTCGCGGGCCGCGCGCCCATGATTCCCCTCGACGATCAGCTCCGCCCAACCTGGCTCTTCGGCAAGACGGTCCACGAAGGCTGTGATCGCGCCGGCTATTACGAGCAGGGCGATTTCGCCGAAGTCTACGGCTCGCCCAAGTGCATCGTGAAGCTGGGTTGCTGGGGCCCGGTCGTGAACTGCAACGTCCCCAAGCGCGGGTGGATGGCAGGTATCGGCGGTTGCCCCAACGTGGGCGGCATCTGCATCGGCTGCACCATGCCAGGATTCCCCGACAAGTTCATGCCGTTCATGGATGAGCCGCCGGGCGCGAAAGTATCTTCGGCAGCGGTCGGGGCCTACGGCCGCGCCATCAGCGCATTGCGCACTCTGACCCAGGCGACTTGCAATAAGGAACCGAAGTGGCGGCATCCGCGGGCCGAACTGACGACGGGTTATCACCCGAGGTCGTATTAGTTCAGTCTTACTAGTTCAACCCAAGATCGTTCAAAGGCCGAGATCATCGAGACCAACGTTACGAGACTTAACAGGAGCGAGCGAACATGAGCACCATTACCGCACCGACAAAAGAAGCCGCCACCAAAGGCCGGAACCTGGTCGAGATGAACTGGGATCCGATCACGCGCATCGTGGGCAGCCTGGGCATCTTTACCAAGATCGACTTCGCCAACCGCCAGGTCGCCGAGTGCCACAGCACGTCCTCCATCTTCCGCGGCTACAGCATCTTCATGAAAGGCAAAGATCCGCGGGACGCCCACTTCATTACCAGCCGCATCTGCGGCATCTGCGGCGACAACCACGCCACCTGCGCGACTTACGCGCAGAACATGGCCTTCGGCGTGCGTCCGCCGGCCATGGCCGAGTGGATCGTCAACTTGGGCGAAGCGGCCGAGTACATGTTCGACCACAATATTTTTCAGGATAACCTGGTCGGCGTGGACTTCTGCGAGCAGATGGTCAAGGAGACGAATCCGGGCGTGTTCCAAAAAGCGGAAAAAACTGAAGCGCCCCACGCCAAAGCGCACGGCTATCGTACGATTGCCGACATCATGCGCGCGCTGAATCCGTTTACCGGCGCATTTTACCGGGAAGCGCTGCAGATGAGCCGCATGACCCGCGAAATGTTCTGCCTGATGGAAGGCCGGCACGTGCATCCTTCCACGCTGTATCCAGGCGGCGTGGGCACGGTTCCAACCATTCAATTGTTTACCGACTACATTGTCCGCCTCATGAAGTATGTGGAGTTTATGAAGAAGGTCGTCCCCCTGCACGATGACATTTTCGACTTCTTCTACGAAGCTTTGCCCGGATACGAGAAGGTTGGCGAGCGGCGCGTTCTCTTGGGCTGCTGGGGATCGTTCAACGACCCCGCGGCCTGCGACTACACCTACAAGAATATGACCGACTGGGGCCGCAAGATGTATGTGACCCCCGGCGTGGTAGTCGATGGCAAGCTGGTCACGACCGACCTGGTCGACATCAATCTCAACATCCGTATTCTGCTCGGCAGTTCCTACTACGACGACTGGAAGAATTCTGAAACCTTCGTCAAGACCGATCCGCTGGGCAATCCAGTCGACAAGAACCATCCCTGGAATCAGACTACGATCCCCCGTCCGCAGAAGCGCGACTTCACCGGCAAGTACACCTGGGTGATGTCGCCGCGCTGGCTCGACAAGCGCAGCGGAGATCATCTCGCGCTCGACACCGGCGGCGGCCCGATTGCCCGCCTCTGGGCCACGGCGCTGGCCGGGCTGGTCGACATCGGCTACATCAAGTCCACCGGCCACAGCGTGAAGATGTATTTGCCCAAGACCACATCTCTTCCCGAAGTCGAATTCGAGTGGAAGATTCCGAAGTGGAGCAACGCCATCGAGCGCGATCGTGCGAGAACTTACTTCCAGGTGTATGCTGCCTGCGCCGGGCTTTATTTCGCGGAGCAGGCTCTCGAGGAATTGCATTCCGGCCGCACCAGGACCTGGAACGAGTTCAAGGTTCCGGAGGAGGCCATCGGATGCGGCTTCCACGAGGCGGTGCGCGGCGTGCTCTCGCATCACGTCGTCATCCGCAAGGGCAAGATCGCGAACTATCATCCCTATCCTCCAACGCCGTGGAATGCCAACCCGCGCGATATTTACGGCACGCCCGGCCCGTACGAAGATGCGGTGCAGAATACGCCGATCTTCGAGGAGAATGGTCCCGACAAGTTCAAAGGCATCGACATCATGCGGGCGGTGCGCAGTTTCGACCCGTGCCTGCCCTGCGGCGTGCACATGTACCTGGGCAACGGCAAAGTGCTGGAGACGCGGCACTCGCCCATGTTCGGGCTTCAGGAGTAAGAAGCGATTTAATAAATGGCATTGCGAAGCGCACGCCGTTTTGGGAACGTCACGGCTTAACCGGCTGCGGAAAAAGGCACGGACCTGTGCGCTACCGTGGAAGAGCGGCCCTTTGAGGGCCGCGTAAAGCGAGTCTAAACTGTTGGGGCTTCAGCCCCTGGGGGCTCGGTGCGACGAACTAAAAAGACGAGGGGCGGGATTGTTCGTCCGAGCACGGCGGACGAACACGCAGGTTCCCGCTCCTGAGTCGCTGAGGGAGGATTGTGGCCGACGAAAAAGATTTCCAGGATCGAGTGCAGAAAATCAGCGGCCTGGTGCAGGAACTCGAAACCCTCGCCGATCCCGCAGCCCGCGCCGCGTCTAAGCAACTCGTGCAGTATCTGATGGATTTGCACGGCACCGGCCTGGAACGCATCCTGGAAATCGTATTTCAGTCCGGGGATGGCGGCGCCAGGGTGATCGACGAATTGGGAAGCGATCCGCTGATCAGCAGCCTGCTGATTTTGTACGGGCTGCATCCCGACGATTTGCAGACTCGCGTGGAGCGCAAGCTGCACCAGATTCTTTCCAAGCTTCACAAAATGGGCGCGGAAGCCAAGCTGGTAAGCGTGGACGGCGGCGCAGTGCATTTGCGCGTCACCGTCGATGGCCACGCCTGCGGGTCAACCTCGCGCACCGTGCGGGCGACGGTGGAAGAAGAAATCTACAACGCCGCGCCCGACCTGACGTCACTGGTGATCGAGGGGCTCGAAGAGCCCGCGGCATCCGGCTTCGTGGGTGTGGAGAAATTGCTGGGAGCCTCGCCCGCGCCGATTCATGTGTCATCGATTCAAGGGCCCCAGCTGCATAGCGAAGGCATGGACTGAGCGAACCGCGGTAGCGATGATCAAGACCGACCAGCTCCGAGACGCAACCCAAGCTTTCGAGAGCCTGCGGCAGTTCGCCCGCAAGCCGCGGCGCAATACTGAGAAATGCGAATTGTGCAGCGCGGAGTTGTATACGGAACATCCCCACCTCATCGAATTAACTCAGCGCAAAATGCTGTGCGCCTGCGACGCCTGCGCCCTGCTGTTCAGCGGGCGCGCCGGGGCAAAATACAAACGCATTCCCCGCGACATCCGCTTGCTGTCCAACTTTCACCTGACCGATGCCGAGTGGGACGGCCTGCTCATCCCCATCAATCTCGCTTTCTTTTTCGAAAACAGCCGCGACTCGCGGGTCAGTGCCTTTTATCCCAGCCCGGCCGGAGCAACCGAATCTCTCCTGCCCCTCGAAGCCTGGAGCGCGATCGTCGAAGCCAATCCAATTCTGAAGCAGATGGAACCCGACGTCGAAGCGCTGCTCGTCAATCGTGTCGGGCACTCGCGTGGCGCGTCGCAAGCGGAGTACTACATCGTTCCAATCGATGCCTGCTACAAACTGGTTGGCCTGATTCGCATTCACTGGCGCGGTCTCTCGGGCGGAACAGAAGTCTGGCAGGAAATCGGAAACTTCTTCGCGCAGCTCAAGTCGCGAGCCCAAATCGTCGCCGAGGAAATCCATGCCTGACCTGAGCTTCAAGATCGAAGGCGCGGAGGTGCAGAAGTTCGCGGCCTCGCCCGAAATCGTCCTCAAACTGCGCGTCACCAACGCCAATCTCAACCACGCGGAGACGATCCACTCGGTCGCCCTCCGCTGCCAGATTCAGATGGAAGTCACGCGCCGGCGCTACACTCCCCAAGAGCAGGAAAAACTCCGCGACCTGTTCGGCGAACCCGAACGCTGGAGCAAGACCCTGCGCAACCTGCTATGGACGCACGTCAACATCAATGTCCCGCCCTTTCAGAAATCGACCGTGGTCGATATGGCCGTGCCTTGTACGTTCGATTTCAACGTAGCCGCAACCAAATATTTTTACGGCCTGAGCGACGGCGACGTACCCTTGTGCCTGATGTTCAGCGGCACGGTGTTCTATGCGCGAAAGCAAGAGAGAGAGCAAGAGAACGAGAACGACGGCGAGCACCTGCAGGTCGAGCCGATTTCCTGGGATAAGGAAACGCGCTTCGCCCTGCCGATCAAGATCTGGCGCGAAATGATGGACACGTACTATCCCAACAGCGCGTGGCTCTGTCTGCGCCGCGATGTTTTCGAGCGCCTTTACGACTACAAAGTCCGGCACGGCATTCCCACCTGGGAGCAGGCGCTGGAAACAATATTGCGCGCAGAAGAATTGCGCAGGAATGAACTCAGGGACGAAGGGGACAAAGCGAAGGTGCTGCAGTGAATCTCACGCTGGTCGATCAAATCGCGAAGGCCGTCCTCTATGAGGGATACTTGCTCTATCCCTACCGGCCGTCGTCGGTAAAAAACCAGCAGCGTTTTAATTTTGGCGTGCTCTACCCGCAAGCTTACAGCGAGGCGCAAGACAGCCTGGAACCTTGCAGCCTGCAAACCGAATGTCTGGTCGTGACAGACGCTCAGGGAGACGGCGAGCCAACCCTCGAACTGAAACTGCGCTTCCTTCATTTGAAGAGACGAGCTTCTTCCGAATCAAGTTCGTCCCCGCCGGAAGGCTGGCAGGAAGCTGTCGAGCAAGAAGTAAATGTTCCGCGCTCGCCCCTGAAGACGCTTTGCAACAAACCGCTACGGCACACCTTCGAGTTCTCTGATTCTACGGAAGACGGTTCTACGGAAGACGGTTCCACGGAAGACGCTTCGACGGACCGCAGTTCGGCGCCAGACGCAAAGCCGCGCCGGCAGGCGGCCCTCGACGGAGACATCGTCATCGCAGCCGGGAACCTCCGCGACAATCTGTTCAAACTCCGCATCGTAGTTCGCAATACCACCGGTCTGCAATCCGTGTCGACCCGCGACGAAGCCCTCATGCATTCCCTCGTGTCCGCTCACTTGGTCATGGGCGTGGAGTCCGCCGAATTCATCTCTCTGCTCGAACCTCCGGAAGAATTCCACGAGCTTGCGGCGCAATGCCAGAACGTCGGCGCCTGGCCGGTGCTGGTGGGAGATCAAGGCCAGCGCGATACCTTGCTGGCTTCTCCCATCATTCTCTACGACTATCCTCAGATCGCTCCCGAAAGCGCCGGCGACTTGTTCGACGGCACGGAAATCGACGAGATCCTTTCCTTGCGCATCCTGACCCTCACCGACGAAGAAAAGTGTGAGATCCGCCACTCTGACGAGCGCGCCCGGCATATTCTGGAGCGCACGGAAAACATGCCCGCCGAGCAGTTCATGAAACTGCATGGCGCACTGCGCGGCCTGCGGCCAGTTTCCATCCCACCGAAAGAGGACGCCTCATGAACGAGTGGGAGTGGCAGTTGCTCGAAGACAAAACCTGCGTCGATCATCTCACCGTCGGCGACCGCGACCTGCGCGTGGGGGATCGCGTGCGCCTGCGCCCGCGCCGGGGCGGTGACGTCCTCGATATCGCGCTGGCCGGCCAGATCGCCGCCATCGAAAGCATCGAGCAGGACTACGAAGGCAAGAATCACGTCTGCGTGGTGCTCGACGACGATCCAGGCAGGGATTTGGGACTGCTGCGCCAGCCGGGTCACCGGTTTTTCTTCGATGCGAACGAGATCGAGCCTCTGCCCGAGGAGCAACCGCAGGTCAGGACGCACGCGCAACCGGCGAGCATCCTCGTAGCCGGCATCGGAAACATTTTTCTCGGCGACGACGGATTCGGCGTCGAAGTGATCAAGCGCCTGGCGGGCCGAGACCTGCCGAGAGGCGTTAGGGTCGTCGACTTCGGCATCCGCGGATTCGATCTCGCCTACGCCCTCCAGGATGGATATGAAACCACGATCCTGGTAGACGCCTACCCGCATGGCCAGCCTCCGGGCACCGTATCGCTCATTGAGCCGGATCTGAGCAAACTGGAAGAGCCGGAGCAAGCTGTGGTCGACGCGCACGGAATGGACCCGCTCAACGTGCTGCGCATGGCGGCTGCCATGAATGGAAACCTGAAGCAGAAGATTCTGCTCGTCGGTTGCCAGCCGGCGACCCTTGGTGGAGAAGAAGGGCACATGGGCTTGAGCAGTGCGGTCGATAGCGCCGTCGATGTGGCGGCCCAGATGATCATTGATTTGGTGTCGAAATTTTTGCGGGAACGCAATCGACGCGAACCGCAATAAGAAATTTGTTGGACATTTGAAAACCAGACCTGAAAATCAAAGGAGGCAGCCGTGGCCGAGAATGGTAGGAGTTTTGATGACGCAATCAACGGTGCAACCGACAAGGACACTTTGTATATGCTCAGCGGGGTTGCCCTCATGATCTTTGGGGCAGGACTGATTCTTTCCAACCCCCTGGTGCGGCGTTACCTGGGGCAAGTCGGGGTCGGCAACCTGGTGCAGGGCGCATTGCCCGACCTGGATCGCTACCTCAAATTACGATCGATGTAAAAAAAGTCGGTACCTGGTGGGGACCCAATTTCAGGGCGAGAAAAGGGGGGACTACACCGTCGACCATGCGGTTTTGAGCCTGACGGTGGTCTGCAAGATCTATGACACCGCAGAATGGAACTGTCAGATACGCGATTGATCCGAAAGCAAGTCAATTTACCGTACAGGCGTTTGCCAGCGGATTAGTTTCCGCAGTGGCTCACAGCCCCAAGATCGCGATTCGCGACTGGACGGGCACCGTAACTTTTGTTCCGGAGTCGCTGCACGACGCAAGAATGAAGGTGATCATCAGAACGGCGTCGCTCGAAGTTCTCGACGAATTGAGAGAAGGCGATCGTCGAGAACTGCATCGGGCAATGTACAACGACGTGCTGGAGACCAACAGATTTCCCGAGGCGGTATATGAGAGCACGGTGATCCACGCCGAGCGGCTGAAAGACTCGCTCTATCGGGTGAATGTGGAAGGACGGCTCTCGCTTCATGGCGTTTCGAACGGCCAGACGTTCTTGTCCCAGGTCGCCTTTGGAGTCGACACGTTTCGCGCCCACGGCGAGTTTTCGTTGCTGCAGACCGATTACGGCATCAAGATCGCGTCGATTGCCGGCGGCACTCTGAAGTTGCAGGACGAACTCAAATTCAGGTTCTACGTCGTTGGCCGCAAGGAGAATTGAGATAGATCGCCGCGAGATTCGGACGAACTGAAAAAATAAAGAGGATTCTCCTGTGCACGCGACCCGGCCTTTCATGGAAGACGCCACAGTCCGCTACGTAATCGACACCCATGACAGCACATTTGTGGTGCAGGCCTTTTCCGCCGGCCTGCTTTCGGCCTTCGCGCACAGTCCCCGGATCGCCATCCGGGATTTCAACGGAGACCTGGATTTGGTTCGCTCGGGCGCGACCCTGCAAAATGGCCAGCTGAATCTGGCGATTCAGGCCGATTCGCTCGAAGTTGCCGACGATATCGGCCAAAAGGATCGGGAGGAAATTCATACGAGGATGTGCAACGAAGTCCTCGAAACCGAACGTTTTCCTGAGATCGTTTACAAAACTTCGCGAGTCACCGCCAGCGGAAACGGCGATCGCTTCTGGGCCGTGCTATCCGGGGATTTGACGCTGCACGGCGTCACCCGAAGTCTGCCCGTCTCCGCGAAAGTGCTCCTGAACGGCGATTCGCTGCGGGCTTCAGGAGAATTTTCGCTGCGGCAAAGCGACTACGGGATCACCCTGGTTTCCGCCGCAGGCGGAACCATCCGAGTCAAAGATGAACTGAAGTTTACCTTCGACATCGCAGCCCGCAGGCGCGACTAACTCGGCTGTCATGGCCCGTCAGCCTGCGGTTTCCATCTCCTCGGCGAGTTCAAGCATTTTGATCACGCTGGTCCAGTTGCGCGCCGTCCCCGCCGTCCTCACCAGGTTCTCCACTTTCGACCATGGCAATTTTGCGTTCCCCACTCCGTTGGGAAAGTAAATATAGAGTTCGCGGTCCCTGAGGTGAAGTTCCTCATCCGCGTTAAGGCCGGCCAGCGTTGCCTGCGCTTCGGAACTGGGCTCGGCGGCCAGGAAGGTGACCAGAAGCTTGCTCGGCTCTATCCCAACCCTGCCGGCGAAGGGATTGGAAGCGATCGTTTTTCTCAACTCCTGCGTAGTGCGCAGCATAACTTCCGGGCGGAATCCAAACGCGCCCTCGATCCCCTTCTGAATTTTCTTGGCCAGCAGCGTGCCGTTCTTCTCTTTCGCCCGGAACAGCACATTGCCGCTCTGAATGTAGGTGCGCGGCTCTTCCAGCTTCAAAGATTCGTACACTGCCCGCAGCGTATCCATCTTGATTCGGTGGTGGGGGCCAACGTTAACGCCGCGCAGCATCGAAATCCATACCGGCATCGTGCCGCCAATCATAGCTCAAGCCGCACCGTTGCAATCACGCCGTGGCGCCGGACTGTCAGGCGGAAAAAGCCACCGCACTCAAGCATGCACTTCTGGCGCGAACGGAACCAAGAGAAGCACTTTGAACCCTCCCGGCATTCTCCGAGAATCGTAGAAAGTTCGCCGAGCCCTGCCCGCGGCCGTTGCAAGCGGACGGGCGGACGGCCTCCGTTCGGTCCTTCTCAGGAGAAGCGCTATGTCGGGACAAGTCGTTTTGTACTTCGAGGATCAGGCGGACGCACTGCGATTCGCGCTCGCTGCCGGTTCCGTGATGGCTGGAGAAGGCGGAAAGTTCACCAACGACTTGCTGCAGGAAACGGCCAGAGTCACCCGCATCCGTCTCGACGCCGTGAACGCCGGGAACGGAAAGAAGACAAATCCCAGCCGCGTAGCGTAGTCTGGTGCTGCGTCCAACAGCCGCCGTCCCTATCCTTCCGCGTGACGCAAGTAGTCCACCACACTGAAACTGAAAATCCCCGCTGGAATAAACTACGGCGGCCCAGCCTACGCAGTTCCGGCGTTGGTGAAGGCTTCGAGCGCGTCCGAGAGCGTGGGGAACATCAGCAAAAGCGGCTCGACCTTGGTGATTTCGAAGACTCGGCGCACCCGCGCGTTCACCCCGGTCAGGGCAACGCGGCGTCCGGCTTTCACGCAGGAAGTGCAGGCGCTGACCAATGACCCCAGCCCTGACGAGTCGAGATAGGGAACGCCGGTAAAATCCAGGATCATCGTCGGAGCATCCTCGCGGCGAACCGCGTTCATGAATGGGGAGACGTTTTCCATGGTCAACGGCCCACGAAAGCTCAGCACTCCCCGATCCAATCGCTCAACCTCTAGCGGCTCCGATGCCATGGCGAATGCGATTCTAGGCCAGTTGCCTGCGACTATCAAGGCAGGATCACCGCAAGATTGCTTCTGCAGGCCGGAAAATGCGTTTCGTGTTTTGTAATTCTTTTGTGTTTTCTGCTCAGGAGCCGCCGCAATGTGCTTGCCGGCAGATACGATTGTGATAACGGCATGTGGGGAGAATGGATCATGGATAAGTGCAGACTCACACCCGCGGTAGCAGCGAACTCCACCTTCACGCCGCAAGGCATCCCAAAGGTTCCCAGGCCCGCATTCTGCTGACCTCGGTTTTTGGGCCGTACGCGCAGGATGACGAATTCGGCAGCCGCTCCATCAATCCGATGGAGCTCTATCACAATCAGGTTACGCGCGCCCAGGGCAGCTTCTCGCTGCGCATGTTTCACCGCTCCTGGGGCATCATGCTCATTCAGGAGAATATTTCCGCGCCTTGCACGGTCCTCGATTTCCCCACGCGCCAGGACTTCGCGCAAGAACTCGCCGAAAATAACTACGACGTCGTTGGCATCTCCGCGATCATCGTGAACCTGGCCAAGGTGCGCGAAATGTGCCGTATGACGCGCGAACTCTCGCCGCACTCGGTCATCGTCATTGGCGGCCATGTCGCGGCCATTCCCGGAATCGAAAACCTGATCGACGCCGACCACATCGTGCGTGGCGAAGGTGTCTCATGGATGCGCCGTTATCTTGGCGAGGACGAACACGCTCCCATCCGGCATCCCGCCATCGTTTCCGGAATGCGCACGCGAATCATGGGTGTCCGCCTGCCCGAGCGCAAAGGCGCCACCGCGGCGACCATCATTCCTTCGGTCGGCTGCCCCATGGGCTGCAATTTCTGTACAACCTCGGCCTTCTTCGGCGGAAAGGGAAAGTTCGTCAATTTCTTCGAGACCGGCGACGAATTGTTCGACGTGATGAGCCGGATGGAACGCGAACTCGCGGTTCACTCGTTCTTCATCATGGACGAAAATTTCCTGCTGCATCGCGAACGGGCCATGCGCCTGCTGGAGCGCATGAGAGACGCGGGCAAGAGCTGGACCATGTCCGTCTTCGCTTCCGCGAACGCGATCCGCAAATACACCATGCAGGAACTCGTCGACCTGGGTGTGTCGTGGTTGTGGATGGGACTGGAATCTCCGCGGGCCGGCTACGGCAAACTGCAGGGTACAGATACTCGTCAGCTCACTCGCGAATTGCGCGAGCATGGAATTCGCGTGCAGGGGTCGAGCATTATCGGCCTCGAACACCACACGCCCGACAACATCATCGCCGAGATCGAACACGCGGTCTCGCACGATACCGACTTTCATCAGTTCATGCTCTACACGCCGGTGCCCGGAACGCCGCTGTACGAGCAGATGGAACAGGAGGGCCGCATGTTGCGCGACGTGGACTACGCCGACGTTCACGGGCAGTTCAAATTCAATTTCAAGCACGCGGCAATTTCGCGCGACGACTCCAAGCGCTTCCTCGATTGGGCATTCTGGCGCGATTTCGAAATCAACGGCCCCAGCCTTTACCGCATCTCGCGCACTCTGATGGCAGGCTGGAAGCGCTACAAAGACTGGCCCGACGCCCGCGTGCGCGGCCGCTTCACCCGTGAAATGCATCGCCTGAGCGGCATCTACAGTTCCGCGCTGTGGGCCATGGAACGAGAGATGGAACGGGCCATGGAACGCGAGAAGGTACGGCAGTTCCGCAAAGCGGATCACCGCGTCAGCCAGCAGATTCACGCGCTGCGGCAGGAATTCAAGCGCGAGTCCGGAATCGTATCGCGAATGATGCCGGCGGTGCTCGGCCCGGTTCTGTTGTGGACCACGCGGCGCGAAGAGAAACGGCTCGCGCAGGGGAAGACCTACGAGCCGCCTACGATCCTGGAACGCAGAAACTGGGCAGGCGCCTGAAATTCATGCCGGCCTTCCCGGCCTTAGCCTTCAGCGAGGACGGTTGGTCGCAAAGAAAATTCCGAGGCCGAGGATCAGGAGGCCCGCGAACAGCAGGATGAGCCAGCTTCGACGCGAACTCGAATGCAATCGCGTCAGTCGAAGCGATTCCGGATCGACCGTCGTCAGCGAGGAACAGAGCCCGTCCACTACTCCACGGTAGACGTTCCACAGCAGAAGTGCAGGCCCGATGTAGAGCAGCGTCGCGGAAATCGCGTAAACCACAAGGCCAAACCTCAGTTTATAGGCCAGCGGAGCAGAACGCTGGTCGAACGTGAGCGCCTGGGTAAAGGCAAGGCTCGCTATGGTTCCGGTCAAGTTGATGAGAGCGGCCGCAACCCCGTAGACCTTCACGAGCGACTTGAGCTTGTTTTCATCGGCGCTATCGACGAAGTAAGCAGGCCGCCTCGGCCCGCGAGGAAGAAAGACTAATCTTCCACTTTGCTCTTTCGCAAACTGGCGGTCGGCGAAGGTATCCAGCATTCCCATGACGTCTCCCCGCTGTGTTCCCAGGCGCAAGCGAGCTATCAATTCGAGCCTACAGCACTGCCGTGACCGCGCAAGTCACAGAGGTAACGCCGATACCTTGAGTGAATATCAGTAGGAGTCAGCCAGAGTTACAGGAGGCCGCGGGCCCTATCCCGTCCTGCGGGCTGACAGCATGCTTAGAATCTCGCGCAACCCCTGGCGGATGTGCTGAATCTCAGGCGCAGTTTGGGATGGGAAAGGAATAGCGGCCTGCGTCCTGTCGGTCTTGGTTTCCTCCCGCATGTGCTGGCGCGCGCCCGCGATCGTGAACCCTTGCTCGTAGAGCAGCTGCTTGATGCGCAGCACGCTCTCCACGTCGCGCCGGCGATACATGCGCTGCCCGGTCCCGCTCTTGACCGGCTTCAGTTGCGGAAACTCGGACTCCCAGAAGCGCAGCACATAAGCCGGCAGATGACACAACGTGGCCACTTCCCCGATGCGGAAATAAAGCTTGTCGGGGATCAGAACTTCCTCAGCCTTGTGCTTCGCCGCATTTTTCTTGCGAGGCGCCATCTTCGGCTCACGCCGCCAAAGCCGCGTGGTCTGCCTATTGTGACACAGCTGCGCGTGGGCTGCGAGCATTCAGTTTTTGAGCTGAGCTCTCCACCTTTGACCACCACCTGATCTGCAGGCAAACAACTGGGGCTGCCAGAGACTCGAAAACGAAGCCCGAGGCCCAGGGCTCGTAGCTCATAGCTCATAGCTCATAGCCCAGAAAGGAAAAGCCCCTTAAGAGGTGCTTCTCTTAAGAGGCCAGTGAAATTCGTGGTGGAATTGCGAGGTATCGTCCTCGCCGACGGTTAGTGTTTCTTCTTTTTGGCTTTCTTCTTCGTTGCCATGAAGGTTCCTCCGTGAACGATTTTCCCTTGCAAGGACTTCTGAAACTTTGGGCCCGTATTCGGAGAGCCAACCCAACTCGTAGTATAGGAAGACTCTATAACCCAAGATATTGCGGCACTGTTAACGAACTGTCAACACAATTTTGCATTCTGACGCGGATTTCTTCACAGCCGTCGTGGCTCGTCTCTCGTCCGTCGTCGGCCGAGAACCACCACCCGCCAACCAGCCACCAATCACCAGCGACTAATTACTAACGACCAAACGACTGTTACACTGCCCGTCATGCGGCGTGATCCCATCGAACTTGAAATCTTCAAGAACCTGTATCACAGCATTGCCGAGGAAATGGGCGCCGCTCTGCGCCGAACCGCCTTTTCCCCCAACATCAAAGAACGCCGAGATTATTCCTGCGCAATCTTCGACGCGTCCGGCGAGGTCATCGCCATGGGCGACCACATGCCGGTGCATCTCGGGTCGATGCCGATGTCGGTGCGAGCCGCGATCGATGCGGCTGCGATTGGCGGAGGAGCAATGCTGCCAGGGGATGTCGTCATGCTGAACGATCCCTTCCGCGGCGGCACGCATCTGCCGGACATTACTCTCGTGGCCCCGGCGTATGTCGGCCAGCAAGGGACGTCGAAGTCCATCGGGCACGTCCCACGTGGCCGCGGGCGCCTCGCCCGCGAAAGCTTGGCCGATGCACTGGTTTCTTGCGGCCCCGATTTCTACGTGGCCTCGCGGGCGCATCACGCCGATGTGGGCGGCGCATACCCAGGATCGATGGGGCTCTGCCGCGAGATCTATCAGGAAGGTGTGCGCATTCCGCCGGTAAAACTGATGCGCGCGGATGCAACGGGAAAAAGCGCAATGAATCGCGACGTGCTCGCGATGCTGCTCAACAACGTGCGCACTCCGCAAGAACGCGAGGGCGATCTGGGCGCGCAGATCGCCGCCTGCCACACCGGCGCCCAGCGCTTGCGGGAGATTTGCTCGCGTTATGGTGTCGAGCGAGCCCTCCGCGCAGCCTCCGAACTGCAGAGCTACTCCGAAGAGCTGATGCGCGCGTTCCTGCAGGGCGTGCCCCCCGGAGAGTATCGCGCCGAGGATTTTCTCGATGGCGACGGCATCCACGACAGGCCCGTGAAAATCGCGGTAATGGTGAAAGTGCGGGGCGGGATTTCACCCATGTGGGGGCAGCCGTCCTCGGCTGTCCGTCGAGCGCAGCTCGACTTGGGTGCGGCACAAAAGCCGGCGCGTCTTCCACCTGCCGCACAGCCCATAGTCACCGTCGATTTCACCGGCAGCGATCCGCAGGTCGAGGGCAGCATCAATGCGGTCGCTGCGATTACCTGCTCAGCCTGCTTCTACGTTTTTCGCTGCCTGCTCGCCGAAGATGTTCCCGCGGCCGCCGGACTCATGCGGCCGATCAAGGTGATCGCGCCGGAAGGAACGATCGTGAACGCGCGGCCACCCGCGGCCGTAGCCGGCGGAAATGTCGAAACTTCGCAGCGCATTGTCGACGTGCTGCTGCGCGCCCTGGCGCAAGCCATTCCAGATCGTATTCCGGCCGCGGCTTCCGGAACCATGAATAATCTCACCATCGGCGGCACGCAGCCGGCAACCGGACATCCGTTCACTTACTATGAAACCATCGCCGGCGGCATGGGCGCGCGGCCCGGTAAACCTGGCGTTTCCGGCGTGCACACGCACATGACCAATTCGCTGAACACTCCGGCCGAGGCCCTTGAATATGCCTATCCACTGCGCGTGCGGCAATACTCCTTGCGAAAAGGCAGCGGAGGGAACGGCAAGTTTCCCGGCGGTGACGGCATTGTCCGCGAAATCGAAGTGCTCACCGATTGCGACGTGACTCTGCTCGCCGATCGTCGCTCGCGCGGCCCCTGGGGCCTGGCCGGAGGAGCGGACGGCGCGCCGGGCAAGGCTTTCATCACCCATCAAGGCGGATCGGTCGAGCCAATGCCGGCAAAATTCAGCACACGCCTGCGCAAGCGAGAACGAATTAAAATTGAAACCCCCGGCGGCGGAGGCTGGGGCACTGTCATCTAGCCTTTTCATTTTCTCGAAGGAGGCGGCATGTACACGGTCAGATCAGTAGGCATTCTTTCGACCGCAAAAGTGGCGGGCACCCTCTATGGAGCACTCGCGCTCCTCGTCGTGCCCGGTGGAATCATCGGGATTTTGGTTGGACTTGCGAAAAGGGACTTCACAACCCTTGGCCTATCGGTTTTGATGGTCGTAGCTCCTTTGCTCTACGCCGGCCTTGGGTTCTTGGTCGGCGCGATCACCGCGTGGATCTACAATCTCGTCGCAGGCCGAATTGGCGGTATTGAAATAGAACTTGGGGAGACGTCGCAACGCTCGCCCTCGACGATCCAGCTTAATTTAAAGTGAGCAGAGTTATGGCATACGCGTCCGCCGAGATCGCAACCCACTATCTCGAAGAAGCCCGCCGCCAGTTCCGCGGCCACAAACGCATGGGCGAAAGCGCCATGGCACAACTTCGCGACGAAGACTTCTTCGTCACGCTCGATCCGGAATCGAATTCCGTGGCGATCCTCGTCAAGCATCTGGCCGGCAACATGCGCTCGCGCTTCACCGACTTTCTCTCGACCGACGGCGAAAAACCGGACCGTTTTCGCGACCGCGAGTTCGAAGTAACCGCGGCCACCACGCGGGCCGACGTCATGCGCTGGTGGGAAGAAGGCTGGTCCGTTGTCCTGTCCACGATCGAGTCGCTCAAAGCCGAAGACGTGATGCGTACGGTCACAATCCGCAACCAGCCCCACACCGTTCTGCAGGCCCTCAACCGCCAAATCGCCCACTATTCGGCGCACGTCGCCCAGATCGTATTCCTCGCCAAGCATCTGCGCTCGAGTGAGTGGAAGACGCTCAGCATCCCGCGCGGCAAATCCGAAGAGTTCAAAACCGCCCCACCCAGGTCGAACCGAGGCCTGCCCCCGGAGAAAACCTAGCTCTTCTCCATATTGAACTCCATCCAACTCCATTCACCTCCGCATCCAACTCCATTCAACTCCATATTGAACTCCATTGAACTCCGTAAGAGGCGTCCTGAGCGCCGTGGAAGAGCGGCGCTTTAGCGCCGCGTCAGCGCCCAAAACTTTTCGGGCTTTAGCCCTGGGGCTCAAATCCAGGCCATTCGCCGTCTAATGTTTCATGGCGTCTCCGCTTTTCGACTCCGAAGCCGCAGCTTGCGGCCAAACCGGCGCCACCAGCTCAATGCGCCACATGGACCCTCCGATATAAGACGGCGTCTCCGACCGCAAGAACACCGGCGCTTCTCCGCCAGCAATCCAGATCTGCGAATCCGGCGGCCGCTTTCCCACGATCGGCGCTACCACGCCGGCAACGCCGCCAATTTCAACTTTCGCGACATAGTGGAGTGCCTCGCGGCTGAATCCCCCAAGCGAAAAAGTTTCTGTCCCCTGCGCATTCACCACGATCTTCACCAGCCGGGGCTTCGGCGCAGTCACCACCATGGGAACTTCCATCTGCTGCGTGCCGGCTCGCAAATTCGTCAGCAGCGTTGGAATCAACCCATTGGCCAGATCGGCCGGCAACGCCATATGCCTGCTCACCAATTTCTCCTTGCCATCGTCGTCGGTGTAGCGAACCGTAACTTGGCCCGTGGCGCAGATAATCGAGAGATCGCTCGCGTTCTTGAATGCCGGCCCCTTTTGCACCAGGTGATAAGAAATGAGCCGGAAATTACGGCGCTGCGAGAAGACTGTAGTTTCCTCCTGCCGCGAACCGTCCTTGAAGTGGAATGCCAGTTCACTGGTGACTTGATCGCCCCGCGCAACCTGGGTCAGATCCCCCGCCGCGATCGCCACGCCATCCAGCGTGCTGAGCACCAGAAAGCCATGAACCAAGCCTTCTTTGTAGCGCACCGCGACCACAGCCCCTGACGCCGCGACGCCGGTAAGAACAAAAATGGAAACCGTCAGAATAGCAAGAACGCGGAAGCGCAAAGCCGTAACCTCTCATGCCCAAGTTATGGCACTGTCGTTCGATGCGGTTGCCGCTTGCTTGGTTTGTGCCATTACGGACAGAGGTCCCGCGGCAGCCTCTTGCTGCGGTGCTAAAATTGCTTGTTTGTGCTTGAGTCGTTTTTCTTGCTGAACTCATAGGTGGCATTCATGGCTACAACAATGCTGGCGGTCGTCAAGCCCGAGGCAGCCCCCGGCGCCGACGTGCGCGAAGTAAAAATTCCAGCCTTCGGACGCACCGATGTGCTGGTCAAAGTCAAAGTCGCCTCCATCTGCGGCACCGACCTCCACATTTACAACTGGGATCGCTGGGCCCAGAACCGCATCCATCCTCCGCTGATTCCCGGACACGAGTTCTGCGGCGAAGTGGCTGCCTTCGGCGAAGAAGTTACCAGCGTCAAGCAAGGCGACTTCGTTTCCGCCGAGATGCACGTCGCCTGCGGCAAATGCCTGCTATGCCGCACCGGCGAAGCCCACATCTGCCAGAACGTCAAAATCATCGGCGTCGACGCCAACGGCGCCTTCGCCGAATACGTGGTCATTCCCGAATCCAATATCTGGAAGCTCGATCCTGCTATTCCGCTGGAATACGCCTCGATCCTCGACCCGCTGGGCAACGCAGTCCATACCGTTCTCGCGGGAGAAATCGCCGCCAAGAGCGTCGCCATCACCGGCTGCGGGCCAATCGGCCTGTTTTCGATCGCCGTGGCCAAAGCCGTCGGCGCGACCACCGTATTTGCCATCGAAGTCAATGAAAACCGCGCCCGCATCGCCCGCGAAATGAACGCCGACTACGTGCTGAATCCGGCCAGGGAAAATGTCCACGACATCGTCCTCGAAAAAACTGGCGGCCTCGGCGTCGATGTCGTCCTCGAAATGGCCGGCCATCCCGCCTCCATTCGCACCGCTTTCGATATCGTCCGCCGCGGCGGCAGAATCTCTCTCCTCGGCCTTACTTCAAAGCCCATCTCGCTGAATTTTTCCGAAGACATCATTTTCAAGGGCATCACCGTGCAGGGCATCAATGGACGCCGCATGTACCAGACCTGGTACCAGATGACCGCCCTGCTCAAAAGCGGCAAGCTCAACCTTCATCCCGCCATCACCGACCGCATTCCAATGAAAGATTTCGGGAAAGCGATGGAACGCCTGAAAACGGGCGAAGCCAGCAAAATCCTCGTCTACCCCAACGGCGTGCGCTAAAAACGCGGCCGAATGGAAGCGTTCGAAAGAGTACACGGCGCTGGCGGCCTCAACCATCGCCGCGCCTCATCTCAGAATCGGTTAGGATGAAGTCACTCGAAACGCAGTGTCAGTTTGAAAAGCTCACCTGACTGGGATTATGCCCCTACGCAAGGAGGCCGCAAACCTCGAAGTCTACAGTGCTCAGGAAGTCGTTGCTCACTTCGCAAAACTGAGTTATCTCACCGCCTGTGAACGATTCCTGTTCGATACCTACCTGCGCAGGGGAACAGCCATTTTAGATCTCGGGGTCGGCGGCGGACGAACCACCCCGTATCTCTCCGAAATGGCTTCTCGCTACGTCGGCGTTGACTATTCGGAAGAGATGATTCGTGTTTGTCGCGATAAGTTCAGAGCCGCGCGCTTGCAATTTGAAGTCGCCGACGCTGCTGATCTTTCCTCTTTTGCGGACGCCTCTTTTGACGCAGTCGTTTTTTCCTTCAACGGCCTCGACTATCTGGCTCCGGATGAAAAGCGAGAGCAGTGTCTGGGCGAGTGCTATCGGCTCCTCCGCCAAGGCGGAGTTTTGATTTTTTCCTCCCACAATCCGCGCTCATTGTTCCTTGACTTGCAATGGGACCGGGAACGCCTGCGGACGCTGGCGGCTAAGGTGTCTCAAGAAGGCTCCTTCCTGTTCAATCTGACACTCGGAATGCTGACCTGCGGTCGGCTGGCCTTGGCTGTCGTGAGGTCGTTCGTCAAAGCGATTCCGCGGGCTTGCCGAAGGCTGCCGACCGCAGCTTTTTGGAAGGGAGACGGATTTTTGATGGATCCAGCCAACGGCGGGTTGCTCACTCATTGCGCCGTACCGGACCGAGTCGTCGCCGAGTTAGCCAACTTCAATTTCCGGCTGCTGGCGGTCCTGCCCGAAGACCATCCCCGACGGAGTCACCTTTACGGCACCCGTTGGTTCTATTACGCATTTTCCAAGGATTGAAGAATTGAAGAGAACGGCAGGACTGAAGGATCGAACGACTGAACGACTGAACAATTGAACAACTGAACGACTGAACGACTGAACAACTGAACCAGTATTTCACTCTCCGCCCCTGACCCCGGCTCGGCCAGGCAATCCCGGCCAATGGATTAACCGCGGATGAACCATCGATCAGCCATCGACTAAGCCGCCTCAGTCTGTTTGCCGGCCTGCGCCTTTTCCGAGCCTGCGGCACGCGATCTCACCCTGGCTACCAGGTCCAACATGGAACAGATTCGCCGGTTCAAAGGATAAAAGTAACTTGGAGCAAACTGGACTGCTGCCTGGCAGAAGCCTCGTTTGAACGAGGCCGGCCCGGTGTTGACGCCCTCGCGATGCCCTCCGAAGTCGTACTCCTCACAACCGTGCTCTTTCCCCCATCGAATCGCGCTCCATTGCAGCAGGTGGCCGGCAGTCACGCGGTCCGCCTTCACCGTTGCGCTAAAAAGGCCGAACGATCGCTTGGCAGCCCTTGCCACCAACACTCCCCCGAGAGGAGTTGTCCCCAACCAGGCGAGCAGGAGAGCGCCTCTGTCTTTCTGTTTCACCACCCATCGCACCGAGTGCGACAACCGGCCTCGCTCCTCGCCGGGAAAGTTCTTCTTCCTGGCCATGTCGAGATAAATGCGCACAAACTCCTGAATTTCCTCCTCGCTTTGCGCCGGGCGGATCACCACCCCTTCGCGCTCGGAGCGCCGGATATGCAGTTTCGTATCGTGGCGAAAACTGCGCAGCAATTCTTCACTCGCGGGACGCAAATCAAGCCGCAACGAACCCCTCGACTCCGGCAACGGCTGCCATCCCTCGCGGGACAAGCCATTTCCAACCGTCCATTCCGGCCGCTCGACCCACTCCGGTGCAATCGTGACTGACGCAAAGCCCAGCTCCTTGCTTTTTTCTGCCAGCTTGCCAAGTCCGTAGACCGTTAGCTCCGCGTCATCGCAAACCGGCCCTCGGTGGATCGTCAAACAATGCACGGGGAGCCATTTGCCCACGGGAGAAAACGCCCCGCAGTGCGCGAACCATCGGATCTCCCCTCGTTCTCGCACGATCGCACAATGTAGTCTTTCGCGCTGATCGTTCGGTCCCCCACCCGTCCAGTCTGGGAACTGGTAGGGATGGCTAGTGTCCTGGCGGTCCAGAAAGGCCTCGATTTCCCGGCCAATGCCCGGAGCCAATTCCTGCGTCTTGAGAAATTCAAAGTCCATGATGATAGTGACGACGACTACGATGACGACGATGATGATGACGATGACGACGATGACGACGATGGGCAAGCATGACGATGTAGAAACGCCAGACAGCCCAAAAGCCTACGAACCCTCAGCCTCCGTCGATTGCGCTCCCGTCGTTCTTGTCCCGCGCGAGCGTTCCCTCTTTCGGCCGGAACGTTGCATTATATTCGAGTCTCCAGGCCACCGTCGGCGCAACATCGCCATGTCACTCGTCCGCCCTCCGGAGACTGTGATATCCGTCACAACCTTTTCCACATCCGCTGGCTGTCAAGCACAAAATGCCGCCATCCCTCTAACTCATTCTCCTGCAACTGAATTCTCCCCGGCTCCCCGCCTGAAATTCCCCTCTCAACTGTTAAAATAGATATATCCATGAGATTGAACCCTACCTCCGGCAGCCTGAATCCGCCCCGCGGCAGCAGGGCTAACTCCTTATTCCGGAATATTTTACCTATAACCCGTTTATTTTCAATATTCTGTCCGGCATCGGCGGGATACCCCATGCTCAACTCCAATCGAATCAGGATCTTACCGCCGGAGCGCAAAAAAAATCGTGGTATGACCACTTTAGCTGGCAGTTAACATGGCACTTGATGGATATGTCCGCTGTACCTGCATCCGCGACGGCAAGGCCAAGCCCCATCCCTTGCCCGGAAGGTTCACCTGGGACGAAGCCAACGCCCCCTCCCTCACCGGCGATCCCTCCGACGAAGAGTGGGAAGCTCACGACCGCTGGGTGCAGGAATCCTGCGAGCACGAAGGCTTCCTCGTGTCCGAATTTCTGGGCAACATCACCCGCGCCAAGAACGTGCGCGACTTCCTCCGCCATCTGCAGGGCACGCCCGGACCGAAGTTTCCGATCTTGCTGAAGAAGGTCATCTATGACGGCACCCACACCGGAGACTGGATTCCGGTAAAGCAGTCGCCCGCGCTGCTGAAAGAAGTCAATCTGGTCCTGGCATCCAGAGATATTCTGACGCCCGGAGAAAAGGAATTCTTCGAAAGCATGAAGCGCCTGTGCGAGGCCAGCATCAAGACGGGCAATCCCATCATGTTTTAGAGCGTAACCTTGTGTCATGGATTCACGCGGATGAAAGCCGATAGCCGGACCGCTGATAGGCGGATGAATGCCGACAGAAGGATCGCACCCAACGTTGTCATCCTGAGCGCGTTCTTTGCGCGAAGGATCCATGCACTTTCTCTGCCCGCGGCAACAGCGTATAAGCCCAGCTTAGTTCATAATTACAGTCGGACAAATCCGTGCTAATCCGTGGCGAGGTTTCCGATGACACCGACTGCAACCCGCACCAATCCGCTCTCCTATCTCACCGACCAGCTCAACGAACTCAAAACCAAAGGCACCCACTTCAAGCTGCGTGTCCTCGACGACGAACAGGCGCCGGTCTGCACCTTCGATGGCAAGAAGGTCATCAATCTCGCGTCCAACAACTACCTGGGACTGACCACGCACCCCAAGCTCCGCGAAGCGGCGCTCGAGGCCACCCGCAAGTTCGGAGTCGGCTCAGGCGCGGTGCGCACCATCGCCGGCACCATGAAGATCCACATGGAGCTCGAGGAGAAGATCGCCCGCTTCAAGAACGTCGAAGCCTGCGTCGTTTTCCAGTCGGGCTTCGCCGCCAATGCCGGCACAGTTTCAGCAGTGCTTGGCAAAGATGACTTCATCATCTCCGACGCGCTCAACCACGCCTCAATCATCGACGGCGCGCGCCTTTCGAAGGCCAGGATCCTCGTCTTCCGCCACAAAGACATCGCCCACGCCGAAGAACAGCTCGCCAGCATCAAGAACGAGCCCGGCAAGAAGCTGCTGATCACCGATGGCGTCTTCTCCATGGATGGCGACATCGGCCCGCTCCCCGCGCTCTGCGATCTGGCCGAGAAGTACGGCGCCATCATGATGGTCGACGACGCTCACGCCTCCGGCGTGCTCGGCCGCAACGGCCGCGGCACCGTCGACCACTTCAAGCAGCACGGCCGGGTCGACATCCAGGTCGGTACGCTGTCAAAGGCGATCGGTGCGCTCGGCGGCTACGTCTGCGGCACCCGCGACCTCATCGACTTCCTCTATCACCGCGCGCGGCCGTTTCTGTTTTCTACCTCGCATCCGCCTCCCGTAGCTGCAACCTGTATTGCTGCCTTCGAGGTTCTAGAGGATGAACCGGAGCGCATGGAGAAGCTCTGGCAGAACACGCATTTCTGGAAGAAGGAACTCGGCTTACTCGGCTTCGACATCGGCGGCAAGTCCACGCCCGCCAGCGAAACTCCGATCACGCCCATCATCATCGGCGACGGCAAACTCACCATGGACTTCTCCCGCGAACTGTTCAAAGAAGGCGTCCTCGGCACAGGCATCGCCTTCCCCACAGTCCCGGAAGGCAAAGCCCGCATCCGCACCATCATGACCGCCACCCACACCAAGGAAGAGCTGGATCAGGCGCTGGGCGTGCTCAAGAGCGTAGGCAAGCGCATGGGGATTCTCGCTTGAGCCAGATTGGCGCTTCAATCTGCCCGGTATGCGATCTTCCCACCGACAACGGCCGCCACAACCTTGCCGGTGAACTGCCAGCCGTTGAACGGAGTGTTGCGCGAGAGCGACCGCGACTTGGCGGCCTCGAACGTCCAGCGCTTCTTGGGATCGAAGATGGTCACGTCGGCGTGATTGCCCTTGGCCAGCGATCCGCGGCCGCGAAGATCGAACACGCGCGCCGGACCGGCGGTGAACAGTTCGACAATGCGGGCCAGAGGAATCCTGTGCTGGCGGTGAAGTTGCGTGATCGCCAGCGCCAGCGCCGTCTCAAGGCCGGTGATGCCGAACGAGGCGCGTTCGAATTCGACTTGCTTTTCATGCAGCGCATGCGGCGCATGATCGGTGGCGATAGCGTCGACCGTGCCGTCGGCCAGCGCCACCAGGATCGCTTCGCGATCCGTGGCCAAGCGCAGCGGCGGGTTCATCTTGAAGCTGGTATCGTATTCGCCGACGTTTTCGTCGAGCAGCGTGAAGTGGTGCGGCGTGACTTCACAGGTCACGCGGGCCTTGGCGCGCTTGCCGCGGCGCACCGCCCGCAGCGCATCGGAGGTCGACAGATGCGCCACGTGCAGCCGCGATTCGGCGATCTGCTGCGCCAGAGTTACGTCACGGTCTACGATGGCGGCTTCGGCCAGGGCAGGCTGGCCGCGCAGGCCGAGCCGAAAGCTGGTCGGACCGGCATGCATCGGGCAGTTCTCGGTGAGACGAGTATCTTCCGCGTGCTGCACCACCGGGAAGTTCAACTCGGCGCCCAGCTGCAAAGCTGTACGCATCACTTCATCTTCGAGGATGGGCTTGCCGTCGTCGGTCACGGCCACTGCCCCGGCGCGTTGCAGGGCGCCGAAGTCGGTGAGACTCGCTCCCCGGCTGGCGCGGGTTGCGGCGGCGATCGGAAAGACGTTGACCACAGCTCCGCGCTCCGGACTGCGCAGCCAACTGACCCACTCCGCCGTGTCGACCACCGGCGCGGTATTGGGCATGGTGCAGACCGAAGTGAAACCTCCAGCGGCAGCGGCGGCGGTGCCGGTGGCGACGGTCTCTTTATATCCCTGGCCGGGCTCGCGCAGATGTACATGCAGGTCGATGAAGCCGGGAGCGACGATGAGCCCGCGAGCGTCGAACCTCTCGTCGGCGCTGCCGCGGATCTTGTTGGGCAGCGCGACTTCAGCCACACGGCCATCACGCAGCAGCACATCCATGGGCGTGTTGATCTTCGCCGCCGGATCGATCAGGTGGCCGCCCTTGATCAGCAGGCTGGTGCTTTCGTGGCGGGTCATCGGGCTGCCCCCAGAACATTCGGGTTGTCATCCTGAGCCGCGTTCTTGGCGGCGAAGGACCTATGCCACTTGCCGGCAGCAGCGACGCCGCCGGCAAGTGGCATGGATCCTTCGCTGCGCTCAGGATGACAGTGTCGTTGATGATGACAGTGCCGTTGATGATGAGGTGTCCGGTTCATCTCGCCCTCCCCAGCGCCCGCGCCAGGATTGCCATGCGCGTGGGCACGCCGTTGCGAACCTCGTCGACGATCACGGACTGCCCACTCTCCGCCACGTCTGCCGTCAGTTCCAGCCCGCGGATGATCGGGCCGGGATGCATGACCAGGGCGTCGCGTTTGGCGAGCTTCAGGCGCGCGGGCGTCATCTGGTAGCGGGCGATGTAGTCCTGCAGGCTGATCTTTTGGCCGGCCAGGCGTTCGGTTTGCACGCGCAGCAGCATGATCACGTCCGTGCCGCGCAGCGCGTCTTCGAGGTGGCGCGTGATGCGCAGGCCGGGAACCAGCGTCGCCGCCACGTCGGGCACGAACTCCGGCGGACCGCAGAGCGTGATCTTCACCCCAAACTTGGTGAGCAGATGGCAGGCGCTGCGGGCCACGCGGCTGTGAAGCACGTCGCCGATGATGGCCACATGCAGGCCGTGAAACGACTTCTTGTGCTTCAGAATCGTAACCGCATCGAGCAACGCCTGCGAGGGATGCTCGTGCATGCCATCGCCCGCGTTGATCACCGGAATGTCGAGATGCTGGGCCATCAGGTGCGGCGCTCCGGCCGAGGGATGCCGCATCACGATGCAGTCGGCGCCGATGGCGCGCAGCGTGTATCCGGTATCGAGGATGGACTCGCCCTTTTCGATGCTCGAACCGGAGGACTGCACCAGCGTGGTGATCGCGCCCAGCGATTTGGCGGCGATTTCAAAGGAGGTGCGGGTGCGCGTGGAGGGCTCGTAAAACAGAAGCACGATGCGCTTGCCGCGCAGCAGCGGGCGCGCCTTCAGCGGATTCATGCGGCGGGCCAGCTTGAGCAGGCCCAGGATTTCCTTCGCCTCGAGAGGTTCGATCCCGAGCAGCGAACCGCGTGCGGGCTTATTCATCGCCTGAAAGGTAAACGCTGCATGATACGCGGCAGGAGCGGCTGGCTGCAAGGGCACGAACAGGCCGTGGAAGAAGGGTTAGGAAGCCCTCACAAAGCGGCGATCTAACTCCGGTCGCGGCGGCTGAAGATGACTCCGCCAAGCGCTCCACCGAGACTGCCAAGCACCAGGGACAGCAGGAAGAGGGACACTCCAAAGGCGATCGCCGTCATAACAAATCCTTGCGGAGTTTTCAATTGTTCCATAACGCTTTGGATTTTCGGGTCGCCGGGATTCGATCCAGCCCATTTTTGAAGGCCCTCGAAGAGTTGGTCCTGCATTTTCGTTCTGACGTCCGGCACTGTAGCCGCCAAGGCCGCGACCACCGCGGTGACGCCGAAAGTAAACAAGCCGCTCAACGCCCCAAGCCGGCCTCCGGCGCCGGCCTTGACCAGGACGCCGGGATGGCGCTGGCGATAAAACACGACCGCAAGAAATCCACCGCTCAGCATGGCGACGACGGGGTACAGACCGAGAGACATGAGCAAGAAAGTCACAAGGGCGGCCAGTGCACACGGCCGCAGCGCTTCCGACCACCGCATGGGAACGGCGAGCACAGGTACGGTCTGGGCGGCGGGAAGAGCGGCCGCCTCAGACGAGGACAGGGCGGACTCGGCCGGCACGGCAACGCTTACTGCGGGCTCAGCAATCAGGACTCGAATCTGAGGAGCCCCGCAATGAGGGCAGAAAGGAACTCCCTCTTCGACGATCTGTCTGCATTTGTAACACGGTTGCTCCATTTTTTTGTGACCGTCTGTCTTGTGACCGTCTGCTTTGTGATCCGTCGCTATGTGGTCCGTCTTACCGTGGCTCGTGCTGAGCTAATCGAAGGGCGTACCTCTGAAAGTACCGCAGGGGGTTGGGTCGAGGCAAGGAGCGGCTCTCCGGCAGCTGCGTCCCGGATCGCGAAGCTGAACTCTCGAGCGCGAAGCCCGCGAAGAATCCGCGAGGGCCGGCGAGGAAAAGCAAGAATCGAGGTTAAGACCTTGCCGGTGGAGATAGGTCGCAAAGCCGGCAGCGACCGTCTAGATTTCGCCTCTTTTCCCTCTGGTCCGGACATAGACGAGAGCGAAGGTCGATCCCTTGCCGGAATCGTGCGGCTCGACGGCGACCACGTGCTGGTCGTCCTCGGTGCCGACTTTCAGCTCAGTCACCGGACCGGAATTCTCGTCACAGGTCAACTCTTTGTTCGCGTTGGAGTCCTTCTTATCGTCCTTATCCTCGTCGTCGTGAACGTCGACGTCGCCGCCATGCTTGTGCGAATGGCACTCGAGAACCTTGCCATATTTCTTCAGCTTGTCGCGATAGAAGTTGACGATCCGGGCGGGGGCGTCGTCAGAATCATAATTGGCCACCACCAGCTTGAATCCGAAGCTCTCGGTAAATAAGCTGAGATTGGCCTGATTCCTGTCCTCGTCGTCGGTCTTCAGACGGGCGCCAGGATAGACGGGCAGGCCAAGCGAGCGGGCGTTCGCGTCGCTGCCCAGGTGCAGGTCGCCGAGGGAACTGCGTACATCGAAGCTATCGTTGTGCTTGGAAGAATCCTGCGCGAGGGCGGGCAAAACCATGGCTGCGGTCAGGGCGAGCGCAAGCATCGGATGACGAAACATAGATCCTCCTTAACGACCCGCATCAAAAACGACCCGCATCAAATATCCGCATCCTTGCCGTGGGTGCGGATGTACACCAGCGAGAAGCTCGACCCCTTGCCGTCGGACTCGACCTCGACAATATGCTGATTTTCTTTCGTGCCCACTTTCAATTCGACGTTGACACCCGTCGTACCTTCGCAGGTCAAGTCATGGCGGCCGTTGTTGGAGTCCTTGATGTCAGCGTTCACATTCAGGCCGCTGGTGTGGCAGATCAGCACGTTGCCGAATTTCTTGAGCTGATCCTTATAAAAATCCACGACTTTGGCCGGCGAATCGTCCGAGGCATATTCGAGCGCGACCACCTTCAGTCCATAGCCAAAGCCGGAAATATTGACGTTGGCGCTCTTGTCGTCGCCGTCGGAGCCTTTCTCTTTCAGCCGCGCACCAGGATAGACAGCAAGGCCCGCATCGGCCGCATCGGCGTCATTGCTGACATGAATGCCGCCCACGGGAGTGCTGATGTCGACCTGTTTGTCGTCGCCGTCTTTCTCTTTCTTGACATCGATGCTGCAGGCCGGCAGGAGCAGAGTTGCCAGAGCGGACAATCCGAGAACGGTCAGGCTCAAACCTTGAAATCTAGTTCTGCGCATGAGGAGACCCTCCATTTGCAACCTGCGCCGGAAGTTCTATTCCGGCGCCGCGCTCGGCGATATTCGGGATTGTGACCGGGAGATGGCCGCGGATCGGAATCTCGCCGAACAACGCCTTAACCGCAGCCACTTCCGAAACCGTCGCGTTGGAAAACGTACACATATAATTTTCGATCTTCGGGAAATCGCTGGCCAGGTAGGGATTTCCCATGGCGATCACCGCCGTCTTCGCTGCGGCATGATCCAGAAGCTCCTGCAGCAACGTGCCGGTGGCGTCGGCCATGGCCACCGAGTTGCCGACCTTTCCAGCCGTCGGAATCACATAAACCGCCGCGACCACGGTTTGAGCCTCGTCGATGGCTTTCAAAATGTCAAAGCTCATGGGGGCTGCGATGCGCGGGTCGACATAGATCACGCGCGAATCGGGAATGCGGGCGTGAAATTCGCGCCCGAAGGCCCGGCCGGAGTCGGTGCGCACGTCGTCGGAGAAAATTACGGCGACCACGTTGTTATGTGTCACCTCTCTTGTCATATACGGAAGACCGGCCTTGGAGGTTCCAGTGGATTTCAACGGCAGAACCTTGCCGTTATCGCGCACCAGGGTGACAGCTTGATCGGCGACCTGCTGGCCGAAGGCGATGTTTTCGGGTTTCCCGACCACGGTTGCCAGCGCGTTTACGTCGACGGTGCGCGACTGGTTCAGACCGAGAGACGCCTTTGCTTTCAATATCTTAAGCACGGACCCGTCGAGCCGCTTGCGGGAAATCTCCCCTGATTGGACGGCCTTGAGCATGGCATCGTAGGACGCTCCCAGATCGGCCGGAATCAGCAGCAGGTCATTGCCGGCTTTGAAGGCCTCGACGGCGGCACGGCCAATGTTGTTCTGGAAAAGATGGGTCAGCCCGGCCATGTCGAGCGCGTCAGTCACGATGATGCCCTTGAAACCCAGTTGCTTTTCGAGCAGGTCGGAGACGACCAGCGGCGAAATTGTGGCCACGTGGTTAGGATCGGGATCAAGCGCGGGCACGGTAACGTGCGCGACCATCACCGCGTCGACCCCGGCGGCAATAGCCTGGCGGAATGGAGGCAGTTCGATGGAGTCGAGGTGAGCGCGATCGACGTTGACGCTGGCCACGCCAAGATGCGAGTCGGTCGCGGTGTCGCCGTGGCCAGGAAAGTGTTTTGCCGTGGTCATCATGCCGGCTTCATGCGCGCCTTTGATGTAGGCGGCGACCATGTCTCCAACTTCTTTCGGATCTTCTCCGAAGGAACGGGTGTTGATGATGGGGTTGGCGGGATTGGAATTCACGTCGGCGTCGGGAAAGAAATTCCAGTGCACGCCGATGGCGCGGGCTTCCTGGCCGGTGATGCGGCCGAATTTTTCCGCGTCTTCGACTTTGCCGTCGGCGCCGAAGGCCATGGCGTGCGGGAAGACAGTTGTCCCCATCAAGCGCATGGAAACGCCGCGTTCGAAATCGGCGGCAATGAGGAGCGGCAGTTTGGAGTCTTTTTGCAACCGGTTCAGGAGTTCGGCGGCTTCGTACGGTTCGCTGCGCAGCAGGAATGGACCATCCACATGCACGGTCATGGCGAACGACCCGACATGATATTTCTGCATGGCGTCGCGTAACTGCAGGTACTCGGGGTTCTCGACGTTGAGGAAGCTGGCGCGGCACCAGATCATGAAGACCTGGCCGATCTTTTCTTCGACGGTAAGCTTGCGGAGCGTCTTCTCGGCCCACTTGTCGGCGCGGGAGGATGTGGCGCGCGCCCTGGTGTTCTTGGCGAACGATGGCAAGGTGAGCGTCAGGATCAGGAGCAGGATGCGAAAGCTTCGCGGCATAGGAGAAAACGATAGCAGAAGGTGCGGGCGCTGGAGGCTGCGTTTTCGATTGGGATTAGCCGGGGCTCGGCTTTAACAGCCGCACGGCCTCGGTTTGAATTTCAGGATCGTCCCCGAATCCGGCGAGCCAGCGGACCTCAGGCTCGCGGCGAAACCATGTCATCTGGCGCTTGGCGTAATTGCGATGCGCCTGCTGGGCGGCTTGCAGGGCCTGCTCGCGGGTGAGTTCTCCGCGCAGAAATTGCGCGGCCTGTTTGTATCCCAGCGAGGCCAGCGGACGCGCGGCATCGCCATATTTCGCAAGCAGGCGTGCAGTCTCTTCGATCAGGCCCGTTTCGAACATCTGTTGCGCGCGCCGATTGATGCGGTCATAGAGTGCGGCCCGGTCGGGATCGAGCCCGAGGCGCAGGATGCGAAATCCCTGCAGCGCGTCGCGTCCTTGCTGCCAAAGCTCGCTCATTTTCCGGCGCGATGACAGGCAGACTTCAAGCGCGCGAATCAGCTTGGGAATGTCGTTGGCATGGATCTTTTCCGCGGCCGCACGATCGAGACGGGTCAGAATCCGGTGGAGATAGGTTGAGCCGCGAGCGGTGGAGAGCATGCGCAGACGTTCGCGCAGTTCCTCCGAGCGCTGAGGGCCGGGGAAAAGTCCATCAAGCAGGGCCCGCAAATAGAGGCCGGTGCCGCCGACAACGATCGGCAGACGGCTGCGGCTTTTTATCCCGGCCAGCAGTGTGCGCGCGCGGCGGGCGTATTCGCCAGCGGTGAAATATTCCGTGGGCTCGACAAAATCGAAAAGATGATGCGGCAGGCGCGCCCGCTCAGCAGGGCTGGGCTTGGCCGTGCCAATCTCAAACTCGCGGTACATGGCAACCGAGTCGCAATTGACGATTTCTCCCCCGAGATCCTCCGCGAGCCGCAGCGACAACGCCGTCTTGCCACTCGCGGTAGGGCCGAGAACGACCGCCAAAGGCGATTCTCGGTCCGCGATCTGGTCATGCGCCGAGACCACGTTCTGGGCCACGTTTAGCGCAGGCTCCAGTGAATGTAGTGCCAGTAACGAATCAGGGTGAGGACTAACAACAAAGCTGCAATCAGCAGCAGGCCAGTGGTCTCCGATGCATAGACGGCGTGGCGATGGTGCCGGTGCGAATCGTCATGAGGGCCAGGAGAGGACACGCGGATATTGTAGCGCCGCCTTCGGCTTGGAGAGTAACCCGATGCTACACTCGTCGTCGTGCCGCCGGGCAGCAACAGGATCGTGCGTTTCGGAGTCTTCGAGCTTGACCACAGCGCGGGAGAACTGCGCAAGAGCGGCGTGAAACTGCGCCTGCAGGAGCAACCGTTTCAACTGTTGGCCATGCTGCTGGACCGGCCCGGCGAAGTGATTACGCGTGACGAACTGCGGCAGAAACTGTGGCCCTCCGACACTTTTGTCGACTTCGACCACAGCCTGAATACGGCGGTCAACAAGGTCCGCGAGGCGCTGGGAGATTCGGCGTCGAGCCCGCGTTACGTCGAGACGCTGGCGCGCCGCGGCTACCGGTTTATTGCGCCGGTGCAGAAGGACGCGCAGAGCGACTTACAGAATAACGCACAGAATTATGTGCAGAACAATGCAGCGCCTGGCGTCCGCCTTCCTGCCACGGGAGTGACGCCGTCGTCTACATCCCCAGAGCCGGTTCCTGCGCTGCATCCGGAGCTCGAAGTGCCCATCCCGCGCCGGGGAGTCACGCGCGGACTCTTTGCGCTGATTCAGGTGATGTATCTCTGCTTTTATCTTGCCGCACTTTTTCGCCTGCACGCCGTGCAAAGCGTTGCGGATTCGTTTCTGCCGATGTGGGGCGCGACCGCGCTGGCCGGCGCGGTCATGGTTACTGCCGGGGTGGGCATTCCCTTGCGCTGCTATCTGCTTTCGGCCGCCGGATTCGACTACCAGCGCCTGGGCGAAAAATTCCGGTTGATGTTCCCGTTCATTCTCGCCCTCGACGAGTTGTGGGCGGTAGCGCCGTTTCTGCTCACGCAGAAGATCGGCCTGGGCGCAGCCTTCGCGGCCAGCGCCGCGCTTCTGTACCTGCCGTTCTCGGAGCGGACGCTGATTCGCATGGCGTATGTCAGGCCGCTGCCGCATTAGCCGAATATTTCAATGGAACCATCCTCACGATTCGTCCGTAATCTCGTCTAACGTGCGAGGCAAGGGTGTGCTCGCCGGCTGGAGGGTCCCATGATCGATCGCATGAATCACATCGCCTGGAAGCGCCTGTTGTTTATGATCGCCGCCATTGCCGTCGCGACGCTGCCGGCGACCGCCGACGAGTGGTCGAAGACCTATAACATCAGCGCCAAGCCGGATCTGCGGATCGAGACTTCCGACGCCAACATCCGCGTGACCACCTGGGACCAGAACACCATTGAGGCTAAGGTGATCACCGAACGCTACAAGATCGGCGAGGGCGGCATTCGCATTGACGAACATCAGAGCGGCGACTCGGTCGAGATTGAGGTGCGCTACCCGCACCATGGCATCAGCATTGAATGGGGAAATCATCGCGTCGACATCATCATCCAAATGCCGCGCGAGGGCAAAGTTGATCTCAGCACCGGCGATGGCCAGATCGACATCGCCGATCTCAAGGGCGAGATGGACCTGCATACCGGAGACGGTTCCGAGAGTCTTGACGGGGTCGGTGGGAAGCTCCATGCTGCGACCGGCGACGGGCACATTCGGGTGAATGGACGCTTCGATGAACTGGAACTCAAAACCGGGGATGGCCACATCGATGCCCGCGCGGCCGCCGGATCCACACTCGGTGCAGGCTGGATGCTGGAGACCGGCGATGGCAACGTCTCTCTGGAACTTCCCCCCGATATGGCCGCGGACGTGGACCTGCACACCAGCGATGGCCACATCGATCTCGACATACCCGTAACCACTGAAGGCACAATCCGCCAGGGCGAGGTTCACGGCAAACTCAATGGCGGCGGAGGCCCGCTCACCATCCGCACCGGCGACGGATCGATTCATCTGAGGAAAGGGTAGTTTCCGGTGATTTGTCTGACAGGTATGATAATATGTCAGACACCTTATGGCATCGAACCGGATTACCGTGCGGGTCCCGAAAACTCTTGAACAGAGACTTCGAAAACAGTCTCGTGCCAGAGGCCGCTCTCCCTCTGATTTGGTTCGTGCCGCGCTTGAAGCATACCTGGAATCGACAAATCGCAACGGTTCAGCGTTCGAAGCCGCCCAGGCGGCCGGTGTGCTTGGCTGTGTGACTGGCGCTCCCCGGGACCTGAGCACGAATCACAGCTATTTCAAGGACTTCGGTAAGAACAAGTGAGGCGAGTACTGGTAGACACGGGTCCGCTCGTGGCCATACTTTCTCAAGACGACCAATATCACGAAAGTTGCGTTGCCATCCTGAGAGAGCTGTCGCAGCCCCTGCTTTCCTGCTGGCCGGTTATCACGGAGGCGGCTTGGATGTTACGAGCTTATCCAGGCGCGGTACAACGGTTGCTGAAAGGCATCGACGGTCAATTTCTGCAACTTCTGCCGCTCGCCGGCGCGGAGGCGGCAGCGATCGCGTCAGAGATGCGAAAGTATGAGGACCTCAATCCCCAACTTGCCGATGTGGCGCTGGTTTATCTTTCTCAGCGGGAAGGTATAAAGACTATTTTTACTCTCGATCAACGCGACTTTTTTGTTTACCGCGGAATCCGTGCGCGCGCGTTTGAAATAATTCCAGAACCGCGATAGCGGAAGACTTTTGATCGAACTTGTAGACTCAACCGGGAGGTAGTCTCGATGCGTTTAAGGGCGCTGATCGTGGCATTCGCTTTTATGATGATGGGTGGAGTCGTGGGCGCGCAGGAATCGAACTCATCAAAGTATGAACCCGCTCTCGATGTCACTTCGATGGACCGCAGCGTCGATCCCTGCGTGGATTTCTTCCAATACTCCTGCGGCGGATGGATCAAGAACAATCCGATTCCTCCCGATCAGTCGTCGTGGGACACCTACTCCAAGATGGAAGACGAAAATCGGGCCCGCCTGCGCGGCATTCTCGAAGCCGCGGCCGCACCTGACTCCAGCCGCAACGCAGTCACGCAGAAAATCGGCGACTACTACGCCTCCTGCATGGATGAGAAGGCAATCGACGCCAAAGGGAAAGAGCCCCTCGATCCGATGCTGGAACGGATTGCGAATCTTCATTCCAAGCGGGAGATTGCGGACGTGGCCGCGGCCATGATCGACGACAACGTTCTGTTCGATTTCGGATCGATCCAGGATTTTCGCGACGCCAACCAGGTGATCGCCGCAGCCGACCAGGGCGGCCTCGGCCTGCCGGACCGCGATTACTACACGAAAGACGACGCCAAATCGCAGGAACTGCGCCAACAGTATGTGGCGCACGTGGAGAAAATGTTTGAACTGCTCGGCGACCAGCCGGAGAGAGCGGCCGCCGAAGCGCAAACCGTGATGCGCCTCGAAACCGCGCTGGCGAAAGGTTCGATGACGCGCGTGGAGCGGCGCGATCCCAAGGCTCTCGACCACAAGATGACGAGCGCCGAACTGAAGAAGATCGCTCCCAAGTTTCGCTGGCAAGTCTATTTCGCCAAAGTCGGGATGCCGTCGTTGTCGTCTCTCAACGTGGCCGCCCCTGGATTCTTCAAGGCGTTGAATGCGGAGCTGGCAAAAGCGAGCCTGGCCGACTGGAAGATTTATCTGCGCTGGCATCTGGTGCATGCCGACGCGGCGCATCTTTCGAAGCCCTTTGTCGATGAAAATTTCGCTTTCTATGGCAAGACACTGCGCGGACAAGAGGAACTGCAGCCGCGCTGGAAGCGCTGCACCGAGGCGGTCGACGACTATCTCGGCGAGGCTCTCGGCCAGGCTTATGTGGAGAAATATTTTCCTCCTTCGGCCAAAGCGGAAGCTCTGAAGATGGTGAAAGAGATTCAGGCGGCGATGGAACACGACATCGAAGGCCTGACCTGGATGTCGCCGGCCACGAAGCAGCAGGCGTTGGCCAAACTGCACGCCATGGCCAACAAGATCGGCTATCCCGACAAGTGGCGCGACTACAGCAAGCTTGAAATCGTTCGGGGCGACGAACTGGGCAACGTCGAGCGGGCACGCGCATTCGAGTTCAACCGCGAGCTGGCCAAGATCGGCAAGCCGGTCGACCGCGGCGAGTGGGGCATGACTCCGCCGACCGTGAACGCGTACTACGATCCGCAGATGAACGACATCAATTTTCCCGCAGGCGTGCTGCAGCCGCCGGCGTTCGATCCCAAGTCTGACGCCGCGCCCAACTACGGCGACACCGGCGGCACTATCGGACACGAACTCACCCATGGCTTCGACGACGAGGGCCGCCAGTTCGATGCGCACGGCAACCTGCGTGACTGGTGGACTCCGGAAGACGCGAAGGAATTCGAGAAGCGCGCGGCCTGCATCTCGAACCAGTATTCCAACTACACCATCATTGACGACATCAAGATCAACGGAAAACTCACGCTCGGGGAAGACACGGCCGATCTGGGCGGATTGATCCTGGCTTATATGGCGTGGAAAGCGGACACCATTGGGCAGACGCTCGATCCCATCGACGGCCTCACGCCCGATCAGCGGTTCTTTGTCGGCTACGGACAGAGCTGGTGCGGCCAGACTCGCGACGAAACCAAGCGCCTTCGCGCCACCGTCGATCCGCATTCTCCGGAGAAGTACCGCACCAACGGTGTGGTCTCAAATATGCCTCAGTTCCAGGAAGCGTTTCATTGCAAGTCCGACGCACCGATGGTGAATAGGGACCGGTGCAGAGTTTGGTAGGAACGCTTGGCAGGAACCGGCCGGCTACACATCTAGACCGATGGAGCGCATCAGTTCGAGGCCGTTGCTCTTCGTAACCACGCCATCTCGTAGCTTGTAATCGAAAGTCATTCTGCCGTTTTCGAGATCGTCTTGAAAATGGACATTGTGCAGATGGCTATCGGCAGAACCGTCGATATCCGTCAACGCGAGGTCATGCGTGCTCACCAGCCCGATCGCGCCACGCTTCACCAGAGCGCGGACAATTCCCTCGGCTCCCGTGCGGCGGTCTTTCGAGTTCGTGCCTTGCAGAAGCTCATCCAGCAAAAACAGCAGCGGCGGATCGCCGCCTGCAAGATCGAAGATCTGGCGCAGCCGCGTGATCTCCGCATAGAAACGGGAGCTGCCTTCACGCAGCGAATCGTTGATGCGAATGCTGGCGCCTACCTGCAGGGGCGAAAGCCGCAAGCGGCGGGCTCGCACCGGTGCACCGGCCATGGCTAACACAACATTCATGCCGACAGCGCGCAGCAGCGTGCTTTTGCCGGACATGTTGGAGCCGCTGACCAGCAACACCTGCGTCTGAGCATTCATGATTACGTTGTTGCGCACGCAAGTCGCGGCCGGAACCAGAGGATGTCCAAGCTCTTCGCCGTCGAACGATGCCGCACCGCCAGTAAATTCCGGGAACGGATCCGAACGGTGCTCGAAACTGTAAGCCGCCAGCGAGAGCAGCGCCTCCATCTCGCCGACCGCGCTTACCCATGTCGGCAATGCGTCGCCGTGAGCCTGGCGCCAGCGTTCCGCTGCAAATGCCAGTTGCACGGAGTACATGAGCGGAACGTCGATGATGCGGAGACCGATGTTATGCCGCGAGTTGATACGGTCCACCAAGCCTCGCAGCCGCGCGATGGCAACCGAACTCGGAATGCCGCGCGACAGAAGCTCCCGCTGCAACGTCTGCAACCGTGGCGCCTGGAAAGTGTGCGCCTCCACGCGGGCCAGCAAGCCCGCCAGTAGATCAAGGTTGCGAAAAGCGTGCTCCGTTCCGTGGAGAACTTCCTCGAAAGATTTCTTCAGCTTGTAGGTGAGGATAGCCTCGATGACTACGATCACTACCAGAGGCGTCGCGGTTCCCCACGCCGCCAACGCGACGGTAGACCCTATAGCGAGTGCGGCGAGGACAGGCGACAGCCGGCCAATCCATAGCGGTTTCATCTGGTCCGGCGATTCCGCCCATTTCGTCAGCGCTTCGGGATGCACGCCCACGCCGGCATCTTCGCCGAGCACGGCCAGATCCTCTCGCAGATCGAGTTGATCGCGCAATTCGGAAACCGCGGCATGGCGCTCGCGGATTGCATCGACCGAGGACGGAGAAAGCAGCCAGTGCGCAAGCCGGTCTTCTCCCATGCGAGTCCGCACACTCGACAGAAGCTGGAACAAGCTGCCCCGGCCAAACAAATCGAGATCGGCGGCGTAGACGTGGTGAGGATCGTCGAAGCGCTCGCCCGTTTCTCCCGAGCCCGGCCAGCGATCTTCAACCCGGGCCAGCGCCGTCTCATAGAAGGAGCGTGCCCGCTCAGCCAGCTCGCGAGCCCGAAGAATCCGCGCATGATAAGCCGCCACACCCAGGAACGTTGCCGCAGGCGCGGCCAGCCACCAGAGTGAAAGGTAATGTCCCCGCAGCGCTGCCCATGCCATGATCGCCGTGACAAAAGCCAGAAGAAGCCGGATATTCCCCAGACGGATATGAATTTTCTCGTAGTGGGCCACGCGCAACTGGCGGGCGCTTCGCCGCTGTACGTATTCTTCGGAGGGAAGCACTGGCTCAAAATGTAGCAGGAATCTATTGCAGATCGCTTTTATCGGGATTGTAGTAAAAGCGGAAGCGCAGCTGGAGATACGGCCCGGTAAACTGCGACGGCAGCGGCGGAAACGGGTCGGAAGCGGTGATGCTGCCCCACGCCGGACGGTCCAGGGCAACGTCGCCGGAACTGACTGCCAGGGTCAATCCCTGCACGTGACCATCCGGCATGATGGCGAACTCGATGGCCAGCTTGCCCTTTTTCATCTCCGCGGATTCCGGAATCAGGTGATACCAGTTTTCCCGGACGTCCTCGAGAATGCGTTGCAGATAGGGGCCAAAATCCACGCCCTGGGTGTCGCTCAGGATTTCCAGATTGCCGTACTGCTGCCCATGCGCTCCACGGTTCAGTCCAAAGCCGCCGTCCTGACCAGCGCCGCCTGCGCGGCGTGCCGCAGCGGCCTCGGTGGCTTGCTGAATCGCCGAGCCGGCGCTCATGCCATTGGCATATTTGCTGAAGGCATCGTCGGGATGCGCCGGCATCTGTAACTGCGCCGTCTGATTGCTCTCGAATTGCGGTCGAGGAGTGGATTGCTGCGGTTGTTGCCCCTGCTGAGTTGCCGGCCGGTTCTGCGCCATCGCCTGCGGCGCCGGCTGTGGAACGCGCGGGCCAGTTGGCCCGGGCGCGCCCGGTGGCGGCGAAGCCAGAATCTTGCGCAATTCCTTAGTGTCCAGCTGAGGATGCCGCGATGTCGCGATCCGGTCTTTGTCGGACAGCACATTTGTGTTCGGCTTGTGCGTGAGTTTCTGCGCGTCCGGCGGAAGCGTCAGAAAGGTGATGTCCTTGTCTTTGGCTGCGTTGATCGGCACCACGGTCACGGGATGCCAGAGGTGGCCCTCAATCAGCTTGAAATTCCACAGCGCGATGAAGACCAGCAGGTGGACGATGATCGAAATCCACGCCGCTTCCCGCTTGCGCGATCTCTGCAAATCGTCCTGCAACTGGATCAGCAGGTGCGGTACATGCGCGTCGAGATCGCGGTAAGCCGTCTCCCAGTCCTGCCGGTCATAGAGCCCCAGTTGTTCCGGCTGCGGCTTCTCGGGCGGCGCCACCGGATCCTGGAATGGAATTTGTGTGATCGGCATGCCCTGGGGATACGTTTAGCGATAGAGGCTTAGTTGCATCGTGATCCTGAACCTTAGACACGAAATGTACCCCCGGCGTTGCATCCGGCCTTCCAATGCCTTCGATGCAGGCCGCACGGGCGCACAACAACCAAGTTATCTCCATTTTCGCATCTTTCGGCGGTTTCTGCTAAGTGAGATTGAGCCGTGACCTACGTGTGTAAACAAATGTAAAGCCGGATTCGGCAAGGGAATCGCGAAGTGAACGCCCGAGTGAACCCCCGGCGAGGTTTTCCTTCGTGTAACTTCGTGTCCTTCGTGGTTGTTGGGTTTGTTTCTACATCAAGTTGCGCTGCTACCGATGCGAATCAGTGCTTGCCTTTCGCGATGCCGGCCAGATCAATCTTTTTCCCGTGTTCGCGAATGGCGGCGACGATCTCAAACGCCAGAGCCAGGGCCCGGTGGCCATCCTGCAACGAAACGACTGGAGTGGAGCGTTCGCGCACAGCCTGCAGAAAAGCTTTGAGCTCGGCGTGCAACGGCTCCTCAGACGCAACCGGCGGCTTGGAGACCCCGATCTGCGGATTCACCGACGGAGTCGCCGGCGTCTCTCCGCCCTGGCCGACGGTAAACACCAGCACTTCCTGCCTGCCGTAGTCGAGCGAAACATACTGGCGAGGCTGGAAAAAGCGCAGCTTGCGAACGCGCTCCGTCGAAACCCGGCTGGCCGTGAAATTCGCAATGCAGCCGGATTCGAACTCGAGCCGGACGTTCGCAATATCCACTTTCCCCGACAAGATCGGCAAGCCAACGGCGCGCACTTCTTTTACCGGGGACTTGGCAAACGCCAGGACGATATCCAAATCGTGAATCATCAGGTCGAGCACGACATCCACGTCGAGCGAACGCGGCGTAAACACGCTGAGACGATGCACTTCGAAAAACATGGGCTGGGTGAGCAACGGAAGCGTGGCCCGCACCGCCGGATTGAAGCGCTCAAGATGCCCCACCTGCGCGATGCGCTTGTGAGCCGCGGCCACATGAGCCAGTTCTTCCGCTTCCGCCAGTGCCGCGGCCAGCGGCTTTTCAATCAGAACGTCGACCCCGGCTTTCATCAATTCCCGCGCGACGGCAAGGTGATGCACCGTAGGAGCCGCGACCGACGCGGCTTGCAGCTCGCTGTGCGTGGTCAGCATCTGGTCGACCGATCCGAAAGCCTTGCAGCCGAACTCGCGGGCCACGGCGTCGGCGCGGTTCACGTCGGGGTCGACCACCCCCAGCAATCGCACCGGCTCGCCTTGCAGTTCGAGTTCCTTATAAACTCGGGCGTGATTGCGCCCGAAAACGCCCACGCCCACCACGGCGACGGAAATCGGATTTTTAGAGGACAGGAGAAATTCTCGATGGCCGGTTGCCGGAAAGAAATTGTAAACGCAAACCGGGGAAAGAGCATCCTGCATTAAGCCGAAGCTGATTGAAAGGATGAGACCTACGCATGAGAACGATTGCGCTGCTGACCGTTTCCAATATTTTTATGACGATTGCCTGGTACGGGCACCTGAAGTTTCGCCAAGTGCCGCTTTACAAAGTTATCGTCGTGAGCTGGCTGATCGCGTTTTTTGAATATTGCTTTCAGGTGCCCGCCAACCGCATTGGGTCGTATGAGTTCACCGCCGCGCAGCTTAAAACCATTCAGGAGGTCATTACCCTGACCGTATTTGCGGTTTTTTCCGTGCTTTATTTGAAGCAGCCGATCAAGTGGAACTACGCGGTTGGTTTTGCGCTGATTGTCGCGGCCGTAGCTGTGATCTTCAAGAAATGGTGACAAATCAGCAGCCTTCTAAGCCGGCCGCTTCGAGCCAGCCTGAGCCTTCTTCAGGACGGCTATCTGCCCGGCATGGTAAAGCTCGTGCTGCACCACGCCGTGCAGCATGTGGTAGAAGTCATATCGTTTGCCGGGAACGCGGTCGCGCAGGCGCGAGTCGGGCAACTCTGCCACGGTCTTGACCAGAGCGTCATGGGTGCGCTTCGCGGCGGCAAGGGCCTTGCGCCACGCGGCTGCGGTCGGCTTTGGGGTGAGAGGAAAATTCTCCACACCCACAGGCTGACACTTTTCTCCGTTTAAGCGCCGCGAAGCCGCCTGATCCCACGCCGCGATATGCAGCACCAGCTCCCAAATGCTGTGAACGTCGGCCAGCGGCCTGGCCGCCGCGGTTTTCGCATCCACGTCTGCGAGCAATTCAAGCAGAGCCGGCCCATGCCACGCCGCGCCCGCAAAGGCGCGGCGAAGCTGGTTGGCGATAAGAGTAGCTTCCGACATGGCTTTCGCCGGCATGAAAAGTTTTTAGCCTCCCTCCGCCACAATCGCAATCCCAGCCGCATTCGCCGCATTGACGATCTTCCCGCCGTCGCCATCCAGCAGCAGGCACTTGCCTGCGTCCAGAGCGAGGCAAGTCGCGCCCGCTGCATGCATGACTTCAATCGTCTTGAGTCCAACCACGGGCACGTCGAATCGCATGTCCTGATTCGGCTTGGCAATCTTTACCACGGTTAAATCGCGGCTCAGAGTCGAAGCTTCCCCATGCGGCGACAGCGAACGCATGATGCCGCCCGCGCGCTCGATCGTAGCGTCGGTTCCTTCCATGGCCTCGACGGCGACGCACGCCGATTCCGCAATCACCACCGTCTGTCCGATATCATGCTGCGCCAGCTGGCGAGCCACTTCGCGGCCGTATTCGATGTTTCTGCGTTCCTGCTCGCTGGGTGCACGTTTGGTCAGCACCCCCGGTTTTGCCAGCAGCGGCTCCAGCAGCCACGTCGATTTTTCCAGCATGATGCCTTCGTCGGCCAGCACCTTCGCCACCGCGCCAATCAGCGAATCCGTGTTTCGTGTGGTGAGCGAGAGCAAAAGTTTGGCCAGCCGCCAGTCCGGTCGAATGCTGGAAAAAATCTGCTTATGCTTGACCTGTCCCGCCATGACTGCGCGGCGTACGCCCTCGCGCTGAAAGGTCTCAATCAGCTTCGACAATTCGCCCAGCGAAAGCCAGTGCACGGCCGCGCCGCGCGATTCGATTTCCTTAAAAGTCTCTTCCTTGATAGCCGCGACCACTACCTCGTATCCCTGCGCGCGCGCCGCATCCAGCACGAGGAAGGGAAATTTGCCGTTGCCCGCGATGAGGCCAAGTTTTTCCGCAGAAGCCATGATGAAACTCGCCCAGAACCCGGCGCGGAGTCAGTCTAGCATTAGGCGTTCAGAAACAGCCCTTGTGAGTCCGGCCGAATGCAAGGCTGGGTGACGCCAGCGGCGGACTCCGCATCTCACACAGGAGCCGTTGCGATCGGGGCGGCGCCGCCCGGCGAAAGAATTCCACGCTTCATGGCCGCGGATCACTTTGGTGATCTGGAGAGGCAGCGTGGAAAGGGTACACTGAGTCATCCGTGGTTCTTCAATTCAAATCTGGGCTCAAAGTGTTCGCCGTCGTCGCTCTGGGTTGGGCGCTTTCCTGCTTCGCGCAAGGATCAGCCCCAGCCAGCGGCCAGCCTCCCGCTCCGCAATCGACCGCGAATGCCATCTCCGGCAGCATCCGCGGAACCGTAGTCGACAAGAGTGGAGCTATCATCGTCGGAGCGCAGGTGCAGTTGACCGCGAAAGATCAGTCCGCGAAAGATCAGTCCGCGAAAGATCAGTCCGCGCAAGATCAGTCCTCGAAGGACGCAGTCCTGAACCACCAAGCGCTCTCTGGCGATGACGGTCAGTTCTCCTTCGTCAACATCCCTCCCGGACCGTTTCACCTTACCGTCACATCGGCAGGTTTCTCGCCGCAAACCATCTCCGGGGTCCTGCATTCCGGCGAGGCGTGCGTGGTCCCGCAGATCGTATTGGCAATCGCCACCGATATCACCCAGGTGCAGGTCGGGCTTACTCGCGCGGAAGTAGCCGAAGTGGCGGAAGCTCAGCTCAAGGTGGAAGAAAAGCAACGCGTGCTCGGCGCCATCCCTAATTTCTATGTGAGCTACATTCCCGATGCAGCCCCACTCACGCCCAAACAAAAGTTCCAGCTTGCGGTGAAAACCATGGTGGATCCCTTTACCTTCGTAGTGGTGGCGGGCAGCGCAGGGGTGCAGCAGGCGCAAGATCACTTCGTCGGATACGGGCAGGGTACCGAGGGTTACGCCAAGCGCTTCGGCGCCAATTATGCGGACACGGCTTCAGGAACGTTCATCGGAGGCGCCATCTTGCCCTGGCTTCTGAAGCAGGATCCGCGCTATTTCTATAAGGGAACCGGCAGCTTTCAGTACAGGTTTCTCTACGCGATTGCCAATGCCGTCATCTGCAAGGGCGACAATCGACACTGGCAGCCGAACTATTCGAACGTGCTCGGGAACCTGGCCGCCGGCGGCATTTCCAACATCTACTACCCGGCCCAGGATCGCAACGGCGCGACCTTGACGCTAGAAAACGCGGCATTCGGGATCGCCGGGACAGCCGCCTCCAATGTGCTGCAAGAGTTCCTCATCAAGAAGCTGACGCCGCACACGGTTCGGCCTGCTCCGAACCAGCCCTAAAGTCCATTATTTCGCGACGACTGTTCCGCCACGACTGTTCCGCGGCGGCCGCAGGAAACGTGGCAATTCCTTGTTACTTGATAACTCCGCGCTCGGAAGCCTCAATGAAACGGATCAGCATCTCCACATCCTCTCCGCGATCCGCTTCTGACTTCAGTTTCTCCAGCGCCTGCGATGTGTTCATCTTCGACGCCAGCAGAATCTTGTAGGCGTGATGAATTTTCGCAATACGCTCTTTCGAAAATCCGCGCCGCTCCAGGCCGACTTTGTTCATCCCGTAGGCATGGGTATCGCGCGCGGCCGACGTCATCGAAAACGGCAGCACATTCTGCGTAATCGTCGTACCCCCGCCCACATACGAATGCGCGCCGATACGCACGAACTGGTGCACCGGGCAGAGCGCCCCGACCACGGCCCACTCCTCAACCGTCACATGTCCGGCGATCGTCGCGCCATTCACCAGCATGGCATGATCTTCAATGACGCAATCGTGCCCCACATGGGTATAAGCCATGATCAGCAGATGGCTGCCCAGTTTGGTGAGTCCGCCGCCCTTTACCGTGCCACGATTGAGCGTAACGTATTCCCGAATCTCGTTGTGACTGCCGATTTCCAGCCGCGTCGGTTCACCTCGGTAGGTCACATCTTGCGGCGCCATGCCGATCGCGCAAAAAGGAAAGAATGTATTATCCGAACCAATCTTCGTCGGCCCTTCGATCGAGACGTGCGAGATCAGGCGGCAATTTTCTCCCAATTCAACATCGGCGCCAATCACGCAATAAGGGCCGATGGTGCAGGAGGCGCCAACCTTCGCGCCAGGATCCACGACCGCCGTGGGATGAATGTTCGTCGAAGAAGGCTTCATCGGAGTCTGGTTTGTCAGAGTCTGGGCTGTCAGAAACTGGGTTGTTAGAAACTGGTTCAGCCCGCTCGCTGGAGGGAACGGCGACCGTCAGAGCTTCTTATTCCCCCGAGCCGTTGTCGCTGTTGCCCGCCGCCCCGCGTCCGCGGGAACTGTCGATCAGTTGGCACGACACCATGGCCTCGGCAACTTTTTTGCCGTCTACATGAGCGTAACCCTGCATCTTCGCCGCGATCATGCCCGGCACCTCGCGCCAGCCTTTCAATTCCACTTCCAGGCGCAATTGATCGCCGGGGCTCACCGGACGCCGGAAGCGCGCGCGCTCAATTCCCGTGAACACCATAACCTTCTCGCTGCGATCCTCGACTTCGGTCAGCAGCAGCGCTCCGCCAGTCTGGGCAATGGCTTCCACGATCAGTACGCCCGGCATGATGGGCAGTCCGGGAAAGTGGCCGTTGAAGAACGGCTCGTTGATGGTGACATTCTTGATGGCGACAATGCGCTCTTTGCGCTTCAGTTCGAGCACCCGATCGATCAGCAGAAAAGGATAGCGGTGCGGCAAAATCTTCAGAATTTCGTGGATATCGAGCACGGTCTTCGTCTCCCCCGGCGAAGTCTCCGTTACAGGGATGTTGTTCTCAGTCATGACTTTGGGCCAGGCTCTGAGCCAAATGTTGAGTCAAGAGAAATTCGCCCCAAACAGCTTGAAGATTATACTGTACGACTTGCGCCCCAAAGGCAGTTCCTGTTCCTGGGACCGTGAAAGCCCCAAGAAAGCACTAAGAAAGTAGCCAGAGACGATTCGCCAATGCCAGCCGTCAAGAAACCGCGCCCAGCGCCAAGTCGAGCGGAGAATATGTGGCACGAACGACTGCGCTATTTCGAAGCAAAGAACAACGTGCTGGTCGAGACTATCCGCGAATTCGCCGAAATCGAATCGCCCAGCGACCATAAGCCGTCGGCTGACCGTATGGGCCGGTTGCTTGCCCAGAGATTTGAGGCCGTCGGCGGACGCGCGCGTCTGCATCGCGCCGAGGAATTCGGCGACAATCTGCAAATCGATTTTCCCGGACCCGGCGACACCGGTGAGAACACGAAACCGGTTTTACTCCTCGGCCATTTCGACACGGTCTATCCACTGGGCACGCTCGCGAAAATGCCCTGCCGCATCGCCGACGGCAAACTCTACGGTCCCGGCGTGCTCGACATGAAGTCGGGCATCGCTCTGATTTTATTCTCGATTCAGGCATTGCAGTTCTGGCACGGCGCCCTGCCGCGTCCCCTTACCGTGTTCCTGGTTTCCGACGAGGAGGTCGGCAGCCGATCGTCACGCGCAACTACGGAGGCTTTGGCGAAGGAATCCGCCGCGGTGCTTGTGCTCGAACCAGCCGGGCCGGGCGGAGCGGTGAAAACCGCCCGCAAGGGCGTGGGAGACTACACGCTCACCGTCACCGGGGTCGCAGCGCACGCCGGCCTCGATCCCGGCAAGGGGCACAGCGCGATCGTCGAACTCGCCCGCCAAATCAACGTCATCCACAAGCTGAATGACCTGCGCCACGGCCTGTCGGTTAATCCCGGCGTGATTCACGGCGGAACCCGCACCAATGTGATCGCTGCCGAAGCAGCCGTCGAAATTGATGTGCGCATCAAGATTGCGAAGCAGGCCACCGCTCTCGATCGCAGGCTCCGCGCCTTGAAGCCCTTCGACCGCCACTGCAAACTCCACATCGAAGGAGGCATCAACCGCCTGCCCATGGAGCGCAGCCCCGGCGTGGTCGCTCTCTACAAGAAGGCGAAATCCATCGCCAGCCAGATTGATTGGAAGCTCGAGGAAGCCGCCGTCGGAGGCGGCTCCGACGGAAACTTCACGGCCGCCCTGGGAATCCCGACACTCGACGGCATGGGCGGAGCCGGCGCGGGCGCACACGCGCTGCACGAACACATCGAGATCGCGGAACTGCCGCGCCGCGCCCTGCTCCTGGCATGCATGATCGAGAGCGCCTAGCTGCGAATTCTGGTTTTGGGTGGTGCAGCGCTTAGAGCGCCGCGATAAAGCACCTGATGAAGGAGCTTCGGCCCCTGAGAACCGCCGGTTTAAGTCACATGCTCAAATTCATGGTCGTCCTCCATCGCCGCCCCGGCATGACTCCCGCAGAATTCCGCCGTCATCTGGAGCAAATCCACGGCCCGCTGGCGAAAAATCTCCCCGGCCTGAGAAAGTACACACAGAATTACCCCAGCAGCGATCCCGAACGAGACTCGCCCGCGTGGGACGCCATTGTCGAACTCTACTTCGATGACCGCGCCGCGATGGAAGCCGCATGGGCCAGTCCGCAAGGCGCGGCGTCCGATGCCGACCTTCCCTTGTTTGCCGATCTGACCCGCACTACCTGGTCGGTCGTCGAAGAAGTTACAGTTCTGCGCTGAAAACTAATCAGCACTGAACACCAGGAAGTAATCCATCCTGTCGCCCTTCACAAAGTCGTAGCGGCCGATCAGCTTGTAGCCTGCCTCTTTCGCCTCGCGAATCACAACCTCGCTTCCCACCCCGTGATTCTCGCCGTTTCCGTTGCGGTCGATCACCCCAACCTTCGCGCCGGGATGCAGCGCCGCCCGCAAATTCTGCAACAGCACGACCGGCCGCGCCACTTCGTGATACGCCTTGAGCAGCAATACGGCGTCCACGGAATTCGCGGGCAGAAGCGGATCGTCCGGCTTGCTCAGGATGGCCTTCACATTCTGCAAGTCTTCTTTCTTTGCGCGAGCACGAATGTAGCGAATCGCCTCAGGGTTGATGTCGACCGCATAAACGATTCCGTTCGCGCCCACCCGCTTCGCGGCCCGCACCGTGAACCAGCCGCCGCCGGCGCCGATGTCGGCCACGGCCTTCCCAGGCGCGATGCCGAGAACATCCATCACGCGGCCGACCTGAAGCCGCTGGTCGCGGCCGGGAGAGTCGAAGACGGAAAGATCGCCGGTGTAAGGCTCGCTGGTTTTGCGCTGCTCGCCCGGCGCCGCGTCCTGCGCGCCGATGACCGCCGCGCTGAAAACAAGAAGCAGAAGCGCAATCAGGATGACGCGTATTCTCGGCATAGGACTCAGCATTTGGGAACCTCTCCGAAAAAGATTACTGCAACAATGGACTCTGCTGCGTCACCTTGGTGAGCCGGAGGGTTGTGAGCCGAAAGGTCAGCAGAGGCGCTCGCCGCGATCGGCTGTTTTGACTCGCCGCCGCCACTAGCCTAGACTTTCAACTGGAGTCGTTGCTGAAACGCGCTTGCGGCGCTGGACCGCGCCAACGGGGGAGTTATGGGTGAGCTTTCGATCTGGCATTGGTTACTGGTGCTTGCCATCGCTCTGCTCCTGTTCGGACCATCCAAGCTGGGTTCCCTCGGCAAGGGACTGGGCGAGGGCATTCGCAACTTCAAGTCGGCGATAAAAGAAGGCGAAGGCAAGAAGGACGAAAAGATCGAGGAGAAAAAGTCCTAGATACATCGGCAGGACATCAGTCTCCGCTAACCTTCCCCAGTCCGTTCAGCATGCGGTACACCAGCGCCACCGGCAATCCCACCACGTTGCTGTAATCCCCTTCAATGCGCGGAATCCAGCGCGATGCCATGCCTTGAATCGCATACGCGCCCGCCTTATCCATGGGCTCGCCGGTCGCAACATACGCGCGAATTTCTTCGTCGGAAATGTCGTTCATGGTTACCAGCGTAGTCTCCGAGGCAGTTCTCAGTTCGTGCACCGAATCCGCCGGCCTGCCCTGAGCAGAGTTCGCGAGGCACACACCGGTGAGGACCTCGTGCACGCGACCGGAAAGAAGCCGCAACATGCGGGCCGCATCGTCTGCGTCGCGCGGTTTGCCGAGAATCGCCTGATCCACCACCACGATCGTATCGGCGCCCAACACCACATCTTCAGGCCGCATACGCCACACCGCCAACGCCTTCTCGCGCGCCAGCCGCTCGGCACAAGCCCGCGGCGATTCTGCCGCCAGCGGCGTCTCGTCAATATCCGCCGGCTGCACGGCAAAAGAAATGCCGGCGTGGCGCAACAGTTCCTGACGTCGAGGCGATGCGGAAGCAAGAACAAGCATATGAATGTAACTTCAGCGGAACTGAGAGACTCGTCTACGGCGTAACCAGTTCGATCCGGTTCCCGAAAACATCGGAGATATGGCACCGCTTAACGCCGGGGATGCTGGTGTCGCTTCGAACCTCAATCCCTGCTCCGCGCAGGCGGTCGAGGAGCGCGTCGTAGTCACCGCATCGCAAAGCCGGATGCGCTTTCCGCGCGGGCCGGAAATCCGCTTCGACGCCCAGATGAATCTGCACGCTGCCACTCGCAAACCAGCATCCGCCCCGCTTCGCCAGTTCCTCCGGCTTGGCGATCTCGATCATGCCCAGCAAATCGCCGTAGAAGCGCCGCGCGGCAGCTTCTTCTCCAGCCGGCATGGCGAGTTGCACGTGATCGATGCAGGTGAAAGGTCCTGTGCCCATGACGCTATCTTAAGCCGCATCATCTGCAGAAATGAAAGTGATGTGAGTTCAGCTCTTAGGGGCTGACCTTCCCAAGGCCGGCCCAGCGGAGCGCGTCCTTTCGATCGGCAAAGGCATGCATCTCGATCGCCTTTCCATTCCTGAACGTGTAAACATCCGCGAGCCTTATGTCCTGCCACTGGTTGCTGTTTTTGGGAAGAACGCGCGCATGAACGAACACCACGATGCGATCGCCGGAAGGAATGAACCGCTCCGGTTCACTGATTACTTCCGCAACGCCGGCGCGGGATTGGGTTAGATATCGCTTCGCACCTGCCACCCCGTCGTAATGCCCTCCACCGGGAAACTCGGCGGGCTCATTCCAATCGATCTGCGGATCCATGGATGAGACGGCCGCATCGATATCACCTCGATTGAAAGCTGTGTACGCCGCGCGCAGCGCCGTGATCGCGTTCTCGGTCTCTTGAGGAGTCAGCATATTGCTCTGCTTTCGAGCTTGACGGCAGCCGGCAAGCAGCGCCAGCGCGAGAGCAATGCACCAAACTCTTCGCACCTGAATCAGTCTCGCCATCAGTCTCGGGGGATCTCGCGACGCACGGCGTCAGCGGCTGCCCACCACCCCGCGCACCGATTCGATCAGCTTCGCCGAATCGTAACCAATGCCGTCCTTGAAAACAGTCTCGACATTCTCGATGTCTTCGATCTTCGTCGAAGGATCGCCCTTGATCACGACCACGTCAGCCTGCTTGCCCACGGCAATGGTTCCGATACGATCCAACTCGCCGAGAAATTGCGCGCCGTTGTAAGTCGCGATATGAATCGCTTCCACCGGCGTAAACCCTGCCTCAACCAGCAACTCGACTTCCCGCTGATCGCCGAATCCAGCAATCACTCCGCCCATCCCGGTAGGATCGAGCCCCGCCAACAGCAGACCGCCCGCCTTCGAGAACGCGTATTCGAATTCTTCTTCCTTCTTGAATGCTGCTGGCCAGGGCGAAACATCGCTCCCATATCGCTGCCTCAAAAACGCCGCATCGCTCGATCGTACGCGGTTCGCCAGCAGAGCGCTGCGCGCATCGGGCGACAGTGCCTCCAGCAGTCGCTTCTGCAGCGTCGGCCGGCCGGTGAAACTGCCCATCTCAAAAACCGGCAAAGTCGAGGTCACGGCGACATGATGCTGAATCAGATACTGAATGGAATCGTGCATCGGCCCCGAGTTCGCGTCCAGCTTGGCCAGTTCCACCGGGTCTTCGGATTTTTCCTCCGGGCACTCGTCCGGTTTCTTGCCGGTCACGAACTCTGTATCCACGAACCATCCGTGCTCCAGGTCATCAATGCCCAGGTCGGCTGCCTCATGCCACGTTACCGAACACAAATGTCCCGTAACTTTGGCGCCGCGCTTGTGCGCCGCTTGAATGGCCGCGCCGAGTTCCGAGCGCGTGATGAACATATACGCCTTGAAGTTGTCGACGCCCTGATCGAGCCAGAAGTTCACCGTCTTGGTCGCGTCTTCGGGCCCCGTGAGCTGGTGCATCTGAATTGCCCACGAGCCTTTGCCTTCGAGGTAGGGCCCGGTGACGTGCATCTTCGGTCCCGGCATCTGTCCGGCGTCAATCGCCTTTTTCAGTTCGAGATCGGTGTAAGGTTCCAGCGCTCCGGTTGTCCGAATCGTAGTCACGCCCCCGGCAAGATAGAGCCGCGGAAAGCTGTATGCCATCTCACTGAAGATGCCGTTGCCAGCCGGATAAAACATGTGGTCATGCATGCCGACGAGTCCGGGAATAACGGTGTAGCCATGCAGATCGAGCACCTGCGCATCTTTCGGTGCGTACACACCGGAGTCGTCTCCGACCGCAGTGATTTTTCCTCCAAAAAGGATTACGGTCTGATTCTCGCGCGCCGCGGTACCAGTGCCGTCGATCACGCGCACATGAGTCAGCGCGACGATCGGAGCGTCAATCTTGATGAACGGCTTCACCTGCGGAGAGAAGTTCTGCGCCGAGGCAAGCGAACAGCAGCAGGATAGGAAAAGACAGGACAAGAAAAGAACGGTTGCCTTATGCATAGAACTCCTCCACACTGTGAGCCTGGCACCCGAGGGTAAATCAGAAGGGAATGCAGAACAAGGTATACAAAAAAGAAAGCCCCGAAAGATCGAGGCCTCTCAAAACCGTTGGGTCGGAACAGCACCCTGCGACGTAATCAGTATGGATGGTCGATCGGAGTCGGTCAAGTTACTTTTGTTGAAGGAGCTTATCCCTGCCTTTTGCTCCCACAGAACCGGCGCTTCAAACAGAAGCGTGGACCCGACGGGACTTGAACCCGCATCTGCTACCGTCGCAGGGTGCTGTGTTTCCGTTACACCACGGGCCCGGATAAAGCTTATGCCAACGGGAGGCTGGTGTCGGATCAAGCATCGTGCATTTTGTGAGCGTACAGTTCAAAATGGGACTGCCTTCGCCCATCGCGTCAATTTCTAGAACCACGTTCCCGCGCGATATTTGCGGTACTCCTCGCCGAATTCAGCTTCCAACACGGCCGCCTCTTTTTTCGCGCGCTGCATCTGCAAGGGAATAATGGCCACGAAGATCAGAAGCCACACCGGCCTCCCGATCACGAGGATCTTTCCCACAAACACGCACGAACCGAACACATAGATTCGGATTGCGAATCTTTGCATAGAACCCGTGCGTCACCAGGTGTCTGGCCCGTGCCGCAACTGAAAACGATCTGCCGAGTTGGAAGCGGGCGATGCTCCAGCACACGAATGCCACAACTAGCACGCACAAGCCGAGCTCTGCATTGCAGCCCAAACCGGCGGCCTGAGCCGCCAGATCGCCGCTATCGCACCCGCGGCCACGGCAATCGTCAACACAATGTGCGTGCGAATCATCGGTGGTGAGGAGAGTAAATCACCAATTGGGCCCTGACAAGGCCGCGCCGCGTCAGAGAAGCCCGGAAAAATTGACGCCTGTTAAAATCAATATTTATGGTGCTTTTCTCGCCTGGAATCCCTGGGTAAACTTTTTTGAGTAGTACCATCCCAGGCTCAGACTCCACAAGAAACAGATAGACTCCAGCAACATGGCATCCCTAAATAGGTAGTAGCGCATGTTCCGCCAGCTCGAAGTCGGCACAGAGAATGCGATTCCAAAGATAGCCATGCACGCAATCCACACCCATAGAAAAGCGCCCAGCGCGTAGAGGACGAGCAGAATTCGGCTCGGTATCCGATTCCTCGATAGATCCCGCCCTTCGATCTTCTTCCCGATCCAATACCAAATTACGAAAACAAGCACGAAGAATAGAACCGTGCGAGGTTCTATCCTGATCCTTCCAACCTTAAAAGCGAGCCCGAAAAACGGTTGTGCAGGAGCTGAATAAACATAGGCCGGGAAGTTCAAAGAGGCGCTCAGAAAGCTGCCATACCAGTGCCAAGGCGCAGGGGAGTCATCGAACACCCTGACTGACTGCTGATATTGCACCCAGTTCATGATGGACGTGGGCAAGATCAACCCCGGCAACACAAAACGCCATGGCAACTTTCTGATAGTCATCTGAGTTGTACCCACCATTAGACACCACATCCGGATGCTTAGAGCGGACCATGACCGCTGTTCGGAATCCTCGCCTGTTAAAATCAATACTTACCTGCTCTCACCATGGATTCCCAGCACATCCGCAACTTCGCGATCATCGCGCACATCGACCACGGCAAATCCACGCTGGCCGACCGCCTGCTGGAGCTCACCGGATCGCTCACCGCGCGCGAGATGCAGGCCCAGGTGCTCGATTCCATGGACCTCGAACGCGAGCGCGGCATCACCATCAAGGCCCACGCGGTGCGCATGATGTACACCGCGCAAGACGGCCAGACCTACCAGCTCAACCTGATCGACACTCCCGGCCACGTGGATTTTTCCTACGAAGTCTCGCGCTCGCTGGCCTCGTGTGAGGGAGCATTGCTCGTAGTCGACGCGTCGCAAGGCGTCGAAGCGCAAACGCTAGCCAATTCCTATCTCGCCATCAATCACGGCCTGGAAATTATTCCGGTCATCAACAAGATCGACCTGCAAAGCGCCGACATCCCGCGCACCAGGGAAATGATCGAGAGCGCCGTCGGCCTCGACGCTTCCGACGCCGTCCTCATCAGCGCCAAGACCGGCCAGGGAGTTCCCGAAGTCCTCGAAGCCATCGTGAAGCGCGTCCCTCCACCCAAGGGAAGTCCCGAGAACCGGCTCCAGGCGCTGGTTTTCGACTCCTGGTTCGACGCCTATCGCGGCGTGATCGTGCTCGCCCGCGTATTTCAAGGCAGGCTGCGCAAGGGCCAACGCATCCGCCTCATGTGGAACGGCACAACGTTCGACGCCGAAACTCTCGGCGTGCTCACCCCCAAGCCGGTCGAGATCGACGAACTGAAAGCCGGCGAAGTCGGCTTCCTCATCGCCAACATCAAGAATGTCGCCGACACGAAAATCGGCGACACCATCACCGACGACGCCAATCCCGCCATCGAACCGCTCCCCGGCTTCGAAGAAATCAAGCCCATGGTCTTCGCCGGACTCTACACCGTCGATGCCCATGAGCACACGCAGCTGCGCGAAGCACTCGAAAAACTTCGCCTCAACGATTCCTCATTTTTCTTCGAGCCCGAAAGTTCCGTCGCCCTCGGTTTCGGCTTCCGTTGCGGCTTTCTCGGCTTGCTCCACATGGAAATCATTCAGGAGCGCCTGGAACGCGAGTTCGGCCTCGCCCTCATCACCACCGCGCCCGGCGTGCGCTACAAAATCTATAAAACCGACGGCGTGATGGTTGAGATCGACAATCCCTCGCGCTGGCTCGATCCCAGCGAAATCGAAAAAATCGAAGAGCCGGTCATTCTCGCCACCATTCTCACTAACGAAGAATACGTCGGAGGAATTCTCGCGCTGGTCGAAGAAAAACGCGGCAAGCAAAAGACGTTCGAATACGTCAGCAGCTCGCGCGTCATGTTGCACTATGAGTTACCGCTGAACGAGATCGTGCTCGACTTCTACGACCGCCTCAAATCCGTCTCCCGCGGCTACGCCTCGCTCGACTACCACCTCGCCGATTACTGGGAATCGCCCATGGTCAAGCTCGACATCCTGGTCGCCGGCGAGCCGGTCGACGCTCTCTCCATCATCGTGCATCGCGACTTCGCCTACGAGCGCGGCAAAGCCCTGGTTTCCAAGATGCGCGAACTCATCCCTCGCCAGATGTTCGAGGTCCCCATCCAGGCCTCCATCGGCGCAAAGATCATCGCCCGCGAAACCGTCCACGCCATGCGAAAAAATGTTCTAGCCAAATGCTACGGCGGCGACATTACCCGCAAGCGCAAGCTGCTCGAGAAGCAGAAGGAAGGCAAGAAGCGCATGAAGCGCATCGGCCGCGTCGACATTCCTCAGGAAGCTTTCCTGGCCGTCCTCAAGGTCGGCGAAGGCAGCGACTAAGGGCTGCGCCGGCACCTCCATTCGCCCGGCCAGAGATCACCAAAAGCGATGACAGGAATCAGAATTCCGCTTCGCTCCATCCCTGAAAAGCCAGGTAAATCGGGCCGAAAATCGAAAGTGCTGGAACCCCCAGATGTGCAAATCTCAAAACAGACACGAATCCAAACCAGCCGCAGAGGCCCGCATGTTAATGTCCCATGAATTGCATAACTGGTTACTATTCAGAGATTTAAGAGGCAATTCCTCGCCGCTGCGGCACCGACCGAGCGGTCTTTCCTGGAAGGCATTCTGAAATCAGTTTTCAATTCCACAATCTTTTCCACAGGTGCGACGGTGGATCGCACCCGCGCCCGCAAGCCCAACTTCCTTAAGGTACTTACAGTAGCAACTTGCACAGTTCCTTCGCCTTTTCAAGGCGATGAATTTCGCCTCGCCCTGACCGATTCATCGAATCCAATCGTCCTTGCTCAGGCTCTCAAACCGGGTCGAAGATTTCAGGAAAGCGAGCTGAATGGTGTCGGTCGGACCATTCCGCTGCTTGGCGATAATCAGCTTCGCCTTGTTCGTCAAGTCCGCATTATCGCGATCGTAGACCTCCGGCCGGTAAATAAACATCACCACGTCGGCATCTTGCTCAATCGCGCCCGACTCTCGCAGGTCCGAAAGCTTCGGTTCGTTATCCTTCGTCCCGCGAGTTTCCGGAGCGCGGCTCAGTTGCGACAGCGCCACCACCGGAACCACGAGTTCCTTGGCAATTGCCTTCAGGCCGCGCGAGATCGACGACACTTCCTGCGTTCGGTTCTCATATCGCTTCCCCCCGGCGGTCATCAGCTGGAGATAATCCACCACAATCAAATCCAGATTCTGCTGCGCATGTTTCAGCCGCATGGCCTTGGCGCGCAGCTCGCTCAGAGAAATTCCCGGTGTGTCGTCCACAAAAATCGGCGCGGTGCTGAGTTCCTCATAAGCTCGAGTTACCTTTCGGTAATCGTCTTTGGGAAGAAAGCCGGTGCGCATGGCGTGCGAATCGATCTGCGCCCGCGAACACAAAAGCCGCAGCAGCAGCGCCTCGCTCGACATTTCCAAAGAAAACACTCCCACCACTTTCTTGTCCCGCACCGCGCAATTTTCGGCGATATTGAGCGCGAACGCGGTCTTGCCCATGGACGGCCGCGCCGCAATGATCACCAGATCCGAGCGCTGCAATCCGCTGGTCAGATTGTCCAGGTCCTCATAATGCGTTTCCAGGCCGGTAATGCGCTGGCCGCGCTTCAGCAAATCGTCGAGCGACCCGAAATGCGATTTAAAAATATCGTGAAAGCCCTGAAACCCGCGCCCAATGCGCTTTTCCGAAAGCTGAAAAATCGCCGCCTCGGCGTCGCCCAGCACATCCTCGGCCGCATCCGACTGGTCGCTGGCCCGCGCAATCGCCGTGCTCGCAGCCGAGATCAGTCCGCGCAGCAGCGCCTTGTCGCGCACAATTTTTACGTAATGCTCAATGCTTGGCCGGTCCGGCATTCCGACCAGCAGGCTCGACACATAGGCCACGTCGCCAATGGCCTGCAGTTCCTTGTGCCGCTCCAGCTCCTCGATCAGCGTAATCATGTCGATCGGCCGCGAAGACTCCGCCAGATCGACCATGCGGGCATAAATCCGCCGGTGCGAGTCGAGCGAAAAATCTTCCGCCTGCAGATGCTCTGCCGCCTGGTTATAAGCAAAATTGTCGGAAAGGATCGCGCCCAGAATCGAACGCTCCGCCTCCACATTTGCCGGCAGCGTGCTGATCGCGGTGTAATCGATAGTTGCCAAGTGATTGCCCCGCCGGAACTAACTCAATCTCCCAAGTCCGAGTTCCGGATCTCCTCAAAGTTGTTGTGCTGGTATGCGGTCATACTAACGTCGCTGGCCTTGTGAAATTCGTGAATGCCTTTGGAAAACTCCGGCAAATCAATTTTTTCCCGGAGACCGAAGTGCATGAAGGTTCGACTTCCTTCGTGATCCTTAGTGCCCTTCGTGGTTATCGGTTTTTCTAACCAGCAAAATTGAACCGCGACAAACCATCCCTACACTTGACGAGACGCCTTCCACCGGAGTATCTCATAAGGGCGAACGAAAAGAGAACACAAGGGAATGAAGCCCGCTGTAACCGGGGCTCAGTCAAGGAGTGTTGAAAGAAGTCCATGCCCGCACCCGAACTCGCCAAGCTCGACTACTTCGTCGGCGACTGGACCACCGAAGGCTCGATCCTCCCCGGCCCCTGGGGCGCTGGAGGAAAATTCAGCTGGACCGAGCACACCCAATGGATGACCGGGCATTTTTTCCTCGTCGGCCGCTGGGACTTCCAAATGCCCGCCCACCTCGGCGGCGACGGCGAAGAACTCTTCGTCATCGGCTACGACACGCGCCACAGCGTCTATACTTTCGACGCCTTCAGCAGTCAGGGCCTGCACCAGATTTCCCAGGGCAGGCTCACCGGCGACAGCTGGCTCTGGACCAGCGAAGGCCTGCAGCAAGGCCAGCCCGTGCAACAGAGGATGACCATGCAAGTCCTCTCACCCACCACCTACAACTTGCGATTCGAGATTTCAAACGACGGAACCATCTGGAAGACGTTCATGGAAGGCAAAGCCGTCAAGAAGTAGCCAACCTGGCAGTGCCTGCGGTTTGAAGCGCTTGTCATCCCTTACCGGGCAAAACATCCCCGCCTCAGAATGACGATCCGGGATGGGAGAGTTACATCAGCTGGAGCTAGTCATCTTGCCCACTTGGAATTCAAACGGAGGCACTGCCCGGGTACTGTCTTAAACACTGTGGCTTGAGTTGGAGGTGTAGCTGGCCGATTGCGTTCCGGGCCACGCCTCACCCGCAGCTTTCCTTTTCTCGAACACCAAAATCGAGTAGTTCAAATCCTCAATTCGCTTCTTGGCATCCCGGATCATTGCATCCCACCCTAAAGAACTATCGTCATTTGTCTGACGATTTCTCTTGACAGCGCTAGACAATTGTCTCATACTATCCCTCGCTATGGATATACAACAGCCTATCGACTACTGGAAGATGTTCGCCGAACTCATGGAGCGCCGAGCCAAACTGATAAGGCAACGCGATGAAGCCGAGATAGAACTGGCGAAAATGAAACAGCTTATTGTCTCCGTGTTTTCCATGCTTCCCGAGGATCAACAAAAGCCTAATCAACAGGCTATCGACGACATGGAAGCGGAAAGCGCTGGACTTCAAGATGCAATCAAGTTGGTCTTTTCCACTAATCCGGGTGCGTGGCTTACTGTATCCGATGTTCGGGAACGGCTGATAGATACGGGATTTGACTTCCGGCGCTACAAAGCGAATCCACTGGCTTCTATCGGCACCACAGTGAAGCGCATTGCGGAAACGGGCTACATCGAATCGAAGAATGTCGGCAGCGGCACTGTTTACATGCGACGAGGGCCTAATTTGCCCTACAGTCTTGTCCCGATAAATACTCCCGGTGATGCTTGGAAGAGAGCCGTGGATAAAAAGAAGGCCCGAGACGAAATGCCGCGCGGACGAACTGTGCCGCCGGTGCCTGACAAATGATTTTGGAGTTAAATGAGAAAGCCCCGCGCCAACGGGGCTTTCAGGAAGGATGAAAGCAGCATGAGAATCCGAATCAAAATCACATTCGCTGCCGGTCACACCGTGGAAATCACGGTCGAGCCACCC
>DATJSG010000030.1:0-297976 GCA_035504195.1 Terriglobales bacterium
CGACCGGAACACAATCTTCGGATTGTGCTTCGACAATACCTTCGTGATCGCCGCCGTCAGCGTGGTCTTGCCATGATCGATATGCCCGATCGTGCCCACATTGCAGTGCGGCTTATTCCGCTCAAATTTCTCTTTCGCCATGTCTCTCGTCCTTTGTAGCGCCGGCGAGTCGCCGGCTGTCGCGCGGGCGTCTCGCCCGCGCATCCTCGAGGATCCCATCTCTCGATGAGATTCCAAACTTGCATTGCCGCGGGCTTACGCCCGCTATCGGGCCGGCGAGTGGCCGGCACTACTAGTAATACTGATACAACTTCTTAAACCTGTGCCGGAGCGCTTGTTCGACCGTTTCCAGCTTCGACAGGTAGAACTCGCGCATCTGCGCTTGGTCCGACAGGCTGAGCGACTGATACAAGTGCGCCGCATCCAGCTTCCCGCCGACCACACTTTCCAAAACCTTCTTCGCCAGCACGCCGTCGAAATCCCGCACGCGCACGCCCTTGCGGTCCATCTGCTTCAGGAACGTCTCGACCACCTGCGGCTGGAATACCTGCTCGACGGCAGCCTGCAGCGTGCCGTATTCCTGCTGCTTCTCGACCTTGATCGTGGCCTGCTCGAATCCCACCGTCATTGCACCCGAAGCAAATCACTGGAGCGGGAGACGGGAATCGAACCCGCGACCAACAGCTTGGAAGGCTGTGACTCTACCACTGAGTTACTCCCGCCCTGAATCGGACTGTCAGCTCTCAGCCAAACCTCAGCGGCTAATGCCGCCTTGAATCCCGCTCTTACCGGCGCGGCGTAAAGGCGCGCCTTTCTCAAGCCTCGCGAAACCAATCTCTGGAGCCGATGACCAGGATTGAACTGGTGACCTCTCCCTTACCAAGGGAGTGCTCTACCAACTGAGCTACATCGGCCCTACGCCAGCCGTCAGCTCCCGGCTGACCTACTCCGCGTCGCTTCCGCTGCCATGCATTACATCTTTGCGGCGGATCCAGCTCTTGACCGCGAACATCGCAAGAATTACCAGCGTGACGCCGCGAATCCTGGAGTCGCTGATCGTCAGCCACGTCAGTACTCCGAGAACTGCGTAGGCGATGAGAGCTCCAGCTAAACGGTTCATCGGTTCCCTCGCAAAATCGCTCGGGATTTCGCCAAGCAGGCTCCCACTTCACTCACGCCTGCCAACGGCTCAACCTGGTGCACAGGGAAGGATTCGAACCTTCGTACCTCGCTAGGAGGGACAGATTTACAGTCTGTTGGCTTTAACCACTCACCCACCTGTGCAGAAACTTTCGGGCGATGCGGCCGTCACGCTTTCCGGCCGGACCAAACCATGCCAAGCCGATCATGCGCACGCCAAAACCCGCAAACAAACTCAAGCCCAAGCGCAGCCCAAGTCGAAACTCGACCTTTACTCAATCATCGCCAAACAGGGAAACCAAGGCTCGCGCAAGACTTTCGCGAAGACCACTGCACGCGGGAAAGTTCCGAATGAAGTGCGTTTGGAAAAACCTGTTGCGCCGCTAACTGAATCCGCCGCCTGCCGGAAATTCGTCTCGTAATTCTCTGTTTTCTGGAGCTGGCGAAGGGACTCGAACCCCCGACCCTCTGATTACAAATCAGATGCTCTACCGACTGAGCTACGCCAGCAAACACTGGGGAAAGACGCGCCTTCGCGCAAACTAATCCCTCTGATCCCTTCCAGATGTCCGGGACAATTAAATAAAGTACCACAAGGCCAACTTCTGGCGCAACCATGAGCCTGAGGGGACTACGAAAATAACCCCTGGGAGGTCAAGCTCGCGCCGGCTGGCGCCCGCGTCCAACGATGACCGCGGATCCTGCTCGCAAAACTGCAGAAAACGAAGGAACTCCTGTTGCACGCCGGGTGTCTGATCTTGCAGACGCGCGCGTCCTGAGAGGAGCAAACAACATGGCATTCTCCATGTCAGGAAATGGGGCAGGCGGAGGTGCGTCCCGAGCCCAGATTAACGTGACGCCGCTGATCGACGTGCTGCTGACCCTGATCGTGATGTTCATGCTGGTGGTATCGATGGATAAAGAGAACGGAGAAACGGCACAGATTCCGCAGCCACCGAAGAATAGCGCGGCTCAGAGTTCCCCCGAGCGCACCGTTGTGATCGAGGTCGTCTGGACGGCAAGGGACCAACCGCCGATCGTCAAGATCAATCGCCAGCAAGTTCGCTGGCAAGATCTCGACACGCGCCTGGCACAGATTTATGTCTCCCGCGTCGAAAAAGTGGCGTTTGTGCGCGGCGACGCCGACGTAGACTTTCAATATGTCGCCGACGTGATCGATGTGGCCCATCACGCCGGCGTTCAAAAAGTGGGCCTGCTCACGCAAGATCGGATGGTGGAGGGGGAGTAGGAGCAAAGCCGGACACGCTGAGTCCCGCAAGGGTTACGACTCGCGCGCCCTGTTTTTTATCCAGATCGGCGTGCCCACAAATCCGAAGGCCTGCCGAATCTGATTCTCCAAAAACCGCTGGTAAGAGAAGTGCAGCTTCACTGCACGATTGGTGAAGAGCACGAATGTGGGCGGCGCGACTGAGGCCTGCGTCATGTAGAGAATCTTGACGCGCTGGCGCATGGGAACGGAGGCGCGTTCGAAATCCACATGCTCGAGGAATCTATTCATTTGTGAGGTGGTCACGCGTTTACGCCGCTCGCTGGCAACCTCCTCGAGCAGCGGAAAAATCTCCTCCGTGCCTTTGCCGCTCCGCGCTGAAACAAAAACGATGGGCGCGTAATTCAGAAACTTCAGTTCGTAGCGCAGGCGTTCCTCATAAGCATCGCGGTCGCCGGGACGCTTCGATTCGCGCATGCGTTCCGCTTTGGTCGGCCGCGCCGTTTTTTGCTTTCCGCTGATTACGAGATCCCACTTATTCACGACAATGATGATCGACCGTCCGCTCTCATGCGCGTATCCAGCGATAGAGGCGTCAAGTTGGCTGACGCCTTCGGTGGCGTCGATGACCAGCAGGGCGATGTCGGCGGCTTCAAGATGCTTGCGCGCCATAACCACCGAAAGCTTTTCGGCCATGAGGTGCGTCTTGCCTTTGCGGCGGATGCCGGCAGTGTCGATGAAGCGGAAGCGGCGTCCGTTGTGTTCGACAACTTCATCCACGGCATCGCGCGTAGTGCCGGGGATGGGGGAGACGATAGCGCGGTCGGAGGAAGTCAGGCAGTTCAGCAGCGTGGACTTGCCCACGTTGGGATGGCCGATGATGGCGACTTTCACTTCGGCCGGTGGTCGTTGGTCATCGGTCGCCGGCGGTTCGCCCTCGACGATCGGTGTTTCCTCCGTGTCCCCAGTGCCCTCTGTAGTGAGAGCTTTGGGGATTATCGCAACGACTGCATCCAGCAAATCGTCAACACCCCGGCCGTGTTCCGCGGAAATCGGAAACATCTGCTGGATGCCGAGGTGATGAAATTCGTCAATCAGCGAGGATTGCTTCTCGGAGTCCACCTTGTTCACAGCCAAAAACAGTGGCCGGCTGGCTTTGTGCAGCAGGCGCGCGAGTTCGAGGTCGGGTGCAGCAAGCTCGGTGCGTCCATCGACGACCATAACGATGGCTGCCGCTTCGTCGAGTGCAACGCGGGCCTGGCGGAAAATTTCAGCCGGAATGAAATCCTTGTCCTCCGGCAAAATGCCGCCCGTGTCCACGATCCGCAGCCGCTGACCGCGCCATTCGGCCTCTCCGTAAAGGCGGTCGCGCGTAATGCCGGGCTCATCTCCGACGATAGCGCGGCGAGAACCCACAATGCGATTAAACAGCGTGGACTTCCCCACATTGGGGCGCCCGACAATCGCCAGCGTAGGAACGCCGGCGGCGGCCGTGGCGAGAGTGTTCGTCGAGTTGTAGGTGGGATGGGTCAAAGTTTGAGTGCTTCTTAGGTGAGACAGCCGCCTGCCGCCAGAACTCGTATTATAGAGACTCCCGTGTCTTTGAGTTCCCAGCCCGCATCGTCCGCCTCGCCCAACCGGCCCGCGCCCAGCAAGAAGGACGCATCACTTTACCAATTCTTCGCCCCCGGTGGGATGCTGTCGCGCACGCACCCCGCGTATGAGTTCCGCCGCGGTCAGTTGCAGATGGCAGAGGCGGTCGAGCAGGCGCTCGCGGAAAAGCGGCACCTGATCGTCGAAGCCGGCACAGGCACAGGCAAGACGCTGGCATATCTCATGCCAGTGATCCGCTCCGGCAAGCGCGTGATTATCTCAACCGGAACGAAGAATCTGCAGGAGCAGATCTTCTACAAAGATGTCCCCTTTCTGGAACAGGCGCTATATGGCCAGGCCGGTTCAGCGGGCAGCGAACAGCAGATTCCTCGCTCCGCTCGGAATGACAACCATGCGGAGGCGAAACTGTCGGTCTGCTACATGAAGGGCCGCAACAATTATTTGTGCCGCAAGAAACTTTATGACCTGACCGACCAGCCGGTGCTCAGCGGGTTTGAAGAGATTGAGCAATATCGGGCTATCGCAGCCTGGGAGAAGACAACCAGCACCGGCGACCGCTCCGAACTCGCCGAACTGCCCGAGGCCAGCCTGCTCTGGCCCAAGCTTGACGCTCGCGCCGATGCCTGCATCGGACAGAAATGCAGCCAGTTTGAGCGCTGCTTCATCACCGAGATGCGGCGGCGCGCGATGGAAAGCGACATCATCATCGTCAACCATCATTTGTTTTTCGCCGATCTCGCCATCAAGCTGCAGGCTGACGGAGCACCCGATGCCGGAATCCTGCCGGAAGCCGCCGCCGTCATCTTCGATGAGGCTCATGAACTCGAAGACGTCGCCGGAAATTATTTTGGCATTTCGGTCAGCAACCTGCGCGTCGAGGAACTGGCGCGTGACGTTGAACAATCGCTGCAGCACAACCGCATATTGTCGCCCTCGCTGTCCGGGGCCTTAGGAAGTTTGCGCGAGCGCTCGCAATTCTTCTTCTCGCTGCTGCCCTCCGGCGACGGACGTTTCGCTTTCGAGAATCGGCGAGAGTTTCTCGAGGAAAACGGAGACGAGTTCCTGGCCCTGAACCAGTCTCTGACGCGCCTCACCGGCGAACTCGAGGCTGTGCCGCAAAAGCCGGAGGACATTTTCAACTTTGTCCGTCGTACGCAGGAGATCCAGGCGCACCTCGGCTTCGCTCTGGAAGCGGAGGATCGCAATACCGTGTTCTGGATCGAGCGTCGCGGTGCCCGCAACGCGGCTCGGCAGGAACGCGGCCCCAGCCGTTCTGATCGCCGCGAAACGAACCCCAAGCCAGGTCCTTCAGGATTCGCCCACGGACGCCAGAATGTTTTTCTGCAAGCGACTCCGATCGACGTGGGCCCCATCCTGCGCGAATGCCTTTGGTCAAAGCTGGAGAGCGCGGTGCTCACTTCGGCAACGCTTGCCGTTGGCGGCAAGTTCGACTACATCCGCCAGCGACTGGGTTTGGAGCACGCCCGGGAATCCGTTCTGCCGTCGCACTTCGATTACCAGAGTCAGGCTCTGCTGTACGTCCCTCCGGATTTGCCCGACCCGCGCGCGCCGCAGTTCGTGAGCGAGTCGGCGGACCGCGTCCGCAGGCTGCTCGAGATTACGCGCGGCCGCGCGTTCGTACTCTTCACCAGCTACGCGCAGATGAATGAAATCCACCACCGGCTGCTGGGCGAGATCAACTTTCCAATGCTGCGCCAGGGTGATGCGCCCAAGAGCGCGCTGCTCGAAGAGTTTCGCCTCACACCGAATGCCGTGCTGTTTGCGACCTCGTCTTTCTGGCAGGGTGTGGATGTACAGGGCGAGCAACTGAGCTGCGTCATTATCGATCGCTTGCCGTTTGCGGTTCCCAGCGATCCGGTCGTCGCGGCTCGTGTTAAGGCGATCGACGCCGACGGCGGCAACGCCTTCTTCCAGTATCAAGTGCCGTCGGCGGTCATCACGCTGAAGCAAGGGTTTGGGAGGTTAATCCGCTCGCTGCACGACCGCGGCCTGCTTGTCCTGCTCGACAACCGCATCCTGAAGAAGCAGTACGGCCGCGTCTTCATCGAGAGCCTGCCGAATTATAAGAAGACGACTGAGATGCGCGTGGTGGAAGAATTCTTCGGAATAGCCGAGTAATCGGCGTTCCTATTTTTGCTCTTCCGCCTCCGCCGGCCGCGGCAGCACCCCCACCACAATTCCAGACGCTTCCGACTTGCTGTGATATACGCGTTCCGTGGCTTTTACGAAGTCCGAGGGCTTTGCATCCGGAATGTCGACAAACGTCTGTGGATTGCGGTCGGTCAGCGGGAACCAGGAACTCTGAACCTGCACCATGATGCGGTGCCCGCGGCGGAAGGTATGATTCACGTCCGGGAATCTGGCGTTGATCTCTTCGACTTTGCCCGGCGTAAACGGCTCCGGCTTCTCGAAACTGTGGCGGAATTTTCCCCGGAACGGCTCTCCACGAACTAGTTGCTCGTATCCGCCCATAGTGAATGCCGGCGGGCCGACGTCAGTTCTTCTGCTTCGGTCTTCCGGCTTCGCATCAAGCTTGCTTTCGGGATAATCCTCCGGATAAACGTCAATCAGCTTCACATCCCAGTCGGAATCGGTGCCGCTGGTTGAAACGAAAAGACGCGGCGAGACCGGTCCGGCAATTGTCAGATCCTCCTGCAGAACCGGGGTTTCATAGGTCAGGACGTCAGTCCTGGTGGCTGCGAAGCGCTGATCGGAAACCATGTATTCCTGCGGCACGTCCAGAGAAACGTAGTTCACGTACGGAACGGGATGCGCAGGATCGCTGATGTATTCGTCAAACGAAGACGATTCGGACGGAGGCTCGAACGAAAGTTCGCCGTTCGCGTGAAAGTAGAGGGTCTTCGGTTGCACATCCTTCGGCGGCCAGGCCGAGTATCGCCTCCACACATTGGTTCCCGTCTCGAACACGTAAGCCTTGGGCAGCTTCGCATCGGCTTTGCCCTTGAGATACTGCTCAAAGAACGGAAACAGAATGTTCCGGCGGTAGAAGTCACCAGTGCTCGCCGCAAATTCGACCCTGCCGAGGTGATCGCCGTCGTACCGCGCCCACCCGCCATGCACCCACGGCCCGACCACCAGCGCGTTGAAAATATCGGGGTTATTTTTGTCGATCGAATGGAAAGTCGAGAACGGCCCTTGCAGGTCCTCCGCATCAAACCAGCCCCCAACCGTCAGAACGGCACAATGAATGTTCTTCATGTGCGGCGCCAGATTGCGGACCTTCCAGTAATTGTCGTACGTGTCGTGGTGCAACTGGTCGTCGAACAGTCCACTGGTGCCATCGAGAAGCTTTGACAGATTAGCGGTCGGCCCCATATTCAGGTAGAAGTCGTAGCCGTCCTTGGTTCCGAAATCGAAGGATGCGGACGACTTCGACGGCAGCTGCGGATTCTCCTGCGGCTTGAAGAAAGCGTAGAACCCGAAGTTGGCCGCAAGCATGAAGGCACCGCCGTGATACGCATCGTCGCCCATAAACAAGTCGGTCATAGGCGCCTGCGGGGACGCTGCTTTCAGCGCCGGATGCGAGTCGATGATGCTGGCCGACGTATAGAATCCCGGGTAGGAAATCCCCCAGATTCCGGCATTGCCATTATTGTTTGGCACATTCTTAAGCAGCCAGTCAATCGTGTCATACAGATCGCTGGCGTCGTCGACATCTTTGTTTGACTTCTTGTTGTCGATGTGCGGACGCATTTCGACAAATGTCCCTTCCGACATGTAACGTCCGCGGACATCCTGAAAAACAAAAATATATCCGGCGCTGTCGAATTCGGGTGACGGCCCCAGCCGGGTCCGGTATTGATCGACTCCATAAGGCGCAACACTGTACGGAGTGCGGTCGATCAGAAACGGATAGCTGCGGGAGCTGTCTTTAGGCACGTAGACGGAAGTAAAAAGATGAACGCCATCGCGCATTGGGATGCGGTATTCGTACTTGGTGTAGTGCTCCTTAATGTTGAATTCGGGTATATCCGGCCGGTTCTGCGCCAGAACACCAATGCTCAGGGAAAAGAAAACGAAAAACAGGACACGCACATGGCGCCGCATAACCCTCCTTTTGCAGAAGAAACTCTCAGCGTAGAACCAATCGGCAACGCTACATTCCGCGGCAAGACCGAGTCAAGTAGGATTCCCGGCAGCGCGGTACAATAGAGCCTGTCGCGGGCGCGGTCCCAGCCAGTGCGATCGGCAATCACAACGCGGGCCGCAGGGGGATCATGTTCGAGGTTACGGTTGAAGATTCGTTCGCCGCGGGCCACTACCTGCGCAATTACAAGGGGAAGTGCGAAAATCCGCACGGACACAATTACAAGATCCGGGTAACGCTGGCCGGCGCCGAACTCGACAAGGCCGGTTTGCTGGTCGACTTCAAAGATCTGCGCGAAGTCATGAAGCACGTCATCGAGCGTCTTGATCATCAGATGATCAACGACATCGAACCGTTCACCGCGATCAATCCGTCGGCGGAGAATCTCGCGAAATATTTTTACGACGAATCGAACGCCCGGCTGCAAACCGTCACCAGCGGCCGCGTGCGGGTCAAAGATGTGACCGTTTTCGAGACGGACACGACCACGGCGAAATACAGCGAATAAAGCCGCCAGCCTCAAGTTGCCAGGCTACGATGCAGATTACTGAGATCTACAAATCCCTCCAGGGTGAATCAACCTATGCCGGATTGCCGTGCGTGTTTGTGCGCCTCACGGGATGCAATCTGCGCTGCACCTGGTGCGACAGCGAGTACACTTTCCACGGCGGCCGCAAAATGTCGGCCGAACAGGTGCGCGCCGAAGTATCGCGACTGAATCCAGACGGCGGTCTGATCGAGATTACCGGCGGCGAACCCATGCTGCAGGAGCGTGAACTGGTCCCGCTGATGCAGCATCTGCTCGATGACGGGCACCGCGTGCTGCTCGAGACCAGCGGAGAACGCCCTCTGCAGGCAGTTCCCGCCGGAGTTGTGAAGATCGTCGACGTAAAGTGTCCCGACTCCGGCGAAGGCAATACCTTTTGTCTCCAGAATCTGCAAGCGTTGACTTCGCAGGACGAGATCAAGTTCGTGTTGAGCAGCCGCAAAGACTACGAATTTGCGCGGGAATTTACTCAGGAGCACAACCTCGCGGAGCGAGTAAATGCAGTCCTATTTTCGCCCGCTTTCCGCAAAGACGCGACCGGCGCGCGCGACAGCTCTCACTGTCTGCTCGACCCGCAACAGCTCGCCGAATGGATGATCGCCGACAGAGTGCCTGCGCGGCTCGGATTGCAGCTGCATAAGTTTATCTGGGACCCGGCGGCGAAGGGAGTGTAGGAAATCGGTGATCGACGATTTTTGATCGTTGACGGAAAACCAGGACACGGCTGAGTCCGGATTCTAGAATCAACAATCAACAATTTGAAGGCAGTGCATAGCTACGATGACGCACCCTGCAAAATCCCGCGCAGTCGTTCTGCTCAGCGGCGGCATGGATTCCTGCGTTTGCGCGGCGCTGGCCCAGCGCGACTATGAGGCCGCCGCGGTTCATGTCCTATATGGCCAGCGCACCGAGGAGCGCGAACGCCAGTCTTTTCTCGCCATTTGCCGGCGCCTGAACATTCTCGATCAACTTATCGTCCGCAATGAGGCGCTGCGGGCAATCGGCAATTCCGCCCTCACCGACGAAAATATCGCCGTGCCGCGATCCGACGAAATCGGCCACGAGATTCCCGTCACCTATGTTCCCTTTCGCAACGCCCATTTTCTCGCCGTGGCGGTGAGTTGGGCGGAAGCCCTTGGCGCCGAAAGGGTCTTCATTGGCGCGGTTGAGCCTGACAGTTCGGGCTATCCCGATTGCCGCCCTGCTTACTACAAAGCTTTCAATGAAGTCATAAAGGCGGGTACCAAAGAAGGCCGCATTGAAATCGTCACCCCCCTGATCGCCATGCGGAAAGGTGAGATTGTGCGCCTTGGCCTTGAACTCGGTGCGCCCTTCGATTTAACTTGGTCATGCTACAGCCGGGAGGATCAGGCTTGCGGCGTCTGTGACAGCTGTGTATTGCGCCTGCGCGCGTTTGAAGCCGCTGGAGTCAAAGACCCCATCGCGTACAGGTTCCGTTAGCTTCGGTTGCCGGGAGGCAAACATGAAAAAACATTTCGCAATTCTTCTCTTTGCAGTACTTGCACTGGGACTCTGTGTTCCTCCGGTCTTCGCTCAGTCTTCAGGAACCATCAAAGGTGTCTGCAAAGACGCCGATGGCAAACCCATGGCCGACGCCATCGTGGTTTACGCCAACCTCGACAACGGCCAGAAATACACACTCAAGACGAATAAAAAAGGCGAATATTTTTCCCTGGGAATCACGCCGGGAAAGTATAACGTGACGCTTTACAAAACTGCGGAGGATCAGACCGCCGGCAAGGAAGCTGACTCCGTCAAAAATTACCAGGTTCAGCTCGACGAAAACAGCCTTGATCTCGATATGAAGAAAGAGATGGAACAGGCAGCCAAAGGCGCGGGCATGACGACCGAGCAGTTAAAGCAAAAAGAGGACGAGCGCACCAAGGTGATGAAGGAAAACAACACCATTAAGGCGTTGAACGAAAAGTTGGCTGCGGCCAAGGCCGCTGCCGACGCGAACCCTCCGGACTACGACACCGCCATCGCCGCCCTCACCGCCGCCAACCAGATCGACCCAAGCCGCGACCTCATTTGGTTCAAGCTTGGCGACTACTATCGCCTGTCGGCAACCAAGCAGACCGACAAGGCTGAGAAAGATAAACGCTTGGACTCAGCCATTGAGTCCTATCAGAAAGCCATCGATCTTAAGAAGGCCGCTCCTCCCGACCCAAAGGATCCGAACGCAGCCGCCAAAAACCTGGCCGCCTACTACAACAATCTGGCAGAAGCCTACGCCAAAGAGAACAAGACCGACGAGTCCGTACAGACCTACGCCCTCGCCGCCCAGGCCGACCCCACATCCGCCTCCCAGTACTACTTCAATACTGGCGCCGTGCTCACCAACGCCGGCAAGGTAGACGCCGCCATAGCCGCTTTCGACAAGGTCATTGCCGCCGATCCGACCAAGGCCGACGCTTACTATTGGAAGGGCGTCAACATGATCGGAAAAGCCACTTTGCAGGGGGACAAGATGATCGCTCCTCCTGGCACCGCCGAAGCTTTCCAGAAGTACCTCGAGTTGCAGCCCACAGGTACCTATGCCGATCCAGCCAAACAGATGCTGGCCAGTATCGGAGCCTCGGTCGAAACCAAATTCGGCAACAAGAAAAAGGCCACAAAATAAAAGAGTTGCGCACGGAAACACCTGTGAGCAAAAGGGCGGCCACCGGCCGCCCTCTGCATTTTTGGCCTTCCCGTGGTTACTAAAGGCTACGTACTTTGCTGTCCTTCCCGTAGTCTCCGCCTCACGGTAGAGTGGACCTAGAATTCTTCCCGTCTGTGGTGCGTCAGATTCCCGAGAGAATGAGGCCTGAATGGCAGCACCCACGATCGCACCAATTTCGGTTGCATTAGAAGACTTTACCTCCAGCGGCCGGGTCGCGACTCCGGCGCTTTTGACCGCCATGCTGCGTGCCGCCGAGAAAATCAGCGACCTGATTTTTTCCCCGGGCCGGCCGCCGCAAGTGCAGGTTTACGGGCAGATGATCCCTGTTCAGGTGCCCGGCTTTACCATCCTCACTCCCGACGACACTCGCCACATTGCCGCCGACTTGATCGGCGATAATAAGCAAGCCATCACTACGCTGCGGGAGCATGGAGCCTGCGACGTTTCTTTCGGCCTGCCGGGACTCGCCCGCTTTCGCGTCAACATTTTTATCCAGCGCGGCAGTTGCGCCGTCGTCATGCGCGTGATTCCCACCGCCATCCCTGAGTTCGCATCGCTGCGCCTGCCGAAACAGTTGTCGGACGTCACAAAATTGAGAGACGGCATCGTCCTCGTGACCGGACCTGCGGGGTCGGGTAAATCGTCAACCCTCGCCGTCCTGCTCGATGCCATCAACCGCGAGAAGTATTACCACATCATCACCATCGAAGACCCCATCGAGTTCCTGCACAATCACAAGTGCTCCACTATTCACCAGCGCGAGCTGCACAGCGATACGCCCAGCTTTGCCCATGCGCTGCGTTCGGCCATGCGCCAGGCGCCCAAGGTCATTCTGGTCGGCGAAATGCGCGACCGCGAGACCATCGAAATCGTGCTCGAAGCCGCCGAGACTGGCCACCTGGTTTTTTCCAGCCTCAACACCATGGATGCATCCAAGACCGTCGAGCGCATTGTCAGTTCGTTTTCTCCCGCCGAGCAGCAGTCGGTGCGCGAACGTTTCGCGAAGTCATTCCGCTACGTAATCTGCCAGCGCCTCATCTCCAAGGCCGATCGCGGCGGGCGCGTCCCTGCCTTCGAAATCCTCCGAGCAAATGCCCGCACCCGCGAATGCATCGAAAAAGGCGAGCGCGACAACAAGAGCCTGCTCGATGCCATCAAAGCCGGCACTGCAGAAGGCATGCAGCACTTCGATGGCGAAATCGCGGAGCTGGTCCGCGACCGCGTTGTCGATCTTGAAACCGGCCTCTCGTTCGCCAGCAACCCCGCGATCCTGGGACAAGAACTGGCTCGCTAATCAATAGCGGTGATCCAACTCCGCTCGTTATCGGGACAAATTTGGCCCTTTCGTTCAGCGAAATTCCTTCCGGTTGTGATGTGCATATTATGATCTCCCTATGCCAGTCACACCGGCTGACTCCACCGTTCTCGGCTTTGAAGAAGCACGCCGCGTCGTCGAGGAGCACGCAGCTCGAGTTCCGCCTTCCCCGACCGAATCGGTGGACTTGCTTTCGTCCGCAGGACGCGTGCTCGCAGAACCGGTGCTGGCCGATCGCGACCTTCCGCCCTTCCCGCGCTCCACGCGCGACGGCTACGCCGTGCGCTCCGCTGACTTGGCGAAGCTCCCCGCGCCGCTCGACGTGATTGGTGAAATTAAAGCAGGAGAAAGCGCAGACCGGATCCCGATTGGCATCGGACCTGGCCAGAGCGTCTCCATCATGACGGGAGCTCCCGTCCCCAACGGCGCCGACGCAGTGGTGATGGTCGAATACACCACGCGCAGCGGCGACCGCGTCGAGATCACCAGAAGTGCTTCTCCCGGCGACAACATCGTTCCTCGCGGCGCCGAAGCGCGGCAGAACTCTCTTCTGCTCGATCATGGAGTCCGCCTGACGCCGGCGGCGATTGCGTTGGCAGCATCTGTGGGTAAGTCACACCTCAAGGTCCACAAACGCCCACGCGTCGCCGTGCTTACCACAGGCGACGAAATCGTCGACGTGAATTCCGTTCCTGGCCCCACCCAGATTCGTAACTCAAACGGCTATTCGCTCGCCGCGCAGATCCAACAAGCTGGTGCCGAGCCGATTCTGCTTCCGGTCGCCCCCGACGAACCAAGAGCACTGCGCCGTCTGATTGAGGATGGATTGCAGTCAGACCTGCTGCTGATGAGCGGAGGAGTCTCGATGGGGCGCTACGATCTGGTCGAACAGGTGCTTTCGGAAATCGGCGCCGAATTCTTCTTCACCGGCGCCAAGATCCAACCCGGCCGCCCCGTAGTCTTCGGAAAATGCGTTGCGGGCAGATATGAGGAAGACTGGAGTACCGTGGCCACGCCTGCCCGACGTGGAAGTTCCGCTTCGCACCGAGCCAGTTATTTCTTCGGCCTCCCCGGCAACCCAGTCTCAACCATGGTCACCTTCGAACTCTTCGCACGGCCTATGCTCGAGGCTTTATCGGGACAATCCCCGCGCAAACTCATTTACCTGCATGCGCACTTGAAATCCGAAATCCGCACCAAGCCGGGACTGACGCGCTTCCTGCCCGCAATCCTGTCTGGCGAATTCGAAAACACCACGGTCGAACTCGTCCCCTGGCAAGGATCGGGTGACATCGCCGCCAGTGCGCGTTCCAACTGCTATATCGTCATTCCTCCCGACCGCGAGTTCATCGCCGCCGGCGAGAACGTCGCCGTAATGCTTCGATAGCCACCGCACCATAGACTGGCACAAGCCAAAAGCCGGTGTGACCCCTCGTCCATGTAAGATAGAACTTCGCAGGATCTCTATTGCTGCATGGCGAAAACGCTCTCTCACTACAACCGCGCCGGACGAGCGAAGATGGTCGATGTCTCCGCCAAATCGCCCACCCGGCGCGAGGCCCGAGCCAGTGCCTTCGTAGCGATGAAGCCGGAAGTGCTGGCAGCGTTGCCGAAAAATCCCAAGGGAGACCCTCTGGAAGTTGCGCGCCTCGCAGGCATCATGGCGGCCAAGCGCACCGCCGATCTGATACCCCTGTGCCACCCGCTCCCGCTCGCGCTCGTTGATGTCAGTTTGCGCCTGTGCGAGAATGGCGTCGCGATTGCCTCCAAAGTCAGTACCACCGCCGCAACTGGCGTTGAGATGGAAGCCTTGGTCGCGGCAAGCATTTCCGCCCTCACGGTTTACGATATGTGCAAAGGGATGGACAAGGGCATTGAAATTCGCGAGATCGTACTCGAGCGCAAGAGCGGCGGCAAGAGCGGCGAGTACAGCAGAACGAAGACGAGATAGTTCGGTCCAAACACGTGGCCAATAACGTCAAACTGCTGGTGGTCGACGACAATCCCATGGTGCTGGGAATGCTGCATCAGGCGCTCGCGCCGTTGGCAGAGGTGACTACGGCAACAGACGCCGCCGATGCACTGCTGAAGGCGGTGGACGACGCTCCCGATTTGCTGGTCTGCGATTACCGGATGCCTGGGATGGACGGCAAGCAGTTGCTGGAAAAGCTCAAGAGCCGGCCGGCGACTGCGAATTTTTCCAGCGTTCTGATGGCGAGCAAGGCGGATATCGCCGAGCGGCTCTCGCCCCAGGATGCGGCCGACGACTATCTGGAAAAACCGTTCTATCTCAAAGACGCCACGCGACGCGTCAAGCGCATGATCGACCGCATTGCGCTCGAAAAAATGGCCAAGACCGCGCCTTCCGACGGCGTGGTGCGCGGCAGCCTCGCGCAGATGAATGTGATCGACCTGATGCAATCGCTCGAAATGGGGCGCAAGAGCTGCCAGCTTTCTCTCTCGAACGAAGGCGAAAAGTGCGAAGTATTTTTCGCCGAGGGCCAGGTGAAGCACGCGACGTACGGCTCGCTGGTGGGCGACGAAGCTGTGTTCAAAGTGCTGCGTTGGACCGGGGGAAATTTCCAGCTCGACTTCGAAGGCAAAACCGACAAAGAAACCACCCAGCTGAACACGCAGGGCCTTTTGATGGAGGGCCTCCGCCTGCTCGATGAGTCGCAGCGTGATGGCGGGGGCGAGCCGGAGTCTGCTCCTGCGGCGCCCGCAGCGCCGACTTCGACCGCAGCCGCGCCCGCGCCCAGCGCGCCTTCCCCCGCAAGCGTCCGGCACCGGGAAGAAGAGGAAGATGTCCTCCTCGATAACTGAACCGCGTCTCGGCGGTCAGATCACAACAGCTGTGATCACAGTCAGTGATTCCTGCGCTCGCGGCGAACGCGAAGACCTGTCCGGGCCGGCGGTTGTGCGGCTTCTGCAGAAATTCAACTTCTCGGTCAGCGCGCACGAAGTTGTGGCGGACGATTCCATCCACATTCAGAATCTGCTCATTCGTCTGGCGCGGGAAGTCCGATTGATCGTCACCACCGGAGGCACGGGCATTGCCCCGCGTGACGTTACGCCGGAAGCAACGATCGCCGTATGCGACAAATTGCTCGACGGCGTGGCCGAGCGCATGCGGAACGAAGGTACGAAGAAAACTCCTTTTGCCGCCCTGAGTCGGGGCGTCTGCGGCGTGCGAGGGCAGGCTCTGATTCTTAACCTGCCGGGAAGTCCCGCGGGGGCCCTCGAGTCGCTCGAAGCTGTGGCCGCCCTGATTCCGCATGCGATTGAACTGCTCAGCGGGAAGACAGAGCATGGATAGAACACGAAAGCGTCCTGCCGAGACCAAAGCTATCGTGTCTGGGCAGCCTTCGGTGGTTGTCCCCGCAGGATTCTTGCCGCGCCGATTTTCCCCGCCGCGCTTCCCGGCCCAAGGATCGCGCGGCCGGGGTACACATCGGGCACGAGCTTGCCTCCATCGATGAGCACGGTACCTCCCACCAGCAAATAGCGCACGCCCACGCTTGGCTCCATCGGCTTCTTGAATGTGGCGCGATCGGCGATGGTCTGCGGATCGAAGACAACGATGTCGGCGTCAGCGCCTTCCTGGAGCCGTCCCTTGCGTCTCGCGGCGGGCGTCGAGCGCTCCAGCATCTGCGCGGGCATTAGCGTCATTTTGCGGAGTGCTTCCATCCACGTGAGCGTTTTTTTCTCGCGCACATATTCCGCCAGCACTCGAGCGTACGTGCCGGCGTTCCTCGGATGCCCGGGCGCGCCGTCACTCGCAATCATCACCAGCGGATTCACGATCACCGCATCGACAACATCCTGGGTGTTCGAGAATATGAGCACCGGTTGCGATTTGCTCGAATTATGCAACTCGTCGAATCGTTCTTTCGTGAGATGCTCGCCCGTATCCGGCAGGACAAGACTGTCATAGTCGATGCCCTGCCTCTCTCGCCAACCAGGGCTGAACACCGCCGAATTGATCGCCGTCATTCCCGCAATATATGGATACGCCTCCGTCGTCACGTCGAGGCCGCGCGCCCTGGCGCCAGCCACGAGCGATATGCATTCGATCGCATCGCGCAGGCACGTGCTGTTGATATGCACGATGTGCAGCGACGCTCCAGAAATGGCCGCCGCCCCGATCACTTCTTCCGTGGCTTCGATCGCCGACCCCGGTTCGATCCGTCCCGAACTGCGCATGTGCGTATAAACCGGCAGCTTCCGCTCGGCGGCAAGGCGGAACATATCGATCACTTCCAGTCTGCTTGCGCCCGGCGTGTACTGAATCCCCATGCCGATGCCAAGTGCGCCGGCATCGAGTTCTTCGCGCAGGCGGTCCTCAATTTTCTGGATCTGCTCGGGAGTCGCCGGATCATTGGTCGCCGGCCCGCTCTTCGGAAGGATTTCTGTCACCGCAGCATCGGAGGCAAAAGTCTCCGGGGGGATCGGCGCGCCAAAAACCAGCGCTCGTGCCGCGCAGTGGCTCGCGGTTGTGCCGTAATGAATGAGCGAATGCCCTTCCTTGAACTTCATAAACTGCGCAATGTCAGGAACGCCGATTTCCATTTCGAGCGCTGTGGTCACGCCATCGAAAGCCTTCACGCGCTGGCTGGCCAGTTCCTGGCCGTGCTGGTGCAAGTCGATGAAGCCGGGAGCGACGATGAGTCCGGCGGCGTGGATGACGCGCTGGCCGGTCATGGGCTCAGAAGAAACGCGCTCGATTCTGCCGTCCCGAATACCGACATTGCGGATCGCGTCCAGCCCGGTTTCAGGATCGATGACGCGACCGCCTTCAAGCACGAGATCATATTGCTGGGCGGCGGCGAGGACAGTTGGAAATAACAGCAAGCAAAGAATCAGTTTGCGCATGGTCATTCCGAAAGTAGAAAGTATGGATGATAGCAGGATGACCTCTGACGCATTCGCTTTCAGATCACGTACACTAACTGCTTGCCTTGAAGACAATCGGACACATTCTGGCGCGCTACACCGCGTGGATCTGGGGACTGCTGAAAGTCCTCGGCGTCTGGGGAGTGTTCGCGATTGCCTTCGCCGACAGCGCGCTGCTAGGGATGCCGGTCGACGCCGTTGTCGTGACTTACGTCTATCAGGATCGCAGGCGGCTGTTGCTATATGTGATCCTGGCCTCGCTTGGCTCCGCGCTGGGCAGCATACCGCTCTACATCGTGGGATATCTCGGCGGCGAAAAAGTTCTGCGCAAGCGCATCTCCGAAGAACGTTTTCTCAAGATCCACCGTTCGTTCGAGAAGCACGAGTTCTGGGCGCTCATGTTTCCCGGGATGTTGCCGCCGCCCACGCCATTCAAGATTTTCGTGCTGGGAGCGGCAGTGTTTGAAATGCGCTTCCGCGACTTTCTCGTCGCCATATTCCTGGGTAGGTTTGTGCGCTTTGGACTGTTCTCGCTGCTCGTGCTTTGGTTCGGGCCGGAATTCGTCGAGATTGCCGGAGCGCTGTTCAAGCAGCATTTACCCTGGGTGCTGGGGGTGGCTGCCAGTGGCGTGCTCGTCTGGCTCTTACTCCGCAGCCGCAACGCCGCCCGAAGAGAGAAGGAAGAGAGAAGAAAATCTAGCGATTCGTTCTAAGCCGCCGCAGCATGGTCGCCGGACTTATCCCGCCATGTAGAAAGCGCCTCCACCAGCACAGGCGTTCCGAAGAAGGCAAGCGAGAAGAAGAGATCGCTCTCCGCCGTTCCCCGGAAGAACGGAATGCCAGCCGTGTAAGACATCATCAGGCCGCTGAAAGTTCTGGGATACATTCCCGGCCATGCAGCCCAGACGGCTAAATTGCTGATCAGAAAAAACGATACCGAACTGGTCACGGCCGCACCCACGACGCGCCAGAAGCCGGCTTTCTCGCGCAGGTTCGTCCCCAGCCACAAGATCGCCGCGTACCAGGCCCAAGTGACCAACTGGTCCCAGGAAAACGCGGAGGCGTAGATCCACTTGGTCAGAATCACGTCGGCGGCCGCAAAGAGCACGAGCGGAATCCACATCTGGCGGCGCGGACCGCGGGCTCCGAAAAACAGCAGCGAGGCGGCGAGCGGCGTAAAGTGCCAGGCATGAGGAATAAAGTTCAGCGGTCCGGCAAATGGAAGAAAGCGGACCGCAATAGCCAGCAGAACGAACAGATAAGGCAGCATGATCACCTCGGCGACGAAATATTATTGTCGGCGCTGAAGGAGTTGGCGTCAAGCGAAGTTGGAATTTGGAATGAAGATGCACCTATACGGAACGAAGATTTCAGAGGCGCCCGAGGTTCGTGTGATCAGCGCTGGCCCGGGTCCGGTTCGATCTTCTGATTCCGTCCCGTGCCGAAGACGTCGCCGATGACGCGCAGATTCTTGTCGAGTTCGACGCCCGCAGTCAGTGCGTGGTGGCCGCGGCCCCCACTCACCGCACTCGGAATTCCTTCGTAGCGAAGATCGATGAATTGAACGATGTAGCCTTCCTGCGGCGGCGGCAGCGGCTCGGTCTCGGTGATGGGATATTGCGCCCAGTCGAGATAGATGCGGCCGAGATAGGAGCGCTTGGCGGCGAGCGTGACGGCAGTCTCTTCCGGCTTGTAGCGAATTTCGAGCTGGCCTTCGGGATCGACTTCAGGAGTGAGAGAGTCGACGGGAGCGAGCGCGAAAAACGCGGGCGTTTCGACCACGCCGGACCAGTGGAAGGGATCCACCCATGTGGGATAAGCAGACACACGAAGCGGTTCGGCGTCGCGGTAGGTGCGGGCTTCCAAAGCTCCAATGGCGCGGCGATGCTCGAAATCGCGCACGCCCCAGAGCAGGACGATGCCGAGCAGCGCGAGAGTGGCGCCGGCACGGCCGCCCGGCGCACCGCGGCGCGCTCCGATTTCCGAGTCGATTAGTCCAAACAGCCAGGGCAGCGCAAGACCCAGAATCATGAGAACCAGCATGACCGGTTCGACGATAAACACAATGTCCCACGAGTACCACTTCTCGGAAAACGGCCAGAAGGGGCGCACGCCGTAGTTGTTAGTGAAATCGAGCAGGATGTGGCTGAGTCCGGCAAGGCAGCCGTAGAAAAAAAGCAACCCCCAGCGCGGCTGCAGGTTGGGATCGTTCGTCTTGCGGTTGCGCAGGCGCCAGAGCAGATAGACGAAACCAAGAACCACCACCGCGTCGATCGGGACGCCCAGGAACGAATGGGTGAAGCCGCGATGATGCGCCCAGCTGAAGGCGCGGCCGCGCAGGCCGGATAGCACGTCGAGATCCGGCGCCTCGGCGGCAAGCGTGAGCGTCAGCGTGGCCAGCGCTGTCTTGCGGTTGAGCCCGGCGCGCCCCATACAGGCGCCGAACAGGAAGTGAGTGACGGGTTCCAAGTGGTTGAAGGAAATTCTATTGTGTCGGAGTTCAATGCGCCAACTGATCTCGCCGAATGCCGCAAACGAAAACCTCTTTCTTGCGAAGACTTTCGGTAATTCGACTGTCTGCAGAATTCCATTACCGCGACGGCGCCAGCAGCGTGAGAGCGTTGGGCACAACCGTCATCTCCGCCGGCAGGGTTCCGAGCAATTCGCCATCGGCCTCAACGTAGATTTTTCGCGGAGCGTTCGATGCCGGCGAATGCTGCTGATACCGGCAGGACGCACGCGTGCAGTGCACCAAGTCGATGCCGGGAATGTTCCAGGGCAACCGCAGCAGCCCGCGCGTCACGTAGGCAAGATACGCGACACGGCTGGCGCTGCGGCAGACCACCAGGCGCATATCGTCGCGATCAAGCGAGGCACCCGGAGCGAGTTCCTGCACCACGCCTCCGAAATTGCGGATGCGCACGCTCATCAGCTCGGTCACATCGGCTGTCTTGCGATCCAGCGTTCCAATTTGCTGGTATTCCACGGCGAAACGCGTCATCGAATAGGTGAACCATAGATTCCACGCTTTGGCGTAGTAGGCAGTCATGCCCATGCGCTGCTTGGTTCCGCTATGCAGCTTGTAGAAAAGATGAGCGTCCACGCCGATGCCGGCGGCCATAATAAAATAGCGCGCACCCGATTTCCCCTGCAGGTCGAGATACTCGACGCGGCCAAGCGCGATGCGACGAGGCTGTCCATACAGCGCCGCCCGTGCCGCAGCCGTTATGTTCCGCGGTATGCCCAGGTCATGCGCCAGAGCATTGGCGGTCCCCATGGGCAAAATGGCCAGCGCAGCCGGCGAATTTGCCAGGACCTGCACGATGTTGTGGATGGTACCGTCGCCACCGCAGGCAAAGACGGTGTCGCAACCGGAAGCGATTGCCTGGCGTGCGGCTTCTCCGGCATGGTCCGGCGACTCGGCCGCGATCAGTTCCGCATCGACTCCGCCGCGTTGCAACACCCTCAGCGCCGCTTCCAACTCGTGGAGACGCTTCCCGGGACGGCCGCCGGAGTCCGGATTGTAGAGCAACGCCGCCTTGCGCATGGCTTGACCGAAAGATGGATCGAAGATGGACTCGTCGGTGGACGATCGAAGGTGGATTGTACCTGACGGAATATTCCACAGGCATTTTGCTGTGCTCAAACGCAAAGGGCAATGCGTTATGGGTAAACATTGCTAAGAAATTCCCTCCCGGAGTAATTGTGCTCTATTGAAATTAGGGCAGATTCGGGTACGCTGGCGATGCGTTCATTTCCCCGTGGAGGTCTTAATCGTGAGGCTTGCGGCGCTTGTCCTGATTGCGGTTCTGCCACTGACGTGCATTCGAGTAATCGCTCAATGCAAGTTGCCCGCAGTTCCCGAGGCCGGCACAGTCGACTCCACGTTCGATGGATACGTGATGCAGAATGGCCCGGGTTGGACCGGAGGTGACGGAACCTTCTCTCTGCCACTTCCAGACGGAAACAATCTATGGATGTGGTCGGACTCCTACATCGGCACCGTGGATCCTACTACGCGCCTGCGACAAGACTATTTGCTGACCGCGCACAATTCGCTCACAGTTTTGAACCAGTCCGCGGGATCGTGGACCACCGTCGGCTACCCACCACAAACTACCTCGTATTTTGTTCCCAAGAACAAAAACGACTGGTTCTGGCAAGGAAGCGGATTTGTAACCCAACCCTCGGCGGGAACCTACGAGGTCAATATCATTCTGCTTGAGTGGACTGGCGAGTTTCAGCTGGTCGGGCATTCGATCGGGACCCTCTCCTGGCCGGATCTCGCCATCAAGAAAATCACGCCCATTGCAGGACTCGATACCTCGATCGAGTGGGGCACGAAAATCCTTCACCTGGGCGCTGATTACTACATCTATGGACTGAAAGACCCCGGCGGCGACACCAAGACGCCATACGTCGCGCGAATGTCTTCGATCCTGGACTTGACCGATGCCACGAAATGGGAGTTTTGGAACGCGAGCCAGAACGTCTGGCTGGCGGGAGAATCCAATGCCACGCAGATGCGCGGAATCGCCGCGATCACGCCGGAATATTCCGTGGACCAGATGAGCTACAACGGTGCAACGTTCTACCTGATGACTGGAATGGATCCAATCCACCCGCCATACCCGCTGTGGGACGCGGTCACGACCTGGTATTCGTGTTCTCCGGTGGGGCCGTGGTCGCACAAGACGACCGTCTATACCACCCCTGAAGCTGGAGCCAACGGGTGCAAGGTGGGCACGCTGTTCACCTACAATGCCAAGGCGCATTCCGAATTCACAGATTCGGACGGAATCCTGATTTCCTACAACGTGAATGCCAACGATTCCCAGGATCTGGTGTGCGCCAATGACTACATGCCGCGGTTCATTCGTGTGCCGATTCCCGGAGTGACCAATACCTCACCATAGTGGTGTCACTCCGGCGCTTCCTCTTCAGTTCTTGCGCGCATAATCGCCGCTCTTGTACGCCCTCATATAATCTTCTGCGATGAGTTCCTCCAAAGACGCCGAGAAAAAGATCGAAGCCCTGCGGGAAAAGATTCGCCACCACGAATACCTCTACCACGTCCTGGATCAGCCGGCGATTTCCGACCAGGAGTTCGACAAGCTGATGCAACAGCTAAAAGGTCTCGAGGCTGAGAATCCCTCGCTGATCACACCGGACTCGCCCACGCAGCGCGTCGGGGGCAAGCCGCGCGAGGGATTCGTCAAGGTCGCGCATTCCTCCCCGATGCTCTCGCTCGACAACACCTATAACGAAGAGGAGCTGCGCAACTGGGAGCGCCGCGTTCACGAACTCAGCGGCCGGAACGACGTCGACTACGTCTGCGAGTTGAAGCTCGACGGCATGTCGCTCGCCTTGGTTTACCAGGACGGAAAACTGGTCCGCGGCGTGACTCGGGGCGATGGCAGCGTAGGCGAAGATGTCACGCTCAACGTTCGCACCGTGCATTCGATTCCGCTTTCTATCAGTCACGAAAAGCTCAACAAAGCCGGGATTCCCGCGGATTTCGAGGCACGCGGCGAATTGCTCATGCCGACCGCTGCTTTCAAAAAGTTGAATGAAGAGCGCGAGCGCAACGGTCTGGCCACGTTTGCCAATCCGCGTAACTTTACTGCAGGCACGGTGCGGCAACTCGACGCCAGCATCACAGCCCAGCGCCGCCTCGATTTCTTTCCTTACTTTCTCTTAGTCGACGGGCGAACTCACTTCGACCGTCACTGGGAAACGCTGGCTGCTCTGGAGAAGGCAGGATTTAAGGTCAATCCCAATCGCAAACTGGTGCACTCCATGGAAGAAGTTTGGTCGTTCATCCGGGAGTGGGAAGGCAAACGCGATTCCCTGCCCTATGAGATCGACGGCATCGTGGTGAAAGTCGATCGCATTGCTTTGCAGGACGAACTGGGCTTCACCGGAAAGGCCCCACGCTGGGCGATTGCCTACAAATACGCGGCGCGCGCCGGAATCACGAAGCTGGAGAACGTGCGCTGGCAAGTTGGGCGCACGGGGAAGCTCACGCCCGTGGCCGAACTCGCTCCGGTTTTGATCGGCGGCACGACGGTTCGCAACGCCACGCTGCACAACATGGACGAGATCGAGCGCCTCGGCGTAAAGATCGGCGACTGGGTGCAGGTCGAGCGCGGTGGAGACGTCATTCCAAAGGTCGCAAAGGTCCTCGAGGACAAAGATCATCCGCGCGGCAAGGGAGCGATCGAGGCGCCGGAGAAATGCCCGGTGTGCGGAACGAAAGTCGTCCGCACCGAAGGCGAGGTCGATTACCGCTGCGTCAATGCGAATTGCCCGGCGAAACTGATGGGGACGATTCTGCATTTCGCTTCGCGCGGAGTGATGAACATCGATGGCATGGGCGAATCGCTAGTGACGCAATTGATCGAGCGCGGGCTGGTCAAGAACGTCGCCGATATCTACGACCTGACAAAAGAAAAGCTACTCGGCCTGGAACGATTCGCCGACAAGTCGGCGCAAAACATTCTCGACGAGATCGAGAATTCGAAAAAACTGCCACTGGAGCGCGTGATCTACGGCCTCGGCATCCGCATGGTTGGTGAGCGAACCGCGCAGTTCCTGGCCGAACATTTCGGGTCGATGGAGGCCCTGGCCTCCGCCAGCGTAGAAGAATTGCAGGACGTGAACGAGGTCGGACCGCGCATCGCCGAAAGCATCGTCGAGTTCTTCAGCAATGCCGCGAACCGCAAGCTGATCGAGCGACTGGGCAAGTCCGGGCTCGCGTTCAAGGGGAAGAAAAAAGAACGCGGCACCAAGCTCGCTGGAAAGACGTTCGTTCTAACCGGGACGCTGGCCCATTTCACGCGCGATGAAGCTAAAAGCCTGATCGAAGACGCCGGGGGGAAGGTCACCGGATCGGTCAGCAAAAAGACAGATTACGTTGTCGCCGGCGCAGACGCCGGCTCGAAGCTCGACAAAGCGAAGGAATTGGGCATCGTAGTGATTGACGAGAAAGAGCTGAAAGAATTGTTGCGCTGAGCCCCGATATCTTTCGCACGCCCACTCCGCTTGTCATCCTGAGCGAAGTGAAGGATCTGTGCAACTTGCCGGGAGCACATAGATCCTTCGGGGCGAAAAACGCCGCTTCAGGATGACACTTGCGGACGCATCGGGAGAGATTTCTCACCATCTCATATGCTTCATCTCGTACCATCCAGCGGGCACCGAGACTAGGCTTTCCCGATCGCCTTTCTCATTCTCTCCCAGGTCACATCCAGCGTCTCCGGCAGCACGCGCGTCTCGCCCACCACCGACATGAAATTCGCGTCGGCCACCCACCGCGGCAGCACGTGCATGTGAATGTGGCCCGCGATCCCTGCTCCCGCAGCTTTGCCGATATTCATCCCTAGATTAATGCCATCGGGATGGTAAAGCTCGCGCAGCACCGTCTCCATGCGCTGCGAGAGTGCCATCATTTCGTTCGCCGCTTCGAGGGGAAGCTTTCGCAATTCATCCAGGTGCGCGTAGGGTACGACCATCACGTGGCCGGGCGTGTAGGGATATGTGTTCAAGATAATGAAGCAGTGTTCCCCGCGAAACACGATGTGCGTTTTCGCGTCGTCTTTTTCCTTGGGAGCCTCGCAAAACACGCATCCGGCGGTCTTTTCCGAGGCGGAGACGTAGGCATAGCGCCACGGAGTCCAAAGATAATCCATAACTGGGCAGGTTAGCAGATGGAAACGTGTTGGGAAACCGTAACAATTGCAACATGGCTGTAACCTGCGCGAGATTTGGGTTTGACACTGTTCGCGGCCCGTTGCTATAGTCGAAAAGAATTCCCTTTGGACGCGGGTTTTCTGCAAACGTCCGACAGCTGGGATTGTCCAAGCTCACTCGCCAGGGTGGGCCCACCACAACCAAACGACTCCTCCAGCAGTCCGCTACGCAGGATCCGCTTCCTCCACCAGAGAGGCATGACCTTGCTCGACGAGACCACGTTCCAAGACGCAGCCAACGATTCCACTTCCACTTCAACAGTCGCCACCGAGGTCGAGCCCGTGACCACAACCGAACACACAGAGCCGGATCATGCGGATTCCAATGTCGTAGCGGAAGCCGCGGCTCCGGAGCCCAGAAGCGCGGCAACCGAAGAAAAGCCCGCAACTGGAGACGACTTTGCCGCCGCGCTCGAAACCTTCACCACTGAAGCCGAAGAGGCGGTGAGTGAGGACCGCGTCATCAAGGGCACGGTGTTGAAGCTGACCGGAACGCACGTGGTGGTCGACATCGGCGCCAAGTCCGAGGGGATGCTGGCGTTGGCGGAAGTGCTCGATCACGAGGGCAAGCCGAAGTTCAAGCCTGGCGACGAGATCGACGTAATGCGCGATAAGGGCGAGGTGGAAGAAGGCTACATCCATCTTTCGCACCAGAAAGCGCAGCGCATCCACGCCTGGGAGGAGATTGAGAAGGCCCATCATGAGAAGAAGCCAATCAAAGCGGTTGTAATTGACCGAATCAAGGGTGGTCTCACGGTCGATATCATGGGCGCCCACGCTTTTCTGCCGGGCTCGCAAGTCGACCTGCGCCCCATTCGCAATCTCGATGGCATGAAAGGCCAAACCCTCGAAGTCGCCATCATCAAGCTGAACAAGAAGCGCGGCAACATCGTGGTTTCACGCAAGGAATTGCTCGAAGGCGAGCAGCAGGAAAAGCGCTCCAAGACGCTGGAGCACCTTGAAGAAGGCACCATCCTTACCGGAGTCGTTAAGAACCTCACCGAATATGGCGCATTCGTCGATCTTGGCGGCCTCGACGGCCTGCTCCACATTACCGACATGTCCTGGGGACGCCTCACTCATCCCAAAGACCTCGTCAATGTCGGCGACCAGATTCAGGTCAAGGTTCTTAAGTACGATAAAGACAAGCAGCGCGTCTCGCTCGGATTTAAGCAGCTAACGCCCGATCCCTGGCTCGACGCCGAGCATCGTTATCCCGTCGGCGCGCACGTTTCCGGTCGCGTCATCAGCGTGACCGACTACGGAGCGTTCGTCGAATTGGAACAAGGCATCGAAGGTCTCGTCCATGTCAGCGAGATGACCTGGTCGAAGCGCATGAAGCATCCCTCGAAGCTGGTGAATGTTGGCGATCAGGTCGAGTGTGTCGTGCTGAACGTTAACCCAACCGAGCGCCGCATCTCACTCGGCATGAGGCAACTGGCCGCCAATCCCTGGGATTCTCTGCACGAGAAATTCCCCGTCGGCATGACCGTCGAAGGCCGCGTGCGCAATCTCACCGACTTCGGAGCCTTCATCGAAATCGAAGACGGCATCGATGGCCTGGTCCACGTCAGCAATTTGAGCTGGACCAAGCGCGTCAAGCATCCTTCCGAAGTTCTGAAAAAAGGCGACCGCGTCAAAGCCATCGTGCTCGCCATCGAGCCAGACAAACGCCGGCTATCGCTCGGCGTCAAGCAGCTTCAGCCCGATGTGTGGGAATCTTTCTTCGCCGCCCATCACATCGGCGATGTGGTTCACGGCAAAGTGCTGCGGGTGGCTGCGTTCGGCGCATTCGTCGAAATTGCCGAAGGCGTGGAAGGGCTGTGTCACAAGTCCGAAGCGACCGATGAGAACGGGCAGCCGATTCATCTCGAGCCGGGACTGGAACACGATTTCAAGATCATCAAGATGAGTCCGGAAGAAAAGAAAGTCGGACTCAGCATCCGAGCCGTCGGCGAAGAGGCCTCGCGCTCGGAAGTCGAAGCCTACAAGCAGCCGGTTTCCAGCACCAGCTCGACCATCGGCGAATTGATTTCGTGGAAGCGCGCCAGCAACGAAGGCAACTAGTTTTTTGTCATCCTGAGCGGAGAAACAGCCTCGCGAAAAGCGAGGCTGTTTTGTAGTCGAAGGATCCCTACCTGCGCGCTGTCATCACGTCATCGTTGCGTGGAGCCGTGAGGTTCCACATGGCATAGCCGAAACCAACGCCAGCAGCAGACCAGATCAAGAACGACAAAGCCAGCCCTAGGGCCGAGAGCTTCTCTATAGATTGTCCCCAGTAACGTTGGCTGAGATACTCCGACAACGTTATTCCGGCGAAGCAGGGCCAACCCCACTGGAGAACGCCGACGATCAAGACGTAAATACTTGGCCCGAGTTCACGCAAAGCTGTCAGCCTTCCTCGTCGCTTCCCAAAGGGAAATAAGGGCACGTAAATCCAAGGCCGCACCAGTAACGCTAGCAATGGGTACCAAACAAACACGAGGACCGCGACGCACGGAACTATGAGGATCAGATCCACGCGGAAACGATACATCTCCGCCTAGCTCTGTGCAAGGGCCGTCTGGCAAGACCCGCGCTCTTTGGACGGTCTCACCCACCCTGTTCTAGAATCATTCGTTTGCCTTTCATCATCTCTTATTGAGGGACATTCCTTTGCCAGAGACTATCTATGACATCGCCATCATCGGCAGCGGCCCCGCCGGATACACCGGAGCCATCCGCGCCGGCCAATACGGCCTGAAGACCGCGCTCATCGAAAAAGACGGATTCCTGGGCGGCACCTGCCTCCACGTCGGCTGCATTCCCACCAAAGCTCTGCTGTTCAACGCCGAACTCTGGGACCACCTGAAAGACGCGAAGGAATTCGGCATCGAAGGCATCGACGCCCGCAAGCTGAACTGGACTGCCATTCAGGAACGCAAAGAAAAAATCGTGGCCAAGCACACAAAAGGCCTTGAATTTCTGATGAAGAAAAACAAGGTCGAAACCGTAAAAGGTTACGGCAAATTAACCGGCCCAGCGCAAAACGGACTGTTCACGATCGAACTCACGAATGACAGCAAGTCCACGCATCTCAAAACCAAGCATGTAATTCTCGCCACCGGCTCGGAAGCTCGCATGTTGCCCAGCCTCGAGGCGAACGATCGCATTCTCACCAATATCGAAGTTCTCAGCCTGAAAGAGATTCCGAAATCGCTGGTGATCGTCGGCGCCGGAGCGGTCGGGGTCGAGTTCGCTTCGATCTACCGCTCGTTCGATACGGAAGTCACAATTATCGAAATGCTGCCACGCCTCGTCCCTGTCGAAGATGAAGAAGTCTCCAAAGAACTCGCCCGTGTCTTCCGCAAGCGCGGCATCAACTTTCACACCAGCGCCAAAGTGGACAAAGTCGAAAAAACAAAGTCAGGCGTCGCCGTCACCATCACGGTTGACGGCAGGCAGCAAAGAATCGAAGCCGAGAAGATTCTTATCGCCGTCGGACGCAAGCCGCGCACGCAGAACATCGGCCTCGAAAGAACAAAAATAAAGCCGGACCGCGAGTTCATTAAAACCGATTCCTGGATGCAGACTGCCGAGCCCGGCGTCTACGCGGTCGGCGACATCGTCCTCGGCACTCCCCAACTCGCCCACGTCGGCGCCATGGAAGCGCTGGTCGCCGTCGCGAAAATCGCCGGCAAGCCCGGCAAGCCGATCAATCCCGAACACATCCCCGGCGCCACGTATTGCCATCCCGAAATCGGCAGCGTCGGCCTCACCGAAACCAAGGCCCGCGAAGCCGGATACAACGTAAAAATCGGCAAGTTCCCCTTCACAGCAAACTCGCGCGCGAGCATCGTCGGCCAGCACGAAGGTTTCATCAAAATCGTCAGCGACGCGGATTACGGCGAAATCCTCGGCGTCCACATCATCGGCCCGCAAGCCACCGAACTGATAGCCGAAGCCGTCGCTGCCATGGAACTCGAAGCCACCGTCGAAGATTTAATGTGGACGATCCACGCCCACCCCACACTAGCCGAAGCCATGCTCGACGCGACGAACAGCGTGTACGGACTGGCCATCAATGCATAAACTTCTTGGCCACGGATCAACGCGGACGAAACAGTCAAGCGCCAAGTCTTGTCATCCTGAGCGAAGCGAAGGATCTATGCAATCCTCCGCGCCCTCCCTGCTATTGGATTTTGCTGTTATGGAGTGAATCCGCGTAAATCCGCGGCAAACAGAATTTGATCTCCGTCGTCCAACTCGGCACCCTCGACTACGCTACTGGCCTGCGCCTGCAGCAGCAGTTGGTCGCTTTCCGCAAAGAGGAAAAAATTGGCGACGTTCTCCTTCTACTCGAACACAAGCCAGTCATCACGCTAGGCCGCAACGCCAAAGCCGCAAACATAATCGCATCCCCCGAACTCCTCGCCCACCGCGGCGTTGAGCTCTTCGAATGTGACCGTGGCGGCGACGTAACCTTCCACGGTCCCGGCCAGCTCGTCGGCTACCCCATCTTCGACCTCCGCAGCCTTGTCCGTGGAGCAGCGGAGGTCCCGTCCGCCGCGCGCAAATACCTCGGCGCGGTCGATTTCGTCCGCCGCCTCGAAGAAGTCCTCATCCGCACCTGCGCCGACTTCGCCATTCCTACCAAACGCATCCCCGGCCTAACCGGCGTGTGGACAGATGCTGGCAGTCCCCATCCTCATGTGGCGACGGCCGCCTCGGCCGTCCAGCGAAGCGAAGCGAGCGCACCAGCGCATACCCCCGAAGCCAAACTCGCCGCCATCGGCATCCACATCTCCCGCTTCGTCACCTCCCACGGCTTCGCTCTCAACGTCAACCCAGACCTCAGCTACTTCAACCTGATCATCCCCTGCGGCATCACAACAAAGCCAGTCACCTCGATGCAAAAAGAACTCAGCCGTCCCCTTGACCTCAGCACCGTCGCCGAATCCATCTCCCGCAACTTCGGTGTCGTCTTTCAATCTCAAATCCTCTGGGTCGAATCCCTCGACGCGCTGCTCAGCCCATGTGGCGCGGGCACCCTCGCCCGCGAATTCCGCTAGCTTCAACCCGAAGATGACAGCGTATGGGATGACTGCCGTAACATCGGCGCTTCCCGCCCATGCAACATAATGTTAATGTGAGCAAGCACCTTGAACACATCATATTCGCGGTCGTGAAACTCGCGGCCTGCGCGGCGCTGTTGTTGGCGGTACAACCGCTACTACGAGCGCAGCAGACTGGCAATCTCGATCAGCAACTTTTCGCAGCAAGTGGAAACCGCGACCTGATTGCTGCCGAAAAAATCATACGACGCGGCGCAAACCTCGAAGCCCGAGCAACGAACGGCCTTACCCCTCTGATGAGCGCGGCAGAAAGCGGAAGCGTCCCACTCGTCAGCCTATTGCTTGAGAATGGAGCCAACGCTGCGGCGAAGGACGATCAGGGCGAAACTGCTCTGAGCTGGGGCGCTCGCGGCGGATGGGTCAAATTAGTAAATCTGCTGGCTCGGTTTTCCGACACGGCTGCTAAAAACCACGCGCTTATGGTGGCAATCGAAGGCGGCCCAGTAACGATTGAGATAAGTCCGTCGAACATGTCCCCGAATTTAACCAACCCGCCACAAGATGAATCCCTTGAAGTCGAAGAGTCTTGGACTGCCACAGTTGAGACTCTGCTCGACAATGGCGCTGACATCGAAGCGAGAGACGACGACGGTGATACTCCACTGTTGTGGGCAGCTTCGTTTGCACAGACGGACATTTTCAAGCTGCTGCTCGACCGCGGAGCGAAAATCGACGTCAGAGACAGGCAAGGCAACACGCCTCTGATCGCAGCGGCCTGTGAATGCGCCGTAGCCACGATGAACAGCGCTTACGCCGTGATGAAGATATTGCTGGAGCACGGCGCAGCGGTGAACGCAAGGAACCATGACGGCCGAACTGCGCTGATGATGGCGTCCGGCATGACCGGCGACGCCTCAGTTCTGCACCTTCTTCTTGATAACGGCGCGGACCCGAGGCTAAAGGACCACACGGGCAAAACTGCGCTCAGCATTGCAAAGGAATGCAGACGCGAAGATAAGATTGCGATCTTGAAAACTGCCGCAGTCTATTGAGAGGCGGTTCCGCCGCCACCGCCTAGCTCTTACCCCTGCTTCCGCGATACCATCAATCCATCGCGCTTCCGCGCGGTCTTACATGGCAATCAAAAAGAAGAAACATTTAAAGCCCAGTTCCAACGGCAACCGCCCGCGCAACGGTGCAAAATCCACCACTGCCGATGTAGGAACGGCCGCCCTCGGCCGTTCGGTCGCGCGAAGCGCGACGGCCAACTCCGATCTCCGCACCTACTCCATCCCCGACACCCGCCTCGAGCACCCAAACTTCACCGTCCGCCAGGCGGCCGAAAAAGACAAAGACGGCACCGAGCACGTCCGTTACGAAGTCGAAGGCAACCTGAACACCCCCGTCCCGCCCATCCGCGACTCCAAATATCTGACCAAGCAGCAAGCCATCGAGATCTACCGCTTCATGCTGCTGAACCGCAAAATGGAGGTCGCGCTCGAAAATCTATACAAGCAGGGCAAAGTTGTCGGCGGAGTTTATTTCGGACTTGGCCAGGAAGCCTGTTCCTGCGCCTCCGCCTACGCTCTCGACAAAGACGACTGGTTCGCTCCCATGATCCGCAATCAGGGATCGCTGCTCGTGCGCGGCTTCCGCGCCAGCGACACCATGATGCAGTACATGGCCAAAGCCGATTCGCCCACCCGCGGCCGCGACGGCACCAGCCACTTTGGCGACATCGAAAAACGCAACATGGTTTCGCCCATCTCCATGCTCGGCGATTTAATCCCCGTGCTCTCCGGCGTGGCGCTCGGCGCGCGCCTGCAAGGCCGCAACGTCGCCGTCATGACCTACATCGGCGACGGAGGCCAGTCCACCGGCGTCACCTACGAAGGCATTAACTTCGCCGCCGTCCAGAATCTTGGGCTTGTGCTCTTCGTCGAGAGCAACGAGTGGGCCTACTCCACGCCGTCAGAAATGCAGTACCGCTGCAAAGACCTCGCCGAACGCGCCATCGGATACGGCATCCCCGGCGTAATCGTCGACGGCACCGACGCCTGCCAGGTCTACGACGCCGCCCGCGATGCCGTCGACCGCGCCCACCGCGGCGAAGGCCCCACCTTGATCGAAGCCAAAATGATGCGCATGAAAGGCCACGCCATCCACGACGCCGCCGCCTACGTGCCTAAAGAAATGTTCGCGTTCTGGAAAAAGCGCGACCCAATTGCGAGATTTGAAAATTATCTGGTGAAAGAAAAGAAGTGGCTGACGGGCAAAGAGAATGACGACCTGATCGCAGATGTAGAGCGGGTTATAGAAGAAGAGCGCGAAATCGCCGTGAACTCACCGATGCCCACACCGGAATCCGCCGAGGGCGGCGTCTTCTGCGAGGATGGCTGCCACGAAATCAAACCAAAATACGGCATCCCAAAAGTAAAGAAGGGAAGCGGCAGCTTCAAACAAACCGATGCCGCCGTGCATTTGAAGTGAAAGATGAATAGGCCCGCACAGGCGCGATTTCGGTTTCGGTGGGGGAAGGTTGCTCCTGTCCTGTTCTTGGTGCTCTATTTTTCGGTCGCGTCGAAGGCCCAAACGAAAGGCAACCAAGAAACCCCAGGGATCCCAAAAAATCAACGGGTCACGATTGAGTTCGAAAGCTTCGATGAGGAGCAGGGGTTGGTCAAGTTGAGAATGCATAACTGGACCGCTTGGGACATACGAATCCCAGTCGAAATGAACTTTCCCGGCAAAGCAAACGGCCTCGAGATTGTAAAGTCCGCGAAGACTCACCCCGACGGCGCTGAAGCGCCAGTGCGTTATTACCTGGAAGAGTATGACCCGGGTCCGTGGATGCAGACGACCGACGCGTCCGGGCGCAAGTCCCCGCCTGACGAGCCTAAGCATCCACCAGTTCCAAAATTCCAACGATATGACTTCATGACGGAATGGTGGATTCCAAAGAACGAGAGCATAGTCTTCGAGGTACCCAAGGCGCACTTGGCGCGGAATGTCGAACTTTATGTTTATCTCAGACATGAATGGGAAGATTTGGGCGCTGAGGCTCTGGACGGTCCGGTTCATCTGGTTTATTTTCGGGGAATCGACTTACCGAAAAAGATTCAGGAAAAGATCAACTAAGTCATGCAATTCACCTATCTCGAAGCCCTCTCTTGGCGTTTCGCTTTAGTTCGTGCCAACAATTGGAAGTCCGAAATGGGAATCACGGCCACAAAAGGCTTGCCGTACCGAGTGATGGCGATCCGCTCGCCGCGCTCAACACGATCGAGCAGTTTACCGAAGTTGCGGCGCGCGTCGGCGATTGACATGGTTGATCTCATGGACTGATATTCGGCAAGAAAAGAAATAGCTTTATCCGTGCTAATCCGCGTAAATCCGTGGCAAAGAAGTTGGAATAACCCTATGCTCCTTACCTACCTCGAAGCCATCCGCCAGGGAATCTGGGAAGAAATGGACCACGACCCGACCGTCTTCTGCCTCGGCGAAGACATCGGCATTTACGGCGGCGCCTTCAAAGTCACCGACGGTTTCATCGACCGCTTCGGCCCCGAGCGCGTCATCGACACGCCCATTGCCGAGTCCGCCATCGTCGGCGCGGCCTTCGGAGCGTCGCTCACCGGCATGCGGCCCGTCGCCGAATTTCAGTTCATGGATTTCATCCCCTGCGCCATGAACCAGATTTCCAACATGGTCGCGAAAACGCACTATCTCTGGGGCGCGCCCGCACCGCTCGTTCTCCGCGGCCCCAGCGGCGGATACGTTCACGGCGGCCCATTCCACTCGCAAAATCCCGAGATGTGGTTCGTGCACAATCCCGGCCTCAAAGTCATCTGCCCCGCCACGCCCTACGACGCCAAGGGACTCATCAAGGCGGCCATCCGCGACAACAATCCCTGCCTCTTCTTCGAGCACAAGTATCTCTACCGCCGCATCAAAGGTGAAGTTCCCACGAAAGATTATGTGGTCCCTATTGGCAAGGCCAACATCGTCCGCAATGGCCGCGACCTAAGCGTGATCACCTACGCTGCCATGGTCCACTCCGCGCTCGAAGCCGCCGAGATCCTCGCGAAAGAAAATATAGAAATTGAAATCCTCGACCTGCGCTCGCTCGTTCCCATTGACCGCAAAGCCATCGCCGCAACAGTGAAGAAGACCAACAAAGTCATCATCCTCCACGAGCACTCTCGCACTGGAGGCCTGGCCGGAGAAATCGCCGCCATCATCAACGAAGAAGCCTTCGACGACTTAGACGGACCGATCGTCCGCATCGCCGGCCTCGACTCCGCCATCCCATTCTCTCCGCCACAAGAACACCACTACCTGCCGAAAGTAGAAGACGTAGTCCGAGAATCCCGCCGCCTGAAAGCCTACTGATCCCACGCAGCGGCGGGCGCATTCGAAGGTCATGTGGGGACAGACGCCCCGACTGTCCGGTCGAGCAAGGCTCGACTACAACTCCGTCAATCTGCCACAATACTTCTTCATCCCTTTCCGGAGGCCACATGGGCAAATTCCTTCTCGGAGTCATCATCACTCTTCTCGTCCTCATCCTCGGCGGACTCGGCTACACTATGCTCGGACTATTTCCCACCGCCGCCAACGTCGAACCGTCGCACTTCGAACGCCACTTCGCCATGGGTGCCGTCGACGCCTCGATGGAACGTCACGCTCCCCGCATCACCAATCCTCTGACGCCCACCGATCAGAATCTCGAAGACGGCATGAAGCTCTACACCATGAACTGCGCTACCTGCCACGGAGGCCTGGACCGCAAGCCCTCTCCACTCGCGGCGTCATTCTATCCGCCCGCTCCGAATCTCATTTCCGATCCTCCCGACGACCCCGAGTGGCACATCTTCTACACCATTCGCACCGGCGTCCGTTACAGCGGCATGCCCGCCTGGGACAAAACCCTTACCGAGCCAGACATGTGGAAGATCACCACATTCCTCTCGCACCTCGATAAGCTTCCCCCCAACGTCCAGGAATTCTGGAAAGCGAACTTCAACGTGACTCCCGCGGCAGGCGACGAAACAAAGGACGAGAAGAACGAGGAGAAAAAAGAAAAAGCGGAAAAGCCCGACCACCACTAAGAGCTTCTGTAGAGTTGTCGCCCTGAGCGAAGCGAAGAATCCATGCAACTTGCGGGCAGCATCCGTGCACCCTCCAAGGATCGCGCCGGTGGCATGGCCCGCAATCCAGTGCCTCGTGGGACGCTATAATATCGGTTTGCGCCCAACCCTCTTTTGGGTCTGTGCGGTCATAGGAAGGAAATCATGCCAACTGACATCATCATGCCCCAGATGGGCGAATCCATCGTCGAGGGCACCATCACGAAATGGTTGAAGAAGCCCGGCGATAAAATCCAGCGTGACGAACCTCTCTTCGAAATCTCCACCGACAAAGTCGACGCCGAAATCCCCGCCCCCGCGTCTGGCGTTCTGCAGGAAATCAAAGTCACCGAAGGCACGACGGTCGGAGTCAACACGGTAGTCGGCACCATCTCCGTCGACGGCGAAGCCGCCGCAGCCAAGCCCGTGCCGGAAAAACCGGCCGAGAAGAAGGAAGCAAAAGCGAGTAGCGTCGGCCTCCCGCCGGCTGTCGCGGCGGCGTCTCGCCCGCGTGCCGAAAGCCCTGCCGCGCAAGCTCCGCCGCCAGCCACTCCGAGCGACGAAGAAGAAGCCCGCTCCTCTCCGCTCGTCCGCAAGATCGCCCGCGAACACGGCATTAGCCTCTCGCAAATCTCCGGCACCGGGCTCGGCGGCCGCATCACCAAGCAAGACATCCTGCAGTTCATCGAGAGTCAGGGATCTGCGCAACCAACTCCCGCGGTTCCATCGGCTCCCGCACACCCCGCAGCCATAGCTCCGTCGCAGCCAGCAATCCCTGCTCCGTTCCCCGGCGATCTCGTCCCCATGACGAAAATGCGCCATCTGATCGCCAAACACATGGTCGAGTCGCGCCGCATCAGCGCTCACGTTCACTGTATGTATGAAGTTGACTTTACACGCATCGTCAACGTACGCGGAAAACAGAAGAACGGATTCGAACAGCGCCACGGCGTCCGCCTCACGTTCATGCCATTCTTTGTCCGTGCCGCCATCATGGCCCTGCAGCAGTGGCCCATCATCAATGCGTCGATCGAAGGAGAAAACATCCGTTATCACCGCAACATCAATGTCGGCATCGCCGTCGCCCTCGACTGGGGTCTCATCGTTCCCGTCCTCAAAAACGCCGGAGACCTCAATTTCCTGGGCCTTCAGCGCGGCATTACCGACCTCGGCGAGCGCGCTCGCACCAAAAAACTCAAGCCCGAAGACGTCGAGGGATCCACCTTCACTGTCACCAACCCCGGCCAGTTCGGCGCCGTCTTCGGACTCCCCATCATCAACCAGCCCAACTCCGCCATCATGGGCGTCGGCGGCATCACCAAAATGCCGCTCGTTATCACCGATAAAGAAGGTAACGACTCTATCGCCATCCGCAGTGTCGTTCACCTGACGCTCGGCTACGACCACCGCCTGATCGATGGTGCGGTAGCCGATCAATTCATGGCACAAGTAAAAAAGAATCTCGAAACCTGGAACGAAGAAGTCGGCTAAGAAGACGTGATCGTGGGAACTCGGAACTGGGCCCCCATTCTAGCCGCGTTCTTTGCGGCTAGAGTGGGGACTTTGACTTTGACTTTTCTCGTCAGGGAGTATTCCCCGCAGCCGTCTGCGGTCCGTCCTTCGCCCAGGTCGAAGCATTCAAACATTCCACCGTCCCGTCGATAATCATCGAGATTCCATCCTTGAACTTCGCCGGATCCACGATCTCCCGCGCCGCCACCGCATCCACGGTAGCCAGCGCGTTTTCCAGGAACGACATCGCAGCGTCCTTCTTCTGCGCGCCTGACTTGTTTCCGAACAAGCCCTCTATCCCATTCACCAGCGCCGGAACAAACGAAATTCCCCGCAGCAGCTGACTTAGAAAATTCATACAATCCTCCAATTCGCAAAACGCCGATTGACGAGATGGCCGCTTCGCCCGTCCCGTCGCACGAAACTCTCTTGTTCCCCTGAACTCCCTAGACCAGGCTCGCCAAAATATCGTTGAGTGTCGCCAGGTTCGGATCAGCCGAATCGGTATGCTCAACCAGCAGACTCAGACAGCTCTTGAGTTCGTAAGCTTTCGTCAGCGCGTCCGCCAGCATCCCGTTGACATCCAGACCCGCCGCATTCGAGTCCGCGATCGTGTTTGCCGTAGGCGCCGTTACATCCTTCAGATTGGTGACAATAGTCGTGCTCGGTGTGGTGCTCATGTTTTCCCCTCTCACTTTTGAAAATGCAACTTTTTGAAACTTGGAATTCGCACTTGACGAGCTAGCCCGCCCGCCACGTTTCCACAAAACAAAAGGGCGCGAGAGTGTCGCGCCCGCACTTTTGCTTGAGGCTGGCGTCTGATGCCCAAAGCCCGACGCTACGCTATCTGCCCCAATCCCCTGCAACCTAACCTTCACGCGCCCGCGACCCAAAGTTCATTTCTTCGGCGCAGCCTTCTTACTCGGCCCTTCATCTGCCTGAATCAGTGCCTTGATCTCGTTTTGTCCCTGCCGCAACTCTCCTAACTCCACTTCCGTCCTGATGCGCCCCTCCGTGTTCGTTGCAGCAATCCCCTCCAGGGTCGTCACCCTCGCCTTCGTCGTTTCGATTTCCGTATCGCGCCTCGAGGTATTTCGCGCATCTTGCAAAACGTAGCCTGTCAGTGACAAAGCAATCGCTCCAATCGCAACCAGAGTGCGCCCATCGAATCGCAGCAACTTGCCATGCTCTTCATTTTTCCTCAACTCGTTCGTCAGCGACTCCTGCAATTTTTGGGTCAACGCCTGCATCTCAGACAACTGTCCCAGCACATCGAGCTGAAAATCCTTCGTAGAATACGTTGCCGCACGCCCTTGCTTCGCTCCGCTCGAAATCAATTGCGTCCCCGATTCCTCAGTCATACGGATAATAGACATGCAGCGCGGCTGCATACCTCGAATACCGCGGCGGCGAGGAGTTGTCATACAGCCGCAGAAAATAATTCTGGCTCCGCGCCAGTCTCTCCAGGCTGAATGTCTCCGTATTGAATCGCCCGATCAGATTTCTGTCGTTCGCTACGCCCCACCCATAATCGTGCATCCGAACTTCGATCCCCCACCCGCTCGGCGGCGCCATTCCCGCGTCCACGGTCACCGTGGTCGCGCTCACCGACGTGATCTGCGCCTCGGTCAAATTTTCCAGGTAGTAAACTCCAATCTGCGTCGTCGAAAGCGCCAGCGGCATGTCCTCCAACGGAATCGTCGTCGCGCTCGTCGAATCCTGATACGCCAGCGGCGCGGCCAGATCGTTCGCAAACTCGATCGTATACATTCCGCGATCGTCCGCCGGATCCACCACGTCAACCGTCACTCCCCGCACGATTGCGGCGAACGCCGCACCGCGCGACGGCACGTTCACCGCGATCCCATCCCCTGGGAAAATATCGCCGGCCGCGCCCGGCAGGAAGTCGCTCCAGGTTTGGTACGAGCCCAGCCACGCAGGCCCTCCAGCATCGTCCAGAATCGCCAGCGCCGCGTTTTCGCAATCCGCCTGGGTCCGCGCGCTCGGAGCCTTCATCGTCCGCACAATTCCGCGGTTTCCGTTGTCAGCCCCACTCGCCAGGCTCGCCACGCTCGCCGCATTCACCACCTCTGCCACCGCCCTGCCTGATCCTCGATAGCTCGCCACAATGAGCGTGTTCAACGCCGGCACATACTCCGGATAAAAATCCAGCGTCGTCGAATCCTCAATCTCGCACTCGCCTCCATCCGACTCCGACGCCACCAGTTGCGTCACATAACTCGCATCCGGCAACGCCGTCCGCACTTCGGCCAGCGAGATGTGCGCCACATACGTGTACGCGACGCTGCACTGCATGTTCGCCCCATCCACCAGGGCGTACGTACAAAACCCCGGAGCATTCGAAATCACTCCGTCATAAAGCACGGTCGCTGGTGCCACCAGTGTCGCCGGATTTGAAGGATCGATATCCTGCAATTCGAGCACGAACCTCACATCCGCCGGCACCGCCGCCCCGCCCCAACCGCTGCCAGCCGGATGCACCGACGAATGAAACGTCTCTTGCGACCGGTACACTTCCATCGAGTACAAATAAGTAGTCAGCACATACCGATGCCCCGCCGTCGTCGCCACCACCGGCCCAGTCAACGCACCCTGAATCAAAGCCTGTATGGTGTTCAATCCCGAACCCGACGGCGTCACCTCAAATCCCGCGAGACATCCCGCCGCGGAAATTGCTCCCGCATACAACCCGCCAAGCACACCTTGCGAAGCGCCAACGAAACTCACGTCCCCATGCTGCAACTCCAGCGCCCCGCCCAGTTCAATTTGTTCGATGAACGCAACCGTGGTCTGCCCATCTGTTCCCGTTCCACCGTTCACCTGCAGCGTCTGCGCCACTACCGAAACCGCCGACGACGGATCACTCACTACCCAAGTCGTCGGATCCAGCCCCGGTCCCAGATATTCCTCGTCGATCAGAGCCGGCTTGCTCTGCGCAAACGGCGTCTGCGACAAATAAAAATCGAGCGTTAAGCCATCGCCGACAAAATAATCCCGCACATACGCCTGTGGCTCATCCAGCCCAATTACCGTCACGTCATTCGCCAGCAAATTCGGGCAAACCAGCTTTAGCCCCATCGGTGAAAAATTTGCGTCGCTCTCGTTCAGCGCATATGTCGCCGTGCCCACCGGAGCCAGCGTCAGCGCCCCATTCATCGCGCGATAACTCGCCCGCGCCGCCAGCGCAATCTCTGCCGCGTGATATGAAAAAGATTTTTGCGGATTCACCGCATACGCCGCCAGCGTATCCACGCCCTGCACCGCGCTCGTATCGAACTCTCCCGGCAGCAAATCCTGCGCCAGTTGCGTCAATGCCGACCCCGCCGTCCGCTCTATATACGGCGCGCGATTTGGCAGCGCCTTCTGATCCAGCAACACTTCATCGCTCTCCGCCACCAGGTCGTATCGATAAACCGGAGACTGCTGCCCCCATCCCACGTACTCGAACTGCGGCGCCTCCGTCAGATACCCAGTAAACAAGAAGCTCCCATTCGCCTTCACCAGAATCACCCGCGCCCCAATTACCGGGACAACGAAACTAGCTAGGCCCGCCACCAAGCTGCACCGCAACTCCGCCGGTTGATTAATCTTCCGCACGACCCGCGGCGCAATCGTCCCATCCAGCGCCGCCGTATAGTCGACCGCGCCCGCCTCCCGCAAATTATCTATGGTCAATTTCATAGTGAAGCTACCTGCCGGGTCCCCCATTTCTCGCGCCGGGTGCGCCATTTTAATGGCGCGCACTTTGCGACGTTAGAGCGGGGATGTTGACTTTACTTTCTCCTCGTATCGCCGACCACACCCGCCCTAATACACCGCCGCCATCCCCGCCGGAAAATAACTCCGATAACACAACACCGTCTGCCCATCATTCGGATCGACATATGGCAACGCCAAGAACGAAGCCCGCAGCGAAATTGCCGACACTGCCTTCGCAATCGCCGGAAAATCTTCCGGCTCAAAACGTCCCGAACCTTTTACTACCTTCGGAGATCCCGCGGCCGCGCTCGCTTTCGCGCTGACCACTCCCGACCCTCCGCCCGTATCCCACTTCACTCCGCTCGAACCCGCTCCCGGATTCGGGCTCAGCCGCGGATAGTAAAAACATACCCGCCCGCCCGATTCCTGCTCCGCCACAAACAACGCCGACCACTCCTGAAAAAATGATCCGCCCTCGCGATCTACAAACGCCACCACCACCTGCGCCGAAGCTCCCGTAGCCGGCGTTCCCCCCAGCAACGGTTGCGTCAGCAGCACCGACGTCGCGGTCACCTCCGCCACTCGCCCTACGTTGAATGTCACGCGCCGCACATAATTCGCGTCGTCGTTCACCGCAGCCGCGCTGCTCACATAGGCCGCCGCAATTCCTGATCCCACATATCCCGTCTGCTGCTGGTAATCGAGATCAACGGCAAGCAGGCATCCCGCCGCAAACGCGCTCCCCACTCCCTCGCCAAACAGCAACTGGCTCGCCGTCGATCCCGCCAGCACCGCGACCGCCGGAGCCGGCGTTCCCCCCGAAGGCACCGGCGTCACACTCGACGACGCCGGTGCCAGCACATTCATGTGCTCCGATCCGCCCGCCAACGCCATCTGCAACTTGCCCCACTGCCGGAAATCAAATTCCACCCGCGCTTCCAGCGGCCCACGAAACTGCCCCGTCGGCAAGGCCAGTGCTCCCGATCGGACTACATCCGTCGGCGTGTCGTACGAACGGTCGAAGTTGTCGATCCATCCCAAATCCAGCCACGGCGCCGGCGGCGCATCCAGCGCAAACAGCCCACTCAATCCGGGATCGAAAATCGTCGGCGTCTCATTCGTCCGGTTCACCGGCGCAAAATACGCCCGCATCTGCCGCGTCACCGGAATCATCGCCGCCCGCAACGGAGTCGTGCTCATGACAACGTCACCTCCGAAAAGAAGTAGATCGTCAGCCTCACTTTGCGCTCGACTCGCGCGTCCTGAATGTTTTCCGCCGCATCCGTCACCCCGCTTTCCGCCCGTGCGGGAAACGAAACCTTCCCCCAGAACTGCCCCGTACCTTTCCCTTCGGCAAATGACGGCTGTCCCCAAACCACGCTCGTGCCCAAATCCGCGGCTGGCGATTGCGTGTAATCCATCTTCTCGGTATACGGCGGCTGGCAGATTCCCAGGAGTTCGTCATCCAGTTGCGCCAGCAACCGGCCTCGATCGACCGCGCTCTGCACCGAACCCAGCGTGTAATACGAAATCACCACGTCCAGGCTCATCAGCGCGTTGTTCCCCGCGTGTCCGTCAATCACATCCGCCGCGCCCCATTCGATGTAAAACGTATTCGCTTGCGGCTCTCCCGACATCGGCGGCAGATTCTCCACCACTAGAACCGCTGGGACGGTCGCGCCATTGATCGTCACCGTCCTCGCCGGATTCAACCCCGCCAGCCTCTGCTGCAGCGCCAGAAAAAAACTGTCCTTCGCGAATTGCATAAATTCAGCCCTCAGCCCTCAGCTCGAAACAAAACGACGGTGGGTGCCCCATTTCTCGCGCGTTCTTTGCGCGGGAAGTGGGGGTTCTGATTTCCTCTGTGCTCTCTGCGGTTGAAAAGGTTTTCTGGGGCCCAAAGCGACACCCGCCCCCTCACTCCACCGCCGTCACCACATAGAAATACGCTGTCCCCGCAAAGTTCTCGGGCACCACCGTCTCGATGTGAAATAGATCTGCGCCGTACATCAGCCCCAGCACGGTATTGAACAAATCCTCCGGCGTGGCCATCCCCAGCGCCGGCAGCTGATCCGTAATCGCCGACGCCGGCATCGTCACTTCAATCCTGCGCCGGGGTCCCAGATTCCCCACCGGCAAGTTGCGAATCACGACCGGCGAAATCGTCACCTCTTGCACTCCCGGATCAACCAGTCCCAACTGCCCCGCCGCATCGCTTGCCGTCGCTGTCGCCGGCAATAACAGGCTCACCTGATCTCCTCCCAACGCGGTCAACATTGCCGTCGCTGCCCTGACCACCGCCGCCGCACAAATTCCGCCCCCCATAAAATGTCCCCCATTCCCCTGACGACCGATAACCGACCACTTCCCACTCCGGGTGCCCCATTTCTCGCGCGCGCTTTGCGCGAGAAATGGGGATTTCTCAAGCCCCCTTCAACGCCACATACGGCGCCAGCAGACTCCGCACCATGTCATCCACCAGCGAAGGCCCGAAATACTGCAGCCGCATCTGGTCGACTTGCCCCGACTGCACGTTCAGCGCGGGCGTTGCCTGTGCGTTCTTGATGATCTGCGCGCAAGCCACTTGTACCGGCGTCGGAATCGGATTCCACCCCGCGTTGTAAACCACATCCACTTCGTTGAAGAACAATCCCAGAGCATTTACCGGAAACGTCAGCTCTCCCGCCTCGGTCCAAATGTCAATCGTCGTCGGATCGATCGCCGTCCACATTCCCGGCAGGGCAAACACCAGCGCAAATTCCAGGCTCAACTCCGGAAACGGCCACTCCCCGCGCCGCGGAATTCCATATCTCCCCTGCAGCGAAACAATCGGCGTGGGATTCGGCGCCACCGTCACCAGCGGCAGATACGCCAGCCGCACCGTGTTCAACTCCGGCGGCAGCTTCAGTCGCTCTTCGTACTGGTTGATGCCGATCGTGTAGCGCCGGCAGTGCGCGTCGATGATCGCCGACGCCGCCGTCACCCACGATGGATCCGTCGCCGGATCCAACCCATACGTCAAGTAATCCGTCGTAGCCAAATAATCCATATTGATTTCTCTTCTTGAAAAAAACGCCGTTGGTCGTCAGCCGTTAGTCGTTAGCAAAACTCCGGAGGGTGCCCCATTTCTCGCGCGTCTTTTGCGCGAGAAGTGGGGATTTTCAGAATCCATCTCTGGAGTCCGAACTCCCAACGCTAACGACCAGCGGCCAACGACCAACGACATCGTTCTGCCCACTGACTTCTGTCCCCTGACTTCTGTGCCACTGCTTTCCTACCGCTGCACGTTCACCTGGTAATGCGCAAAGTTCGGCCCCTTCACCACCGGAGCTCCGAACTTCACTACCACCAATTGCTGCGTCAACGCCGTCGGCAATCCCAGCTTGAACACCCGCGGATTCGGATCGGTCAGCCAGTGATACTCGATCAAATCCTCGGTCACGATGTAGGCCGGCAGAATCGCGCTTCCCGACCCCACCACCCCCGTGTACGGCACCGCCCACTCCGGAATCAGCGGCAAGTCCCCGGCTTGCGTGCTCAGCGCCTTCACCCGCAGTCCGCCCGTGATCGTCGTCGTCTCCATCACCACGTTGAACTCCGCTTTCATCTCCTGGTCGATCAGGTCCAGCAGCACGGGATTGGCATAAATCGCCGTCGGTCGCACCTGGTACGACGAACTCGAGACCATGTTCGCGATCGTCGTCTTCAGTCCATTCACGATGCTTGCTGTCGTTCCGATCGTGGTCGTATTCCCGCCGGCCACGATCTGCCCGATGACTCCGAAGTACTGCATCGTGGTCGGACTGGCCAGCGACGTGTCGTTGCCGTTCCACAGCGCCACATCGTGCGTGCGCAGCAGTCCGTCGATCGTGTCCGCCAGGTCTTTCGCCTGCAAGTAAGCAAACTGCGACTGTTGCGCCGTCACTTCCAGGTCGAACAGGTTGTAGTTGATCTGCGACACCAGGCATTTCAGCGGCACCGACATTTCTACGCGCGTCGGCGCCTGCACCGTCGGCGCAATATTTCGCGGATCGACGAAGGCCTGCGTCGCCGAAGGCGAGGCAATCGCCGTCTCCTCAAAGAATCGTGAAGGATGCCCCGTCGCCGGCACCTGCTTGATCCTCTGCCCAAACACTCCACGCCGCCGGACGATGTCGAAGATCTCCGTCTGGTACCGGTCAATCTCAATCGCACCGGGCCCCAGATAATCCGCCGCCGCCATCAAATCCACAAATTGTCCCTTCATGTTTTCTCCTTGTTTAGATTTCCTCACTCGAAACTCATGTAGCGACAGCCGCCTCGACTGTCCCGCGTGGGCGAAGCCCCGCGGCGGCGAAACACCCGCCCGCCGGCCGCAAAAAGCAAAAGGCGCGACAAAAGTCGCGCCCGCCTAAACGATGAGCCAATATCTGCCCTACTCGATAATCCCCGCCCGCGCCAGCTCCGCCTTCACCGCAATCCGCTGTTCCACGCTCAGCGCCCCGAGCGTCTTGTCCAGCACAGCCTTGTCAATCTTCTCGTTCCCCGACTCTTCACTCTTCGCCAGCAGCGCCGACACCATCGGAGGCAGCGTCTTGCGCATCACCCGGGCCGCCTGCGCCTTCAGATCGGCATTCGATTTTTCCAGCTCCGCCACCCGATCGTGCAACTGCCGTGTAGCCTCGCTATACGCGGGACGCGAACCCGCGTCATCCACTGCCGCCACAATCCGGTCAACTTTCACGTTCAGCGATTCCTGCTGTGCGTCCAGCCGTCCCAACACGCGATCCAGCGATTCAGCCGCATTCGCCAGCCGTTCCGCCGTCGCCATCAACTGCTGCATCATCTCTTCATTCATTGTTCATTCCTCCTTCGTAATCCGTCCTACTCCAAAATTCGTTCTCGTTTCCATATTCGTTGTGATCCTGAGCGAAGGATCTATGCACCTTGCGTGTAGCGTCGAAACTCAGGCAGGGTGCCCCACTCTGGCCGGGTGCCCCATTCAAGCCCGCTTTTGGCTTGACTGGGGATTTTGATTTTGACTCTCGCCGTGTTCCTCTGCGTCCTCTGTGGTAAAAGTTTTCTCCTGACTCACGACTCGGGACTAACTGAGCTCAATCCACGTATCCTCATACGCCGCCCGATTCCTCCGCAGAATCGCCGCCCCGGTAAACGTCACCTTCGCCAGAATCCACACCTGCGACCGCCGATCGGCCAGGATCACGTCCGCCACCTCAAACGACATCCCCAGCCCACTCGCTCCGCCAGCATCCACATCAGTCCCGGCCCGCAACGTCGGAACCCTCCGCCCCGTGATCCCCGCCGTCATCTCCCGCAGGCACCGCACCGCCGCCGCCAACTCCGCTCTCAGGCGTGATCCGCTCTGGGGGTGCCCCATTCTAGCCGCGCTTTTTGCGGCTAGAGTGGGGCCTTTGACTTTGTCACCAACAGATCTGCGCCCGCTCTTCGCAACTTCTTCCACCACATCCGGAAAATCTTTAGCGTACAAATACCCGCCAACTTCCAAATCCCTACCCACAATCTCTGCAGACGTAATCACGCCCACTTTCCGCCGCTGATCGTGACGGTCATAGGTCGGCGCATAATCCAGCGCCATCCCCAGCAGCGACGGCAGCGCCGCCTCCGCTGCCGCGCGTGTCAGCACCACGCGCCGTCCCTTCGACCCCGATGGCGGCCTCTGCGAGGCTACATCGACCACCGTCAATACACCCCGAAACCCCGCCCGATTCGGATGCCCCTCCACCTCCGGCATCTCGACGGCCATACTCTCCAGTGCAATCGTCATGTTTTTCATTCCCATCCACGAACGCTGTGTAACCCTCAAGAAAACGTACCCCTTAAAAAGCGTTGTCGTCCTGAGCGAAGCGAAGGACCTATGCACTCAGCTGCCTGCGCCAAATTGTCATCCAGAGCAAGGCAATCGATGGTCCTTGTGTTTCCTGTGCACTACGTCTGATTCCCCGCGCCCTCTGTGGCTAAGCCTTGGTTTGTGGGTTTTGTCGACAACTGACAACTGACGGCTGCGCCGTCTCCATCTCCCCCAGTCCCCGCATCCGCCTCACCTCATTCACCGTCAGCACGCCGTTCTGCAGCAGGATCTGCTGAATCTGCACTTCCTCCAGTGGATCGGTCGTATCCAGCTCCGCAAACGCAAACTCCAGATCCGTCCATCCCAGCTTCTTCGCAATCGCATCCCGCGTCAGCGACTCCGCCAGCAACCGCGCCGTCGGCACAATCGCTTGCCGGAATGCCAGATCGTTGTATTCCTCCGCGGTGGAGCGGTTCACGTCCCGCTCCACCCCCAGATAAAACGGAGGAAGGTCGAAAGCATCGGCGACGATTCGCAGCAGAAATTCCTGCCACTGCAAGCGCAAGTCTGCATCGGTGCCTCCACCGAACCTCAGCACCTCCGGTTTGCTCTCGACCGATAGGATGGGCACCTTGCCCGTGCCCTCAATCTCGTCCTGCCACCAGCGAATCAGCCGCTCATGATGCTCCGGCGTCAAATCCTGCAACCACAGCGCATACTGCACCACCGAATTCGAAGCCAGCCGCGACGCATACCGATGCGCCCCCAGGAACGCATTGATCGTTTCAAACGCAACTTCCAATCGTCCCAACCCAAACGGCGTAAACGTCCGCGGGTTCAGCCGGATGTAAATCAACTCATCGTCATCCAGCTTGATCTGTTGCGCCGTCGACGCCGAATCGTTGATCTGCATATACCGCTGCGACGTCGGCGACCCATCCCACTGCAGATTGATGCGTATCGATGCACCATCCACCGGCCACAACACCAGCGGCCGCGTCGGGTCGCCCGTCGCCTGCACCTCAATCGCCCCAAACCCGCCCACAATAATGTCCTCCAGCACCTGCTCGGAAAACGACCGGAACGAATCGTCCGGATTCGGCGCGTGAAAGTTTTCCGTCAGAATCTTTATGCGCTCGGCGCCGTCCGGAATCGTCTCGAGCACGATCCCCTGCCGCGGCTGCACCCTCCAACGCATCCCCGCAATCCGGTCCTTGATGCAGTTGATCGCCCGCCGCGCAATCGGAGTCTCCGAGAACCGCCGCAGGTTATACGGCGTCGGTTTCGGCATCGCATCGTTGAACGGCCCATACGAATTGAAGATGGACGGCAACGCCGAGGTCCGCCGCCGCTTCGCCAGTTGCACATCCGTGGGAACGCCCGCCCTCGAAGCCAAAGACACTCCCGCCATCCGGCGCCAGGCGCCGCGCAACGTCTCTCTGATTTTCATGATGTTTTGCCCTGATCAGCCGTTACGCGTAATAGCGTATACTGATAGTGTGATATATGTTTATCCTACGAGGATCACCATGCCCGAAACCGAAGTCACTCGCCTAACCATCGTTTGGTCCAAAGACACCGATCTTGCCTTGCGCTCTCATCTCGGCCTGCGCGGCCTCAAGAAAGGCGCTCTCTCGAAATTTGTCGAGGACGCCGTCAAATGGCGCTTATTCGATCAGACTGTCAGCGAGGTCCGCGAGGCCTTTGCCGACGTGCCTCTCGACGAACTAAACACCCTGATCGATGAAGCTGTCGCCAGCGTCCGCAAAGAAAAACATCGCGACCGCAAGCGTCCCACGAGAAGGTAACATGCGCCTGGTGATCGACACCAACGTGCTCCTCAGCGCCCTAATGTCGCCCGCTTCTCCGCCTGCCCAAATCCTGGCATTATGGCGGAGCCGTCACTTCGATCTCGTCACGACCGCCGAGCAGCTCGACGAAATCGCCCGCGTCACCCGCTACCCTAAAATTCGGATTCGAGTGACGCCGGCACTCGCCGGACGCCTAATCAACCGGCTTCGCGACCTCGCCATCCTCATCGAGAATCTCCCGAAAGTCGATCGCTCTCCCGACCCTGGCGACAATTACCTGCTTGCGCTCGCCGAGGCCTGCAAAGCTCATCTCCTCGTCACCGGAGACAAAATCTTGCTCAGCCTCAAGCGCCATAAATCAACCCGCATCGTCACGCCCGCCGCCCTGGTCGAACTACTCAAAGAGCACAGTAAGCATTGATGAACCCTCGGCCTTCATCCCTCATCCCGGCTTGTCATCCTGAGCAAAGCGAAGGACCTATGCAACGCCGCACGCTAAGGCATTGTGCTGAACACCCAGAACAGACCGGTGCCGACGCACGCAACCGCAATCGGCAAGATCAATCGTGGTCGCCCGAACAAGCACAGTACAAGAGCCGTCAACAACGCATACAGGGCAACTCTCGCCCTCGCATAAACCCACACAATTTGGTCCCCCACTCCCGCTCCGCTGCGCCAGTCCGCACCCGGCATATGCAACATCGTCACTAGCCACAACGCCCCCGCAAGCGACACCAGGGTCAATGACAGAAGTGCAGTTCTGCCGCGCCAACCAGCTGGCTCACCGCTCGCCGGCGTGAAGTAGCGGACCCAACCATAAATCAGCCCCACCGGCGCAAGAAGAACCACAATCGTTGCGACGAGATTCACGCCCTCAACTCCACCCTTGCCACCTTCGCAATATCAGCCATCTCCCTAGTCGATGCCACCCGAATTCTGCTCTCCTCCATCATCTCCAGGGCAAATCCGACATCGCTCCTGCTCTTGTCCAGCTCCGCCTCAACCACCGCCGTCAGCATCGGCGTGGTCGCCGTGAGTTGCGCCATCACCGGCACAATCTTCGGATACCGCGCTGCCAGCAGTACTGCCGCATCCACGCTCGCCCTCATCGACACAGCATGAAACAACTTGATCTCCTGTCCCACTCGATACCCAAAATCAAACTCAAACGGATCGCCCGGCTTCGTGTAAGGCTCCGCCGGAACCGCATTCAAAAGTCCCAGTACTCCCGCTCTCTTGAACTCGCCTTGCATCGTTTCCAAAATTTTTCGCCGCCCCGCCGTCTCTCGCTCCCGCTTCACTTTCGGGCTTTCCAAAAACATCCGGGCAACGTCGTCGATCTCCATCGCCGCCGTCTTTTCCGTCAATGCCGGCATCACCCGCGAGATCTGAATCACTCCCGAAAACGAATCTTCCATCCTGCGCAACAAAGCTGCCCGATCTCGCGTCTGGCCGATCTCTCCCCGCACTTCCCGTTCCAGCGCCTCCAGCAAATCGACATCCGCTTGCGGATCAAGACACAACAGCCTCGCACGATCCTTCGTAAAGCGGACATCGATCAACTCCGCGCCGTTCGCTCTATCCCCGATCGCCACCAGCCCGAAGTTGACAAACTCTCCCTTTACCGCGTCTGGCACATACCGCAGCAGCAAAAACTCAAGTTGTCGTTTCTCCGCCATCACTAAATGGGTGCCCCATTTCTCGCGTGTCCTTTGCGCGAGAAGTGGGGACTCTGACTACCCACTACGCTCAAGCCTGCTCCCTCCACTCCGGAAACGGCCTCCGCACCGAAACTCGAAACGCCTCAATCAACTCCCGCACCACGCCCCGTCTTTCAATCAAAGTCCGAGTCAGCTTTTCCAACTCCTCCGACTCGCTCTCATACCACTCCGGAGGAATCTCATTCACCACGGCCCATACCGCGTCTGCCTCCATCTTTTCCACGCGCGAGAGCCAGGGCTCAAACGACTCCCACCCGCGCACGCCCTCATACACTTCATTGCGCGCGTATACTCCGCGTAACGGAAAATCCGGAAACGTCCATTCCCCCGCGTTGAAACAATATCCCTGATCGATAAACGACGCGGTGTATTTTTTCTCCCGCATCTTCCGCCAGAATGCCGCCTGCCTCCCATTCGCGTTGCCCGTCCACTTGTCCAGCACCAGCATCCCGGCAAACGCCTCCAGATTCCGCACCAGCCCCAGCATCTCCACTGGAAGATAATCGAACACCTGCCCTTCCAGCGGACTCACCACATACCGCGATCCAAATTGTAGTCCCGCCTGGCACCGGATCGTGTTATGGGCCAGCTGAATGCTCAACTCCGGCGTGTGCTCCACCAGCCACTCATCCACTTCAACCACCTCAGTCACCGGAACCGGCAATCCCGTTCGCTCCGCCAGCCGCGTCGCCAACATTTCATTCGCCAGCACCCGCAAATGCTGCGGATTATTGCGAAACTTCACCACATAAAAATTCCCATCGGAGCAGCGCATGAGATGCCCCTGCGCCCCACCCCGCATCCGCCGAACGTGTTGGACCGCCTCCACCACAGTGAATCCGATCAGTAAGCCAGTAAGGATGAGGGTGCCCCATTCTAGCCGCGTTCTTTGCGGCTAGAGTAGGTCGCGAACTCGAACCACGTCACCAAGAACGTCGCTCTTCCCGGCGCAATTTGCCCGGCTCAATCCGCAAAGCCCGCCATCTTACCTCACTCTGCACCCCGCACACCGGACATTAGTCTTTCCAACACCAACCTGTTCCCACCTTGAAACTCGCAAGCCTTACTACCCCACACTCAAACTCGCCATCCCCAAGTCCCTCCGCCGCACCCTGCCCGCATCCTCCCGCCGCACCGACAGCGCAATCGCCATCGCCATCACACAGTCATCATGCGCGCCCTCGGCCGCCCCTCCATGCCCATCGGCATGCCGCACAAACGTCTTCAACTCCCCCAGCAGCCGCGGACTATGAAACAACTCCGGCTGCGCTATCAGCACCGCCGCCAGGTTCTCAATCATCGCCGGACGCGTCACTACCGATGTCAGCCATCCCTCCTGCCCGCCTGACTCATAAAGATTTTCGTAGTGCAGATCCTTCAAGTGCGCCAGCACGCCATACCCATGATTGTTTCTCTCCACCGCCACCAGAGCGTTTTCATACAATCGCCCCAGCGACACCACGCGTTGCGCGAGCTCATACGGAGGAAAGTGCCCATGTAACTCCGCGCACTGCAATCCCATTCTCCGCTCAATCACCTGCGCGCACGAATAATCCCCCTCCGTCCCGCCACCCGCCGTATCTACTCCGATGATGTACTGCCACTGTCCCCCGCGATTCGGCGGAAACCAGATCTGCAGCCGTCCATTGTCCTGCGACTCCGAAGCCTTCCCTGCCCGCGCCGCCGCCTGCTCGATCGCCGCCGTATCGAACACGCACTCCCCCGACGCTAAAAAGCACGACACCGCATCCTCCGCGTGCTCCTGCGGCGCCCGCCCTCGCATCACCTGCCACCGCGTCCGCCGCCACGCAATCTGCTTCTCCGTCAGTCCATGCCGCTCCGCCAACTCGCTTTCCTCGTCTGTATACGGCCGCACCGTCCCCTTCTTCACATCCTCTTTATAGGACGCCTCATACCACCACGGGAAAAAGTGCTGCGTGTACCCAGTCTCCGCCGCCTTCTTCCATTCTTCATAAAAAATTCCTGCCGCTCCGTTCGCCGTCGACTCCAGCACAATCTCGCCCTCCGGCACCACCCCCGCCCGCAGCGACGCCAGCGTATCCAGCCCGCCCCGCGGCCAGTGCGAAATCTCCGAGCAGTGCAGGTTATGAATCGTCATCCCGCGCCCCGCATCTTCGTCCGCCGTCACCACCCGATATTCGCTGTCCAGCTTCGGAAATACGATCTGCGAAATGTTCGACCGCGACTTGATCAGCGCTCCTCGCTGCACTCGCGAATTCGGCAGCCGCTGCCAGAACCGGTGCACGATATTGAATAACGCCTGCGCCGACTCCTCCGTGTGCGCCACCTGCAGCGTCAAAGTTCCTGGCCGCGTGATCGTCTGAATGAAAAATCGCGCTGCTATATATGTCGTAATTCCAACCTGCCGCGCCTTCAGCACGATATTCCGCTGCGTGCAGCGCTGCGAATATTCCCTCTGCGCCCGGTTCAGCTTCAGATACTTCAACCCGTCCTTCTTCGGTCGTATCTTCAGCAGGCTCCGGATCAGGATGTCCCGCACCGTCTCCTCCCCCATCCGCTGATCCAGAAACGGCCCGAGTTGTTCCACCAACTGCAAATCAGTCCACATAAATGTTCAATCTCGATAACAACGGGGAAGCGGGTGCTCCATTCGAGCCGCGCCGGGTGCCCCATTTCTCGCGCGCCCTTTGCGCGAGAAGTGGGGACTTTGACTCTCTCTGTGATCCCCCGTGCCCTCTGTGGTTGAATCGTGATGTCCCCTACTTCAGCAATCCGCCTGTCCCCCACCGCGCCACTTTCCCATGCTCATGAATCCTCAACCCAGCCGTCGCCCGATCCAGCGCTGCGTTCCCCGTCTTCGCTGTCATGGTCGCGTTATAAGACTCCACAAACTCCCGCGCGCTCAACGGAGCCTTAGGGTGGGGAACGTTAGGGCGCTCCGTTCTAAGCGCGCTCTTTGCGCTTAGAGCGGGGGTGTTCATCAGTGGCACAATTGCCGCCAGCGACTCCACCTCCGACAGCAAAATCCCCACCACCGCCGTAATCTTCGTCTCCGTCGCCGCATCCTTTATATGTAGTGCTGGCAGCAGATTCTCCAGATTTCCCTGCACCGTCGAAATCGCCGCCTGAATCTGATTCAAAATCCCCGGCTGCGCCGCCGCATCCGCCTTCTCATACGCCGCAATCAAAGACTGGATCAGCTGCAAATCCGCCCCCGCCTGCGTCCCCGCATTTTGAATCGTCTGCAGATCCGTCGCCGACACTCCGTTGCCCTCCAGCGCCGCCACCAGCGCCACAATATTCGCCGCCGCCGGAATCAGCGCCGCCACAATCTCCTCCGCCTGCCCGATCCACGCCGTCGAGCATCCCGCCAACCCAATCGTCAAACAGAGCACCACCGCCAACCCCGCTCGAGCGAAATCATTTTTAGTCTTCATAATCCATCTCCTCCAGATTCTGAACCCTAATAAAAGAGGCTCGGCACAAGCCGAGCCTAAGTGCGTAACCTAAGAAACACCCGGGTGCCCCATTTCTCGCACCCTTTGCGAGAAGTGGGGACTTTGACTCTCACCCCCGCAGCGCCAAAAACTTCTTCCACTCCCGCATCGCCGCCTCGTTACTGGAATTCAGCGCTTCCACTCCCTGCTCAATCGCGCTTGGGTCATGCAGCAGCGCCACCGCGCGGTCCGCCAAGTCGCAAGCCGAATCCGTCGCCGCCATCCAGTTCTTCGGAGCCCACGCAATCGCCTCGCCCACCACCGACGGCACGCCTCGCGCGATTCCATCCGCCGTGACCATGTTGAACGTCTCCGTATACGAAGGCTGGATCAGCAGATCCATCGACCCCACCGTTCCCAGAAACTGCGGCCAGCTCTCCCAGTCGTTCCGCACCACCTTCGCGCGAGGCACGTTGACATACATCTGGTGAATCGCCTCCGCCATCGTCCCGCCGCCCTCGGTTCGCCCGCCCGACATCCAGAACTCCAGGTCCGATGCCCGCAACCGCACTCCCACTTCCAGGGCCGCGGCCGCTGCCGTCAATACATTTTTATAGGGACGAATCGCGCAGAAGCATCCAATCCGCAGCGTCCCTCCACTCCACGTCCGCCGGCCCCGCGCCGCCTCAAATGGATACATATTCGGCAACAACAGCATCGGCGTCTGGTAAGCCGCCTGCCACCAGTTCCGCAACGCCCGCGAGTTCGCCGCAATATGAAAATTCGGCCGCGCCCGCTCCAGGTCTGCGCCCTCGCGCAGTAACGCAATCGCCCGCGGATCCGCCTGCAGAAACCCCACATTCGAGTGCGACAGCACTGTGAACTGCACATCCGGATACTTGTGCGCCATCAGCGAAAGCTGCTGCGTCGGTATCCACGGCGCCGAAACCACCACATGCGAAATCGGCACATGATGCGCCAGCGTCGCCGTCTCCCGGTCTCCGTCGAGCAGCGCCAGCAATTCCTGCCCGCTTCCCACCGCGTGCACTTCAGCCATATATCCCTCGGCACTCAGCGCTCTCTGGTTCTGCATCGCCGAAACTCCCAGCCCGATGTGCGACACATTCCGGTTCAAGGCAAAATTCCTGTAAGCAATCGCTAACCGAGCCACCCGCTGCACCTGCCTCACATGAAACTGCATTCGTCCCCAACCCCCTGATTCGTCCCCACTCCAACCTGGGTGCCCATTTCCCGCGCGAGATCTTGTTAAGGAAGCCACGGGAAGTGGGGAGTTTTGACTTCGTTTCCAGACTTCATTTCCAGACTTCATTTCGAGACTACGTTCCGAACTCCGCCGCCCACCCTTCACTGCTCCATCAAAATGGGCTGCACTCCGATCGCAATACTCTCTCCCGCGCTCACCGCAGTCGTTCCCCCGTTCAAGTCCCGGTAATCCGCATATCCCGAAGGCACGGTATAATTCGTCCCCGCTTCGCTCGGAGTCCAAACCCACAAGGCCCGCGTGCCGTTCGCCTCGACGAACGGAGCGCTCCAGGTCTGGATGCCGCTCGTAGTCGTGTAAGATGCCGCCGCTGTGAACTTGCCCCCGGTCAGGTATTGCATCAGCCAGTAATAGGCTGGCTCGTAACTGGCATTCGAGCCGATGGTGTCCAGCCAGTAGTACCAGAACAGTCCGCTGGCTCCGTTGGAGTCATGCAAAATCTGCCAGCGCGCGATCATCCCTGTACAGTCGGCCGTACTGTAGGCAGCGGGCGGACTGGAGGGATCCGCGGTCGGACAGGAATACTCCAGCTCCGTCGAGCCATTGAAGTTTGTCTCCGTATCCGCCCAGGGCGTTGCCCTCCAGCCTGGGGTCGCTTGCTGGATGCTCAGGAAATTGGCGCCGTAATCCGCCCACTGAACCTCCGGCGTGTTTATGGTCGTATCGGTGTTGGTCAGATAAACATGCCACGCTGCCCAATCTGAGATTCTCCCGTTCGCGTTCTCGTAATTCAGCCAGTTCTGGAAGTCAGCCTGATAGGTCGTCGATTCTGGCGTAGCCGATGGCGTCAGAATCACCGCTCCCGGCACATTCTGTCGTATGATCGCCGCCGCCGGCGCCAGCATCTCGTAAAGCTGCGCCATGGTCCCGGTCCAGTGGTAAGTGATGTCCCACTCGTTCCACATCTCGTAGTACTTGATCTCATTGGCCACACAGTTGCCCGCCGCCGAACAGTGCTGCACAAAGGCAGTCACAAAAGCGTTGAAGGTCGGGCTGCCGCTTGCAGTCAGGTCGCTCGGGATTCCATTTGTTCCCGTCGGCGCATTGGAATCGATGCCACACGTCCCGCTCGCCGAATCCCAGCATGGCGTCCACGTGAACACCTGGCCGACCGCGATCGGCTCATGCGCGGCGATCAAATCTAACCAGTTGTCGAGATTCGTCCACGAATATGTGCCGCTCGAAGGATTGAGCTGCGCCCAATACGTGTCCGCATCGTGCAGCCGCAGGAATCCGGGCTGGGCCTGCGTCGTGGGCCATAGAATTGGGGCCGAGCCAGAACCTTTGCAGTTCTGCTGGCCCTCCGTGGGCGTCTCAATCCCGCACTGCATCCCAAAATTAGCCGGGCTCACCGCCGAAGCATTGTTCTGTGCTCGCGCCAACTCCACCACAAACACTTCACCCTTGCCGTTGCTCGTTCCCAGGCAGGTATAAACCACCCCATTCGCATCGGTCACAGTGTTTCCGGCCGTCCCGGAGTCGCACGCAAACCATGCCGGCGCCGTCACAGCCGCCGTCCCTCCGGTAGTGACCTGGTACACCCCGTAGTTGGTGCCGTTTCCTCCAGTCGAGGAAAACGGGTTGATCATCTGCCCCACGGTGTACACCGCTCCCGGCACCCAAGGAGGCCCGCAGTAAAGCGGCGACGTTGTCCCGGAAGTGTTCCCCAGGGTGCAGTCCCAGTCCGAGGAAAACGCCAGAAACCGCCCGTCGCCCGACATCTGGCTGATGGCAAACTGCACATCAAAAAACGAATTCCCACCGGTATTGAACGAGTGCGTAAACCGCCAAATCTGATACGGTGCGATCGTGCTGCCGTAAGTCCAGTTCGGCGAAGTCGAAACGCAAACTTCTTCTCCCTGATCCGGCGCTACCGGTGGCGGAGCCAGCGTGGCCACGTTATAAATGCTTCCACACACCGGCGCGGTGTCCGTCCCGCCCGGATTAAACGCGCTCCCCATGTGCGAGTCGTACTCTGCGGCGTAGTCGCACGGGGGATTCGCATCGTTCGGATACCACGTTCCACTCGGGTCGCAGGCATTGGTATAAGGCGCGCCTACCTGCCAGGTCACTGCAGGATTAGCGGCCGGATTCGAGAGCGGAATCAGTTGCGTGTACGCCCCGCCGGTGAACCCTCCGTTGATGCCCGTGTTCTGGCCCAGGTTGATAACATTGTTGTTCATCATCGCCCAATGGTCCAGATTGAACGTTCCCGCCTGCAGCGAAGTGGCGGCGTTAAAGGACGGGGCCCCGCCCAGCCGGCCGCAGACCAGCACCGATCTGGGATTTCCGCTGGGATCGGTGCCCATGTTCTGAAACATGGTTGTTGCCCAGCAGAAGAAGTTGCCCTTAGCGGTCACAAATCCAATCGAGTTGGCGGGTCCGAAGTAGTAGTCTCCAGTTCCACTCGCACACAGACCGTAGATCGTGCCCACCGGATTGCAACTGAAGGTGTGAAAGAACACATGCGCTGCCTGGGTTATCGGCAAGGCCGCATCCACCGAGTACACCATGTTCTGGAATATCGTGGGGCATTGCGCGGTGTCCGGGCACCCCGAATTCGTGGCCGCCAGTTGATCGTCGCCCGCGCACACCCAGGGATAAGAGTCGTCGCCCAGGGGATGCGCCCAGGAGCAGTGAAAGTCCTGCAGGTTGTTGATGTGCGGGTAGAAATTCGTGATCGTGCGCAGCGTTGTATAGGATCGGATGTTGTAATCAGTCCCAAAGAACTGCGCCATCGCATTGTTCACGCCATCGGAGGGGTGGCTGTCGAAATCGTAAGCCCCAACACCCTGATCCACTTCGTTGTAAGCCCAGGTATCGGTCAGAGTTCCAATCTCCCAAATGCTGTCCTGCGATTCCGTCGTGTTGCCGTTACAGGCTCCCTGGGTCCATCCTCCGCCGGTGAAACTGGCGCGGAAGTAAGTTCCCGCCCAATTCATTTGTCCGTCATGTACCCCGTGCAACGTTGATCCCTGCGATCCCCAGCATTGTCCGCTGCCCGTTCCGAGCGTGCCGAGGGCCGCGGTCGAGGAAGAGCATCCGGAGGAACAAAACGCCCACACTTGCCCGGTATTGAAATTGATGGTCGAACAGCCCTTGGTGCGGCTCCAGACAAACACCCAATCCGCCGACTGCTGGCCGTTCGCGCCAATCGACCAGGCGAAGGTGTCATCGTTTTGCGAGATGCCGACAATGCTTTTCCAGTTCGGCGTTCCAAACGTGCTCCAGTCCACGCCAGGGCAGACTCCGGCAGTCGTGAGGTCTACCAGCTCCGTGCTCGTATAGGTGTTGTCGCTGGTGATCGTTCTTTGCCACAGCTGGGTCTGACTCACCACGGAGTACCAAACGTTGTCGGTAACGTGCGAAAATCCGCCAAAATTCAAGTCGGTAATTCCCGCGACTCCCGTGTTCACGACTTGCATGCAGTTGCCGGACGTGTTCACGTGCAGGATCGCCGTCCCGCCCCCCGTATTCACGGCGGCGATGTAGGTCTCGTTCACCGACGAGTCAATATCATTGTCGCCGCCCGAGATGGTGCCGTTCATGCTCACGCCGCTGGAAAACGTGCTTCCGTTCGCCACCAGGGTGATGCAGTTAACTCCTGCCGGATTGATGGAGGTGTCGTAGGCGGTCGCATTGACCGCAGAGGACGAACTGAATAGCGGGCTGACCGTGCCCGGATTCGCCGTGGATGTACTGACTCCCTCATAGAGCGGCGGCCCGGACTGGACCTGAAAAGGACTCCACACCGGCTCCGCTCCCCCGCAACTTCCCCCGCTTCCCAGCAAGGTCTGCCGCGCCACCACGTTGTAATCCTGCCCCACGCTGCCTTTTTCGTTGTGGATCAGATAAGCGCAGTTCCCCGTTCCGACAAAGGTTGTGCCCAGCGCCGTCAATTTACTCTGCGTTCCGCCCGAGCAGTTATAGCCACTGCCTCCCGAACAGATCACCGTCGAGACAATTCCGGTCGCCGTGTTCAGCAGAAAGAACTGGTTCAGTGTCGAACTGTAGCAGGCCGCATAAACGCCCGTGCCCTGATCTCCGTTGTAGTTGTTGTAATTTCCGGAGTTGCCGTATTCGTTGTTCGAGAAGGCCGAGCAGAACCGCGTCGAATCCTGCGAGATTCCGGCAAAACTCTGCCACGCCGGCGGAGCCGTCACGGCAACATTGGTCCACGTCAGGCCATTATCCGAAGCCGTGCTCATAAAGTTCGGGCTGAACGCCGGTGCCGACGCGCCCGAAGTTCCGCCCGCGCTGGTCAGCTGAAAAGTAAACACCGGCCCCGCCCCCAGATTCCTCCACTTCGCTGTGCCATCGGTAATTTGTCCGTTCGAAGCCGGCGCGCAGGTTCCATTAGTGCTCCACGTCGGCTCCGAGCTTCCCGAAGTTCCCGTCGCGGTCAACTTGAAAGCGCAGCCCAGCGGGTTGTTGGTTAGAGGAACAATGATCGTTCCCAGCGTCGAGTAGGCGTTCGAGGCAGTCCAGTCCGGCTCGGTGAACGTGTAAGAAACGTAATCCCCGTTGGAGTATGCGTGCGAAGCCTGCCACGCCGGTGCCAGCGCGCCCAGCGGCAGCCCATAACTGAAATCCAGATACGGAGTCACTACCGTAAACTGTCCCGCGGTATTGAACGTGTACTCCGCCACCCCATTCGCCGGCGCATCCTCGCCACTCCCCATCGCGTAATAGATCAGGGGATTGGTCCAGTCAAAACTGCCGCCTCCAAAGTTGTAAGCCACGGACGCCGATCCCGGATTCGTCAGATTCTTGTCCGAGGTAATGGCATAGCCGGTCACCGGATCCCCGCACACCATGCTCGTGGGATTAAACAGGGTGATGTACCGCTTCCCGCCGCTCAGGTTGAAACTGAGCATGGTCGAGTTCGCGTTAAACAGCTGCACCGCATCGCCCGATCCGCCCAATCCGGCCGATTTGGACTGGTTCCCATAAGAAGGATTGGGATCAATCGCCTGATCCGTGCACCGCACCACCCGGTTCATCTCCCCCCACGGATACGACGTGTCGTACACCACCGACCCATTCTTCAGCACCCCACCCACGTTCGGCACAGCGGAAGGCCACGGCACAATCCCCGTCCCGGCATAAGCCTGATACCCCGGCGCAGGCCCGGAAGCAAAGGAATCGTATCCCTGCCCAATCGAAAAATATGAGGTCGTCGGAGCATTCCCCTCCCCATACGTCGCTTGCGGAATATATACGTGCGCCCCAATCTCCCAGCCGCTCCCGTAGCTGTTCTGATTCACTCCATTGATATCGATCTCATACGCCGTCCCCAAATTCTCGCCCGCATCCACCACCGGCGAATTCGCCGTCGGACGAAAATCCAGCCCGCCATTCGCCGCAAACGAATTCAGCGCCGGAGACTTGTAGTAATAATTTCCGTCATTCCCCGTCTCCAGAGTTCCCGTCGTCAGCCAGTTCACCAGCCCCGTATTCGTCAGAACCGTCGCCCCTGCGTTCTTGAAATCCTGAATCAGGTTCGTAATTTCCGTCCCGCCCACTGGATCGTCCTGCGTCAGTTCGTTCAAGTGCCAGAAAACTCCCCAGGGCACTCCCCACACCTCTTCTTTCCACACCAGCGCCTGAATCTTCTCGTTCAACAGTGCTGGCGTGACTCCCGCCGACCCCATCCATGACGGATTCACTCCAAAGCTCGTAATATCCTGCACATTGAATCCGCTCGCGTAGGTATCGTTCGCTCCCGAAATCGGCTGGCCGTTGTTCGCCGTCCCGCCTTCATGCAGTGCCCCGCGCGCTCCGTCATACGGAACACCGGCTGCAATCGCCTCCATGTTCGGATCTTCATACCCTCCCGGATACACATACACTGGCGTCGCCGGCAAACCCGTCAGGTTCGTCGTCATCCACTGCCGCGACAGCGTGATCTCATCCGTCGTCAGCCGCGTCACATCCAGCAGCAGGTGATACACCGACGTCTTCACATCCACGCCGCTCACATTCGCCAGATCCTGCGACAAAAGCGCCTGATTCGTAAACGCCGAACAGCCCGTCCCATACGGCCCTTGGCAAGGCGTCAAATATGAGGTCGTAAACTTCCCGGTGCCGGTAAGCGCCGCGTTCAATCCGTAAATCGTTCCTTCCGCATTGCCTTGCGCCAGGTTGTAGCTCACACTGTCGCTCGCGCCCGTCACCGTAATCGTCAGCACGTTATCGCTGATCGTCAACGAAGCCGCCGTCCCCGACCCCGTGTACTGAATTTCCAAAGCGTCCGTATTGGTGTCGTAAGTGTGGCTGATCGAATGCGCCGTCACATCCCGCCCCGCATTGATCCATCCCTGAATCTCCGGAATCATCGGCGTGATCTCGCCCGTGTACCCCACCGTGATCGCCGCTCCCACCGGAATTCCCAACGCATCGGCAATCGGCAGCACCGTGCCCGCGTAATACGTATCCGCTCCCGGCGTCATCCCCTCATCGTCCACCGTCAGCGTCACTCGGGCCGGATACCTCTGCCACACCTGCACCGCCGCCGGCGTATCCGCTGCAATATTCCCCGCTCCCGCAATCGGGCCCGTCCCGCTCGTGAACTCCACGTCCGTCGATCCCGCAACCGCCAAACTCGATGCATAAAAATGACAATACGAATATGTAACGGCAGAAGTGTTATCGACCAGCGCCCCGTCTCGGCTCGCATATGCCTTGTCATTCACCATCGTGATCGCAGTCGCCGATCCATCAAACCGGAAGCCGTCATAATTCAGATGGGCCTCGGAGTTGTAGATTTTTATATCCCCCGGCCCCGGCGCGCTTTCATCCACATAAAATCCCAGCGGCTGCGTGCCCTCGGGAATCAGCGAGTCCGCTTCCATGTTGGCGAACACCAGATGATCGCTCGTCCCCTGCACGTACACCCCATAATCGTCGAACCAGTTCAACAAAAAGTGTTGAAACGTCAGCCATGACTGCCCATTGACGTTGATCACCGGAACGTTCGACAACGCCATCGGCACGATCGGTTCGTCATAATAAATTGAGGGATTTCCAACCGAATAAACGTACAGGTACCCGTTCGCCAGGTAGAAATCCCACTGCGCCGTCAGGTTCGACGACACGGCCGAAACCTTCTGCCCCCACACCGACCCAAACAAACAAAAATTCACTGTCGTGAACGTCGACGGCACCGGCGCCTTCCACGCATTTCCCGAAACGTTCACCCACGCCGACCCAGGCACCACGTGGTACCCGGTGAAATTCGGCGCCGGTCCAGTCCCGTAAGCATCAAACGCAATCGGATTCCCCGACGTCCCCGAAGACGGCGGCACCAGGCTTTCATTCCAAACATCGCCCCGCCGGAACAAAACCGAATCTCCAGGATTGAATGTCTGCCCGTTCACATGCGCCAGAGTCTGCCAGGGCGCACTCGAAGAAGTCCCGCTGTTCGCGTCATTCCCCAAACTCGAACTCACGTAATAAGTAGCCCCCGATGCCGCCGTTGCCCAAAACAACCACAGGAGCCCCAGACCACTCAAGATTCTCGTCCTGAGCGAAACCATCCGCCTCGCAGAGCGAGACGGATTGTGGAGTCGAAGAGCCTGCCCTGAGCTTGCTGAAAGGATCCCTGCCCCGCGTTCACGATCACCGTTTTGAAAAGGAATTCTCACCGCGACTCTTCTCCCGCGTCAGTTAGTTCCAATAAAAAAGGCCACCGGCTCCAGCCGATGGCCCTAACTCGTAAGTTTCCTGCTTGTCATCTTGAGCGCAGCGAAGAATCTCTGCACTCCCCGCCGCCCCCCGATGCCTGGTGCCCGATTCTAGCCGCGTTCTTTGCGGCTAGAGTGGGGACTTTGATCTTGGCTAGAGATCCTCACCTCCCGCGTCGTCCGCGGGAAGCGAGGACTCAATCGTCAATATTTCAACCCCGTATTCGGAGAAACCGCAGCTCCCTCCGGCGTCACCCTTGACTCCGACCCCGCAGGCGACGGCACCAACCCGCCCTCCGCATCCGTCCCACCCCATTCTGTAACCGCCGGATTCCGATCGCTAAACGCAAACGACTGCACCGTCGAAGGCTCCATCGCCTCCGGATTAATTTTCTCGCTCATCGCCTGTCTCCTTCTCTGAAATGCTCTCACACATGTATGGGTGCCCCATTCTAACGTCGCGTCTTTTGCGACGTTAGAGTGGGGATTTTGATCTCCCCACCCGCTCCCATCCTCCGGATCTCAGTTCTGCATCTGATAAGTCACAATCCCCACCACATTCGCCGCGGTCGTCGTGCACCCCGCCTCGGCGGTCGTTGTCTTGATGCGCAACGCATGCCCTGAAGCCACATTCGCGCTCCCTGTAACCTGGGTATAAAAATTGTTCCCGTTGCTCAGAGCAATCGAAAAACTCCCCACCTCCGCGTTCGCCGTCCCATCCCATACCTGCACGACCGCCGATGTTGTACAACCCACCGGATCAGTCCCTGCCGACAAATCGAACCCTGTCACCGTAATCGCTGCCGGCAGCGTCCATGTACAAAACTGCTCAGCGGTGCCGACGGTCGCCACGGGACAGCTATACGTCAAATACTGCTCCCCGCGCACATATGCCGTAGTCGCCACCTTCGTGCTGTTATCCCCGGCCGTCTGCGTCGTCGCCACGCTCCCGCTCGGCAGCGTCAGCGCGTGCGCAAACGCATAACCGCTGGAAGTATTCGTCGTCCCGTCCGGCTCCGTCACCGTCCCTGTAAAGGTCGGCGAAGCCGCGGCCGCTCCTCCCGTAATCTGCGAGATCGAGTAATCGCCCGTCTGCGCGGTTACCACTCCCGTCCGCCCAAATACCGAACTCACCGCGCTCGGTCCCGCGCTCGACCCCGGCATATCGAAAAACATCTGCGCCGTCGTCCCGCCGCTGGTCGCCTCCAGCACCCTCCCCAAAACCTGCGACCCGCTCGGCAGCGTCGACCCCGCGTCGTGGCACAAGGGATAAAATCCGCTCGCCGCCGGATTCTGCGTCGGCGACGCCACCACGTAATCCCCTACCACCGTCGCCGTCGCATCGAAGTTGCAAAACGCCGATCCCGTTCGCACCAGCGTCACTGTCCCGCTCGTCCCAGCACCCGCAATCACCACCCCGACCACGCCGGTCGTCATTGCGCTCGTCGGCTTCATCGCGCATCCCGCCGAAGTCAGCACCGCCAGCCCGTTGATCACCGTTCCATTCGTCGCGTCATTGCATAGTTCATAACTGTCGTTAGCGTATTTCCCCAGCTCAAATCCGCTGTTGGTCGTCGTGCTCCCCGCCACATACACCGTCGCCGGACGCAATCCCACCCCGGTCGACCCATTGAACGACCCAATGTTGTAGGTCTCATCCGCCCACGGTTTCAGATTGCTGCTCGAATCGATCACCCACTTCAATCCGCTGTTCAGCCAGAATCCCAATCCCGGCGCTCCGCCCGAAGTCGAACTCTCGCTCCTCACGACGGCATAGCCATCCGTCGGGTCAAATCCCAGCGAAGTCCTCTGCCACGACGACGAATTCGCATAGCTCGAATACACATGCAGGTTCTGCGGATTCGCCGTCGTCTCCCCCACCACAAACTGCCCCAGGTCGTAGTTGTCTTCCTGCGTCAGATTCGAAAAATACGAACTCGTGGCCGTGGTCGCCACTTTCTGCGGCGTCCCCGCATTCGCCGAAATATAAAAATTCCCGTCGTTCGAAATTCCCAGCGACGACATCCCCGCGCCCGCCGCGCCCATCGCCGTCCCCGGCACCGGAGAGCTCACCATCCACGGCCCCGCTACCAGCAATTGTCCATTCACCGTCAGGTTCCCGCTGAACGTCCCCGTCGCTGCCGCAATCCCTCCCGTCCCTGTATAGCTCAGCGTCGTCCCGTTATCCGATAGCGTGCTGTCCCCGCTCACCGCCGTCCCGCTCCCCGCGTAGAGCGCAAGTTGCGAACTGGTGCCGCTGTTCACCGTCCCCGATCCTCCGCCCGATCCGCTTCCGCAATCCGCTCCCGTCCCCGAAAGCACTCCCGTCGAGCTCACGTGCAGGCACTGCGCTCCCGTCCCGGTCACCGGTAGCGTCACCGTTCCGCTCGTCACCGCCAGGTTCCCATTCACCGTCAGCGGAACATTCAACGTCTTTCCCGCCGCCGTCAGCCGCTCCAGATAATTCGTCCCGTTCGGCACCGCATTGATATACGACGAAATCGAAGTCCCGGCTCTTTCCGTCAGCCCGCCCGCCTGATCCAACCCCAGCGCCATGTCTCCAGCGTCGTTCGACGGTCGGTCGCCCCAGGTCGCCATCGTCTTCGCGAAGTTCGAATCCTGCAGCGTCACCAGATCGTTCGGAACATTGTTCACAGGCTTCCCGAAATTCAATCGCCCCTTGCTGTCGACCGGCGGTCCATTGTTCGACTGATCCTGTTCCTGCAGCACCGTCCCCACGTACTCCGAACCGCTGGTGGTCGGCGCCGCCAGGCACGTGATCCAGATCGGGGTTCGGCGCTGCCCGTAACCGGACGTCGTCAGGCATTGCGACGCCACAATCGACACTGCCAGCGTCCCCTGGCTGGCCACGGCTGAGGGATCCCACCCAATCTGATCCGCCACCACCACTCCATTGTTGATCACCAGGTTCACCGGCCAGAACCAGAACATCGGATTAAATTGCTGCGCCGCCACCGTGTACGCAGCCGGCGCCGCCTGCGTGTCGGTGAACGAGCACATTCCATTCGTTCCGCACGACCCAGTGATGTTCGTCGCAATCGCGTAACTTCCCGTGCCGTACGGCGGCGTGGCCGTCGTTCCCGTCACCACCAGCACATCCCAGGTCAGCGTTCCCACGTTCTGCGAATTCGCCGCCTGAAATTCAATCGAAGGCCACTCCAGCGGAATGCTCACGCCGCTGCTGGTCGGCTCCGCCCATCCAATGAACAGAACCGGCCCATAGCCCAGCGTCGAACTGCGCGGCACCACATAATAAGTCCTCTCCGCTGCCGTTCCCCCTCCCGTCGCGAACCCCGGCTCATACCCGTTGATCGGGAATGCCCCCAGAATCCTCGTCCCCGTTCCTCCCTGCACCAGATATCCCGTCTGCGCCGCATATCCGTACAAAGGATTTATAGTCCCTCCCCCCGATTCCTGATATACGTTCTCAAACGTTGCCGGCTGCAGTCCCCCGAAATACCGCACCCCGTACATCGGAAACCCCTGGCACACCGAGTCCGTCATCACAAACCCGTTCCCGCCGCCGGTCGCACAATTGACGTTGGTCAGCTCCGTATCGTGGATATACGTGATCCCCGCGTTCCCCTGGTCGGTACGCTGGTAGAAAAATGCCCCAATCGGCCAGTTCGCGGAAGACTTGACGATGCTGCTCGATCGATTCGCCGCCCGCGACACAATGAACTGCTGATCGTTGTCGTTAACCACTCCGTAACTGAAAAATCCCACCCCCGCCGGACTGGATTGAGACGTTTGATAAAGATTGAGGTCCTGCAGGGTCACGTGCTCGGAGTTGTCCTCCACGAACGCGTTCAGCAGGTTGCAGAACCCAAACGTTGTCCCCGCGGCAAACGAGTTCGTGCCAAAAATCACCGTGAACGTCGTCGAACTCGGCACCCCGACCACCATCGAGCTCCAGTGCTGGTCCGAGTTCTGCGAATGGTATTCGCAGTCCACCGTGTCTCCCACGACGAAAGGATGCGCGCTCGCCGTCGTCACCGTATAGGTTCCGCTGCTCGCCGAAACCCCGGCCACCTGCACCCCGTCCACATTTACCGTCGTCGTGCCCGAAAGGTTGTACAGCTTGTGGTAATTCACTTCCGGGTGCGCCTGCGTGGTTCCAACGTAAATGCAGCGATCCCTCGTGAAACACAGAATCAGCGCTCCCGCTCCATCCAGCACTCCTCCCCGCCCGCGCAGATAAACCGACGAGTACACGTTGTACTGTGTGTCCGCCATCAGCTTGACGTAAGGCGTCTCCACTGGATACCCTGCGTCGCTCGACCACGCGTCGTTCCACGCTTCCTGAATCCCGCCCGTCGACGATCCCACCGTGTAACCGGCGCTGTGCGAATAAGCCGTCGCCACCGTGATCGTCCCGCTCGCCGCACCCGGTGTGCAACTTCCGCCCGTCACCAGCGCCGCTTCCGGTGTGCCCGTTCCCGCAATGTAAACCTTGTAGGAGTAGTAGTTCGAAGTCGACCCCGTATCCAACCCCAGCGGACACGGATTCAAATGAATCGTCACGTCGCCCGCCGTTGCCAGGTTGTCCGACGGCGTCTGCGCCCAGTTCCAGCTCGAGGTCACATACCGTATGTTCGCGAAATTGTTCGCTGAAAACTGTGTCCCCTCCGGCTGCGCAATCGCCTGCGTCGCGCTCGGACTCGTCGAAATATTCCCCGATCCCGTCCCTCCACCGCACTCGCCCCAGGTTGCCGATGCTCCATTCCCTAGCAGGCAGCTTCCACTCGCGGCCAGGCCGCTTCCCAATTCGTTCGCCGGAACCAGTCCCGCAATCAGGCCCGCCGATGACGCCAATCCCGTATCCACATATTGTTTCGTCGCCGCCTGCATCGGCGCCGCCGGATTCGCCGGCAACACGATCGGCCCCGTCATCGTTCCTCCCGCCACCGGAAGAAAGCTTCCCGCGCCTACATTCGATACCGACGTATCTACATACGACTTATTCGCCACGTCGCCGGCATTCACCGGCGCCGGCACGTTCGGCGCGGCCGCGAAGCTCTTGACCCCCGTGATCGTCTCCGCGCCCGCCAGGTGCACCACCGCGCTGTCATTCGCCTTCGTCGCCAGCTCCGAATTCACATACTGCATCGAAACCGGCTGCGCTGCCGCTCCCGACCCTGGAGTCGTGATCACCGTCGCCAGATTTACCGAGGAGGTCGAAACCGGCACCACCCAGTACTCCGTCTTCACTTCGCCCGGCTGCAGCTGGTACACCACGGTGTAGTAGACGCCCGCCGGAGTCGCTCCCGCATTCGGCATCAGCGCAACGCTCAGCGCTCCCGCCGTGCCCAGGGTCACGCTCGTCGATCCTCCAGCGACCGCCGATCCGCTCGCCGTCACAAACGCCGGCCACGTGATGATCAAGGTTCCCTGTGCCGGCGTGCCGTTGGCCGTGTACACCGTGTCCGCCACCGTCGTCGTCGCCCCGCTCTGTGGATCGGGCGCCGCGCCAGCCGCCGCAGCCGACAGCCCCAACGTCACCATTACTGCCCAACAAGAAAGCCGCCCCCAGGGGCGGCGGCCAGCGTAACGCATGTTCTCCTCCATCCGTTCTCAATACCGATCGGGTGCTCCATTTCGCACTGGGTTCCCCATTCTAGCCGCGTTCTTTGTGGCTAGAATGCGGATTTTGATCTCGCCCCGCCAGAAAGTTCTCCACGCTCCGCACATACACCTCGGCAAAATCCGCGACCGCCCGCCTGGACTCGATCAACTGCATCGCTTCCTCCAGATCCCATCCCATCGATCCCAGCAACGCCAGCGCCATCATCGGCGCGCGATGCACTCCCGCCGCGCAGTGAATGAACAACTTCGACTCATCCGCCGCCAGCGCAGCCTGCGCAAAATTCACTCCACACCGGAACAGTTCCGGCGGTTTCGGCTCGAAATCATCGTCCGTCGGATTCCACAGCACTTCGATCCCATGGCCGTCGGCCAGCGGCGTGTCATCGAACTCCAGTTGCATGTCGATGATGTGCGTGATCCCGGCCCGCGCCACTGCCGCCATGTTGCCCGCGTTCCAGATCCCGCCCCCGACCGCAATCCGGTCGGTCAACCAGGTAATGTCCATGCCCATCCCGCGTGTCTTGCGTGGCAGTGGGTGCCCTGTTCTAGCCGCGCTCTTTGCGGCTAGCGTAAGGTGTTTGATTTTCCTCGTTCCCACCCAAACGGCAACAGCCTGCTCTCGTTGCACGCAACGCCTCATTCTACGGTATCGTGGACTCTGGATTTCTCAACCACCGGGTACCCCATTTCTCGACGCTTTGCCAGAAGTGGGGATTTTGAAAGCGCCACGCTTTTAGCTCTTCGGAGTCTCCGGATCTTCCCCCGCACGAGCCGGATCGGGCTCAACCTTAGCCACGATTTCATCCTCGTGTGCTTCGCCCTCATCCGTCTCTTCGTCTTCGTCATCAGCCTTCGCAGGCTTGCCGATCTCCACCGGTTCTTCATCTTCGTCATCCCGGTGAACCGGCTCCAGAGGAATGTTCAAACGGGTCAGCAAAGTTTTCGCCAGGCAATCTTCTTCCGGCGTTCCCTCCGGTTTTTCTGTCGGCGGTGGAAACACTCCCGACATTTCGAACAAATATTTCACCGTCGCCAGTTGGCCTTTCTTGCCTTCGTCGATCACGGCCTGCGCCATCTTGGCAGCTTCCTCGTGCACCATCAGAGACACTTCCTTGTGCACCTCTGCCGGGCGCGGTTCCTTGCCTTCCTTCGGCGAACTTTTCTTCTTCGAACTTTTCTTTCCTGCGGTTTTCTTAGTCTTATTCGCTTTTTTCTTAGTCATGGCCCCAAACAGACCCCGCTGATTCGTCCCCAAAATGCAGAAGGCGCGCCTGCAAGGCGCGCCTTCCGAGAGCTGTTTTCTTTTTTCTGACTCTCTAAATCCAGAATATCAAATTGGAGGGGGGTGATGTAACATGGTTTTCAACTTTTTATTTCCCATGTTCACAATCACTTATCGAAAAATCGTCCGATTTACCCCCTTGACAAGATTTTTCCCTATTCGAGACAAGTGAGTCGAGCAGCCCCACTCCGACCAGAATATCGCTCAACGCGTCCAGCGCTTCCAGCAGTTTGCGATGAACCGTCATGCGCGTACACCCCATCAATTGCGCCGCCTCTTCATGTTCGTACTCCTGCAAGATCACACGCGCCAGCACTTCGCGCGCGAATCCGTCCAGGCGTTCCAGGCATATCTCCATGTCGTGCACGAAGATAACCCGGTCTTCGAACGTAGTTACCGTGTACGAAGTAACTTTCGCGCGAAAAAACTCTCTGCCTAGAATCGACGGCAGCCTTCCCGTTTCAATGGAGTAGCGCATGTAGCGCCGGAGCATCGCCACCGTTCGTCCCCGGTAGATTCTCCGCTGGCGCTGGAGTTCATGAAACTGGTCGAGCGATTGTTCCACGAATTGTTCTGCCGAGTGCCCAGCGGCATCCTCGCTTCGCACTGACTCGAAAGCAGATGCGCCCTCGGGGTGCGCCGCGCCTGCCGCGTTTTCTGCGGCAGGGCGGGAAATTTCAGGAGTTGCGGCGGAAGGAAAGTTATGCACAGGCAGGTTTGCAAGCGAAAATTCTCCCGCCGATACATTTTGTTTCCCTGGCTGCTCTTGCCGCGTAACTCCAGCGCCTTGCGTGGGTTCGGGCGGCTCTGCCTGAGCGGCGATCCAGGCGATCCGGTTGGGAATCATGTCATTCATGCCGCACCTCCGGTCGCTTCAAAATCCAGCGAGTCATCATCGGCTTCGTTTTCGTACTCGTAGTCGTCGATCAGCGACGGTTGTTGGGTTGGCAAGGTCACGCGCTGAGGTCTCTTGGGAATCGGCAGATCCTCTACGGCGCGCTGGCACCTTTCGCAGTAAACGACTCCCGTGCCACACTCCCGCAGCCACAGGCCACCGCAGCGTTCGCAGTATTTCAATTCCATCCGCACCTCTTGCTTTGCCGCCTTTTGGTTTTCGCTCTCTTCACCATTGCGTCTCATCACTTCCTCCAAATGTCTGAAAAGAAAAATGTTTCGCTCCGTACGACCGCGAGTCCAGGCAAGGCCGCGCGCAAAAACAAGGCCCTGCGCCGATCTCCGCCAAGGGGGAGGAGACCCGGACGCAGGGCTCGTTTCTTTTTACGATGGCCTGCCGGGACTATTTAGTTTTGTGGAGCACTTGAGTGATGGTTGGATCGCCCTACTGATATTTGCCCGTATGCCTCCACTTCTACAGTTGCCATACCCTAGTCGTCTACGCCCGCACTCTCCGCCCGCTGGCGGAAGTATCCTTCTTCGTAGCCCGACTTGAGTACGCGTCCGTTTTGCATCACCACGCTCACCCGTCCCGTGAAGCGCAGCGAGAGCAACAACCGCTCCATGGAAGCCGACAAGACTTCGGCCGCTTGTACTTTTCTGCGGAATTCCCCGAAGTTCTTTTCTTCGTTTGAGTTATCCGGATTGCTGTTCATTGTCTCTTCCAGGTCTCTTCCAAGGAGCAAAGTGGCCCATACTTTGGGCCGATCCTATCCCTGTGGAAATTCTCAGTCAAGGTTGGATGAACTAAATTTGCCTGTGGAAAACTTGGGCGATCTTTCGGGGCGATCCTGAACTCATATCTCGTGCCACGAGGTAAGAGGTACAAGGTACAAGGTACAAGGTACAAGGTACTTACTCGGTCACGAGAATTTTGGATTGCTGATTTTCCGGTTGTCGGCTTACAAACAATTGCTCCGGGCATTCGTGCCATCCGCAATTGGCCGTCGGAAATCCCGCTTTCCGCTTCTTAGCCGCGCCTTATTCCCAGTGCTATACTCCGCCCATGAAGTTCAAAATTCTGCAGGATAATCTTCGCGACATTCTCTTGCGCAAGATTGAGAGCGGAGAACTGACCGGCCTCCGCCTCGCCCAGCAGACTGGATTCAAGCAGGCCCACATCTCCAACTTCCTCAACCGCAAGCGCGGACTCAGCCTGGAAGGCATGGACAAAGTGCTGGCAGTGCAGCATCTTTCGGTGCTCGATCTGCTCGATCCCGCCGAAGTCAACCAGCGCGCCACTATCGTTCCGCCCAGTGCGGACGAATTCGAAAACGTCGTGCTCGCCGACGCCGCCGTCGCGGCGACGCATCCGCAGATCGCCGCCAAGGACGTGAAAGAGTTCTTCAAGCTCAAAAAGACTTTCCTAAGCCGGTTGCGCGCCGAAACCGAGGGCGACCGCTCCGGGTGGCTGCGCTTCGTGCTCATCAAGCTCGATGCCCATGAAGTTCATGCCATGTCTCCGCGACTCGCTGCCGGGGCCATGCTGCTGCTGGACCGCCATTACAACGCGCTGACGCCGCATCGCAAAGGCGAGTTCAACATGTATGCCGTTTTGAAAAACGGAACCTGCACGGTGCGTTACGTGGAAATGGCCGGAGATCAATTAATCATGCGTCCCCACAACCAGGCGTCTCCGATCGAAGTGCTGCCGCTGGAAGACGGCAAGAGCGCCGGCGATTATCTAGTAGGCCGCGTCTGCCATGTGGGGCTGGAAGCGTAGGAGACATGGACGGCCAATGGTTGATTGTTGATTTCTGATTGTTGATTGAAAAGCGATGGCGGTTGAGCCGTCGGAAGTTTCCGCTAGCCGCCTCTAAGGCGCCGTCACTGCCGGTGGCGGTGTGCCGGTCGATTGCGAGTCGTAGTGGTAGATCACTTCCTGGGTGTAGGCCACTTCGGTCGCCCACCATCCCAGAACGGCCGTGACCATGAGGACCGCGGATAGAAGCGTGAGCGAAGGCCATCTCCAGAGCAGCGCATTTTTGTCGCTGTGGACCCCGAAAGGTTGCATGCGCGGGATCCACAACAAGAGCACCCCAGCCAGACCGATCAGGAAAAGGCTGAATTCCATATAAGGCGGAGCCGATGGAGCTCGCTCGTGAAAATGGTGTTTGGCGGCGAGCGCAGTCACAAACAGAAAGACGGCGGGGATCACAGCGAATAGCCAGCGCTGCCCGGAACGAGGCTTTTCGCAGCGAATGCGCGCGCCCCAGGCAAAGACGCACAGGGAAAATCCGATCAGACCGTTGAACGCAGCGCCGCGCAGCACCATGATCTGGTCGTGGAGTTGACGGAGCCGTTGGGTCGCGTCTTCGCCCTTGAGCAGCATGGCGCTTTCCTCAAGCCCGAAAACATCGGCCGCGGTTTCGTTGAGCTCTTTGTCGTGTTCCCAGAGGCCCGGGGGCGCCAACCAGCTGAGGGTTTGCGGGCACAAGTTATTTGGCTTTTCCGGCGATGGATTCTTTCGCTTGGTCGCTGAATTTTCTGTCTCCGCAGCAACCGCGTTCCCGCCGGTCAGACCGCAGGATTCGGTTTTCCGGCATTGAAAGCTGGCGATCTTTTCCTTGAGAGCGGGATTGCCGATTCCGGCGCGGAGCAGGTCGTTGTCTTCGCGATCGCAGTAAACGCTGGTGATTATGCGGTCTTCGGTGGTTCCCATGCGCAGCCAGTGGTGAGTGATGGGAACGTGAGCGTAGAGATCGTCGTCGTTGAAAAAATCCTGCGCGATGCGGGAGACGGCAGACCCCAGCGTGAAGGCCACGGCGAATAACAGAACGCCGGCCGCAGCCGTCATTTGCTGCTTCTGCACCCAGGCCAGCAAATCGCCGAAACGATTCTCGCCTTCGAAAAAAAACAGGTGCACGACGAGAATGACCCAGGGGAGCGCGAGGGCGCCCACGATCGTGGTGTCAAATGCGATGGTGAGCGCGCCCATGGATTTCCTCGTTCAACTTTTCAAAATCCCCACCCTGTCGCCAAAAATGCGACAGGGGTGGGCAACCGCGCAATTGAAAATCTTTACTTCAAGTCCGCGAGGTCTGCCTGCAACTGCTGCAGGTTGAAACCTTGCGGCGCCTGTTTTTTCCCATTGAGATAGTCGGTGCTCAGAATCGCGTAGGCTTCCTCGCAATACGCTTCCCAGAAACCCCATGTCATGGTCTGCAGAGCACCCCAGGTTACGACGGTCAGGCTGCGAGTGTCGTAGGCGACGACGGGAACGGCGTGTCCACCCCACGATCCCGGCTTGCCGTTGCCCGTCGGGCCGCCGGGAGGCACGGACCACGGCTGATGATTCTGCGTCTGCGACTGCGCGCTGGTGGGCAGTTGCAGGCCGATGTAGCAGCCTTCGAAAATGTAAACCGAATCCATGATGTGGGTGTGGTTCGACGGCTCGAGCGAGACGTAGGCGCCGATCTTGTCTCCGGCGATGCCGGTCTGGCGCCAGTAGTTGAGCACGTCGGTTTCGTTGGCGCCGTTATCGTTGGCTCCGGTCGTGGGATTGTAGCCAGTAATGGCCGAGTAAGCGGCGATGATCTGCTTGTCGGCGGGTGTGACCATTTTCCCGCCGGAGTTTTCGGTCCACTCCATGATCAAGTGGCCGGCGGCGGCGCAGGTGCAGTCGCCGATCTGGTCGTTCGCCATCATGCCCCAATCGGCGGGCATCTTCGAAGTGAGATCGAAACTGGCGGGTGGCGCGGGCAGCGCCGTGGTGACGTAGGACGCGAGCAGCAATGCGCGCGGATCATGGCGCGCCGGAGTTTTGCCGAGTTTGAGTTTGTGCGGATCGATGCGCGTGGGATCGTTGCGCATAGCGACGCTTTGACGCGAGCGGACGGAGCTCTTGTCGAGTTTCTTCACGGCCATATGGAAGTCTCCTTTGCAGCACAAATCAGCATTCGAAAAACTGGCAAACCACGACAAAGGATTGTGATCTTTGGGCCCAGATCGTTACGGAAATAATTGGGGGAAGTTCGGGAATGCTAGACCGGTTTCGTCCAAGGTTCACGGCAGAGAAGAAGTTGTTACGAAAAGCGAACAAAGCTGAGGAAGCTTACAGCCAGAAATCGCTCTTGGGGCCTGGGGACGACCCTCGGGCTGCGCTGGCAGCGCGGCTCATATTGGGGGCGACGCGATTGCGGCCATTATTTTTCGCGACATAGAGAGCGGTATCGGCGGCCTGCAACAGCCCCTCGATGCCAGCGGCGCTGTCGCCGGTGGCGATGCCGAGACTGAGACTGACCTGCACGCTCGCTCCTCCGACCATGATGTTGCAGCCGGCGATGTGGGCGCGCACGCGTTCGGCGAGGTCCCAGGCCTCAGCCAGTCCGCAACCGGGAGCGACGATTAGAAATTCTTCGCCGCCGTAGCGACCGACCGAGTCGTAGGGACGGACCATGGCGGCAATACCGCTGGCGATGATGCGCAACACGGTGTCGCCGGCGGCGTGGCCGCGCGTGTCGTTGATGATCTTGAAGTGGTCGACGTCGATCATAATGAGGCCGACGGGATCGTGGTCGCGTTCGGCGCGCTGCAGTTCGCGGTCCAGAATGCCGAAGATGGACTTGCGGTTCCACACGCCGGTCAGGCCGTCGTGAGCGGCTTCGCGGCGCAAGGCTTCTTTGGCCATCAGCAGGCGCTGCTGCGTAACCAGCAGCCGCGCGCTGGAACAGGCAAATGAAAGAGACACCACCGCAGCCGCCAGCCCCAGCCGCTCCCGCGCGATGCCCAGCGACATCAACAGGACCAGCAGCGGGTAGAGCAGATAAAACATTTCAGTGTAAATTGGCTTCTCGCGCGGAGGCGCGTCTGCCGGCCGATCCGGCGACTCGGCGTGCTTCCAGGTAACGGCGATGAGCATGGGAACGATCAGCAGCGAACTCCAGAGAAGATCGAACCACTCACCGGTGTGCAGGCCGCGCCCAGGGCCGTAATAATAAAGCGCGTCCACGGCGCCAGAGAGCGCGAGAAAAATTCCCATGCGTCCGAACAGCGACCGGGCGTCGCGCGACTGCGTCACGGCGGCGCGCAGCAGGAAAGCCGCGACCACCAGCCCGTAACCCGCGAAGTAAGGCGCCCACACCTGATGCGCCAGTTCGCCGGCAGACTCCGCCTTGGGCAAATAGAAGAAGTACAGATAAGCCGCAATGCAAACCAGCACGCCCTGCACGAAGTCGAGCGCCATGGTGGCATCGAGTTTCCCGGCTTCGTGCTCGGGGTCGAGAAACAAGGCCATCGCCATGGGCACGAACCAGAAACAAAAAATCATGTTGTTGATCCAGGCCACGGCCGACGACCCCGCGAAATCGTTGTAAACCCCAAGGCTCTGCGCCACGAACCATGTCACGTAAGCGACTGCGGTGAGTCGCCAGAAGGAGCGGGCGAATCCCTCGCAGCGGCGGCTGGTTTCGACTACGGCGTAGATCAGCAGAGCGCCCAGAGCGAGCTGGATCAGGTCGGAAAAGAACGGGCCGGAAGCGCGGCTCCCCAACCCGGCAACCACGGCCAAGTGCGCCAGCAGCAACAAGCCGGCAGCGGTCACGACGATGCGTGTACGTAGCAAGCAATCCCTTTTACGAAGCGGCAATTTTACAGATAACGTTGCAGAGAGGACTCAACCGCACTGGTAATAACGCCAGCGGACAACCCTTGGCTGCACACAGACCTGAGACACCTCTAATTATCAGACATTCGGGCGGGCACGTTCATATAACGATGGTACCGCTCTCGGGATTACTTATGAAACGAAATCATCTGCTTCCGAATGAGTGAGTTGGAGCCAGTTGCCCTTGGCGTGCGTGGCCGGATGGATCGGTCAGAGCGGGAATGCACCGTGCCCACGCGGCAGCTTTCAATCCGATGATCGCCGAAAGGTCTAGGCCGCAGCCCTCCAGTCAGCAAGGCCGCGCGGTCGCAGCGAGCGTGGTAAACTGAAGTTCCGCAAGTCAGGCCCAACGTCGGAGAGGTGGCAGAGTGGCCGAATGCGGCGGTTTGCTAAACCGTTGTACGGGCTAACACCTGTACCGAGGGTTCGAATCCCTCCCTCTCCGCCAGATTGATTCTGAAGGCGATAAAGGCGTAAAGCGGTCGGCTCCGTTCTTGGTTACATTTGTTATCGATTTTCCTTCGCCCATTGGTATTAGCCAGAAGATGGGCGTTTACCGATGCGCCACATCAAAGTCAGCCTGCACACCCGTGAGAGCAGCGGCCGCCGCTACGTGAAGATCAAGCGGGGTCGGGATTATCCACCACAACTTGGGTCCTGAGGTCCTGAGAGACGGAATAGGAATCGCTCAAGGTCAGCGGCCTTGCGGCGGCGACCTCGGCGAGCTTTTATCCACTTGAGCCCCGACCTCCGGGACACGTCGGCGTAATGGAATTCCAGTGCTGCTAGTTGGACCGGGTTGTCGCGCGGTAGACTTTTATCCAGTGGCTGCGCACCTGAGGTCTGGACTTTCTACCGTTCCAGTCGAAAACTATGAGATTTGTGTCCCGCTTCGGCATATGGCAGTCAATGCAGTTGCTTGTGGTTTGGTGATCCAGCTTTGGGAACATTGCGGTTTGAGGCTTGTGGCAACTCAAACAGCGCTGCGAGAACGAGGACAAGTCATGCTCGCGGGAGTGAACGTCATGGCAGGTCAGGCATGTCACTGCCGATTCCTTGAAACAGCGGCTTTTCTCCAGCAATTCGACCTGGCTGCCGGCATCCCAATTCACTTTTGAACCGGGAGCTATTAAACGGCGCCGGCTGAGTGTAGCGCTGCATGAATGAATTCGCTGAGGCTGAATAGCGTGTCTTCTCCCCCACCGAGCCCTCCTGCGCGTTCGCCGCGAGAGTGGCCTCAATCCCGGCCAGACGCTCATGGGACGCCGACGCGGCGGACGAGATCGGCAAAGCGAGGATCGGAACGGATGGGCTCGTACACCCAGTCCGTCCTCAATCCATCCATCTCCGAGCGGTGTTGTGCGTAAGCCTTTTCCAGCCAGACAAATGCCGAATCCTTGTCTCCCAACGCAATATATATGTAGGCGATGGGCGCCGGATCGACATAATCTCGTTGATACCGGCGCCGCATCTCAGCAACTATCTCGAGCGCCTCACCTCTCTTGCCCTGGAGCGCATAGGCCCGTCCGAGTTGCGATTTGACGAACCCGTGGACATCGGGAGACTTTATCTTTTTTAGCTCCGCGACCGCTTCCGAATACATTCCTCTAACCTCGTAGGCTTCCGCCAGAAGGATGTGGGCCTCGGTGAAGTCGGGATCGACCTCGAACACCTTCTGAAACAGCTTCATGCCCTCGTCAAACTTTCCGGTGAAACAAAGCCACTTGGCCAGGTCGGTTGCGATCATGAGCGAGAGCGGGTCCAACTCCAGGGCCTTTCGGAGTTCGGCGATCCCCTCGTCGGTCCTCCCTATGCCGACCAGATAGCCGTCCCCGTACCAGTGGTGGGCGATGGAATAGTTTGGATTCAGCTCGAGGGCTCGTTTGAAATTCTTTTCAGCCTCGGCCCATTTCCATTCATATTGCACCGAGATCAAGGCCAGCGAGGTGTAGGCTTCCGCGATGCGGTCGTCGATGCTAAGGGCATGCAAAGCGGCTTCTTTGGCCTTGGGCATCGCATCCTTTTCCGGTACGAAACCGTAGCCAGCCTGCAGGATGTATGCGTCCGCCAGACCGGCATACGCCTGCGCATAGTTTGGGTCCTTGGCGATCGCGGCTTGAAAATACTCGATGGCTTTCCTGAAACCATCTTCGGTGCGTTGGTTCCAGAAGAATCGCCCCTTCAGGTAGGCTTCGTGAGCTTCGGGGCTAATAGTTCGAACGCTGGCTAAGCTCGTCTTTTGCTGGGGCGTGAGGCGAAGCTGAATTTCCCGGGCCACCGCCAGGGCAACGCCATCCTGCACGCTCAGGATGTCCGACGGCTCGCTGTCGTAGTCCTCAGCCCAGAGATGGCTCTGATCCCTGACCCGAATGAGTTGAGCCGTGATGCGCAGACGGTCGGCAGTGCGGCGGAAGCTGCCCTCCAGGACGTACTGAACGGAGAGTTCGCGCCCAATCTCATCCAGACGCTTGTTCCCGTGCTTGTATCCCATCACCGAAGTGCGCGCGATGACCCCGAGCCGTTCAGGATGAAGCTGGCTAAGTTTGGTGATCATCTCCTCGGTCAAGCCGTCGGCGAAGTACTCTTGCTCCGGATCACCCGTGAGATTCTGGAAGGGCAGGACGGCCAGCATCACTCTGCCTGAAACGGCAGCACCTTGAGGCCGGGATTTGCGCCAAATCGCGTACCCCGCAACGATCGACCCAGCCATCAGCGCCACGGCGACGATTCCAATTTTCGCCCACGAACGACGGGGGGTGGGCAGATTCAGGAGACGGTCTTCTTGCGTGGTTATGCTGGTACGAATCGTTTCCCTTTGCATGAGGATGCCGGGGAGGCCACTGGCGGCAGACTCGTTCGGGGCGATCGCTAAGTTCCCGTAGCCGGTCAAGCTCTCGGCGCTAGTCGAACCCTCGGGGACTACCTGAACTGGCGAAACGAACTGATACCCCCGGCCCGGGAGGGTTGCGATGTAGTTGTTATCTCCCGGTTTCTCATCGAGCGCGCGCCGCAAGGCAGAGATGCTCTGAGCCAAACTGTTTTCATCCACAAAGCTATCGGGCCAGGCATTTTTGAGCAGTTCGTCGCGAGTCACAACCCTGCCCGGGTTCTGCACCAGATAAAGGAGGACATCGAAAGCGCGACGGCTGAGCGTGACCACGTCTTCCTGGCGGCGCAGGGTACGCGACAGGGGGTCTACCTGGAAATCTCCGAATTGGAATATCTGCCTGGGGCTCATTCACTTACACAGGATTCAGAAGTTGTCAAAACCTGTCAGAAGCGGTCACTGGCCTTTTGCCCACAACCATCGCAATATCCGCAACCGAAAAAAGCGAGGCCGCGTGCGGAAATTCTACCAGTGGCTCTTCGAGCGGAAAAGGTTCTTCGGTGCGCAATCTGCCAATCGCGATAGTAGTCGGATTATCCATACGCAAGTCACGGTGGAGCGCCGGGGCGTCGCCGTTCTGATGGACGGGGTAGGGGCCTGCGCCTTTCAAACCTGTCCGCTGTGCGGGCAAGAGCTGCAGCCCGACCAGGCGGAAAAGGCCAGGCTTCGGCTGCGGCAGACTGCGAGCTCGCAGCAGGACCCGCAGGCGAAGGGAGCGGCGTCGTGAAGTTGACAGGGAAGTTTGCGCGTGGAAGAGACATGGGCAGAACAAGCGGTCGTTTTTGGGATGCATCGCAGAATTTCGGGTCGGGTCGTGAAATTTCGATTCTTCGATTGAGGAGATCTTTTATGAAGCGTCACATCGTCATCGCCGTGGCTGCACTCTGGTCGGCCAGCTTTCTGGCCAGCGCCCAACAGACAACCACAACGACAACGACAACGACAACGCCGGACGCGTCTGAAGCTGCTTCACCGGTGCCGCGGCTGGTGCAGTTTTCCGGGTTCGCCAAAGATCTGAACGGCGCGCCCCTGAGCGGCGTGGTCGGGATTACTTTTGCGCTCTATGCCCAGCAAAACGGGGGCGAGCCGCTGTGGCTGGAGACGCAGAACGTGCAGGCCGATGCACGCGGCCATTATTCAGCGCAGCTGGGAGTGACGAATTCCAACGGGCTGCCCACCGATCTGTTCACCTCGGGCGAGGCGCGCTGGCTGGGCGTGCAGATTTCCGGGCAGGACGAGCAACCACGAGTTCTGTTGTTGAGTGTGCCGTACGCACTGAAGGCCGGGGATGCGCAAACCTTGGGGGGACTGCCGCCCTCGGCCTTCGTTCTCGCCGCTCCGCCCAACGGGGATCTCAGTGTCCCCGCGGTTGAACAGAGCACGCTTGGACAGACGGCAACGGCGAGCGCGACGGCTCCGCCTCCGACCTCGTCCGATGTAACCACCACCGGCGGCACAGTTGGCACCATCGCGGCGTTTTCCACTTCCACCAACATCCAAAGCTCGCTGCTGAGCCAGACCGGCAAAACCACTATCAACGTTGCCGGTCAGCTCAATCTGCCTGCCACCGGCGCTGCCACTTCCAGTGCGGGCTTCGATTCCCGGCCGCAAACCTTCGTCGCTTCGGCCTACAACAGCACTTCCTCGGCCGCCGTACCGCAGACCTTCCAGTGGCAGGCCGAGCCCTCCGGCAACGATACCGCCAGCGCCAGCGGAACGTTCAATCTGCTCTTCGGCCAAGGCACGACCAAGCCCGCCGAAACCGGACTGAACATCGCCAGCGACGGCCTGATTACTTTCGCCGCCGGTCAAACCTTTCCAGGCACTGGCGACGGCACGATTACGGGCGTGACCACGGCCAGCGGCAGCGGCCTCTCAGGCGGCGGCACGAGCGGCACGCTGAACCTTGGCCTGACAACGGCATGCGCCGCCAATCAGGTTCTACAGTGGAGCGGCAGCACGTGGGCGTGCTCCTCGGTAGGAGCAGGCACCATCACCGGCGTTACGGCCGGCACTGATCTCAGCGGCGGCGGCACGAGTGGCAACGTGACTCTGAATCTGAACACCACGGCCCTCAATTCCGCATACGCGCAACTCTCTGCCAACAACACCTTCGCCGGCGCGCAGACCATCAACAACAGTGTGACCGTCACTGGATCAAGCGCTTCCAACGAACTTCAGGTGACCAACACCAGCAGCTCCGCGGCGGCGGGCATCCTCGGCACTGTCTCCAGCACCAACGGTTACGGCATGGAAGGCGTCAGCCCGAATGTCGGCGTCTTCGGCAGCGGCACCGGCACCGGCGGCATTGGCCTCGATGGCCACGGCACGCTGCAGGGCGCGAAAGGAGTCGCGACCGCGACCAGCGGCCTCGTCGAAGGCGTTTATGGCCAGACCTCAAGCGATTCCGGCTACGGTGTGGAGGGAGTCAGCCCATATATTGGCGTCTACGGCGCATCCGATGGGGCTAGTGGCGAGACACCCAGCGGCGTAGGCGTATGGGGCGACACCGGAGGGCCGGCCGAAGGGGGGTACGTCGGCGTCTACGGTTCAGCCGGCGCAAATTATGCCGGGGCCTTTGTAAACAACAGTGTGGATTCCCCGACTCTCACGGTGGAAAACATCACGGCGAACAGTGGTGCATACCTGTTCTTCGCCGCCTCCGGAACCGGGGGCGAATGCTTGATCGACGTTAACGCCGATCTCACTTGCTCCGGGTCGATCACCGGCGTAGCCAACGTCGATGGGGGCACGCGAAAAGTGGCGCTTTATTCCACGCAATCCACCGAGAGCTGGTATGAAGACGCCGGTTCAGGCCAGCTCAACCATGGCGCTGCGATCATTAGCCTGGATTCCACCTTCGCGCAAACCGTCAATACCGGCGTAGAATACCACGTCTTTCTCACTCCCAAGGGCGACTGCGAAGGGCTCTACGTCGCCAACGAAACTGCGCAGGGATTTGAAGTTCACGAGCTGCGTGGCGGCCACTCCAGCATTGCCTTCGACTATCGCATCATGGCCAAGCGCGTGGGCTACGAAAACGTCCGAATGAAAGACGTCACCGCAAGCTATCAAGAACTGCAAAAGCACGAACAACTGCTGCGCCGGCCTCGTCACGTGGCGGCGACGGCGCCTCTGGCCGCCACCAGTGCGCGCCAGTAATGTTTCATGGATCGGCCGTCGCGTCTAAGGAAGGACAATGATGAAAATGAAATTCGCTCTTCGCGCCTGCCTGCTTCGGCGTGACCACGCTCAGGGCTTGCCCGCCGATAGTTTTCTCGAGCGGCGAGGCGCGCTGGCTGGCGGTGCATCTCATAGGCCGGGCCCAGCGTGCTGCTGGTCGCCGTCCCCCTACGCCCTGAAAGCAGCCGGCGCGCTTACGGACCTTCCCGGCATTACTTCCACTTATCCTCGCCCTCGACGATCGTGATGTAACGGTCGATAGGCAGATCTGTGAAGCGTTGTATCACCCTGCTGGGCTGAGGCCAGTTAATTTCCAGCCGGTTCATTTTCGTGTTCTGGCCAATGCCCAACACCATCCGCGGATCATGCGCAGAAAGATAGCTTCCCCCGCCCACCTTCATGCGATCTCTCTTCATGCCGCCAGCTTGATAGCTGATGCGGGCGCCGATGGCGTCGATGTTCGCTTTCTTGCCGACCAGCTTCAGTCCCAGCCAATGATTGCGGCCGCCGGCGGCGTTGCGCAAAAGTACCGGAGCCTCATTGTTATTGGAAATCAGAACATCGACCCCTCCGTCATTGTCGAAGTCTCCGATCGCCAGCCCACGCGCGGAAAGTGGTTTGGCAAACAACGGACCGCTTTGCGCGCTGACGTTCTCGAATATTTTTCCGTTGTGATGAAAAAGCAACAGCGGTTCTTCATAGTCCACATCCTTATGGAAGACCTGAATCAGGTCATCGGGATGGCCGTTGGCGACGAAAAGATCCAGGTTTCCATCGTTGTCATAGTCGAAAAACTTCAGCCCCCATCCGCTCATGAGACGCGTGGCCTTCGCAACTCCACTTGGCAACGCTTCGTCGTCAAAAGTCTCATCGTGGTTGTTCTGGTAGAGGGAGTACATTTCGTGGTCAATATTAGCCACGAACAAATCCATCCAGCCGTCCTGATTGAAGTCGGCGGAATCGACGCCCATTCCAGAACGGGGACGGCCTGACTCGCTGTAGGCGACACCGGCCGGCGCTCCGATCTCCTCGAACTTTCCACCTCCGCGATTGGCGAAGAGAAAATTCTGCACGGTGTCGTTGGCCACGAACAAATCCATGCGCCCGTCGTTATTGATGTCGGTGGCGACCACTCCCCACGCTTTCCCTAAAAAGCTGCCGATGCCGGATGCCTTGCTGACATCGGTAAAGGTTCCATCCCCGTTGTTGTGGAACAACCAGCTGGGCATGGGCTTATAGAGGCGTGGAATGCAATAGCCGGGGCTATCGCCCGCCGCGCAGGGAAGATTCTTGGCTTTATCAAAGTCGACAAACCGGCAAACGAACAGGTCGAGAAGGCCGTCGTTATCGTAGTCGAACCACACGGCGCTCGATGACCATCCGGGAGCGGCCAGGCCGGCTTTCTCCGTGACGTCGGTAAAGGTGCCGTCGCCGTTGTTGCGGTAAAGGATGTTGCGTCCATACTGCGTCACGTATAAATCCGGGAAGCCGTCGCGGTCGTAGTCGCCTACGGCCACTCCCTGCCCATAACCGCCGCCGGGAACGCCGGCTTTCTCAGTGACATCGGTAAACGTTCCGTCGCGATTGTTGCGATAGAGTGCGTTTCGCAGAGGCGGATTCGGATCGTAGAAATCGCAACGCCCGCTGTTTACCAGGTAAATATCCATCCAGCCATCGTTATCGTAGTCGAGAAAAGCACAGCCAGCCCCAGTGGTCTCCGGCAAGTACTTCTGCGCCGAGTGACCGGCAACGTGTTTCCAGGTGATGCCGCTGGATGAAGCAGGAACTTCCGTGAAAGGATAATTGGGCTGCGGCGCAGCGCTCGTCAGTCGAGAGGTGAAGGGCGCAGACAACCCTGCCGCGACGGCCCACAGAAAATCGCGACGCGAGAGACCATCTCTACCAGGCAATCGAAGATTCTCCCGAGCTTGCCGGCGGAAAGAAATTCTTATGATTTCGGTTCATTGTGGCTGCGAATTCGACGATCCCCGGTTGACGGATCCTCCTTGCGTGCCGATCAGTTGTTGGTGGATGGCAAACTCCTTTTCGCCGTCTTGCTTGCGGCCTGCGCGCGTGTAAGCCGTTGCGAGATTGTAGTGAGCGTCGGGATTGCGAGGCTCTAGCTTGACCGCAGTCTCGAGCGGAACCAGAGCTTCGGAATAACGCTTCAACGAAATCAGGGAAACACCGAGTCCGAGAAAAGCTTCCCCGAATTGCGGGTCAAGCTTCGCGGCGCGAGAAAAGTGGTCAACCGCTTCCTGCCAACGCTGGCTCTGGCGCGAGAGTTCGCCGAGCACATACTCCGCGCCCGCGTTGGAAGGATCGATGGTCAACTCCTGCTTGAATTCACGCTCGGCTTCTTCCACCACATCGGGCGGCGGATTCGGCTTTGAAAGCAGCAGCCGGCCAATGCGGAAATGCATGCCCGGAAAGTTGGGATCGCGCTCGAGAATGGCGCGATACTCCTTCTCCGCTTCCTCCCATTTCCCCTGCGTTTCATAGGATTCCGCCAGCAACTCGTGAGCCTGCGGGGAGGATGGCGCGGCTTGCGCAAGTATTTGCGAGGCGTGCGTCGAGAGATCAGAATACGCGTGGACTTCGGTGTAGAGCGCCTCGGGATCCCGCGGAAAGTCCCGCGCCATGATCTGAAGAAATTCCAGCGCAGATTCGGTTTGACCAATCGTCATCGAACAGCGCACCCCGGCAAGAGCGACTTTACGCTTCAGATCCGCGTCGGAGACTTGTCGGACACTGGTCTTGAGAATGGGCAGAGATTCCCGGCAACGCCCCTGCTCCGCCGCGGCGATTGCTTTCCTCGCGGCTTGAGGAGCATCGCCACTCGACTTGCCGGCGGCCTGTGCCGAAGCGAACAAACTCACAATCAGCAGGGGAAACAAGGCGAAGGTCGAACTTCGAGGCGGGAGCATACCTGAATCATAAACGAAAGAAAGCGGGCGCCCGCAAAAGGAGCGCCCGCCTTTCTCAAGATACGTCAAAAGTAAAACTTTAAAGCGAATTGCAGTTGTCGGGCGTTCTGCGCTCCGCTGACGACGCCGAACGTTCCAGTGCAGCAACTGTCGTTAGGTACGTCGAAATTGGGATGGTTGAACAGATTCAAGAAATCAGCCCGGAACTGGAACCTCATCCTTTCATTGACCTGGAAATTTTTTTGCATGCTGAGATCAACATCAGCGTATCCGGGGCCAATGACTGGACCTTGGGCCGAACAATTTCCGAACGTCCCTGGAGCCGCATTTGCGAAAGAGCCCTGACCGAACCATTGCAAACCCTCCGCGCTCACCGTCTTTGGATAAGTAACTGGTCCGATGCAATCGGGACGATTCTCGGGACTTCCTGTGCCAGAATCGCTTGCTCCGTAGAGAGAAAGCGGGAAGCCGCCATGCCAGGATATGATGGGGTTGATCGCCCAATTCCCAACCACTGCATTCGCAGCCGCGGGCATGTTGTTGCCAAACTGCTTGCCACGACCGAAGGGCAGGTCATACACGGCATAGGCACTTAACACGTTAGTCGAGTCCCAATAGCAGCGCGCGTAATCTCCGTGAGGGTTATAGAGATTCTGCCAGTAGTTCCCTGACGGGCCGGCTTGAGTATCGCCCCATGTCCCGTAATAACCGTCGTCGTTGGTCATGCACTTTTCATAAGTGTACGAAACCTGGGCCTCCAGTCCGTGTCCGGCACGCTTCTGCAACACAGCTTGCAAGGCGTTATAGTTCATGTTCCCCACTGAGGCTGTGTTCTTAACGTTGCCGAACCCGTTCGGACCGTAAGTCACGGCAGTCGTGGTAATTCCGTTGATCACAGTCCCTATCGGATTTTGACCGCCAATCAGCGGGTAAGTGACGCTGCCATTCGGTTGCAGATCGCCCTGGGAAAGCCACTCGGGAACCATGAGGTGCGTCGTACTCTGACCGACATATCCCAACTGGAACGTCGTGTCGTGGGCAAGCTGCTGCTGCACAGAGAGGTTCCATTGATTGGCAACAGCCGGCTGCACCGTCCCTTGCCATGTGAGCATGGTCGCGCCGATGAATGGGTCTCCTGCAGGAGGGGCTGCAGAGCTGAATGCTGACCCAGTGCTGTACGCCGTGCCAGTCGCCACGTTCGACGCTTCCACCTGCGAGGGTGTGAACGGCGGATTCTGGGTGAGGCGCAGGTTCGTGCCCGTGCCCTCGAGATAGGAGGACATTGTGTAAGCGCCACGAATCACTGTCTTGTTATCGCCAAATGCCGGACTCCACGCGAAACCAAAACGCGGCTGTAAATCCGGTAAGCCATAATTGGAGTTGTACACCCCGCCACTGAAGCCATTCGTGCCCACAACGCCGTTGGGCACTGGCGTATTGCCTACGAACTCCAGGGCACCGGTCAGCCAGTTGACGCCTACCTGGCGATTGTTAATCTCAGTCCACGGCGTACGCGCTTCGTAGCGCAGTCCAAGATTCAAGGTGAGCCTGTCAGTAATCCGCCAATCATCCTGAGCGAAACCGGCAATCAGCCAATCTCTTTGATGCCAGCCGCCGGAACTGGTTCCGCGGCCCACATCCTGCGGAAGGCCGAGCGCCCAATCCGCGGACGGATCGCCGCCATTGCCGTTGCCGGAATAATTTCCTCCCGGGCCAAGGCCAAAAATCTCGGCGCCGAGCTCTCCACTGTTACCACTGTAGAACACGTTAATGTTGTAACGGTTCATCTGATAGCCAGTCTTGAACACGTGACGGCCATGCGTGTAAATCAAAACATCGTCAAACTGGGTAATCGTGGACGAAAACTTTTCGACAACGTCGGCCGCTCCGAGATTGGTCAACGTTCCGACGTTGATGTTGGTGATTGAGCCCCCTGCGAATGCCAACTCGGGAAGTCCGGTTACGCCGTTGGGGTTGCCGTCGGTAATTCCGATGGTGTTGCCGAGTTGCCCGACTGAACTCGGGAATGTCGTCAAGCCGTGCGGCAGCTTAATGTAGTTTTTGCCGAACCGAGCTTCGTTCATCAGGTTCGGGGTAAAGGTGTGCGACCAATTCGCCGTTCCATTGTCCAGATACGCTTCATTCACCATATTGCCGAGCAGGCCTACGGAGTTGACGGATGGGTCATATTGATCTCCCTTGGAATAGCGGGCGAAGAGGTGGTCTTTGTCTGAGATGATGTAGTCCACCTTAATGTCGCCCTGATCCGAGTTGTATTGCTGAAATGTTGTGTTAATGGCGCGGCCGAAACCACTGGGGAGGATGGCAACGGAGGCTGGATATAGAGGGTTGGTCACTAGGCTTGTAAATACCGGGTCCAAGTTGGCCGTTGGAATGATATTTCCCGCGAACGCCGGTCGGCTAGCGGGAGCCAGGATCGAGCAAGGCGTACCAGAAGTTCCCCCAGTACCGGCCGTGCACGGGTTATAGAGTTGGTCGATTACGTTTCCACTCGTGTCGCGATCGTTGCAGATTCCCCCGGTAAAACCAGTCTGGCAAAGTGCTGAAAAGTTGCCGCCGATTTCCGCCGGACTTAGAACCGTAATAGAGCCAGTACTCCTTGGGTAATCTAGCCGGCCGCCTTGATAGTCTCCGAAGAAGAAGAGTTTATTCTTGATGATCGGACCACCGAGCGTGCCGCCAAACATATTCCAGCGTAGCTTCGGCGTGGGGAAAACCCCCGCCGGGGTTCCATATCCCAGACCGTCTGCCCACGTGTTGGCGTTGAAGAAATCGTTGCGGAAAAACTCGAAAACATCTCCATGGAACTGATTGGTTCCGGATTTGATCACCGCATTGACGATTCCGCCGTTGTAATTACCGAATTCGGCGGAGGCATTCTGGGTAATGAGATTGAATTCCCCGATCGCATCTGGCGATGGCGTATACCCAATAATATTATCTGACGCCTGATTGTTATCAACGCCGTCGAGCAAGAAGTTGTTGGCCTGTTCGCGGTTCCCGTTGATGTAAGGCCGTCCACCTTCTTCGGCCGTATTCGAACCAAGATTCATACTATCGGTGCTCACCGAGATCGATCCGGGCGTCAGTAGCGTCAGTTGTACATAATTCCGCGTCGCCAGTGCCAGATTGGTGATGCTGTTGGCATCCATCACGCTACCGACCGTGGCATCTTGCGTCTGGAGTACGGGCGCAGCTCCGGTGACTTCCACCGTCTCGCTCACCTTGCCGACCTTCATTCGCATGTCGACCCGAGCTGTCTGGTTCAGGACCAGAGCGAAGACGGGTTGCAGCGCGGTCTGGAAACCCGGTGCGGTTACCTTGACCGTGTAGTTGCCGATCGGCAAGCGCAGCAGGTTATAGGCGCCGGTATCATTTGTTTCCGCCGTCCACACCGTACCTCGATCGGCGTCGGTCGCCGTAACCTGCGCGCCCTTGATAGGCGCTCCACTCGGATCGGTCACCGTACCCACAATGGAAGCAGTGACTTCCTGGCCCCACGCCGGCTGCAGCGCACCCAGCATCCCCACCAGCAACAAAATCCCAACCCACATCGACCTTCGCATCGCAGAACCTCCGGAAGTCGCTTTGTTTGAAGCCCCCCAACTCAATGGAAACCAAAAGTAGTGCAAAAAGATTAAGGCAATGCTATATAGTAATCGCAGCAATGTCGTCAAGAAGAAAATGCAGGATGGTGCATTTTATTCCGCCAAGTGTCCCCAGTGTTCATCTATAGCAGCAAATGGAAGGAGCGCTTTGAGCATAGGTGGCTTGACCGCCACTTTCATGGAAGACGCGGACAAGACCACAGCGGCAATGTGGTCGCACGCCATGACAAATGTGGACTTTCTCGGCTAAATCGCTTTCTCTCTTTACAAGTTCCAACGGTCAGGGGTATGGTGAAGCTGCATTCTCGGGGGGCGTCTTGACCCATTGGGGAGTTTTGAAAGCTCTATAGTACAGCCGAGAGGGGTGCGTCGGGCCCAGCGCAGGCCACTTGTTTTCGTTTTGCGTTCAAGCTCTATAGCATATCTCTCGCTCCTATGACGTAGACATCAGCCTTTCGGGACCCGAACGATTGGGGACTTCATGCCAAACAGCCGCACAAATGGAATGCCTGCATACCAGAGGATTCAAGCTACAATCCTCAAGCGTATTGAAAACAGGCAATTGAAGCCGGGGGATGTGGTCGACTCCGAACGGGAACTCGCCAAGATTCACCAGGTGAGTCTGATGACCGCGCGTCACGCGTTGATGGCACTCGAACGGGAGGGTATCGTGCAGCGCAGACGCGGCGCCGGGACTTTTGTCGCGCCGCCCAAGGTCCATTTCAATAAGCTGACCAGTTTTACCGAGCAGATGGCCAGCCGAGGTTTGACTGCGTGCTCCAAGGTTCTGTCGTTCGGGCTGGTTGACAACGAAGCAGAGGTTGCGGCGCGTCTGGCTCTGGCGGCCAACACTCGCCTGCTCAAACTTGAACGGCTTCGGATTGCAGCCGACGAACCGTTCGCGGTCGAGACCTGCTATCTTTCCGCCGAAGAGTTCTCTGCGATTACGCGCGGCGCCGTTGCTCGCGGGTCGCTGTTCTCTATTTTGGAGACCGTCTACGGGATCCAGATCGCTTACGCCGATGAAGAAATGGATGCCACCATCGCCGCCCCTGCGACCGCAAATCTTCTGAAAGTTGCGCGCGATCAGCCGCTGCTCAGGATCCGCCAGCTTATTTATTCGACAAAAGGAAAAGCCACGCTTTATGTGCTCGGCCTTTATCGTTCAGATCGTCACACCCTGTTAGTCCGACGATTTCGGTAAGGTTGTGGAAACACCTGGTGGAACGCTTATCCTGTACATCCAGCCAGCGTCGGTCCACAGACTGATCAATGCCTGGCTGCCGCTCCTCCCAATGTGAATGTCGTCTTTCATCAATGATTTTCTGCGATCCTTCACCCCTTACGCGTGACCCAAAGTATCGATAGAAAGTATCAATAGAACGAGAATATGCCGGCCAACTCACGGCAAAAAAAAGGGGCACAAGTCATCAAAAGGAAGATTCCATGGTGGCGCGAAGCCCTTGCTCGCGAATCTTCGTAAGGAAGCGGGCGACTTCCGGCGCGATGGTTTGCAGATCAATCTGTTCGCGGCTCCACTCGACCTGTTTCGCTAGAATCTTCTTGGCAAACGCTAAAGTGGAATCCGGCGACTCATCACCGGCGCCCGCCCACATCTCACGCATCAGAGCGAGATGCGTATCCTCAACGTCAGAGTCTCGCAGGAGAAGTATCACGGCTGCTACTCCAAACAAAAGCCTTCGAGGCACTTCCCCACGCCGCTCCATGAAGCTGCGAATGGCGGGAAAGAGCCGAGTGCCGACCTTGGTGCTGCAATTCGAGCAAATCGAACCCAGCGAGTGCTCAATAAAAGGGTTACGAAAGCGCACCAGGGTTTCGCCGGCATATTGCCTGCTTTCGGCTTCTTCACTCGGCTCGGTCGCGGGAATCATCTCCTGAAAAATCGCGCTTTCGACGAACTTGCCGAGTAGACGATCGTCGATTCCCTCGCGCACGGTTCGCAAGCCAAGCAGTCTGCCAATCGCTGCCAACATTGTATGCGAGCCGTTGAGAATGCGAACTTTTCTGACTCGGTAAGGCGTGAGGTCATCGACAAACCGGATGGCGGGTGACGCCTTGCCGTTGGGAAAATTCCGGCGGACGAATTCATCCGCTTCCAGGACAAATAGAGCAAACGGTTCGGCACAGACGATCAGATCGTCGCGATATCCGAGCGCCTGCCACTCCGCTTCCAACCTTTCCAGCGGCGGCGGCCCAGTCACGATTCGATCCACCAATGTATTCGCGAAGTGTACTGACGACTGCAGCCAATCTGAAAACGCAGGCGGTAGATTCCAGGCCCGTGCCTGCTCATCGATGAGCTTACGCAGCATGGAGCCGTTATTCTCCACCAGTTCGCAGGGAACGACTGCGACATCGGCATCGTGTCCTCCAGACGATTGCCAGCGTTCGTGCAACAGCTGCGTAAGCTTTCCTGGAAAGCTAAGCGGTGGCTGATCGGCCGGCGTGTCCGAGGCGCCGAGTGCCAGGCCTGACTCCGTGACATTGCTAACGATCACACGGGTAGAGGGCCGGACGGCCATGGCGATCACTTTGTTCCACTCGGTATCCGCGCTGAGAGAACGGCTGATCGACGTGATGATCCGTTTTCGTTCCACCGGTTGACCATTCTCAAGGCCGCGCAGAATGAGCGTATAGAGGCCGTCCTGCCGCAGAAAAGCAGCGGAGCGATGGTCTGACTTGCGCTGCACCGAGACCACCCGGCCCACCGGGTTGCCTGCGATGCTTGCCAGTTGCACGAAGTCTTCGACGAAACCCTTGAGGAACGCTCCCGAACCGATCTGGAGGATTGTCTCGGGCGCGCTGAGCAGGCTGGCCGCAGGCAATTCAATGTTCCCGGGACTTTGTTCCCGCAACTGGTCGAGTAAGGATCGCGAAAGCACCGGTAAGGATTGCCCTCTCATGTCAGATCGTCTGCGGAGATTTTGCGGATACGGTTAATCTTTCAGCGCGGCAACGCTTCGGCGTGCCTCCCGGACGATATCGACATAGAGCCGGGCCGCGTCGGTGATGGCGCTCAGATTTCCTGATTTGCACGCGGCGGCGGACACCAGCTCTCCGCCGACGCCCAAGGCGTCGGCTCCGGCTCGAATGAAATCGGCCGCAGTGTCGAGGTTCACGCCGCCGGTGGGAACCATTGGCACTTGCGGCAATGGCGCTTTCAGAGCCTTGATGTACTTCGCTCCTCCCACTGTCCCGCACGGAAAGATTTTCACAAAATCACTTCCGGCCTTCCAGGCTGCGATGACTTCGGTCGGAGTGAGCGCGCCTGCCATGATGAGTTTGCCCCGTTGTTTCGCCAACTGAACCGTCGCCAGGTCAAAGCCGGGGCTAACCAGAAACTCGGCGCCCGCGCCAATGCAACGTTCCGCCGCCTCGGCATCCAGCACAGTACCGGCGCCAATGAGCACGTCTTTCCCCATGGTTTTTGCGAGTTCGGCAATGACGTCGATCGCTCCCGGCACGGTCATGGTTATTTCGACGATGGGAATGCCTCCGGCACAAACAGCCGCGGCGGCCTGCATCGCTTGTTGTCCAGAGGCGGCGCGCACCACGGGGACGATTCCGATTTCCATGATCTTGTCGCGGACTTGCTGTTTGGTCATTCGCAGTTCTCCATGATGCGATCGCGACGGCGCGATGGCTTGTCTCGTGTCGCCGCCTCGCGGTCACTGCCGTGCAATCTTTTATCTTGATCCTTATCTCGCGATCCTTATCTCGCGATGCGTGCCCCGGTTCCCCGCATGAGTTGGGTCACTTCTTTCAACGTGGCCATGGTGGTGTCGCCGGGAGTGGTCATGGCAAGGGCGCCGTGCGCAGCCCCGAATTCCACCGCCAACTGCGGACCCTGGCCGGTCAGAAAACCGTAGATGAGTCCGGAGGCGAAAGAATCGCCGCCGCCGACGCGATCGAAAATCTCAAGATTCTCGCGATACTTCGCCTCATAGAACGAGCCATCGCTGTAGCAGATCGCACCCCAGTCATTCACGGTCGCGGTCTTCGCCTTACGCAGCGTGGTGGCCACGACCTGAAACGGAAATTCTCTCACCGCCGATTCGATCATTTTCTTGAAGGCTTCGACTTCAATGTTGGACATGTGTTCATCGAGGCCGCTGACCTGGAAACCGAGCGCCGCCGAGAAATCTTCTTCATTGCCGAGCATTACATCGACCAGCGGCGCCAGCAGGCGATTCACTTCCTGCGCGCGCTTCTTGCCTCCAATTGCTTTCCACAAAGAGTCGCGATAGTTCAAGTCGTAGGAGACGATTGTTCCATGCTTACGAGCGGCTTTGACTGCCTCGATGGCAACAGCGGGCGTGCTTTCGGAGAGCGCGCAGAAAATGCCGCCGGTGTGGAACCAGCGGACGCCGTGTTTGCCGAAAATTTCTTCCCAATCGATCTCACCCGCCTTCATTTGGGAAATCGCGGTGTGTCCACGATCGGAGCATCCCAGCGCAGGACGAACTCCAAATCCCCTCTCAGTAAAATTCAGCCCGTTGCGGACGGTGCGGCCAACACCGTCGTAATTGACCCAGTGAATCAGGCTCTGGTCGACGCCGCCCTGATAGATGAGGTCCTCAAGCAAGCGGCCAACGGGATTGTCGGCGACCGCGGTGACGATCGCGGTGTCGAGGCCGAAGCAGCGTTTCAGCCCGCGTGCAACGTTATATTCTCCCCCGCCCTCGGAAACGTCGAAGGAGCGCGTGGTCCAGATGCGGCGGTCGCCGGGATCAAAGCGCAGCATGACTTCGCCAAGGCTGACCAGGTCCCATCGGCAGGAGTCTTTCGCTTTTATGGTGAGGGCCATTTTCTCCTTAAATAGCACCTATCTATTCCGCAATACGGCGATCGAGCCTCGCTCGAATTTCCTAATCCAGTTCCGCCCTTTTCAAATTGGGCGCGAGAAGCTGAATCATTAAAAGAGCCATAAGGTATCCGGTGCCACACACTACGAACAGCGGAGCGTAGTTGCCGTTCGTCCACTTCAGCACGTATCCGACTAAGGTTGAGATGAACGCCATCAGCAGCGCCGCGCCAGAAGTGCCGAGGCCCACGACCGAAGCGACGGCGCGCCGGGGAAACATGTCAGACGCCAGGGTGAACATGTTCGCCGACCACGCCTGATGAGCCGCAGTCGCGAGGCCCAGGAGGGCGACCACGCTCCAGACGCCCTGCATTCTTCCGACGAAGACGACTGGCAGCACGGCAATAGCATAAATCAACATCGCGGTTTTCCTGGCGCGGTTCGGGCTCCAACCCAGGCTCAGAAACTTGCCGGGCAGCCACCCGCCGTAGATGCTTCCTACGGCCGACATGTTGTAAATCACAACCAGGGGCAGCCCGATGCGCCCGATGGGCAGGCCGTAGCGCCGATTGAGGAACCCAGGCAGCCAGTACAAATAGAACCACCACACCGGGTCGGTCAGAATCTTGCCGACAAAGATTGCCCATGCCTGCCGCTTCGAGAAAAGATGAAGCCATGAAATCTTGCTCGTAGCTTCCGGCGGAGCGCTGTTGATATAGCGTAGTTCCGCTGCGGAAACTTTTGGATGCTCTTGCGGGTGCCGATAGATTCTCCACCAAAAGACAAGCCAGGTGGCGCTGAACAGTCCGGTGAACAGGAAACCCCAGCGCCAACCCAAATGAATTGCAATCCACGGCACGGCGAGGGGCGCAATCAACGCCGCCACGTTGGCGCCTGAATTAAAAATGCCGGTCGCCAGCGCGCGCTCTTTCTGCGGAAACCATTCGGCAACGGTCTTGATACACGCGGGGAAGTTGCCCGACTCGCCCAGACCAAGCACGAAGCGGGCAACAGCAAAACCGGCGACCGCCCCGGGAACCGCAAGCAGGCCTTTCCAGCCCAAAGCGCCGCTAAGAAAATGAATGGCGCCGTTCAGCACTGCGACAACGCTGGGAAAGCTCACCAGCGAATGGCTGGCGGCGGCCACTCCCCAAACCGCGATGGCCACCGCGTAGCCGATTTTCGTCCCGACTCGGTCGATGAAGCCCCCGACCACCAGAAGTCCCAGGGCATACGCCAGGGAAAACGCGGTAACGATGTATCCATAGTCGACTTCGGTCAGGCCGATGCCGCTCACCGGATCTTGCAGCACAGGTTTGAGCAGGGCCACGGCCTGCCGGTCGACGTAATTAATGGTGGTGGCAAAAAAAAGGAGCGCGCAAATCTTCCAGCGATAGCGGCCAATGTTTTCGGAGATGCCGTCAGGCGGTGACGTGGCACTCACAGATACGGTCCCGGAGCGATGGGAGATTGATGAGGCATCCATGAGCATGAGAATGAGCCGCAGTGCCGGAAACTACTTTCCCTTCGTCTCCCGGCCACCATTAGCGCGTGGCAACCTGAGCGGGCGTTTCCGCATTGACGGACGCCGGCGGGAAGGCGAAATACTTGACGGCGTTATCATGGCAGATATTTTTAACCATCGCACCAATCAACTCTTCATCGTTGGGTAGCAAGCCGGATTCGACTTCATTGCCCAAGAGGTTACAGAGCACGCGACGGAAGTATTCATGGCGCGGAAATGACATGAAGGATCGAGAGTCCGTCGTCATGCCCACGAAGCGCGACAGTAATCCGCAGTTCGATAGTGCATTCAATTGCCACTCGATACTTTCTTTCTGGTCGAGAAACCACCAGGCGCTTCCGAACTGGAGTTTGCCAGCCAGGCTGCCATCCTGGAAATTGCCGGCCATGGTGGCAAAAGTATAGTTGTCAGCGGGGTTGAGATTGTAGAGGATCATCTTGGGCAGCCTGTTTTCGGCGTTCAGCCGATCGAGATAATTGGAGAGCGGAGCCGCCTGCGGCCAATCGCCGATCGAATCGAATCCAGTGTCGCGCCCCAGGGTCTTCAACATGCGGGTATTGGCATTGCGAAACGCGCCCAGATGCAATTGTTTCGTCCAGCCTTTCTCGGCGTCGAGGCGCCCGAAGAACAGCATGAGAAAGCTGGCAAACTTCGCGGATTCCAGTGGCGTGGGCTGACTGCCAGAGCGGACCTTGTCAAAGATCTGCTCGGCTTCGCGGTCGGTACAGGGCTCGCCAAAGCAGAAATCTAAACCATGATCCGACAGGCGGCAGCCGCGCTTGTGAAAATCGTCGTGGCGTTTGCCGAGAGCTTGAAGCATGTCAGCAAGCCGCGTCACATTCAGGTTGCACACCGCAGCAAGTTTGTTGACCCAGACATTGAACGCAGCCGGATCCTCGGTCCGTAACGCTCCATCGGGACGGAATCCCGGCAAAACCCGAATCCCGGGACAGCTCGACGCAATTCGCTCGTGGTGATCGAGTGAGTCTACGGGGTCGTCGGTAGTGCAAAGCGTATCCACATGAAACTTCTTCAGAATTCCCTGCGCGTACAAATCTTTATCCGCAAGCCGTTCGTTTGCCGCGTCCCAGGTCCGGCGCGCAGTTTTCTCGTTCAGCGCTGAATCGATGCCGAAGTATCTCTGCAATTCCAGATGTGTCCAGTGATACAGCGGATTGCGCAGAGTGTGCGGGACGGTTTGCGCCCAGGCGAAAAACTTGTCGTAGGGTTCGGCATCGCCGGTGCAGTAGCGCTCTGAGACGCCGTTGGCCCGCATGGCTCGCCACTTGTAGTGATCGCCTTCGAGCCAGATCTCGTAAAGGTTCCGGAACCGCCGGTTGTCCGCGATGTCTTTGGCGGAGAGATGACAGTGATAATCAAGGATCGGCTGCACAGCCGCATAGTCGTGATAGAGGCGGCGGGCCGTCTTGTTCTGCAATAGAAAATCTTCAGTGATGAATGCCATGTACGTATCTTGCTATGTTCGTATCCTGCTATGTTCGTATCTTTCAAAGAATAATCGGCGCAAGGGAACAGTCAACCAAAAGAAGTCCGCCGCGGCCAACCCGCCCCCGCCGACATCATGCCCCCGGCTCCTAAGGATGTCTTTAAAAATTGGGGCGATCCTTCATCGGTTCCAATTGAGGCCGGGTACTAAACTTGCCCTCCAGACGGCAGTATCGGTTTTGTTGATGACGCTCTTTTCTAGAACTCGAACCGCAGCGACAACTGAGCATCTCGCGAGCTGTTCGCCTGACCACTGACCGTGCCGAAGCTGGCGCTGCCAAAAGCCGTGCCTCCTACGAGGAAATCGGTGTGATTGGTGAGATTGTAGAGATCCCCTTCGAAGGTCAGGTGCGCACGCTCCGTCATCGAGAAACTCCGGCGCAGACTAATGTCGATGTCATAGTTCCCCGGCCCAAACATGCCGAACGGCGCAGTGCGCGCGGCGTCGCCGAACGTGTAGGCATAAGGAGAATTGGCTTCCGTCAGGGTCGAAATAGGAACAAAGGCAGCAGAGTTGAGATAGCTTGGCGAACTCGTTGCCGTCGCTCCTGCCCCCCACTTGCCACCGATCCGTCCCGGCCCCGTGAAACCCGGTGCAACGGTTGGGTTGCAGGTGCTCTCGGCGGGATTGATCTGGCAGGCCGAACCGGTGATCGCCAGTGGCGAACCGGAGTAGATCTGTACGATCCCGGAGAACTTGAAGTTGCTGGCCAGCGCCCGAACGACACTGTTTCCGCTGCCCAGACCCTGAGCCCCGAACGGCAGCGACCATACGCCGGTTGCGATGATGTGGTGCGGCTGGTCGGTGGTCGAGACGCCGCGTTCGATCGCATCCGCCGCCCATGCTTTGCCGTCGGTCGAGTATGCCGCCGGAATTGCATACCCGGAGCGGAACGTTCCTCCATCGTCGATCGCCTTCGACCAGATGTAATCGAACATGAAGGACACTCCTTTAGAGACCCGCTGCGTCAGCGAGAACTGCAGAGAGTTGTAGTTCGAATTGGCAACGTTGCCATAGGCGTCGGTTACAGTCTTGTAATTCGGGAAGGGCTCAAGCGCCTGAGCAACGGTTTGTTTGGGGCTGAAGTTGGCCGGCAGTGTTATCCCCGCACCGGTCAGCGTGGTCTGCTGCGCCGGAGTCAGGTTCTCGACGTCGGTCCCGAGGATCGAGCCCAGGAACAGGTACTGAGGCGAGAGCTGATTGATCCACTGACCACGCGCGGTGCTGCTGTCAGGGCTTTCAAAGTGGCCCTGCGACCCAACGTAGCTGAGGCCCATGACCAGGTTCGACGTGATTTGATGCTGGATCCCCACGTTGTAGTCGATGTATTGTGGCGCCCGGCCACCATAGTACGGATCGCCATAAGTGATGCTTTGCGGCGAGCCGGTATAGGGAGAAATCGTCGAATATCCCACCGCGTAGTTGGGGCCGGAGTTGATGCCGGCCGGGGGAGTATAGGCGGGATAGGGCTGATCCAGTGCATACTCTGCAACTCCGTTCGTCGAACTGGTCTTGGGCGAGGCCTGGAAGCCGAGAATGCCCGTGCCGTTCTGAGAAATGGCGCTGCCGGCTACGGCGTTTCCGTGCGTGTACATCACTCCCCAGCTCGCTCGCAACACCGTCTTCGGAAGAATCTGGTAAGCGAGTCCGAGACGCGGCCCGAACTGCTTCTTGTAATTATTGACCGGCGTGCTGCAGTTGCAGGTGTTGGCGCCGCTGCCGGCAAACTCGAGAACACCTTCAGTTCCGGATGCGTTCATCACGTTCGGATTGAAGAACGAGAGCACGTTGTTGGCTTCTCTGTAAGTTGGGAAAAAATCATAGCGCAGCCCCAGATTCAGCGTCAGCTTGCGGGATACTTTCCAATCGTCCTGTACGTACGGCGATATCGGACGGAAGCGCGCGCCGGTTTCCTGGACTGCGTTCTGCGTCAGGCTGCCGGCATCGATCTGGCCGACAAGAAAGCTGGCGTAAGACAGGCCCGTGCCCGGATTGATGGTGGTTCCCGTGGTGTAGCCGGCCGTCTCCGAGGTATTCGTCGCAAGCAGTAACTGGCTGCTTCCACCCGTATCGAGAGTGTACTGGTATTGAAGCCAAGCGACCTGGGCGCCCAGTGTGAGCAGGTGCTTGCCGAAGTCCCACTCGTAGTTATCGATCAGATAGTAGGCGTTTGAGATCTTCTTGCTTCCGGTGTCGCCGCCCCACTGGGTGGGTGCATCGGTCCCGGCGAACGTCACCTCGGGAAAGGAAGTGGAAGCCTGACCGGCAGGCACGCCGGTGATTCCCAGGTTTGACGCTGCGAAGGCCGGCGTGTTGTCAAGATTGAACGAGGGGCTATAGTATCGCGCAAAGCCGAACTTGAACTGGTTCACCATGTGCGCGTTGACGGCGTACGTATCTTCGAAAATGTCGGTCTTTGTCTTCGGAGCATATCCCTGGCCGTAGTTGAATGGCAGCGGTCCGTTGTTTCTGCCCGAGGTAGTTTGCGAGGCCGGACCGACGGAAGCCTGGCGTCCCGCGGCAATGATGAGCGACATGCTGTGTTTGTCGCTCAGCGTATAGTCGGCGCGGCCAGTCGCCGTAAAGTTGCTTAGACCAAAGGGCAGTCCGGCAAGGAAGTTATTGCCCGGATTCTGGTTGGCGTACATGCTCGCCGGCGGCAGCAGGTTATTAATGGTCGTCGCGACTTGGGAAAATTCCGTCGGGCAGATGACATTCGGGGTGGTGCCGTTGCAGCCCATGAACTGGGTGCGAGTCGTCGCCGAACTGCCGGTGGAAGGATCGTAGATGTCCACTCCCAGCGCGCTGAAATCGCCGGACCTCTCAGCCATCGTGGGATAAGCCTGCAAAGTCGGGACTACGCCCTTGGCGTAGCGGTAGCCATCGTAATTGCCGAAGAGGAACAGCTTGTTCTTAATGACGGGGCCGCTGAGCACGATGCCATATTCATTCATGTGTTCCGAGGGCTTCGTGGGAGTGCCCGTGAGGGGATTGATCAGCGCGGGCGCGTAAAAACCCCATGTATCGAGTGCGGTGTTCCGGAAATATTCGTAAAGCGCACCATGAAGCTGATTGGTTCCGCGCTTCAGATCGAAGTTTTGCACGCCCTGTCCTTCATAGATGGCGGGGTAACCGGAGGTCTGCACCTGTAATTCGTTGACCGCGTCGACCGAGATGGCAGACCAGATGAAGCGATTGTCGCCTTCCTGTGAGACGTTGAAAAAGGGGATGCCCTCGATGTAAACCGAAGATGCGCCGCCCTTGCTTCCGGATCCATCGATGGGACCGGTATTGTCGGTCAGGTTGTTGTTCGTCTCGTTGTTTTGAACCCCCGGCATCAGCAGCACATAGTCGCTGGCGCGGCGCTGGTCGGGTTGGCCGCCGGCGCCCATGGCGATGGGCAATTCGGAGTACGTCTCCTGCGCCATGGTGGCGCCCAGCGTGGCATTGCTGGTCTGGATTTGCTGCGGAGCCTCGGTGACGGTCACCGTCTCGCTCGTTGCGCCCAGGGCCAGGCTGATGTTGACCGTGGCAACTTCCAGCGCATTGACGACGACGTTCTGCTGGGTTGTCGTTTTGAAGTCTTTGGCGGAAACGGTGACGGTATAGGTATCGGCGTCAAGCGGAGAAAGCGCGTAGTCGCCGGCGGACGTGGTCTTCGTCGTCAGCTTCGTGCCACGCGTGGTTGATGTGGCGACCACGGTCGCGCCCGGAACCTTTGCGCCCGTCGGGTCGGTGACCGTGCCCACAATCTCACCCTTGCCGGAAAGTTGAGCGAAGGCGGAAGCGCCAAACAGCAGCAGGAGAGCGGTAAACCGGACGAACAGGGTCCTGGGATCAGTCTTGCGGAACGTCATTGGATGCCTCGCGGCCAAAGGCTCGCATCGGGCGAGCTTAAGAGGTCAGACCACTTGGTCTGCGACAACACATATAGTGGTTCAGTGCCCGGCTTGTCAAGCGAAACTTTGCGGAAGGCCAGGCCTTAGGTTTTCAAGAATCCAGGGTGGCGAATCCGGGCCAATGTCTGCTACAGTGCTATTTCAGCGAGTGCACGATTTTCGGATCGACCGGAGAGCATGTTCTGAAGCCCAAGCAAACCGAAACCACGCATGAATCCGAGTCCCACCTGACCATGCAGGTGGTCAACCACATTCGCGCCTTGATTGAAGAAGGTGCTCTCAAGCCCGGCGAGAAGATTCCGCCGGAGCGCGAGTTTGCGCAGAAACTGAAAATCAGCCGCGCCAGCCTCAGAACCGGGATCGGGTACATGGCCGCTATGGGAATCATGAAAGTGCGCCACGGGGTTGGCACCTTCATCGCCGAAGGGCCGCCGGAGATTGGCAAATCGTCGCTCGGTCTTCTTGGGGCCCTGCACGGCTTCAAGTCCTGGCAGATGTTCGAAGCCCGCCTGCTGCTTGAAGGCAAGATGGCGGCGCTGGCCGCGGAACGCGGCAAGGAGGAACATTTCACGCTGCTGGCCGAGGAAGTGGCCGAGATGTACGCCACCATTGACGACCCTGAGGAATATCTGATTCACGATGTACGCTTTCATCGCACCATTGCCGCGGCCTCCGGCAATGCCATCCTTGCTTCTCTGATGGAGACGGTCACCTCTGCACTCTACGATGGCCGGCGTAAAACCGTAGGCCTTACCCGATCGCTCAAAGGCTCCGCCGATGTCCATCGCGAGATTTATCGTGCGATTCGAACCAGAAATTCCAAGGAAGCGCAGAGGCTCATGGAACGCCACATTCAGAGCGCCAAAGATGCGCAGGACGACGAGGAGCGCATGGCCTCGCGCAAACACAAGGCAAGCAAAACGCCGGCCAACGGGAAAGTTGCGGTCTGACCTCTTTGGTCGGACTGCTGGTTGCAGGCTCTTCGGCGGCCCGGAAGGCGCGAAGCAGTGTGGTATTGCGATTGACTGCCGTTTCTGCAATGTGGTATGACCACTGGCGATTCGATATCAGCAAATGAGGACGCTTCCGGTGGCTCAACGATTTTCTTTCCTGCTCGCGCTTCTCTTCTTTGTCTCCGCACTCCCCGCAACTCTACTCGCACAAGACCGGCGCACGGTGGTGGAACCCCACATTCCTGCCGTCTGTGCGAAGCTCGAGGCCAGCCTTTCCGCGCCCGGCGGTGTGTTGAGTGATGCGGACGAACGCCGCATGGATACTGAACGGATTCAGAAGGCAATCGATCGTTGCGCAGACGGCGAGGCGGTCGAACTCCACGGCTCAGGCGACCGAAATGTTTTTCTGGCCGCGCCTTTTCACCTTCAACCGGGGGTTACGCTGCTCATCGATGCAAATACGGTGCTCTATGCCTCGAGAAATCCGCGCGACTACGACGTGAGCCTGGGCAGTTGCGGGATCGTCGATCACAATGGCCACGGATGCAAACCCTTCATCCTCGCCGATCACGCGCCCCACAGCGCCATCATGGGCGACGGGGCTATTGATGGACGCGGCGGCGAAACGCTGCTTGGACAAAATACTTCCTGGTGGGATCTCGCCCACATCGCGAAGATCAACGACACCAGGCAGAACTGCCCCCGCCTTCTCATCGCCCGCGAGTCGGACGATTTTATTCTCTATCGCATCACGCTGCGAAACTCTCCCAACTTTCATGTTGTCGTCGAGAAGACCAATGGCTTCACCGCCTGGGGAGTAAAGATCGACACTCCCGCCACGGCTCGCAACACCGACGCCATCGATCCCTCGGCTTCGAGTGACGTCTCCATTCTTCACTCCTACATCCGCACCGGAGACGATGACGTCGCGATCAAAGCTGGAAAGGCCGGTGGCTCGTCCCACATCACTGTCGCGCACAATCACTTCTACTCCGGGCACGGAATGTCCATTGGCAGCGAAACCGTAGGCGGGGTCAGCGCGGTGCGCGTCTCTGACCTCACCATCGACGGAGCCGATAACGGGATACGCATCAAGAGCGATCCCAGCCGTGGCGGCCTGGTGCACGACGTCGTCTACAAAGACGTTTGCATCCGCAATGTCAGGAATCCCATCATCCTCACGCCCAAGTACACCCTGGCGCGCGGCGACCTGCTTCCGGTTTATCGCGACATCACGCTGAGAGACGTGCACATCGTCACGCCAGGGCTGGTCACCCTCGACGGTTTTGACGCTACCCACAAACTGGGCATAACGCTCGACAATGTTTTTGCCGATGAATTGCCCGCGAACAAAGTTCGCGTCTCAAATGCCGAGATCAACCTCGGTCCGCGGCTGGGCAATCTTATTCCCGCCCGGGACTTTCCTCCCGGAGCATACGGCGGTGACGACGTGACCGTCACCCAGTTGCCCGGCAGCAGGGCCGGCACTCCGGTCTCGTGCGAGGGACGATTTGAGGAGTATCCCGCAAATCCCACGGCTCCGCGATCCGCCACTCCCGCCCCGCCCGTCGATAAAACACTCTATGTCGCGGCCGACGGAAGCGGAGATTTCTATTCCATCCAGCAGGCGCTCGACGTTGCGCCCGCCAGCGGCGCAACCCTGCTCATTGCGCCTGGAACTTATCGTGAAACCATTTCCGTAACCAAGCCAAACATCGAACTTCGCGGCAGCAACCCGGACGCCTCGAAAACTGTGATCGTTTTCGATAAGAGCGCGGGCACTTCCGGCGGCACGCTGCACTCGGCCACCGCTGAGATACGCGGCGACAACTTTCGCGCCGAGAATCTCACCTTCGCCAACGACTGGAACGCCACGCACGAGCAGGTTCCCGTCGGCTCCCAGGCGCTGGCCGTACTGGTCGCTGCCGACAAGGCCGTCTTCAGCAACGTGCGCTTTCTCGGCAATCAGGACACGCTCTACGCCGGCAGCCGTAACTGCTCGCCTGACGGCGAGCCCTGCATTCCCGCGCGACAGTACTTTACCCATTGCTACATCGAGGGCAACGTCGATTTCATCTTCGGAGACAGCAAAGCCGTCTTCGATCACTGCGAGATTCACAGCACTCCGCACTTCGAAGGTTTTATTACCGCTCAGTCGAAGCATTATCCGGCCGAGGACAGCGGCTTCGTCTTCAACCACTGCACGCTCACCGCTGCGCCAGGGGTCACAAACGTCTGGCTCGGACGGCCTTGGCGTCCGTATGCCAAAGTTATTTTTCTCAACACGGAAATGGGCGCGCATATCATGCCGGCTGGTTGGCGCGAGTGGCACCCAGGTGAAACACATTCGCTTGAAACTGCCTACTATGCCGAATACAACTCCAGCGGCCCCGGAGCGCACGCGGGCGAGCGTGATCCCCACACCAAACTTCTCACGGCAGACGAAGCTGCGCAGTTTGAGACCAAGACTTTTCTTGATGGCTGGGATCCGGCAGCCCCATAGCCGCGGCTTTGCTTGACTGAAGGTCGCTTGACTGAAATACGAAAGCTCCTTCTAATGAGGACGAGATCAAGATGAAAAGCGCAGTGCTGAAGCTCGATCCCAGAGACAACGTCCTGGTCGCGCTCCAGAATTTGCGTCAGGGCGAACCCGTCAACTTCTCCGGCCAGACTTACGTCCTGGTTACTGACGTCCACGCCAAGCACAAATTCGCCACCGAGAATCTTGCGGCCGGACGTGCTCTGATCATGTACGGCGTTCTGGTTGGGAAAGCGCGACAGCCGATTCGCATGGGCGAAGCCCTAACCACGCTCAATACCGTTCATGAGGCCGCGCCTTATCACGGTAGGTCAGACCACAATAAGTCAGCCGAATTCCACTGGAGCCCGCCCAACGTGGATCGCTGGCGGCAGCGAACTTTCCTCGGATATCACCGCCCAGACGGACAAGTTGGCACGCGGAATTACTGGCTGGTCGTGCCCCTGGTCTTCTGCGAGAACCGGAACATCGATGTATTAAAACAAGCCTTCGAAGAAGAACTCGGCCTCGCTCCTCCAAAAATCTACCGGCAACAGGTGGCGGAACTGGTCAGACTCTACCGCGAAGGCAAGACAAACATCGAAATAAAAGCGGAAGAAAAGAATCCGCAACCTCCAGCGCTCCCCGATTCCAGGAATAAGGTTTTCAAAAATATTGACGGAGTCAAATTCCTCATGCACGAAGGCGGCTGCGGAGGAACCCGGGAAGATTCCAACAATCTTTGCGGCTTGCTCGCCGGTTACATCCATCATCCCAATGTCGCTGGAGTGACCGTGCTCAGCCTGGGCTGTCAGAACGCGCAGATGGGGATTCTTCGCGAGCAAATCAATCGCCGCGATCCAGCGTTCAAAAAAACGCTTCTGCTATTTGAGCAGCAACAAAGCGGATCCGAATTCAAAATGCTTTCTCAAGCCATCCAGTCCACGTTTCTCGGATTGGTCGAGGCCAACCAAGCCGAGCGCACGCCCGCACCGCTTTCGCACCTTTGCGTCGGTTTGAAGTGCGGAGGGTCGGACGGCTTTTCCGGCATCTCAGCCAATCCCTCCATTGGCTCCCTCTCGGACATGTTGGCGGCCTTGGGAGGCAGCACCATCCTCTCGGAATTCCCCGAGCTTTGCGGCGTTGAACAGGGTCTGATCGATCGCAGCGTCAATGACGAGGTCGCGGACCGGTTCATTCACTTGATGCGCGATTACGCAGCCCGCGCAAAAGCGGTTCGCTCCGGTTTCGATATGAATCCCTCCCCAGGGAATATTCGCGATGGGCTGGTGACCGACGCCATGAAGTCCGCGGGCGCGGCCAGAAAAGGCGGCACCTCGCCGATCACGGCCGTGCTTGATTATCCTGAATATGCCTCAAAATCGGGATTGCACCTGCAGTGCACTCCCGGCAACGATGTGGAGTGCGTTACAGCACAGGTCGGCGCGGGTGCGAACCTGGTTTTGTTCACCACGGGGTTGGGCACGCCAACCGGAAACCCGATCGCGCCCGTAGTCAAGATTTCCACCAACTCCGATCTTGCGCAGCGCATGCCAGACATCATTGACATTGATGCCGGCAGCGTCATCTCGGGCGGCAAGACGATCGAGCAAATGGGCGAGACAATTTTAGAGTCGGTAATTCGGGTGGCCAGCGGCGAAGTTCGCACCAGGGCGGAGACTCTGGGACAGGACGATTTTATTCCCTGGAAGCGCGGAGTTTCGCTCTAATACGATTTGAAAACAGGCAACGAAGTGAAGATGCCGGCGGCTAAAACGAGGCAGCTCCGAGGAGGCCGCTACCAGGAGGCCGCTACCAGAAAATGACCGCTCGCGCCTTTGCCCACTACGCCGGTAGCACGCTCGAAGACAGTAGAGACGTCGCCTCAGCTCACCGCATAGTCGTCAATTCCGGCAGCATCCACCGATGCACCAGCCGCTCGTATGTCGCTTCCGGTAGCTGTACCAGCAATGGCTTGCGCGCCGGATCGAGCCATGTAAGCAGGGTTTCCAGGTCGCTTTGTGGCATGGCAGTGCATCCGGCCGTGCCCTCGTCGTGGCTCTGCCAAATGTGGAGAAAAACGCACGACCCACCTCCCGGCTCCGGTGGGTGACTGTCGCCGGTGACGGTGCCATTGTGATCTACGACAACTCCCCAGCGGTACGCCTCACCGGCATCCCGCATGTGCTCTGAGCTGTTCCAGTCGGGAGCGTCGACAGAGCGGTCCACGATGCGGTTATAGTGCTTCGAGCCAGGATCGTCGACGCATTCAATCGATTCCGTCAGAGTCAGATACGGCATCTTTAATCCCGGCAGTGGCACGGAAGCATAGCCGAAAGCGGCGCCCAGAGCGAAGACGCCGGCGGGAGACTTGCCGTCTCCTTCTTTCTTGACGGGGTCGGATGTGACGCGGATATCGGAAGCATCGGTCGCAATGATGCCGATTCCCCACCCTAACCCATTCCTCCCGACGACAATCGAGATCGGCTCGCCCACTGGGCGCCATTTTTCATGCACGCTGGCGCGCTCATATCGCTGCAACCGGCCTTCGACCGCGTTCCAACCCGGAGTTGTCACCACGATCGTCTGCGTGGAATGCGCCAGAACAGTGGAGTGCGCCAGAGCATCGGACTTCAAAGGGCTGGCCTGAGCCGGGGCAAACACACTCCAGCTTACGATCGGCAGAAGGCAAAGGAAAATACACGCAGGATTCATCAAGAGCAGTGTAAGGCTATCGGTCGCGCCTGCGCCATCCAGGAAGAATCCGCCACTCGCACCTGCGAACCAAGCTGGCCTTCGAGCCAAGTTCTAGGGCTTGCAACCTGAGCTGCCGATGGCAGCGACCGTGGGCAACGGCGCCTGCTGGTTGGCGGCAAGAATTGCGTTGAAGGCAGAGAGATCCTGTTCGGTCAACTGCCTCCAGTTCGCGAGATCCTTCGCAAGCTCCTCGCATCTTTGTTGCGCCGCGGACTGAACCGTGTCCGCCGGACGCATGTCTGCACTCTCCACGCTAAATATCAGCCGGGACAGGTCGCGGTTCACGGGTCCAAATCCAGGAGCGCGCCTGCTCCCGTTGTCGACGGCATCGATCTTCTTTTCGAACTCGGCCACTGCTTCCTTTGTCTTTTTATCGCCAGACTGTTTCAACTTGACCGTCCGTTCAGTAAGAGTTTTCCGAAACTCTGCCACCTTGTAAAAAGCATCAGAACTCGCCTTCATTCCCTGGGCGATGCGCTTCGCGAGATCGAGTTGCTCTGACAGGTCGGCTGGCGAGGCCTGAACCCGTGGATCAAGTTCCACCGTCAGGCGCTGTCGTAAGCTTTGACTTCCAACCCGTAGTTCAATTGTGTACGTGCCGGGCAAGACGAGCGGTCCGCGAGGTTGCACGCGCGGCGTAAGGCCGGGTACCGCGTGATCGGCCAGGGTGTATTCGGAGTACTCCAGCAGGTTGCCGTAGTACCCGTATGGAAGCGAAGGCGGCGGCGGATACCGCAGATTCCACACAAAGCGATTGACGCCCGCCGCTTTCGGCAAACTTACTTCTGGAGCAAACCAGTAGCTGGGAGCGTTGGCCGGAAGATATGTGGGCGATTTTGCATCGCTGGAAAATCGCGCCACTTCGGCGCCCTTCCCGTCGTAGATAGTGAGCGTCAGCTCACCCGCCGGCGGCGTCTTCAGGTAGTAGTCGAGGATCGCTCCATCCGGCGGGTTGTGGCCGGCCGGAGTTTCGATGGGGTAGGGTGTGTCCTGATAATTGTCCCACCGCACTCGCAAGGCAGTTTCTGGCGCGAACAGGTGCGCATCCGCGGCGATGATTTGCGGACTGATTTCGCGCAAAGGAGTGATGTCATCGAGAATCCAGAGGCTTCGTCCGAAGGTCGAGATCACCAAGTCGTTGTCGTGCACCTGCAGATCGGTGATGGGCGTTGGAGGGAGATTCAAGGAAAGCGGCTGCCAGTGATCGCCGCGGTCCCATGAGACATAAATGCCGGTATCCGTACCGGCATAGAGCAGTCCTGTGCGCTTCGGGTCTTCGCGCACCACACGGACCATTTCGTTTTCCGGAAATCCATTGATGATCTTCTGCCACGTCTTGCCGTAGTCATCAGTGCGAGCCACATAAGGAGGCGTGGATTCTCGCACCCCGCCCACCGTCAGATAGGCAGCGCCAGGGTCATGATGCGAGGCTTCGACGTAGAGGATCTCGGCCGGTTCGCTCAATCCGGAAGGAGAAACGTCCTGCCAATTCTTTCCCCCGTTGCGCGTAAGTTGCACGACTCGGTTCGTTGTACCAACCCAGATCACGCCGGATTGCACGCTGGACAGCGACAGGGCAGTGATGGCCGGCGGACGCGGCTTGTCCGGATCGGGCTTCTCCGGTTCCTCTTGCTCGCCGTAGCCGGTAAGGTCAGGGCTGATCTCCCGCCAACTCTTTCCTCCATCGACCGTCTTGAGCACAAACTGCATGCCTAAGAAAAGTGTTGACGGATCCTGAGGCGAGAAAGCTAGAGGCGGCATGGACGACGCGCGATACTTTTTACCGCGCTCGAATACGGTTGCGATTTCGCCCGTCGATTTGTCGTAACGCACCACCGAGCGGTACCAGCCTTCGCTGTAGACGAAGTTGGGATGCGCCGGGTCTGGAGCGATGAACGCGTACTCGAATCCTCCCATGGAAAACCAATCCTGCAGAAGGATTTCGCCATAGTCGCTGCGGCTGAGCACTCCGGCCGTACCGCTGTCCTGTTGTGCTCCATAGACGCGGTAGGGGAACAAGTTGTCGGTAGAGACGTGGTAGAACTGACCCGTCGGTTGGTTGTACCACGAACTCCAGGTCTTGCCGCCGTCGACGGTGACAATCGCTCCCTGATCCACGCCGAAAATCATGCGCGCCGGCTCGCGAGGATCAATCCACGCTACGTGAAAATCGTCGCCGCTCGGAGCTCCGGCAAATGCTTCGAACGTCTTGCCCCCGTCGGTGGAGCGATACATTGAGGTCTGCGATACGTAGAGTACATCTGGATTCCGGGTGTCGATGAAGACGCGGCTGAAATAGTCATTACCGGTCACCCGCGGATCCTTGGTCGACTGATGCCAGGTTGCCCCGCCGTCATCCGATCGGAAGAATCCCTGCTCCATGATCGCGTACATGCGGCGTCCACCAGTTCCCGCAGCCACTGCCACGCCAACCCTGCCGCGAGCCTTTTCTGGCAGACCGGTACTGGCAAGAGCAGCCCATGTCGAACCACCGTCTGCGGACTTCACGATATCTGAGGTCGCTTCGATCGCGGAATCGCCGGAGCCGGATCCAGGGCGATAGAGCGCTGCATACAATGTGGCCGGATTATCGGGATCGGAACATAAATCGACAACTCCGATCGAATCTTCGGCGGAGAATACCTTCGTCCAGTTCTTGCCGCCGTCGACGGTCCTGAAGATTCCGCGGTTCGCGGTTTTTGCCGTTGCCGGCATGGGCCGCCAAAGTATCCCGAAGCCGATCGAGTTTCCACCCACCACGGCCACATCAGGATCTTTAGGATCGACGATGATCGCCTGTATGAAAGGTACATCCTGCAGCCCCACGTTCTTCCATGTGGAGCCTGCGTCGGTCGAGCGATACACACCATTGCCTCGCGTTTGTTCCCCGGTTCCGACGTACAGAACATTCGAATCGGACGGAGCTACCGCAACCGCTCCGATGGATGCGACCCGCTCGTTGTCGAAAACCGGGTGCCAGACTCGTCCTCCGTCGGTAGTTTTCCAGACTCCGCCGCCAGGGGTGCCGAAATAATACGTATTCGGATCGGCCGCGCCGGCGACCGCCGTAACTCGCCCGCCGCGAAATGGGCCGATCAACCTCCACTGCATGCCGGAGAGTAGCTTGCTGTCGATCGCTTCCTGACTGGAAAGCTGGCCCGAAAGAAGATTCGTTGGCAAAAAACCGATGCAGGCGATGAACGCGAGAAAGAGCCGGAGGCGGGCTCCCCGCAGGACTGTTTTCATTTTGATCCCCATCTTCCGATGACACCCAGTTCCCGGTCGTATCGTGGTAACCTTTAGCCGGAACTACGCTACCACAATTTGCTTCACACTCTTGCGATGGTGTGCGGAATCTTGGCCGGAATCCAGACTTCACGATGCGGAGGCGCAGGCGGCAGCTCGCTAGGACAATTGATCTGCTGAATCTTTACTCCAAGTTAAGGTTATGAATGAAAGCACTCTGGCCTGAACATCCCGAGCCGCCTAGCTTGGCCAAGCCCGAGTTTCGTTTGTTGAACCTCTTCCCGCGTTGAAGCGACCTCGTGCTGGGTCAGCACCTTACGCCTACCTCGGGGCAAAGTCTTTGCCGAAACACTTAGGTAACGTTGACTGCCTTTGGGCCGGTTGTAATCCTGCTCAGAATGCCTCGAAAGAGCGACAAGCCTCTGAAGCACCGGCCACCTAGAATTCGTGTCCCTCACCAGCAGAAAGCAATCTTCACGCTGCATGACCAGAAGTTCGTTGGTATCGTTCAACGCCTTTCCTTGACTGGGGGATCGGCTCTCCTTGTGAAAGGGCCTGCCGCCGAGGGAACGCTCGGTGAAATGGCTTTGGCCACTGTGTTTGGAAAAGTGACTGCCCACATTGAATTTCTCCACACGGGAGCAGATGGTGTGCCACTCGCGCAAGCATTCGCCTTCGTGACCATGGATGACGTAAGCAGCAAACGCTTCAGAATGGCCGTCGAACAAATGTACAGTTCAGCCTTCTCAGACGTTGCTCAGAAACAAACCCCTATCGACGCCGCGTTCGAAACCCTGCGAGAGAGCGTTCGCCTGCTTTCCGGGATCCTCGGTTCGGGACGACGACCCAGACCAAAAGCGTAACCCGGACCACCTGGCCCCGAGATAGAAATCGCTTGAGACTCACCAGCCGCGTACCGCGCCGCTCCCAGGATTCGCCCCCAAACGGACCATACGCAATCCGCCAAGTCACCATCACGTCAGTCACCTTTTTGCGGTGACTCACGTACATTGCACCCTCCATTGGAAGGCTCTAGTTTCGGAATCAATGGAAACTCGAAAAGCCTCACATCTAACGCCCTCTCACAGCCTGAATCGCATTCAACTGGGAAAGCGCCGGAGCACCCGGATTGCCCTCCACAGCTCGGTAGGACTGGCGGGTCAAGACCGGCACAAAGCTTCCTTTACCATCCCTGCCAAAGCCACCAACCTGAATAAGCACGGGGCAGCCGTCCAGTTGAATCGAGAGTTGCAGGTCGGCTCCATCGTCGAAGTAAAGAACAATCGCGGTGTCCAGATCTCTGCGCGGGTTGTTTCCCAATTGGTCGCGAGGAATGGAGTTCCCACCTATGCCATCGAGTTTGTCGAGCACGATGATAAGGCCAAAGATTTTTGGGGAATCTCGTTCCCATCCGCTAACTAAGCCGCCAAAAAAACCAGGGTCCAAAGCGCATGTGTGGGGCCGGAGTGCCCGCGTGGGTTCGAGTCTCAGCCCCGGACACGCCGAGCGCAGCTCGGCCCCGTTCCCAGCCCCGCCATCATGAAGCCCCTGCCGCCGGCGATCCCATCTTGCGCAGCAATTCCATCACCGGACGCTGGCTCGGCAAAATCCGCGGCTCGATCTGCGCCACCGTCATCCAGCACGGAGATCCCTCCCACGAACCCTTCAACTCTCCGTCCGCCTGCACTTCAAACACGGAATTGTCGCAGGGCACATCCGCGGTACTGCGATACTGCATTCGCAGTTCTTGACCGGTTACGCGCAGTCCGGTTTCTTCCCGCACCTCGCGCCGCAGAGTCTCGACTTCCGCTTCCTTCCATCCGGCGATTCCTCCCGGCAGGCATAGTCCGCGTCCGTCGTTCCGCTCGATAACCAGGAATTGCTGATTGCGTTGAATCAGAGCCAGCGAAGCGCGCAGCGTTCCAAACAGCGGAAATCGCCGGTAGAGCGCCAGGCCGGTACGCGCCACCACCCAAAACACCCGGCGCCGAAGCTTCTCAAGGGTCGACAACCAAAAAGTCTAGCATGTGAAACTTCCAGCAACCCCAAGCGAGGCGTCTGAAAGGCCGCTGGCTCTGCCTACCCCATCCACTCGTCGATTACGTCGGTCATGTCCGCTCGGTGCCTTTGCTCACAGATAATTAGGCAGTGTCAGCAATCCGGGACGAGAGTTTGCCATGATCGCTATCCCTCCGCCGGACAGATTTGACCTTCGAGGTTAGAGCGCTTGGAGAAAACACGCGACCAGCAAAGCCGCACCGAATCGAAGACGCGGCTCGTTGAGCAGATCAACGCCTGTCTGCGTGCGGGTGATTACTCTCGCGCCCTGGATTTGTTGCGAAGCGCCAGCGCCGAGTTTCCCAACGATGCGGAACTCTCCGAACTGGAAAAGCTCGCCCAGGATGGCGTCAAGCGCAATGCCGAAGCCCAGCGCCTGATCACCGAAAGCCAGGAACTGTTCGCGCAGCAGAAGTCCGTCGAAGCGATTCAGTTGCTGCGCAAAGCCTACGACCTGGACAAACATAATTCTCTCGCCCGCGCCATCCTGGCCAATGCCCTGGTGGAGCACGCGCAGTCGATGGTGGAAACCGATTGGCTGGAAGCCGAGCGGCTGACCAACCAGGCGCTCAACTTGAACCCTGCGCATCCCACCGCGAAAACCATCCTCAGCCTGATCGTTGCCAGGAAAGAAGCAAGCTCCGTCGAGGATTGGGTTTCGCAGGCGCGCAAGCTGCAATCCGCCGGCGATCTGTTCGCCGCCCTGGCCTGGGTCGCCGAGGGCTTGGCCGTTCATCCTCACGATCCCAAATTGCTTCAGATTCAGGACGAAATCCAGCGCGACCAGGATGCTCGGCGCCGCCAGGCCCGCCGCGGCGACTTGGACGACCTGCGCCGCCTGCAGCGCGAAATCGATGGAGCCACCGACCTTGCCGCCAAACAAGCTCTGGCCGCGCGCATCCAGGCTCTGGCCGCCAAGCATTGGACCGATGGCGAAATCTTGTCCATCGCCAATGCCCTGCTTCTCCGCCTGGGATTAGTCTCGCAAGCTAGTGCAACCGAGAGCTCCGGCTCCTCGCCACGCGCCAAAGGCGCGACCGTAATTCTTCACGTCCCGCGCCCCACCGCTCCCGAGGCTTCCCGCGTCGCTACCAGCCAGGTTTCGCCGACGCCGATCCCTGTACCGCCAAGCCCGATTCCGCCCCAGAGGTTGTCGGCCGCCGCTACTGTTCCGCCAAGTAAAACTCAGCCTGGTAAAGCCCAGCCCAGTAAAGTTGCGCCAATTGAAGCTCCGGCAAGCCAGGTCCAGCCCAGCACTGTGCAGCAGGCCACAGTCGCAACCGCTCCGCCACCAGCCGTCACCGCTGCGGCCGCCGAGCCTTCTGGGTCAGCAGACAAGGTCAGAACCCCACCATCGCGGCCAAAACAGCCCGCGAGATCAAACTCCACAACGCTGATCCTCGTCTCCGCCGCCGCGATAATCCTGGCCGCGGTGATCTTCTTCTTCGCCCGAAAACATCCCGCTGCCCCGGTAGCGCAGATTCCATCAGCGCAGACCCCATCAGCCGCTCCCTCCAACTCCGCTCGGGCCGACTCCGCTCCAGTCGTCCCCGCCCCGGCCGTTTCCGCTCCCACAGCCACCGCCGCGGCACCAGCAACTCCGGAACCGTCTCCGCCTGCTTTACCCGTTTCCTCCGACACCGCCACCGGAAAACTCACGCCCCCAGATCAAACACAAGACGATCAACCACGAGATGATCAAACACGAGACGATCAGCCACGCGCCGCCGAGCCGCCCGTCGGCTCCGCCCGCAACCTCGGCACCCTCCTGGTCGTTGCCGGGCAGGACGGCGCGAAAGTTTTTCTCAACGGAAAACTCCAGCCGCGGCTCACGCAGGCCGGCCAGTTGCGCCTGCCCAATCTCGAGCCCAAGGACTACGTGGTACAAATCTCAAAAACCGGTTTTCAGGATCCTGCCCAGCAAAAGATCCGCATCCGCAAAGGCGAACCGGCCACGCTTGTCTTCCATCTCCAACCCCATATCCTCCAACCCCAGCCTCGCCTGGCCTCGCTGACCATCCAGGGCGGCGCTCCCGGAACCTCGGTATTCATCGATCAATCTCTCGTCGGCACCATTCAGCCCAATGGCACGCTCTCCGTCTCCACCGTCAATCCCGGAGACCATACCGTCGAACTGCGCAAAGAGCGATTCCGGCCTCGGCAGTTCAAGAAGCACTTCGTCGAGAGCGGAACCATCTCTCTCGCCGCCACCGATGCCGCCCTCGAAGCCGCTCCCGCTGAATTGAAAATTACCTACACTCCCGCCGACGCCACCGTCGCCATCGCGAAAGATGCGTTCTTAAAAATCGTCAGCAGCGGCGTCCCGCTCAATCTCGTTCCCGGCAGCTACACGCTGACCGCGCGAACCGCCGACGGGTTTACGCGCTCGTCCCCGCTCGAAGTCATCCCCGGTCAATCCAGGACTTTGGCTTTGTCCCTCGCCCCCAACGGGATGTCGAAGTGGGATGACCCAGGCGCATGGAAGCACGAGAAAGATTCTTTCACCCGCAGAGGAGGAAACTTCGTTCTCTACGGAGTCGTTCCTGCCTCCGGCACTTTCGTTTTCTCCGCCATGCTCACCAAGGGTCGCCTTCTGCAATGGGTCGTCAACTACACCGACCCCAAAAACTATGTCCTCTTCCAAATCGACGACCATGACTTCTACCGCACGGTCATTCGCAATGGCGAGAAAACCGACCAGATCATCGTTCCCGATCCGGGCGACAGGAAAAGTTTCCGCACCCTCCACATCCGGGTGAGCCCCACCGAGATTGTCCACCAGATCAGGCACGGTGACAGCTGGACCGTCCTCGATCGCTGGACCCAGCCCGGCACCAATCTCAGCCTGGGCAAGTTTGGCTTCTACCTCCCCGGCGACGACCAGCTGGCGCTCTCCACCTTCGCCCACTACGCAGTCAATTGGTGAAGCATCGGCAGCGCCTCATCTCCCCGCAACCTCCGTCACCACATCAAACAAAATCCGCGGCCCGCGGCGCACTTCCTCGACCCGAATCCGCTCATCGTTCCCGTGCTCCGTATTCCCCTCTTCATCCGTCGCCGTATACGGATTGAACCCGTAAGCCACCATCCCCAGCGGCCGGTACATCTGGTTTTCCGTATACCCGCTGGTGATGTGCGGCACCACCGGCGTCCCCGGAAAATACTTCCCCGAAACATCTTTAATCGCTGCCCACATCGCGTTGTCCGTCCCCGAATAATTGGCCACGCGAAACTCCGCATTCTCCGGCTCGACCGTCACATTCGGATCGTTCACCACTTTCCGCACCGCCGCCAGCAGCGCCTTCGGATCTCCCCCCGGCAAAATCCTCACATCAAGATTCGCCCACGCCTCCGCCGGAATCACATTGGTCTGCTCCGACCCTCCCAGCATGGTCAGCGAAATCGTGTCGCGCAGCAGAAAGTTCAGCGACTCATCCCGCTCCAATTCATCCTGAAATCTCTTGTCCTCAATCGCCTTTCTCACGTCGCGATAGTAAGCCGCCCGTTCCGGCGGCTCGTACGGCGCCATATCGCGCAGAAACTCATCGACCACCGGCAACACCCGCAACGGCGTGTGGTATTGCTGAATCCGGCTGAGCGCCCGCACCAGCCGGTTCGGCGCAGAATCCACATTTGGACGCGACCCATGCCCCGGCTGCCCATGCGCCACTACATGCAGCCAGTACGTCGTCTTCTCCCCCACATCCACGCCCACATACTTCACCCTCCCGTCTTCCAGCAGATTCTCTCCGCCCTCGTTGATCAGGTACCCCGCATTCTCCAGCAGGCCAGGCTGATTCTTGATGAACCAGTCGCTGCCCGTGTCATCCACTTCTTCATCCGCCACGGCCAGAAAAATCACGTCGCGGTCCAGCTTCACTTTCTCCCGCTTCAACATCACCATCACGACGAGCTGCGCCAGCCCTTCATCTTTCATGTCCTGCGCGCCCCGCCCCCATATATATCCATCGCGAATCTCCCCGCTGAACGGAGGCACTCTCCAATGCGACGCATCGCTGGTCACCACATCCATGTGATTCAGCAAAATAATCGGCCGCGTATCTTCGGAAGAACCTGCACTTGGGTGCCCAATGTCCGGCGGGTGCCCCACTTCTCCCTGGTTTTGGGAGAAGTGGGGGTTTTCGCCTGCGCCATCCGAACTCCGCGGAATCCGCGCCCACAAATCCCCCCTACCCGGTTTGTACTCGAATTCGCGATTCTCAATCCCTTCCCGATCCAGAATCTTTTTGTAAAACTCCACTGCCCGCATCTCGTTCCCCGGAGGATTCGTCGTATCCACACGCAAATATTCCTGCATCCACTCAACCGCCAGATCGGAATACTCCCGCAGATGCTCCGCCGGCAAGTGCGCCGAGGCCGTCCCCGACACCGCAGTCTTCGACTCCTTACTCCAGCTCCACGTCAACCCGCACAACATGCCCAGAATCAGTCCCAACCAGATTCCACTCCGGACCGCGCACCATCCCCACCTCCACCCAAAGCCCCATTTTTCTGCTCTCAAAATCCCTCCCCGGAACTCCCTTATTTTCTAAGCAGTTTTTATATCAGGTTTCCCAAAATTACCCTGCCCCGCTCCGTCCGACTATCTTCCTCCCTGCAACCGTACTACAATGTCTATAGATATCAATCATTTAGCTGTTGAACTCCGGACGCCGTTTTGGCATCTCACCTGTACTAGCTCACCTGTACTAGAAAGTACAGGGCGCCCAAAGGGTGTTCCGAAAGGCTGGGCGTTGCGTCAGCGCCGGTCGGCATAGCCAGTCAGCTCTGCTGCTTTCTTTTTTTGGCGACGCTATCAAATTTCAGCACGCCCCAGGCGTGCCCTGGGGTGCCGCAATAAGCGCTCCCCAACTTGGAGGAAGTCCATGATGAACCACCGTCTGCTCATCACCCTGCCGCTGGCTGCCGCTCTCGCTGTTCCGGCGCTCGCGCAGTCCACCTCGTCGACCCAGGCGCAGCCCGCTGCGACTTCAACGTCCACTGACACCGCGACCGGCAAGCCGCCTCTCACCCTGCCTTCCCGCGAAGGTTTCTGGGGACATCTGAATCCCTTCGCGCGCAAGAAATACGTCCAGCGCCAGACCGAGCCCATCCGCGATCGCGTCAACGAGCTCGATGATCTGACCGCCGCCAACTCGAAGTCCATCAAAGACGTCGATTCCCGCGCCCAGGCCGGCATCAAGCTCGCCTCCGATAAGGCCGACGCCGCCGACCAGCACGCTATCGACGCCGGCAACAAGGCCAACCAGGCGGAGCAGACCGCCCAGCAGGTTACAACTCGCGTCACCACTGTCGAAAACGTCGTCAGCAACATCGACCAGTACAAGGCGCAGAACCAGACTGAAATCCGCTTCCGCCCCGGCCAGACCATGCTCAGCAAGAACGCCAAGGACGCCATCGATCAGATGGCCACTTCGGTGAAGGGCCAGCGCGGATACATCTTCGAAGTCCAGGGATTCTCTTCCGGCCGCGGCCAGGCCGCCATCACCACTTCGCAGAAAATGGCGGAGTCGGTGGTGCGCTACCTCGTGCTCACCCACGAAATCCCGGTCTACCGCATCTATCTCGTCGGCATGGGCAACGCCCCAGTTCCCTCGGATGAAGCCGGCGCCAAGCACGTCATCGGCGGCCGCGTCGAAATCAGCCTGCTCAAGAACGACCTGGAGCAGCTCTCTTCCAACGCCAGCGCCCCCGGAACCATGGATCAGCAGCAGCAACCCAAGTAAACCCAAAACGCCCGAAGCCTTCCCCCGCCCCTCGCGCAAGCGAGGGGCTTTTTCTTGCCCCCACAACCTTGTGTGGGGACGGGCGCGTGTGGGAACAGGCGTGTGTGGGGACGGGCGCGTGTGGGAACGGGCACGTGTGGAGACGGGCGCCCTCGCCCGTCCGCCGAGCGCCGAGGATCCCTGCGCCGCTCCTCAGTTCATGTAGCGACAGCCGCCCTCGGGTCGAGAGTTCATGTAGCGACAGCCGCCCTCGGCTGTCGGGTCGAGCGCAGCTCGGCTAGCTCTCCCATACATATCCTCCACGCTAACCACCATCACGACCGGGAAGGGACGGCTTAAAGCCTGCCGTCAAAACCACCCAAACGAACGGCTTCAGAGAGTCTGTTCCCCCGTCCGCCGAATTTGTCCAGCTCTCTTTGCCCCATCCTCCGCGCCAACCACCATCCCCACCGGGAAGGGCACGGCTTAAAGCCGTGCCGCCGTAGCCACCGAAAAGACTCGGGCTTCAGCCCCTGAGGGGTCTGCTGCTTGCAGAATTCCCCACCCCAAGCCAACCCATGTCAAGCCCAAAATCTTTGCCCACCCATAACTCCATTCCTCCAAACCACATAGCGCCCGCCGCTCAAACGGGCCAGCCCCCAGAACCCGCTAAAATCTTGTGTGTGGGGACGGGCGCCCTCGCCCGTCCGCCGAGCGCCAGCTCGGCTGGCTCTCCCAGACAGATCCTCCGCGCCAACCATCATCTCGACCGGGAAGGGCACGGCTTAAAGCCGTGCCGCCATAGCCACCTAAATGACTCGGGCTTCAGCCCCTGAGGGGTCTGCTGCTTGCAGAATTCCCCACCCCAAGCCAACCCATGTCAAGCCCAAAATCTTTACCCACCCATAACTCCATTCCTCCAAACAACATAGCGCCCGCCGCTCAAACGGGCCAGCCCTCCGAACCTGTTAAAATAGAGATTGAGTTTTGGCCGTAATGCGCCAGCAGCAACGTACCACCCCCACTTCCGCAACTCATCAGAGTAACCAAGCTAACCCCTTATCCCGCAATATTTTACCCGTAAGTCCTAGGGCCTCAAGATTTTACCGTCCAAAACCGGGATACCCCTACCCTAACTCGAATCAATTCAATACCTTACCAAGGGTGCATAAAAAAAATATCAGTGCATACATCTCTCCAATCCACGCCAGAGGATTGCTGACCAAGGACCTTCCCTAATCATGAAACAGCAACATCTTCGCAGCCAGCGCCGCCAGCATGGCCAGCGCGCCCAGCAGCGCGTTGTATTCGCGATGCTTCCAGTACAGATCGAAGGAGAATCCTCCGCCAGCGCCGGGAGCCGAATGATGCGGCACAATTCCCGGTCTGACCCGCGGCAGCATGCGCGGCACGCGCCGCGCATATTCCTCGAACTCCGGAAACTTCCCGCGCAGAAACTCCTCTTCTCCGCGAATCACCGGCATATAAATCGCGAAGAACATCACGACCAGCACGACACCCACCCACCAACTGCGCGACGCCACGGCGAATCCGATCCCCATCAGCAGCGACCCGAGGTACAGCGGATTCCGCGTGTAAGCATACGGCCCCGAAGTGGCCAGCGCTTCGTTCTTCTGCACGTACCCCGAAGCCAAAGCCCGAATCAGAAGCCCCGGCACAATCAACACCGCGCCCAATACAATAAACCGCCACGTCGGCCGCGCCAGCCAGAAGTACAGCACCGCGAACCCGAATCCCAGCGGCACCCGGATGCGCCGCGCAATCTTTCCCCACTCAATCTTTCCCGGTTGATTCTTTCCCCGTTCGATCTTTCTCCGTTCAACGCCCGGCCCCTCAGCCATGAGCATCCTCGCCGCGGATCAAATGAGGTGGCCTCATCTGAAGTGGCCGCACGTGAGGCGGCCACTCTTGTCCGCCACTCTCTCCAGCCAGCAGGCTGCGTGCAGCCTCGACCACCGCGTCCACGCCAATCTCGAGCAATCCCTCGTCGGGCTGCGGCCGCCGCGCATGCGAAGTCGCGCTCGCCGGACTGCGCAGCACGACGCTCCGGGTTCCAAACGGCCCGTTCCGCGCCGGATCCGTTGGCCCGAAGATGGCGACTACCGGAACCCGCAGCGCAGCGGCCAGATGCAGGGGCCCGGTATCTCCGCCGATGAACAGCTGCGCCCGGCGCGTAAGCGCGATCAACTCGCTGATCGAAGTCTGTACGGCTTTGGCCGCGCCTGCGCTCGCCGCCTCGGCCTCGCGCGCCAACTGTTCCTCGCCAGGGCCGAAGTTGATGATCGACTTCATCGCGCAGTTGGCGAGAGCCCGCGCCACGCGGCCGTACCTTTCCGCCGGCCAGCGTTTCGCTCCCCAACCCGCGCCTGGGTTGAGGATGGCAAAGTCGCCGGTCGCAGATTCCCGCAGCAGCCCATCGATCCGCAACTCAGATTCACGATGCCGCGGCAACTCGACCATGGTTACGCTCACGGTTCTGCGCGCCAGCGCTCCCGCGACCGAGAGGTTCTGCTCGATCACGTGCGCGCCGCGCGCGATCGCGCGCCGCGTGTACCACAGGCTGGCCGGAGACTCCCGCGGCTCGGCTGCGCCCCACACCACGCCCGCTCCCGACCAGCGCGCCAGCACCGCGGACCGCATCGCTCCCTGCAGGTCGACGGCAACGTCGTATCGCGCGCTGCGAACGTCGTTCCAGGTTTTCGCAACCTGCTGCAGAGTCGCGACGGTTACCGGAGACTTCTTCCATCCGCGCAGGTTCACCGTGTGCACCCAATCGACCAGCGGCCTCTCTGGCAAACGCGGGCCGCGCCGGGGCGCGCCCGGAGCGCACAGCAGTTCGGCCCAGCGCTCTTCGATCAGCCATCCGATCATCGCCTTGGGAAACGCGTCGCGCAGTGCCTGCGCCGCCGGCAGCGTGTGGATGACGTCTCCCATGGCGCTCAGTCGTACGATCAGCAGGCGCTCGATCTGCGAAGCATCGACGTTGGCGCCGCCGCGATTCGAACCGCCTTCGGACGAGGCAATCAAGGCTTCCTCGGTTTTCGCGGGGAGGCTTTGCCTGTTGACGGTTTGCCTGAGGATGATTGGCGGCGCGACGGTTTACTTGAAGACGAAAGCCGCGAGCGGATGATCTCGCTGGTGGAGTGATCTTTCGGGTCGCCGACGATCGCGACGCGTCCGCCGTATTCGGCGACGGCGTCGCGCTCGGGCACCGTGTCGGCAGTGTAGTCCGTGCCCTTGGCCTGAATGTCGGGGCGAATCTCGCGGATGATCGCCCGCACCTCGAGTTCCGGGAAGATCACGACCGCATCCACGTCGGCGAGTGCCGCGACAATCTCGGCGCGCTCGTCCTCGGGCATGATCGGCCGGCCTTCGCCCTTCAGAGCGCGCACCGACGCGTCGGAGTTGATGGCCACCACCAGCTTTCCTCCGAGCGCTTTGGCGCCGTGCAGGTAGCGCACGTGGCCGACGTGCAGCAGATCGAAGTTGCCGTTGGCCAGCGTAATCCGTTCCCCCGCGCGCCGCCATTCATTGACTCGCCGGCGAAGGTCGGCGCGGCTCAGGATCTTGGTTGGCGCCTGGACGATATCCATTCAGTGAGGCCGTGTCGCCGGCGGCGACTGTTCGAGAGCGTGCATCAGCTCTTCCCGCGTGACTGTCGCTGTGCCGCGCTTCATCACCACGATTCCTCCCGCGTAGTTGGCCAGTTGCGCGGCTTCCTCCGTAGTCGCTCCAGCGGCCAAAGCCGCGGTGAACGCGGCAATCACGGTGTCGCCGGCGCCGGTCACGTCAGTCACCTGATCGGAACCGAAGATGGGAATGTCCACCGGTTCGTGCCTGTGATCGAACGCCACCATGCCGTCGCGCCCGCGGGTGATCACCAACGATTGCAGCTTCATGCGTTCCATCACTTGCTCGCCTGCGGCGACAACCTGGGTCCAGTCTTCGCCGACTCCACTGCCTCCGATCACTATGCCGAGCGCGGCTTCGACTTCCGGCTCATTCGGAGTCGCGGCCGTGATCCCGGAATACTGCAGCATACGGTGACGCGAATCGAGCACGATGGGGACGGTTCCCAGTTTTCCTTTTTCCCGCAAGGCCGTCACGATCGCGGGAGTGGCCGCGCCGTAGCCGTAATCGGAGACCAGCAGGGCGTCCGAGGCGTGGGCGTAGTTGCGCGCGGCCAGGTACAAGTCCCGCGTCTGGTGAACGTTCGGAGCCTGCTGCGGTTCGCGGTCCACGCGTACGACCTGCTGGCGGGCGGTGTGGGTCATGCCGGCAAGAATGCGGGTCTTGGTGACAGTAGTGTAGGACTTGTCCTTGAGCACACCGCTGACCGGGATGCGCTTGTGGCGGAAGTACTTGAGCAGCAGGCGCCCCGGCTCATCATCGCCGACAATGCCGACGGGAAGAACGTTGACTCCGAGATCGGCCAGATTGTTGGCGGCATTGGCGGCGCCGCCGGGCAGGACCGTGCGCTCGCGGTGCTTCAGGATGAGCACGGGAGCCTCGCGCGAGACGCGCGAGATTTCGCCGAAGATGAATTCGTCGGCCACCAGGTCTCCGAGCACTGTGACAGTGACATTGGGAAAGGCTTCGACGATCTTCCTGAGCCGGCCGGCTTCTTTGGGATGTTTGGTCATTTTACGGGACGAGTTCGAGCTCGTGGCGCACGCCGGGTGCGCGAGCGAAACGCTCGCACAACAGCCGCCGGGACGGCGGCGCTACGCACCCGATTCTCTCATGCTCGGCGCTTTCGTTCTTCGATCTTGTGCAGCATGGTATCCACGGCGTTAGCCGCGTCCTGCAGTTGCATTTTGACGGGCACGACTGCCAGCGGTTCGAGGGCGGACAGATATGGGCCCAGATTGACCGCATCCTTTTCCGTGGTGACGAAACCTCCCGCCTCGCTTTGCCGCTTGAGAGCGAGGAGTTCGCGGATGTCCTGTTCACTGTAGGCATGATGGTCGCGATAGAAAGCCTCAGCCGCCGGATCGACGTTGGCCGCGCGCAATTGCAGGACGAAGTTTTGCGGGCGGGCGATGCCGCAGAAAACCACCGGGCGCGGGGGAACAGGCCGTGGGAGATTTTCCAGGGCCAGGCCGCGGCGGACGCGCCAGACCAGTTTGTCCTGGATGGCAAACGAATCGGCGGCAGCGCCGCTGGCCAGCACCACGGCGTCGGCGCGGCGCAACGACGCCAGCGGCTCGCGCAATCGCCCAGATGGAAGCAGGCGATCGGTCGCGTCCTGCGGCGTGACCAAGACGATGTCGAAGTCGCGCGCCAAGGCGCGATGCTGAAAGCCATCGTCGAGCAGATGCAGTTGTGCGGAAGTCTTCTCCGCACGCTTTGCTTCGGCAGGCTTTGCTTCGGTGAGCTTTGCTTCGGCAAGCTCTGCTTCGGCGTAGCGGCCGGCGGCGTGGCGATCTTCGGCGACGACGACTGGCACTTGCAGCTTGCGGGCAATCAGCAGCGGCTCGTCGCCGAACTGTTGCGGGAGGCCCGCGGGATCGACCAGCAGCACTCCGCGAGTTTTGCGTCCGTAGCCGCGGGACAGGACGTCGAATCGAATCCCTCGCGCTTGCAGTAACTCGCCGAGCAGAAGGATGAATGGAGTCTTGCCAGAGCCGCCGGTAGAAAGATTGCCCACGCTGATGACCGGGCCTTCGAGACGGTTGGCCCGCAGAGCCCCGCGATCGTAGAACGCATTGCGCGCCCAAACCACGCCGCCGTAGATGGCTGAGAGAGGATTCAATCGGTGTGCGCGGCGTGCGCGGAGAGCGGCCGCGAGTTGCCATTCTTGCCGCCGTCTTTGCCCTGACTATTATTACGATCCACCGCGAGCAATGCGTGCAGAGACTCGAGAGTACGAGCGGTTGCGCCCGCCTGCGAGCGCATGGTTTCTTCGGCGCGGCGACCCAAAGCGTGACGTTCGGAGACGTCGGCCAGAAGCTGCATCAGGGTCAGAGGCAGTTCCGAGAGTCCCACGATGCGCACCGCATCGCGGCTTTGGAACAGAGCGACGATGTCGCGGAAATTCTCCGTATACGTACCGACGACAATGGCGACGCCATGCTGGGCGGGTTCGATGATGTTGTGGCCGCCGCGCGGGACCAGGCTTCCGCCAACAAATGCAACGTCGGCCAAAGCGTAAAGCGCTGACAGTTCCCCAATGGAATCGACCAGCAGGACTCCGGCGGCGAGCGGTTCGCGCGCCCAGCGCGAACGGCGATAGAAACGGATATTCATTTGTTGCAGCAGGATCGCGACATCGTCGAAGCGCTCGGGATGGCGGGGAGCCAGAATCATCACGGCGCGAGGATGGCTGACGCGCAGATTCTCAAATGCTTTCAGCAGCGGCGGCTCTTCGTCTTCGACCGTGCTGCCGCAAACCAGCACCGGGCCTGCGCCTTCGGCAGTCAGGGCGCGGCGGATGCTTTCGACGATCGGCGGCGGGGGCGAGAGACTGACATCGAACTTGAGATTGCCGGTCACGCGCATGCGGGTCGTGTCGGCGCCGATCGACTGCAGGCGCGCGCTGTCTTCCTGCGTCTGCGCAAGGAACAGATCAACGTGATCCAGCATGCGCCGCAGCGCCCAGCGAAAACGGCGGTAGCGCGGCCAGGAACGGTCGGAGATGCGGGCGTTGACCACGGCGATGCGGGATCCGCATGAGTGTGCGAGGTGCAGAAAGTTCGGCCAGAACTCGGTTTCTGCGAGGATCACGAGCTGCGGTTGCAGGGCCCGCAAATACGGCCGGATGGCGAAGGCGAAATCGAGCGGGAAGTAGAAGACGTTTTCGGCGCCGAAGCGCTTGCGGGCGAGTTCCTGGCCAGTGTCGGTTGTGGTCGACACGACGACGCGATGCTCCGGAAAGCTGCGGCGCATTTGCTCGACCAGTCCGCCCACGGCCAGCACTTCCCCGACAGAAACGGCGTGAATCCAGATGACGCGCCCGGAGCGCGAAGCGGAGGCATCGGCGAGCAGGCGCGCGGGCACGCGGCCCAGGCGCTCGCCCAGTCCGCTGTGGTATTTGCCGTGGCGCAAAATGTGGTAAAGCCAGTAAGGCAGGCTCACCAGCATGATGGCGCCCAGCGCGACACTATAAAGGAAATAGCTCAAGCTGGAGCCATTCTAAACCGGACCCACACTGAACCTTTTATAATTGCGGCCATGCGCGCATTCCGACTTTCCGGCCCTGCCTTGGCGATGATGTTTTGCGTCGCTTTGCTGGTTCCGGCTTTGATGGCGGGCAAGGGCTTTGTGAAGCCGGTGGCGCAGGCGGCGGTTCGCTATCCGGCGCACGATTCTCATCCGGACGAGAAAGTTGCGATTGCCGCCGATCCCTACGACACGGCGGAGAAGGCCAAGATCTTCGCGGCGAATTTCCAGGAGCAGGGCTTGCTGCCGGTGTTTTTTGTGGTCACCAACGACAGCGACCAGCCGATCTCGATCGCCCACATGGAAGTCACGATGATCACAGCGAATCGCTCCAAGCTGATGCCCATGTCGTCGGAGGATCTGTTTCGGAGGCTGTCGAATCCGCAGGCGCGGACCGGGCCGAATCCGTTTCCGATCCCGCGGAAGACTGTGAAGAGCGGGATCAACAAGAAAGAGATGGACGAGATCGAGTCATCGCAGTTTGCGGCGCGGGCGGTTGAGCCACACACCACGCAGTCAGGATTTCTGTTTTTCGATGTGGAAGGTATCTCGTCGCCCCTGGCGGGCGCGAACATGGAAGTGACGGGCGTGGCGGACGCGCGGGGCAACGACTTGATGTATTTTGAGATCGCGATGGACCAGTACTTGAACGCGGGAAAACGGTGAGCGGGCTACGGCTGGTTACTTGGTTCGATTGACGGACGCTGGCGGCGACCGTCGAGCTTTCGCTCGACCGGACAGCCGAGGGCGGCTGTCCCCACATATTCCAAGCTTTATAAGCCTTACTTCTATGGCGACTACCGCAGAGACTTCGATCGCAGCACATGCGAAATTCGAGCCGGTGATCGGGCTGGAGGTGCACGTCCAGCTGCTGACGGAGTCGAAGATTTTCTGTTCGTGCTCGACGCGTTTTGGAGCGCGGCCGAATACGAATGTTTGCCCGGTTTGCCTGGGGATGCCGGGGGCGCTGCCGGTGCTAAACAGGAAAGCAGTCGAATTTGCCACGCTGGCGGCGATGGCGCTGAATTGCCGCATCAACGAGACTTCGATTTTTGCCCGCAAGAATTATTTCTATCCCGACCTGCCCAAGGGCTACCAGATTTCGCAGTACGACAAGCCGCTGGCTGAGTTTGGTTTCCTCGAGATTCCATCGGGCGCGGGCAAGGATGCAGGCAAGAAAAAGATCGGCATCACGCGCCTGCACATGGAAGAGGACGCGGGCAAGAGCCTGCATGAAGGCTTTGCGGACTCCGATGAGAAGACGGCGATCGACCTGAATCGCGCCGGCGTGCCGCTGATTGAGATTGTCAGCGAGCCGGATATTTCTTCGCCCGACGAGGCTTATGAATACTTGACGCGGCTGAAAGAGATCATTCTTTACACCGGTGTGAGCGACTGCAACATGGAAGAAGGCTCACTGCGGTGCGATGCGAACGTCAGCGTGCGGCCACGCGGGCAGAAAGAGTTCGGAACGAAGGCGGAAATCAAGAACGTGAATTCGTTCCGGTTCATCCGCGAAGCGCTGGAATATGAGATCGGGCGGCAGATCGAGGTGATCGAATCAGGCGGCAAGATCGCTCAGGAGACGCGGCTTTACAACGCGAATGAAGGCAAGACGTACAGTATGCGGTCGAAGGAGCAGGCGCACGATTACAGGTATTTTCCCGAGCCGGACTTGCTGCCGCTGGTGGTGGATGAAAAGTGGAAAGCGGAGATTGCGCGCGCGCTGCCCGAACTTCCCGAGGCGCGGCGGGCGCGCATGGTGAAGGACTACGGGATCACGGAATATGACGCGCAGGTGCTGACGTTTTCGAAGTCGCTGGCCGATCAGTTTGAGGAGGCGGCGCGGGCAGCGAAGAATCCCAAACGGGTGGCCAACCTGGTGCAGAGCGAGTTGATGGGACGATTGAAGGCACGCGGAATCGAAATTGCACAGTCGCCGATTTCGATGCGGGGCGTGGCTGCGTCGGCCGATCTGGTGGAGGCGGGGACGATTTCGGGGAAGATGCTGAAGGATTTGTACGACTTGAGTTTCGAACGCGGCAAGGATTTTCCGGTTGTGTATGAGGAAGAAGGCCGGCCGCAGCAGTCGACCGATACTTCGGCGCTGGAAAAGATTATCGACGAAGTGCTGGCGGCGAATCCCAAACAACTCGAGCAGTATCGTGCTGGGAAGAAGACCATGCTGGGATTTTTTGTGGGGCAAGTCATGAAGGCATCGAAAGGCCAGGCCAGCCCGCAACTGGTGAACGAGTTGCTGGGCAAGAAGCTGGAGTGATGTGGTCTGGCTTGATGGTGTGGGCACTCAAGACTGTGGCCCAGGCATCACTTTGGTCATCTAATCTGCTCCTTCCGTTCTCGGTACCATGATGTTGGCCTCGGCTGTTTTCGGCCTGACGGCTGCGTCCTGAGGGATCACGATGAAATTGAAGCTGGATCGCATCATCAGCATTGCCACGCTGGTTGCGTCGCTGACGGCGATTATTCTCGTGCTGAAACGGCCAGCCGTGGTGACGCCGCCGCAAACGCCGGCAATTGCGGCACATACTGACTCTTCTGCTCAGAAAATGGCACAGCAGCCTGCGCCGAGTGCAACTCCTCAGGCTCCCAAACCCTGGGCGGTGCAGGCCTCCGGGCAGCCGCCGGCATCGGCGTCAGTCACGAGCGGGCCGGCAGCCTCGGCAAATTCCAACCCTGCCGCAAACCTTAATTCGGATGCGATCAGCGCGATGCTGGCCAAAACTCTGGGCGCGGCAGCGGGCGGTTTAAGTCCGGACTCCGATGTGGGCAGTGGCCAGCCCAACATCAAAGACCAGCAAGTCACAACCGACGGCGACATGGTGCATGGCAGGTTTCTCACCGAGATTGGCGGGAAAGATGTTTGGGTGACGATCTCCGGGCACATGGGTGAGAAGGATGGATACGCGACGTTTGATCCCACAGAGTTCAAAGTAGGGGATATGGAAGTCCCGGTGGCGCTGGTGAATCCGGCATTGCAGAGGAAGCTGGCGGAGGAGCGCGACCGGCTGAAGGTTCCGGATATTCCGCAATGAAGCCTGGCTGCCGGGCACTGCAGCGGCCTTTCAGGCCGCGAGCGGATCAAAGATCCGGTCCCACACAAAGCTAAACTTTCCACAGAAACTATGCGGGCTGCACTCGATTTTCAGCCGCTACTTTGGCGTACCAGCGGCCGGAGTCTTTGATGGTTCGTTTTTGCGTTTTGAAATCCACATAGGCCAGGCCGAAGCGCTGGCTGAAACCTTCGGCCCACTCGAAGTTGTCCATCAAACTCCAGGCGTGGTAGCTGCGGACGTCGGCGCCGTCGGCCATGGACTTCGCCAGTGCGGCGAGATATTCGTGGTGGTAGGTGATGCGGCGCGGGTCGTGAATTGCGCCCGCGGCATCGGGACCCTCGTTGTAGGCGCATCCGCTCTCGGTGATCTCGATGGCGGGGTGGTTGTAGTCGCGGGTGATGCGCATCACCATGTCGTACATGGATTTGGGCCAAACCTCCCAGCCGATGTCGGTTCTCGGGCCTTCGGCGCCGCTCTGCATATTGACCGGGAACAGCCAGTCTTGCGCGTGGGCGGCGCGTTCGATCGCTCCTGGGGCAGAGGCGATGGTGCGGTAGTAGAGATTGATGCCGATGAAGTCGAGCGGAGCGCGGGTCTTCTCCATGTCGCCGGGCTTGATGCCCATGGCGGTCTCGGGCAGGAACGTGAGTGCCTCCGGATAGCGGCCGCGCAGCGCGGGATCGAGGAACCAGATGTTGGTGATGGCGTGGGCGCGTTCGGCGGCGAGTTTGTCGTCGTCGGAATCAGTGGCAGGTTCGCACGGAGACATGCTGAAGGCCGTGCCCACCCGGGCCGTGGGCCGAACCGCTTTGATCGCACGAAACGCCGCACCCTGCGCCAGATTGACCACGTGCGTGGCGCTGAGAAACTCGAGCAAGCTCTTGTGGCCGGGAGCGTGCACACTGTCGCGATAGCCCAGGTCCACGAAAGCAGCAGGCTCATTGAAAACCATCCAGTCGGTGACCCGGTCGCCCAGGGCCTGCGTGACCAGTTGCACGTAGTCGGCGAAGCGGGATGCGGTGTCGCGCTTCGGCCATCCGCCGGCATCGTCGAGGGCCTGCGGCAAGTCCCAGTGATAGAGGGTGACAAATGGACGGATACGGGCCGCGAGCAGGGCATCGACGAAACGGCTGTAGTAATCGAGGCCTTTGGAGTTCGCAGGTCCAGAGCCTGAGGGCTGAATGCGCGGCCAGGAGATGGAAAAACGATAGCTGTTCAGGTTCATCGCGCGCATCAGCGCGAGGTCTTCGCGCCAGCGGTGATAGGAGTCGCAGGCCACGTCGCCGGTGTCGCCGTTTTTGATTTTTCCGGGCGTGTGCGTGAAGCGGTCCCAGATGGACTCGCCTTTGCCGTCTTCACTCCAGGCGCCTTCGATCTGGTAGGCAGAGGTTGCGGCGCCCCAGAAGAATCCTTTGGGAAATGTCACTGGGGATGCCACATCGAACTCATGAAGATGAACCGGTGGCGCGGCCGACGCCGTGCCCGCCCTGGAAGACACCGTGCATGAGGAAAACAAACCTGCCGGCAACGCGGCAACGGCGCCGGCAGTCAGGGCAGATCGCAAAAATTTACGGCGAGTCAGTGGCAATGAAACTTGTACTCCTTGCCGGAAACCTGAGGGTTCGGGTATGCACCGTTTTCGATGCGCCGGGGAATTATTCTAGCGGAAAAGAAGGAAGAAATGCGGTTACCAGAGTGGCGATCTGTTTTACTCCGGGTTCAGGCTGTCGAACATCTTCCACAGCGAGTCGCCGGTGGCGCGGTAGATCACCCAGCCAGTGCCGGCGTCGGAGGTTTCCCGGAAGAGCAGTTCGCCGATGCCGTCCCCATCGGCATCGACGGCATCGATCAGGTCGAGGCGGGGAGTTACGTCGAGATGGTACTTGTCGGTGACGCCAACGTAGAGTTTATGAAGATTGTTGTAAATGTCGGGATAGGCGACGAGCATGATCGAATAACGAAGGCCGGAGTCGGCGTTAGAGTGCGCACTGCCCGCGGGCGGCGGGGGCATGTGCGCTTCGGCGCTGAATACAATGATCGGCTGGTCGGAGTTCCAGAGATCGTAGGCGATCATCTGGGTTTTGTCGAGGATCGGGTCCACGGTCTTAGAGGATTTCCGGGCGGGCGTGTGCCGCGTAGTCTGGCTTACTGGTTTCGGAGCGGGGGGAATCTGCTCTTTCGCTTGCGCAGCGAGATAGGCACGAAGCTGTTCCTTGGCCAGCGCAACCATCTGCTGGCGGCGTTCTCCTTCTTGGTCTTTGAGCCACTCGAAGGTAAACGAGTGCGGCTGAGGGCCGGCGGCGTCGGAAATCGCCGGGATGGATTGAATCGAACCCTGATCGGCCGCGCTCGCAACTCTGGCACCAGCTGCGCTCTTCGGACGAGCCGCAGATGACGACGCGTCGAACTTGCTGTAGCCGGGGACGTCATCGTCGGCAGGTTCGGCAACGGCTTTGCCGCGGCGAAGCCTGGGGCGGTTCGACTCGCTGGCCCCACTATCGGACGCCGGGGGCTCCGCTTGGTTCGGCTTGGTCGCGGACTTCGCGTCCGGCGGCTTAGCGCCGGCAGGAGCGGTTGTGCTCGGGTTGGGCGCGGGCTGACTCGCGCTCGGCTGACTCGGACTGGTCTGAGCCGGAGTGGATTCCGATGCCGGCCGGATCAACCGCGGCGGCGCGTCGGGATCGGACGACTTCGGCGCGGATTGCGGAGACGATGGCTGCGAAGAAGACGGCGTGGCAGTGGCCGCCGGCGTCCGGTTGACGGCCTGTGGATTCTTAGTCAAACGAGGCGGTTCGTCGCTGGTATCGATTCCTACGGGCACGTCCGCGGCCTTCAACGGGGCTTTCGTGGTGTCAACGGCGCCGGGTACCCAGCTTCCCGTGGCCAGCCAGGGATTCACAGCATTGGTGGCAACGCTGTGCAAGGCGCTGCCGACGGTGAACAGTCCCGCCGAATTGCCGGTTTGTTCGGCCTCGTAAACCGTGCCCGGATCGAGCGCCATGGGGATGGGATCGGCTTTGTATTCCGATGCATCCCAGAACTTGCCATCGATCAGAATCGCGATGGGAACAAGCGAGGCCTTGCCCTTCGAGGTGAGCTGAAGGATGGCGACGGCGCGGGGGCCGTTGTCTTTTTTCCCGGTGACTTTCCGCTCGCCGACCAGAATCTGCGGGGTCTGCTCTTGCGCGATGGCGAACGGGGCGGAGACTGCGAACGGAAGCAGCACGATCCCGGAAAACAGGAAGCCGGCGAGCCGCGCGACCAGAATCGATCTGCGGTATAGAATCTTCTGGAAACCGTGCTGGGCCGACGCTTGGCTCGCCGCCGCGTCAGAATTCGATTTTCCTGGAGAGATTCCCATGAATATCCATGATAAGGCTCCCGACTTTAAATTGCAGGACGAGAACGGAAAAGAAATCGCGCTGAAAGACTTGCGCGGCAAGACCGTGGTTCTCTATTTTTATCCTCGCGCCGATACGCCGGGATGCACCATTGAGGCCTGCGAATTTCGCGATTCTTACAAGAAGATGCAGAAGACGGGCGCCGTGCTGCTCGGCATCTCCCCGGACACGCCAAAAGACCAGAAGAAATTTCAGGATAAGTTCAGCCTGCCCTTCACGCTGCTGGCCGACGCCGACAAGAAAGTCGCCGAGGCGTTCGGAGTGATGAAAGAGAAGAACATGTATGGCAAGAAAGTCTGGGGCGTGGCGCGGACGACGTTTATCATCGGACCGGATGGAAAGATCGAGCACATTTTCGAGAAAGTAAAGCCCGAGGGTCACGCCGAGGAAGTGCTGGCGTATCTGAAAGAGTCGGCGAAGGGTGCGGCATAGAGAACGGCTCTCGGCTCTCCTCGGATGAGCAAGCGACGGAACTTGCAGGCCCAGATTCACCCGCTCGACCGTGCGTTCTTTGCGCGCTCCCCTCGCCGCGTGGCGCGGGAGCTGTTGGGTAAGGTGCTGGTTCGGTCAGAAGCCGGAAAAAACTCCGGCGCGCGCCTCACCGCCCGGATTGTCGAAGTGGAAGCCTACCTGGGAACGAATGACCCAGCATCGCATGCGGCTGCCGGCAAGACGCTGCGCAACGCGGTTTTGTTTGGGCCTCCCGGGTATGCCTATATCTATTTCATCTACGGAAATCATTACTGCCTGAATGTCTCCTGCGAGCCGGAGGGGGAAGCTGGTGGTGTGCTGTTTCGCGCGCTGGAGCCGCTTTCGGGCATTGCCGAGATGAGCCAGGCGCGGGGGATCGAGATTCACGGGCCGAAGGATTGGCCCAAGCTCACCAGCGGGCCGGGACGGCTGGCGCAGGCCTTTGGCATCACGCGGACCCGCGATAATGGCTGCGATCTGACGTCGTCTGGCAGTGGTTTGTGGATCGGTGACGACGCGTACCGCGCCCAAGGGATTCGGATCACGCCGCGCATTGGGATCACCAAGGCGACAGAGCAGCCCCTGCGGTATCTGCTGGCGGGGAACAGATTTGTTTCGGGAGCGAGGGATTTTCTTGACTCGAAGCCCGGACGGCCCGGACGCGCGGTGCAGCCTGGAGAACCGGGATCACAGAGTGGTCGAGTTGTGCTCGGCAGAACGGCCAAGCGGGGCCGTCGCTAAAACACCGTCACTTAAGAGTCGAATCCGCGTGAGAACCCGCGACTAAAGCTGGACAACCGACAAACCGGGAATCATCTTGAAGTGTCGGAGATTACCCGTGGCCACGCTGTAGCCGAGTTCCAAGGCCGTCCCCCCGATCAACAGATCGGAGAGCGGAAGGCGAATGCCTTTCGCTTGGCTCTCGCCATCGATCTGACCGACACGAAGGGCAACAGACGCCGTTACTGGATGCAAAGGCAGGGCCGTGACAGGCTCCTGAATGAACTGCTGCCGCTTCTCTTTTCGCTGCGAGGTATCGGCGCGGGCGGCGCCGTGGGCCAATTCGATCAGAGTAATCACGGAGACGGCGATATTGGTGTTCCCTGCTTTACCCAAGATTGCGGCAAGCATCTGCCGCGCGTTTTGCCCTTGGCGCTCAGCTGTGATCAGGACACTGGAATCGAGGATTAGTCCCATGAGGGTGGTTCGAGCGGCTCACGATGACTTTCGACAGCCACTTCCACATCCCGAGCGAAGTCAGGGTCGATGGTCGCCGTCGAGTCCTCGGGTAGCAACGCGATGCACTCTGAGATGGACCGGCAAGGCGGAACGGGTGCATGGATCACGGCCACCGGCAGCTTCCCACTCTCGATCACAATTTCCGCGCCCGCCCGCACCCGCGCGAGCAGCCCAGAGAAATCATTGGCGGCCTCTGCTTCGGAGATGTGGATTACATGGTCAGCCATGCGACGATTATACTGTCATTCCCATCATCAAACCCAAGTAAAGAGCCTGACCAGATCCCGCGTCCCCACGATGTTTCAGCAGGAAGGTTGCTGCCTTGAACTTGACAACGGGTGTAGACTGACGTTCGGAACGAATGGGCTGGAAGCCTTGCTGGGTAAGCCTTTTCGCGTGCCACAGGCGATCGAACCAGAAAGCATGTGCGGCCCCCGACAAGCAGCGGGCCGGTTTTTTCGACGCATCCCCCTCGTGGCGCAAGTCATCTAGAAACACAGGAGCCTGTTCGCGTGCTTCGCCTCGCGCGATTGCCGATTCTGCTCGCCGTTCTTGCCACCTTTGCCGCCCTGCCGCTCACGGCCGCCGATGGAGCAGTGATCGGCCATGCCCAAGATTCGGCGTCATCCATTGTGATCGGCTTTGTGGGCGGCTTCGTGCGCCACGATAATCCATACCATGGGCCGGTTCTTCTGGCGGCGCGGCTGCGGCGGGACGTTCCCAAAGGCACTTACGTGCGGGTTTTTGAAAACCGCCACAGAAAAACGGCGTACCAGACAATTCTGCACTTGCTCGACCGCAATCACGACGGCGTGCTCAGTGAAGCGGAAAAAGAGCAGGCGCGGATTGTTCTCTTCGGCCACAGCTGGGGAGGGTCCGCGGTCGTGATGCTGGCTCGCGAGCTGGACCGCGTGGGAATTCCGGTGCTGCTCACCGTCCAGGTGGATAGCGTGGCCAAGTTATGGCAGAAAGACAGCATCATCCCTGACAACGTGGCGGCCGCGGTGAACTTCTATCAGACGCATGGCATCATTCACGGCCGGCGGGAGATTATAGCGGCCGATCCGGCGAAAACCGAGATCCTCGGGAACTACCGCTTTGATTACAGGAAGGACCCGGTGCAATGCGACAACCTGTCTTGGTACGACCGCGTGTTCACCCTCGAACACGCCGAGAGCGAATGCGATCCGCATCTGTGGACGCAGGTGGAAAGCCTGGTGCGGCAGCGTCTGACGGCCGAACCGGGCGTGGTGGCGGCCAATCCGCGGCCGTAGCCCATTGGTCGGGCAGGAGATACGGTTGGTGCAACTTTTCGGCTGGAGCCGGGTTCTAAATCAAGTAAGATCAAAGAAGCGGTGCGCCCGCCAGGGCAGCTAGCCGCGATTGGGTGGAGGGTGCGGATATGAGATCCACCTCGACGAACGTTCTTCTTGCAGGTATTGCTTCGGTCGCGTTGATGTGTCTGCCGACGACCCTCTTTGCACAACATGGTGGCGGCGGGCACGGCGGTGGAGGCGGTGGAGGCTTTCACGGCGGAGGTGGAGGGGGTTTCCACGGCGGAAGCTATGGAGGTGGCTACCACGGTGGCGGCTATGGAGGCGATCGCGGCGGCAGTGAAGGCTACGGCGGGCGCGGCGGGTACGGAGGACGCGGATACGAAGGCCGCGGTGGGTACGGCGGCAGAGGATTTGAAGGCCGTGGCGGGTACGGCGGCATGGGCGGTTCGTCCTCGATGCGCGGCGCCGGTGGTTCCAGAGGTTGGTACTCAGACACCCACAGTGGGGCTCGCAGTACCTCATCGGGCTGGCATTCGTTTGGCGCCGGCAACCGTGGAAGCATGGTGGCAAGATCGGGCGGCGCAGGGATCGGGGCAAACCACGCGGGCGCGGCCGATGGCCAGTTCCATTCGTTCGGCGGTACTCGCGGCGGATCGGCGCTCGCCTCGGGCACGCGAGCTGGAGTAGGCGCTTCGCTCGGTCATGAGAATTTCGCAAATGTGGGCTGGCGCGGTGGTTACGGCGGATACGGCTGGCGCGGCGGATACGGCGGCTGGGGTGGTGGTTGGGGTTGGGGCTGGGGCGGTTGGGGATGGGGTCTAGGCCTTGGTTGGGGCTGGGGATGGGGTTGGGGCTGGGGGCCGTTCTGGGCCTGGCCTCCGTACTGGTATAGCCCGTGGTGGTCGGACTACGACTATTCTCCGGCTTACATTTACCCGAATTACTAAGAGGCGGGTTTCCAACGCCGGACGCCGGGATTTGGCGAGTTAACAGAACGTTATCGAGTTAGCAGAATGTTATCGATAAGCCGCGTGTTGCCTACGAAAGCGGCGACCGCGATCAGAGCCCCGTTGGAGACATCTTCAACGGGGTCGAGTGTTTCCGGGTCCACAATTTCAAAATAATCGAGTTGGACGGAGGGTGCGGCCGCAAATTCCTGCCTGCCGGCGGCTGCCAGTTTTTCCGCGCTGCGCTCGCCTTCCTGCGCTAACTTCTCCACGCGCGCGAGTGAGTGATGCAGAACCAAGGCCTGCCGGCGCTGCCCAGCATCGAGATAGGCATTGCGCGAGCTCATGGCCAGTCCGTCGAGCTCGCGGACGATGGGACAAACTCGAATCGCGACGGGGAGATTCAGATCCCGCACCATGCGGCGGATGACGGCGACCTGGGCCGCGTCTTTCTGCCCGAAGAATGCGGCGTCGGGCTCGACAATGTTGAACAGCTTGGCGACGACGGTGGTGACGCCGCGAAAATGTCCGGGACGCGAGCGGCCGTCGAGCTTGCCGCTGAGTCCTTCGACCATAACCCAGGTCATGGCCCCTGCGGGATACATTTCTTCAACAGACGGGGCGAAGAGCATGTCCACGCCTTCGCGCTCCAACATCTCGCGGTCACGCTCGAACGATCGTGGATACCTGGCCAAGTCTTCGCCGGGGCCGAACTGCGTAGGGTTGACAAAGATCGATGCGGCCACCCGATCACAGGAAGCTTTTGCGGCGCGTATCAGGGAGAGATGACCTTCGTGCAGCGCGCCCATGGTGGGAACGAGTCCCAAGCGCTGGCCATTTGTCCGCACTTCAACGCTGCGCGCGGCGCGAGAAGCGGCGCGCATTTCAGCGATGGTGGTAAAGACTTTCAAGAGAAGTCGATCTGAAACCGCCCGAACTTGACTTTCCGTTTCACCGCGAGTTTCACGACGCGGGCACCCACTTCACTTCGATATGCGCGCCTTCAAGGATTCCGCCAATGATGCCCTTGTTGCGGCGAATAGCGATGCCATCCTGATCAGACATTGAGCGCGTACTCTCCGCCGCGGCTACGACTCTGCCGTAGGGCCAGTTCGTCGCGGGCAGACGCGCCAGGGCTGGAAGCACTTCATCCGGTTTGAGGATGATCTCGGCGCTGTCGGCGGTATCCAACAACGCTACGCCATCGGCACGCACGATAACGTACGGATTGCGCCACTTCTTCATGTTGTCGATGCGATCGTAGCTCGTGGAATCGGCTGCTGGGATGGCTTGCAGCACGGTGACCGGGTCGACTGCTTGTGGCTGATTTGCGTGCGTCGAACAGGCGACCACGCAAATCGTGAGACACGCCCAGCAGGTTGTCCATCCAAAGAGCGGCTTGACGAGCGATCTAGAGAGCACGGCCCGGCGCTACCTTACCACCACTGGAACATCGTGTTTGGCGGCCCAGATGAGAGCCACAATCCATCCGATCATGGTCCAGCCCAGAAAGAAATTGAGCAAAAAGATGGCGAGAAGGTCGCGCTTGCTGCGGGCCAGGGCAATGATCGACGGCAGGAAATACATTACGAAGCCGGCGCCGAAAAAGGGCAAGAAAAATAATCCGAAGAGGTGCATGGTTGAACCTCCTACATGACTAGCCTAGCACCGCGCACGGCGAATTTGAACTGCGTCGCCAGTTTACCGCCCAGCTTTACCGCCCCATCGCACGCTTGCGCGCCAGCACGGTGTCAAGGCCGGCTTTGGTCTCCTTGGGCAAATGATAAGACTCTTCGTCCGACGGATACTGGTGCGACTTCACATCGGCGCGGAAGGCCTGCACCGCGTTGGAAATAAGAGCAGCCGCATCGCCGTAGTGGCGCACGAATTTCGCCGCGTGCCCGAAAGTCAGGTTCACAATGTCATGGAAAACAAGCACCTGGCCGTCACACTCGGGCCCAGCGCCAATGCCGATGGTCGGAGCGCTGACCTCCGCGGTGATCATCGCGGCCACTTCGCGCGGAATGCCTTCGAGATAAATACAAGCCACGCCGGCGCGGTCGAGCGCGACGGCATCGCGCATGAGCTGCTCGATTCCGTTCAGATTCTTTCCCTGCACTTTATAGCCGCCCATCACGTTGACCGACTGCGGCGTGAGGCCGATGTGGCCGGCGACGGGAATTTCGGCGTCGATGATCTGGCGGATCACGTCGGCGCGTTTTTCGCCGCCCTCGACCTTCACGACTTCCGCGCCGCCTTCTTTGACGAAACGGAACGCATTACTCAACGCAGCTTTTGGGTCAATTTGATATGCCCCGTAAGGCATGTCGGCGATCAGCAGCGCGTTCTTCACACCACGGCGCACGGCTTTGACGTGATGCAGCATCTCGTCGACGGTGACAGAGAGCGTGTTCTCGTATCCAAGCATGGTCTGGGCGAGCGAATCGCCGACCAGCACAATGTCAATGGCGGCTTCGTCGACCAGGCGCGCGGTCGAGTAGTCGTAAGCGGTGAGGCAGGTGATGGGTTCGTGTTGGAGTTTCTGTTCCCGCAGAGAAGCGGTCGTGATCTTACGGCCAGACTCGTCGGGACGACGAATGCCGATCGGGGTGAGACTCATGATGTCCTCCAGTGCCCCTCCGGCGAGCCGGATAGAGCCTGAGCGCGTCTTGGCGCTAACATCTTGAATGACGCTGACCCTTATTGTAGCCGCCGGCGAGACATCCGTCGATACCCAGCCAAGAGTCATGTTTTCAATGCCTTGGCCACACACCACAGAATCCGGGAACGGCTCCCGTAGTATGCCAGGGGGGCGAATTGCCTCCGGGGATCCGCTAGTAAGATTCATTGTATTATGTCTTACATTCTAGTAAGATGCATCTATGTCGATCCATCGTACCGTGATTAGCTCCAAAGGCCAGGTAATCATACCGGCCGAGCTCCGCGAGCAGTACGGACTGAAAAAAGGCACACCGGCGACATGGACAGAAGAAAAAGGACGGCTGATTCTGACTCCGATCACCGTGCAGCGCATCCGCCAGATTCGGGGGTTCCTCAAGCCCAAACCAGGCGGACCGTCCATGTTTGAGGAACTCTTTGCCGAGCGCGCACGGGAGCGCGAACGTGAAGATCGATGAGTTCCCCGAGCACGGAGGATCGAAGCCGGCAATATGTGCTCGACGCGAATGCCTTAGTGGGATTGTTCGAAGATCGCGAAATTGCCGCGGCAAAAGTGGAGCGGCTCCTGGAACATGCCCTCAGAGAAGAAAGACCGCTCCTCATGTCGGCGGTAAATTGGGGCGAGGTTGTCTACGTGGCCTGGAGACTGCACGGCGAAGTGGCGGCCCGTGAAGTCGAAGCTCGAATGCGGGAGATGCCCATTGTGGCGATTGCCGCGGACCGGGACCGGGCATCGCGGGCGGCAGCCCTCAAACAAAAACACAGCTTGAGTTATGCCGACGCGTTCGCCGCAGAACTGGCCATTGAGCGTCGAGCCTGGCTGGTCACGGCCGATCCGGAGTTCTCGAAGATGGGGAAGGCGCTGTCGGTATACTCGCTTCCGCGCCACGAAAAAACAGCAGGCAAGTAAAATACCGCGTAATTGACGACCAACGACTAACGGCCAGCGACCGCCCTCAAGCCCCCACCGCTTCCTGCCCACCGAGCGGCAGAAAATACTGCGTACCTTTGATCGGTTCCGAAACTTTGCGCAGCAGTTCCTGCAGATCTTCGTTGCGATCGACGAAATCAATCTCCGACGTGTTCACGATCAACAGGTCCGACGACGTGTAGTGAAAGAAGAAGTGTTCGTAGGCTTTCACCACTTCTTCGAGATATTCATCGCTTACGGCGCGTTCGGCGGGCGCGTTCTTTTTCTTGAGGCGCTTCTTCAGCACCTCGGGCGTGGCTTGCAGATAGATCACCAGATCGGGCGTAGGCAATTGCTCGCGGAAGTGATTGTAGTAGCGGTTGTAGGTGTCGAGTTCCTGATCAGTAAGATTGAGGCAGGCAAAGAGTTTGTCTTTTTCGAAAATGAAATCCGCGACGACAAGTTTCTGCGAGCGCGGGCCGAGGTCGAGAGCCTGTAATTGCTGGAAGCGCCGCACCAGAAATGTGAACTGCGCCTGGAAAGCCGCTCCGCGATCGCCTTCGTAAAAAGAGTCGAGAAAGGGATTCGAGTCGGGCTCCATCACCCGCTGCGCGTTCAGGCGCTCGGCCAGAATGCCCGCCAGCGTGCTCTTGCCGACTCGGATGGGGCCTTCCACAGCAATGTAACGAGGCAGCTCAAAAAGATTGGCCATGTTTTCGTAAGACGCGTGGCGCGATGATTCGGAAAGGGCAGGATATCTCGGATATCGCAGACTGACAATTGAGGGAAGAGTTAACACCGCCCATTTGTTGATTTCTGACGCTTGATTGCCAATTGAAAACTCCGCATCCGATCGGCAATCAAAATCAAAAATCAGCAATCGACAATTTACAATTCCTCCATGCTCGGAACTGTGCTCGCCGGAGTTGCGGCTGCGGGAGGAGTGGTCGCCGCAGGCTATCAGTCCATGGCGCCGACCGGGCAGTGGTACGGGCGCACGTTCACTGGTCTGCCACCGGGAACGAAGCGTCTGGCGCTCACCTACGACGATGGGCCGAACGATCCACACACGCTGCGTCTGCTGGACGTGCTGGCCCGCCACGATGTGCATGTGACTTTTTTCCTGATTGGACGTTACGTTCAGGAGCGGCCCGATATTGCGCGCGAGATCATCAAGGCCGGACACGTGGTGGGCAATCACACGTTCACGCACCCGCTACTGACTTTCAAGAGCACGGCGGAAATTCGCCAGGAACTTTCGAGTTGCCGCGCGCAGTTGCAGGATGCGGTCGGCGAACATTCCGAATTTTTCCGGCCTCCGTTCGGGGGTCGGCGGCCTGCTGTGTTGCGGATCGCGCGGGAATTGGGCCTGATCCCGGTGATGTGGAATGTCACGGGGTATGACTGGAATGCACCCCCGGCAGCGGTGATCGAGCGCAAAATCGAACGCCAGATTCGCGGTGGAGATGTGATCCTGTTGCATGATGGGTGTCACAAGCAGATGGGCGCCGACCGCGCGCAGACGGTGCTGGCGACCGACCGGCTGATCACGAAGTACAAGGGGGAGGGATATAAGTTCGCGACGATTGCAGAAATGACGATTGCAGAGATGACGACTGCAGAGATTTTGAATGGTCCTGTGGGGCCGGGTCGTAGCTCGCCCTGAGCGAAGTCGAAGTAAGCCTACTGGGGCCGGCAGGGCCCCGCTTTCGTCGCTGCCTTTCGATGCGCTGCCGCGGTTCCACACAGTCTTTCCCGCGCAAGCTTTTTCCCACGGCCTACTGTCGAACCGCTGCGAATGCTTCTTTTGCCGCGGCGACCGTCTTTTGCACGTCCTCTTCGGTATGGGTTGCGCCGAGGAATGCTGCTTCGTATTGCGAGGGCGGCAAGTATACGCCTTGGTCGAGCATGCTGCGGAAGAATTTGCCGAATGCCGTTGTGTTCGACTTCGAAGCCGAATCCCAATCCGTCACCGGACCATTCTGGAAGAACCAAGTGAACATGCTTCCGACACGATTATGGGTAAGCGGCACTCCCGCTTCTTTCGCCGCCGATGCCACTCCGGCGACTAACTCTGCGCTCAGTTGGTCGAGCCGCGGATAGATCTCGGCCTTGCGGTCGCGCAACTGTTTCAGCATGGCGCAACCCGCGGCCATCGCCAGCGGATTGCCGGAGAGCGTTCCCGCCTGGTACATCGGGCCCAGCGGCGCGACCAGATCCATAATTTCCTTCGGTCCACCGTAGGCGCCCACCGGCAGTCCTCCACCAATAATTTTGCCCATCGTGGTCAGGTCCGGACGAATGCTGTACAGCTCCTGCGCCCCGCCGAAAGCCACGCGGAATCCGGTCATCACTTCGTCAAAGATCAGCACAGAACGCTCGCGCTCGGTGATCAGGCGCAGGCCGACCAGATAGTCGTCGGCCGCGGGAACGCATCCCATGTTGCCCACGACCGGCTCGACGATGACGCAGGCGATCTGGTGTTTGTATTTGTTGAAGGCGTGTTCCACCGCGGACAGATTATTGAACGGCAGGGCCACCGTGAATTGAATGAACTCCTCGGGAACGCCCGCCGATCCAGGGATTCCGAGGGTAGCGACTCCCGAGCCCGCTTTTACCAGCAGAGCATCGGCGTGGCCGTGATAACAGCCTTCAAACTTCATGATGTATTTGCGCTTGGTATAAGCCCGCGCCAGGCGGATGGCCGACATGGTCGCTTCCGTGCCCGAACTGACGAAGCGAACTTTCTGCATGTGCGGGAATGCGCTCAGCACGAGTTCGGCGAGATCGGCTTCCGAGGGAGTGGACGCGCCGAAGCTGGTCCCGTTACAAGCCGCGCCCACAATGGCATCGAGCACCGTGGGCTCGGCGTGGCCCAGAATCAGCGGACCCCAGGAGCCGATGTAGTCGATAAATTCGTTTTCGTCGGCGTCCCAGATATGCGAACCCTTGCCGCGCACGATGAAGGGAGGATCGCCGCCGACGGATCCGAAAGCGCGCACCGGAGAGTTGACGCCACCGGGAATCATGCTCTCGGCGCGTTGCTGCAGGCGGCGCGACTGCTCGGTTTTGCGCGAGGTTGTGGAAGGCATCAAATCCTCTTCGCGTTATGCTTTCGAACACGAGAAAAAGATGTCAGACAGATGCAGTGTTGCAACGCATTACTATAGCAGCGCCCGGCGAATTCATCAGATATTCACGCTTCTGAAATCACAATGCAACGTGGCGGCGGTAACGTGAAGTCATCAAGTTGCCCTTCTAACCGGGAGGGTTTTGAGGGACAGTCTCGGGGGCTCCGGGCTGTCCTTTTTGCATTGGGCGCGGAACCATCCCCGTCTTTCGCCGGAAGACCACGCCGGTCGACGCCAGTTTCCGCCCGCTTACTTCAAGTAGGCTCTGACCAACGAAATCAGATCTTCCGTCAGTTCTTCCGGCGAGTCCGGTCCGCGTTCCGGATGCGTGATGTGCAGGCGGATGTGATCCTCGAGGATCTCTGCCATCAGGCTGTTGACTCCGCCGCGAATTGCCGCCAGCAGCATCAGGATATCGGCGCACTCGTCGCCGTCGGTGACCGCACGCTCGACCGCGGAAATTTGTCCGCCGAGGCGCTTGATCCGCGAAAAGAGCTTTTGTTTTTCTTTGGAAACTTCCGGCAGTTTATCCTTCATGGAAAATGTCGCTATCCCCATTTTTCGACTTGACTTATACCCTAGGGGGGTATGATATAAGAAATCGAGGCTGGCGGACAAGTGGCCCGCCCGCCTGCAGCATCCCTCAGGATCTTGCCAGACGCCAGAGGGACGCGCAGCAAGGGCCGGCTTGTAACACTGCTGTAACCATAGCTGCGTAGGCTCGTCGTCAGGCCGGGGGTAAAGCCCGAACAACTCAACGCAAGCGGCATTCCGTTACCCTCACGCTCGTTATGCCACTGTTGGGATAAGCACGGGTAACGCATTCCAGCGCAAATATCGTAGGGTCAGGACGTTGAAGTTGAGATTCACGTTCAACACTGTGAAAAGATTTTTGGCGTATCCGGCCAGCCTTTTGCGACAAGCTGGCGATGGCACGGCATCCGTGAGGATGCTGGCGCTCGCCGCTGCGCTTGCCGCGACTGCTCCAGCTCCTGCCTGGGCCCAGCAATCCCCACCAACGGCGCCGACGCAAGACTTCCCCTCGACCGTCCCGGCGGCTCCTTCTCCAGTTCCGGCGCCTTCGGCCCCCGATCCAGCCGCCGCCCCGATTCCGGCCGTGGATGCTCCTCCCGACGAAAGCACCGAAGCCATGCTGCCGCATTTCAAGAGCTCCCGTTTCTGGCTCTCGGGTCAGGCCAATTTCATTTTTCAAACGCATCCTGATTTCCCCGCCCTCTACAGCGGCCCGCACAGTCTCAGTCCCAACTACGAAAAGGCGACCTCCCGCGTTCTTACCCTCTACACCGGGTTTCGCGTCAACAACTCCCTCGAGTTTCTCGTCGACCCTGAAGAGGCTGGCGGCGCCGCCCTCAGCCTGGGCTTCGGACTAGCCGGCAATACCGACCTCGACATCGTTCGCAATCCCTTGCTGAGCAAGAACGTCTACCTCGGCCGCGGCATGGTTCACTATGTGCTCGCGCTCAGCAAAGACAACGTTGAAAACGACCGCAGCTTTCTTTCGTTTTTCGGCGAGCTGCCCCGCCGCCGTCTCGAAATCCGGTTCGGCAAAATCAACCTGCCCGATTTCTTCGACGTCAATTCCGTCGGGTCCGACACTCACTTCCAGTTTAATAACTGGACGATCGATAACAACGGAGCCTGGGACTACGCTGCCGACACCCGCGGCTACACGGTGGGCGCGGTCGCCGACTTCGAAGACCGCAACTGGGGCTTCCGTTTCGCGGAGGCGTTGATGCCGAAGGTTGCCAATGGCATCGATCTCGTCTGGAAGCCCTGGCAGGCGCATGCCGAGAACTGGGAATACGAACTGCGCCACGGGGTGATTCCGAAGAAATCAGGCGTGGTGCGGCTGCTCGCCTATACCAACTACGCGAATATGGGCATCTATCGCCAGCAGCTTGCACTGGCAGAAGAGACCGGCACGACGCCCGACATCACCGACCATCCCTGGCACATTACGCGCAAATACGGATTCGGTATCAACGTGGAGCAGAATCTTACGCACTATCTCACTGCCTTCGCTCGCTTCGGCTGGGATAACGGCAAGACTGAATCGTTCGCCTACACGGAAGTCGACCAGACCTTTGCCGAGGGCGTGGGCGCGCAGGGTGCATGGTGGCATCGCCGACAGGACCGCGCCGGCGTAGCCTTCGTCAGCAATGCGATCAAGAAAGATCACCAGGACTATCTCGCGGCCGGCGGCCTGGGATTTCTTCTGGGCGACGGCGGATTGAACTACGGCCGCGAAAATATTGTCGAGACTTACTACACCGCGCATGTTTGGCGCGGGATCTATGTGTCTCCCAGTGTGCAGCACATCAATAACCCCGGCTATAACCGCGACCGCGGGCCGGTGATTGTGCCCGGTTTCCGCGCGCACGTTGAGTTCTAAAGGCTTCCGCCTTTGCGTTTCTCAACGGGGGCGGTTAAATTCCTAAAAGCAGTGGAACCACGAATACGATGACTGCAACAATGCCCCAAGCGCTTTTCAATGGCCATTCGATGGTGGGCGCTCTGCAGCGCGTGCTGGTGTGTTCACCGCGCATGGCGGGATGGCACCAGCCGGAACGCGCAGCTCGCTGGCGCGATTTGGGATTTCTTCACAAAGTTGACTTCGCGAAGGCACAGGTCCAGCACGAAGCTCTGTGCCGCGAGCTCGAGGCCTCCGGGGCTGAAGTGCTCGAACTGCCGCCAGCGGCTGACCTTACTCTCGACGCGGTTTACGCCCATGACGCCTCTTTCGCCACGGACTTTGGACTGATCGTGATGCATCCCGGAAAGACTACGCGTATCGCGGAGGGCAGAAACCACGGTTCATTCTGCGTGCGGCTGGCTCTGCCGACTCTGGCAAAAATCGTTGCGCCGGGCACGACGGAAGCGGGCGACATCGTGTGGCTCGACTCGAAAAGCCTGCTGATCGGGCGCGGCTACCGCACCAACGCGGCCGGGATCGACCAGATGCGGTCGCTGCTCGCACCGAAGGGAATTGAGGTGCTCTCCGCCCCGCTGCCGCACAGCGCCGGGCCTTCCGCGTGCCTGCATTTAATGTCTCTGATCAGCCTGCTCGACGAGAAGACTGTGCTGGTTGACCTGCCGTGGCTCGCGGTGGAGACCGTCGAACTGCTCCGCACGCGCGGCTTCCAATGGATCGAGATCGACTATGCGGAGCGCGACACGCTGGCCTGCAATGTGCTGGCCTTGGGCCAGAATCGTTTGCTGGCCATCGAAGAAAACCGAAAAACGAACGACCGGCTGCGCGCTGCCGGGTTTGATGTGCGCACGTTCCCGGGAGGCGAACTCTGCATCAACGGCGGAGGCGGCCCCACCTGTCTGACTCGTCCGCTGCTGCGGGCTTGACTGGCGATCAACTGAGCGGAAATCGATTAAGTTGAAATAGATGACAGAAGTTGCAAGGTTTGACCCCTGCGGTGCACGAAAAGTGAAATATCGTGCGCGTGGCGGGGACGAGCGCGGGTTTTGTCTTGCATTCCGATTGCACTGGGGAGATACTCGAAAACGCCCGTCTGCCGCGGCTTTCAGCCCTTCCCCGGCCCTCCCCGATTTTTCCTCAGCCCGCAAGCAAGGCCCGCACGCAACGAAAGTCCGCCGGATTATCCCGGTGGCCACTTGAGCTGGCGTCCACCGAGAAGATGAACATGCAGGTGGAAAACCGATTGCCCCGCCCCCGGTCCAACGTTGAGCACCGTCCGGTATCCGTTCTCAATATTGCGCTCGCGGGCAATCTGTGCGGCCACGAGGTGGCAGCGGCCGATGATTTCGGCATCGGCAGCCTGAGCCTCTTTTAGTCCAGCAAAATGCCGTTTGGGAATCACCAGCACGTGCGTGGGCGCCTGCGGATGAATGTCTTCAAAGGCAAAAACATGCTCGTCTTCGTGAACTTTCTTCGCAGGAATCTCGCCTTGGATGATGCGGCAGAAAAGGCAATTCGGCTCGGTCATATGCGTAACCTGGCCGAAACGATAGCATCCGGGCGGTAGTCTTGTCAGCCCGACAATCAATCTGCGCGGTTTGTAAAGGTCCACAAGGCCAACACCGAACCCATTACCTTTGTTACTTTTGTGACCCTTGGGCGTGCCCCTAGAATCACTACTATGACGTTGGAGTCACTCCTCCTGAGCCAGGATCCAGACCTGGTCCGCGTGATCCGCCCCACGCTCGAAAAACTTTCGATCGACGTGGAGATCTGTCATGAGGCGCGGGCTGCGGCCGACATCCTGATTTCAGAGAAGTTCGACGCCGTGGTCGTGGATTGTGACGATCTCAAGGGCGGCCTGGAGGTGTTGCAGGGCCTGCGCAGCACACCCAGCAACAAAAACTCCGTTACCTTCGCCATCCTCAACGGAAGGAAAACCACAACCCAGGATGCGTTCGGGATGGGCGCCAACTTCGTTCTGCAGAAGCCGATCAGTTCGCTCAATGCCTCCCGTTGCTTTCATGCGGCCTTGAATTTCATGGTCAAAGAGCGGCGCCGCTACTTCCGACATCCGGTAAAGATGCTGGTGCAGATTTCCCTGGGCGAGAAAAGCGTGAAGGCGACCAGCACCAATTTGAGCGAAAGTGGCATCGCGCTGATGTTGCGCGAGGCGCTGCCGAAAGGCGCGACGCCACGGCTGCACTTCACTCTGCCCGACACGAACCTCAATCTCGATCTGGAAGCCGAAGTCGTATGGGCCGACGTGAAAGGCAGAGCCGGATTCCGCTTTCGCGATGTCGCCGCATCCTCGCAGGCACAGCTTGAAAAATGGCTTGACGACCGCTTAGAGGAAGAGCTACCCGGAGCCAGGGAGCGCATCGCAGCACCGGACCCCAAGACTCGTAATTAGGCCGCAATTCGTAGATACGAATCGGCTGAGATTCTCGGCTGCTCTTCTGCTTCCGATCCTGCGAAAGCAGCTTTCCTACTTCTTTTCTTCGTCGATTTTGATGCGGAGGGACTTCAGGAACTTAAGATCCTGATCGCTGATCTTGAACTCAGGATTGGTGGAGAGCGTGGTTACGAGCGAAGTCTTGTCGGAAGCCTTTTCGCCTTGTTTGCTGACGCCAATCGTGGCTTCGAGGACCAGGAAAATATCGTACCCGCCTTCTTTAATGCGGGCCACAACTTCTGAAATCTGTTCCGAGTCGGAGAGAGACTCGTTGATGGCGTCGCCCAATTCTTTCATGAGTTGTTTGAGTTGCTGGTCCACTTGGTCCCCCTGCTCCACTCACTCAATTGGATGCCGTGGGCGGCGTAACGGTTCGCCCCTGTCAGGCGTGCGGTCATTGTAGACCGGGAGGCTGTTAAAATCGAGGCCGTGAGCAAAGTTTCTGCCTTACGAAAGTTGGGGGTCGCGGCCCGGGTTGCCCAGCAGCAAGCCGGCCGCAGCCGGATCTTCACCGCGATCATGGGCGCGATCCGCACCACCGGACGTTCCTTTGGACGCGCGGCCCACCAGTTGTGGCTGGAAGTAACGGGCGCTGTTTTTCTCACCATGGCGGCCTTCGGCGGAATCGCGCTGGTGCGCGAATGCATGAAATATGAAAACGGGCGCACGACGGCGGTCCGGGTTGCGCTGGTGGTTTGTTTCACCGCGGCGTTTGCCTGGTTCGGGCTGAGTTCGTTCTGGAGAGTACGAAGAAAGAGCCAGCGGCAGTAACTAGCGTCTGCACCTCTGAACTTCCTGAGCGCGAAGGAAATTGTTTGTTTCGCGGCAAGGTCCAGCGGCGAAGTTCGGCGGGAAAAGTTGGGCCGGAAAAGTTCGATGACGGAAAAAGTGAAACCCCGCACCAACACCGATATTGAGACCTCCTCGCACATTCCGGTAAATCCCCTCTACACGCCCGCAGATCTCAAAGGCACCGACTACGAAGGCGAAATCGGCTATCCGGGAGAATATCCCTTCACGCGCGGCGTGCAGGCCACCATGTACCGCGGCCGGCTCTGGACCATGCGCCAATACGCGGGCATGGGTGACGCCGAGGAATCGAACAAACGCTACAAATATCTGCTGGCAAATGGAACGACGGGATTATCCGTGGCCTTCGATTTGCCGACGCAGATCGGGATGGATTCGGACCATCCGCTGGCCGCCGGGGAAGTGGGCAAGGTCGGCGTCGCGATCGATTCCATCGAAGATATGCAGCGGCTCTTCGACGGCATCGAGCTCACCAGGATTTCTACATCGATGACCATCAATGCGACGGGCTCGATTCTGCTGGCGTTGTACGTTGCGGTCGCTCGAAGGCAGGGCGCCGATATCCGCAAGTTGTCCGGCACCGTGCAGAACGATGTGCTGAAAGAGTACATCGCGCGCGGAACCTATATCTATCCTCCGCTGCAGGCCATGCGCGTCATCACCGACATGTTCGCATGGGCGAATGAGAACGTTCCTGACTGGAACACGATTTCGATTTCCGGCTATCACATGCGCGAAGCCGGATCGACGGCAGTGCAGGAAGTGGCGTTCACGCTGGGCAACGGCATGGCCTACGTTGAGGCGGCGATCAAGGCTGGGCTGGATGTCGATAAGTTTGCGCCACGGCTCTCGTTCTTTTTCAACGCGCACAACAATTTTCTGGAAGAAGTCGCGAAGTTCCGTGCCGCGCGGCGCATGTGGGCGCGCATCATGCGCGAACATTTCAAAGCGAAAAATCCCCGTTCGTGGATGCTGCGCTTTCATACCCAGACTGCGGGCTCGACTCTGACCGCGCAGCAGCCTGAAAACAACATCGTGCGCACCGCGATTCAGGCGATGGCCGCCGTGCTCGGCGGAACCCAGTCGCTGCACACGAATTCTTACGACGAAGCGCTCGCCTTGCCCACCGAGCAGGCGGCGCGTATCGCCTTACGCACGCAGCAGGTCATCGCTTACGAATCGGGCGTGCCGCAGACCATTGATCCGCTCGCCGGTTCGTACTACATCGAGACCCTCACCAGCGAGATTGAAAAGCGCGCGGCCGAATACCTGGGAAAGATTGAAGTTCTCGGCGGAATGCTGAAGGCCATCGAGCGCGGCTTCGTGCAGCAGGAGATTCAGAATGCGGCCTACGAATATCAGCAGCAGGTCGATCACGAGGAAGCAATCGTGGTGGGCGTGAACCGTTTCGAAGTGGAAGAAGAAAAACCAATTCCGATTCAGCGCATCGACCCGGCGCTGGAGCCGAAGCAGGTCGAGCGCGTCCGCGCGCTGCGCGCAAGGCGCGACGCAGCTCCGTGGAAAGCCGCGCTGACGGCCGTGGAGGACGCGGCGCGGTCAGGGGCAAATGTAATGCCGCGGATTCTGGCTGCCGTCGAAGCATACGCAACCGTCGGAGAAATTTCCGACGCGATGCGGCGGGTATTCGGCGAGTACAAGGAAGCGGTCGTGATTTAGCGTTGGCTTTCGCGGCTGCCGGGCTGCGCCAGGTGAGGACCGCCAAGTAAGGACCGCCAGGTAACGACCGCCAGATAAAGCCAGCCGGGGGCGGCTGTCTCTGCATGGATTGTGCCTATGCCGGCTGGGCTTGCATTTCCGCGACGGCCGCATCCAGATGCGCCAATGTTTCCTCAATCGTCAGCGAATACATTTCGCTCCCCAGGCCCTCGCCCGACTCCAGTGCCTTTTTCAGATAGTGGCCCGCAATCTCCACGGCGAGCGAATCGGTAATGGCTTTGCCGGTGCGTTTCTTGTATTCGACCCAGGCGGGATGCGGAAGCGCGACCCAGACTCTGCGGCCATCGACCAAAAACTTCAGGTCTACGGCGTCGGCATGCCGCGTGGCAATGGCCACAATCAAGGCCTGATAGACGCAGTGGACCGGCTTCTTCGTCCAGCGGTCCGTAGCGGTGAAGTCCTGAAACATGATTACAAATCATAACGGACCGCGAACGCGGCGGCAAACCCGAGGCCGCGTCCCCGTGCACCTGTCCGCTGCGGGCCGGCTGTCAGCACTTTCCGGGAACAGGGCTTCCTGTAACATTGAAGTGTGGCAACCAAGGCCCTCACTAAGAAAGTCAGCAAACTAAATATTGTTCGCGCCCGGCAGTTGAGCGCGCTGCCGTGGCTGGTGCACGGGTTTTCCACCCGGACTGGCGGATTCTCTCGCGCCTACGGCAAGGGCGATCTCAATCTCGGGTTCACCAAAGACGACTCGCGCGCCGCGGTGGAGCGCAACCGGGCAGCGTTTCTTAGAGCCCTCGGCGCGGTCGCGCGCCGTTACCGGGCCCGCGGCAACGAGCTGTGGCCGCTGATCACGCTGCGCCAGGTTCATTCCGATATCATTCACTTCATCAACGCAATTCCTGATGAGCCGCTCACCGGCGACGGTTTGATCACTGCGACTCCAGGCTTGCTGCTGGCCATTCAGACAGCCGACTGCCTCCCGGTGATTCTCGTCGACTCGAAAAAACACGCGGTCGGAATATTCCACGCCGGATGGCGCGGCACTGTGCACCGCATCGTCGAGAAGGGCGTGGGCGAAATGGTTCGCCATTTCGGCAGCCGTCCGCGGGATCTGAAGGCGGCGATTGGTCCTGGAATCCAAAGCTGCTGTTACGAAGTAGGCGAGGAAGTGCGCACAAAATTCGAGTCGCAATTCGGATATGCGGCCAGCTTGTTTCGCGAAGCGAAGGAATCCGACCCGGTGCGGGAAAAGTATCCCCTGCTATTTCTGACGGCTCGCGCTCCCGGACACGGGGAACTGCCGAAGAAGATATTTCTCGATCTGGTCGAGGCCAACCGCCGTCAATTACTGGCCGCCGGCGCGGCGCCGAAGAATATCGAAGCGTCTCCGCTCTGCACCAACTGCAGCACGAATCTGCTCTTCTCCTACCGCGCCGCGAAAGGAAAAACGGGCCGCCTGATGGCGGCAGCCGGAATCAGACAATAACTCGCGCTAACCGGGTCTCAGCCTGCGGATCTTTCCCCTGCCGATCTTTCCCCGCTCGATCTTTCCCCGCTCGATCCCGGCGCGGTCCGCTCGGATTTGAGTCCGCGCAAAAGCAGCCGCACTAACATCCCATCGAAGCGCGTGCCGCTCATGTGAGCCAGTTCGTCGAGCGCCTGGTCGGGCGTGCGGGCGGCGGCAATGGACTGCTCGGTGACCATGTTGGCGTAAGCGTCCGTCAGCGCGATAATTCGCGCCCAGAGCGGGATCTGCTCGCCCTTCAGTCCGTCCGGATAGCCCGAGCCGTCGAAGCGCTGGTGGTGGTGCTCGATTGCGTCCCGCATCGTGGCGCTGTGTGGAATCGCTCCCACAATCTGCGCTCCCATGTGAGCGTGTACTTTCACCAGCAAGAATTCTTCATCGGTGAGCGGTCCCGGTTTGTTGAGAATGCGCTCGGGTACAAAAATCTTTCCCACATCGTGAACCCGTGCGGCATAAACCAAATCTGCAGTCTCCTCCGACGACAGCCCCAGCGCGCGCGCAACCACTTCCGTGTAACGCGCCACCAAATCTCCGTGGCCCGCGGTCTGCAACTCGCGCGATTCGGCCGCGCGGCTCAGCGACTCAATCGCTTCCTTGAGCAGCGGTATGTTGCAGTCTTCATCCCCGCCGCAGAGCTTGTACAGCGTCGAAGTCAGTTCCTCGAGATGCTCGCGGCCCGTATCCTCGCGCTGCAGAAATCCTTCGATATAAGCGGAAATCTGCTGGCGCTGCCGCGCGAAACCCTGGCCTTCGACAAATTCCTGCGCGCTCGAAACCAGATTGCCTCCCGACCGCTTCGAAACGTACATGCCGGCGTCGGCAACGCGAATAATGTCCTCGATCGAGAATCCATGCATCGGAAAACTGGCAACCCCGAAGCTTCCGGTGATGTGATGCTCGGCCAGCATCGGATCGGCAGCAATCCACTGGCGCAGGCGCTCGGCCAGCACCTGGGCCTGCTCCGCACCGGTCTCCGGCATCAGGATGATGAACTCGTCTCCGCCGTAGCGCGCAACTACATTCGACTGCCGCGATTTCTGCTCGAGCAGGCGGCCGACACGCGCCAGAACCAGGTCGCCCTCGAAGTGGCCCATGGTGTCGTTGACCTCTTTGAACTTGTCGAGATCGACCAGCACCACGGAGAATGGCCGCCCGGAGCGCGAAGCTCGTTTCCATTCCGCCGATAACGCTTCCCAGAAAAACCGGCGCGTTTTGATTCCGGTCAGCCCGTCGGTAATCGACTGCTGCTGCAGTTTCTGAAAGACGAAGGCGTTGTGTAGAGCCGTGGCCAGCAGGTCGGCGAGCGTGTTGAGGATCAGCACGTCCTGGGGCGAAAAAGCATTCTCGTTGTGGCTCTCGACGTTGAGCACCCCAAGCAGCGATTCGCCGTAGTTCATCGGAATGCATAGCACAGCGCGGGAATCGGGCAGAATTCCTTTCAGATTGCCAGGCAACGCGTTTTGCACCAGCGCCCGTTCGCCCGTCCGCGCGGCGCGGCCCAGAATGCCGGCTCCCAGAGGGATGCGCCTGCCCTTGGCGTGAGCGGTCACTCCGGCTTCCGCTTTGATTTCGATCTCCTTGGTTCCGTAGTCAAGCAGGCCGATTCCGATGTGATCGAAACTGAAGTTCTGCTGAATCTCTTCGACGATCTGCCCGAGCATCTGAACCGGATCGTCGCTCGAAATCGCGGTGCGCGAAATGTTATTGAGAAACGCGAGTTGCCGCGAACGCCGTTGCTCGTCGGCAAATAGGCGGGCATTCTCCATGGCGACGGAAACCTGGCCAGCCGCCGTGACCAGCACATCGAGGTCGCGCTGCTCGAAAACAAATTCGCGCTCTGGATTCATGGCGACCATGGCTCCGGTCGACTTGTTGCCCAGGAAAACCGGCGCGGCGATCAGGCACTTGGCAGGCCGCTCCGGAATGTGCGTGATTCCAAGCCGCTTTCGCGTGGCTTCCAGTTCGGAGCGAATCAGCAGAGGCTCGCCGTTGCGGATTACAAATTCGGTAAAGGCGTTGCGCAACTCGCGGGTACGTTTAGGCAGTACGCGATTGTCGCGAACCTCGATCTCGAAACGGATTTCTTCGCCCTCCTGAAACGCGATGTAGAAATGGCTGGTGTCGAAAATCTGCCCGAGTTCGGTTTGAATGGTGCGCAGGATTTCACCTTGATCGAGCCGCGAGCTGATCGCCTTGCCGATGTCGGTCAGCAATTCGTACTCTTTCGTGCGGCGGTGAGCGTCGTGACTAACTACATAGTTTTCCAGCGTAAGGCCGAGTTGCAGCGCCAGCCCGACCATAAGCCGCGGGCCCGACGAGCCAAATGCCCCGCGATCGGCATGCGGGAACAGAATCACTCCAAAATTGTGTTCGCGAGTCTGCAAAGTCACCGCAGTCAGATTGCGGATATCGGCCTCGGTGAGAATGCGCTTGAACTCCGCGAACGTTCCCGCCGGGCTGTTCGAGAGAGGCTCGGTCATCTCGGGCAGATCGTGCACCGTGAAGATTCCACTCTGCCGGTAGGCCAGCTCGCAGATGTAATCTCCGGCGCCGGTTCTTTCCAGAGTCTCAACAAAGCCGGCAGCAAATCCTCGCTGCACCGAGGGCAAGAGTCCGCGCCAGCGCTCGGTGATGCAGATCGCCGCGCGGCTCGCCGGCACCGCACTCATCAGCCGCTCCAGCGCGGCTTGCATGCTCGGCACCAGATCTTCGGCGAACAGCAGACGCCGGGGATCGACGCCCAGCGTCGACAAGGCCAGAGTATTTTCCAGCACGGCGTTGCGCTGATTTTCGAACAGCACCATCACCATGGCGATGCCGAGCAGCATTTGCGGCACAGGACCGAAGAGGCGAGTCGCCGTGCCAAATTGTTCCGGTAACGGACTCTGCATCTGGCCCACGCCCATCAGCACCGCCCACAGTGCGAGTGCAACCCCGAGCACCTGAAAGGCAAGCGACCCGCGTTTGTGCCCGTTGAGATAAAAAATCGCGGAGCAGTAGAGCAGAAGTCCGGCCAGCCCCAACCCCAGCCGGATTGCTGGCTGCACGTCGGGAACAAAACTGCCGTTCACTATATGCTGCTGCAAAGTCATGCCGGCAAGAAAAACGCCGACGCCCGCGATGGCCGCGTCGTACCAGCGGAAGCGGTAAGGACTGCGCATGAGGCGGGTCGAAACAAAGATGCACAGCGCCATCGCCACCAGGAAGAGCTCGCTGGCAAAAAAAATGACCGTGGAAGATGGCAACGCATCCAGGATGTAGTGCAGCGAATACGCCGCCCAGGCCAGCTGCCACGCGCGGAAGTAAGGCTGGCGGCTCTGCGCGTGGAGATACGTGAAAACGAGAAAAAGGAGGACCGAGACGAATCCCGGGATTACCACCGTTGTAATCACCACACTGTTCATAGGGTCTGCGAGGACACCTCTGGGCGTATCCGCTCAGTTGGGGGGAAACAGTGACCTCATGCTTTCACAAGCGGCATCCCGGACACAATAGATTTTAATTACATTGTCCCCATTCGAGGTCGTTTCAGCCGCAAAAGTACTGCCAAAACGTTAAGGTACCCCGCTTGACGGTGCTTGAGGCCGCCCGTAGCATCGAGGATCAGGCAGTTGCGTCAGCCCCCAGCACGGGTCGCGGCTAGTCTCGCGCTTGGCTTCCTCCAGTTGCGGGCTGGCCGGTGCGATTGCGAGCGGGCTTCTCCTTTGATCTGATGATCTGATCTGATGATCTGATCTGACTTATGACGGAATCTTTGACCGCGTCTTCGAATGGCAAGCCTCGAGTGCGTTTCGCACCCTCGCCCACCGGATTTCTCCACGTCGGCAGCGCCCGCACTTTCATCTTCAACTGGCTTTACGCCCGGCGAAACGGCGGAACCATGATCCTACGCCTGGACGACACCGACGTTGAGCGCAATACCGATGCTTCGGTGAATTCGATCTTCGAAGGCCTGAAGTGGCTGGGCTTGGGATGGGACGAAGAATACAAACAGTCTGCGCGGCTCGATCTTCACCGCAAAATCGCCTGGTCGATTTTCGAAAAAGGTCTCGCCTATCGGGATTTCACGCCGGCGCATAGCGGGGAGAGCGAGAGATCCGGAGCGCAGGGAACATGGCTCTTCAATCCCGGCATGCGCGAACTGCCGGGCGAGGAAAGCGACCAACGCGCCGCCGCCGGCGAACCGTTTGCTTTGCGCTTTCGCGTGCCGCGAGAGATCGGTCAGGTTGTACGCTTTACCGACGCGGTCTACGGGGAGCAGGCGAAGGCTGGCGCCGACATCGAAGACTTCGCCCTTCTGCGTTCCGACGGCATGCCCACGTATCATCTGGCTTCCTGCGCCGACGATGCCGATCTGCGCATCAGCCACATCATTCGTGGCCAGGATCATCTGACCAATACCTTCAAGCACGTCCTGATCTTCGAGGCTGCCGGTTTCCCACCTCCGCAGTTCGCGCACCTGCCGCTGCTGGTCGCTCCGGACGGAACCAAGCTGTCGAAGCGCCGCCACGGGCCCGTGGTCAGCGTGACCACTTACCGCGACGCCGGATTTCTGGCCGAAGCCTTCATCAACTTCCTGTGCCTGCTGGGGTGGTCGCCAAAGAACGACCGGGAGCAGATGAGCCGCCAGGAACTGATCGATGCGTTCTCCCTGGAAGGCATCAACCGGGCCAACGCCGTGGTGAACTTCAAAGAGCCGGCAGCGACGCCGGAGGAGACGTTCGATCCCAAAGCGGTGTGGCTGAACGCCGAGCACATTCGCGGCCTCGCTATCGAGGACCTGAGCCGGAGCCTGCTGCCCATCGTGCAGGGGGCCGGCTTCAGCGTCACTCCAGAGAAGATGCTGCGGGTCACGCCGCTCATCCGGGAGCGCATCAAGCTGCTCCGCGACGTTCTGACGGCGGCCGACTTCTTCTTCGTCGAACAGTTGGCGCCATATGACCCTGCGGAACTCATCCCGCAAAAGGGAGACGCAGCCATGGCGGGAAGGGTTCTGGAGAAGGCGCAATCGGTGCTGGCTAATGTCGAATTCAAACACGACCCGCTGGATCGGGCCCTGCGGGCGGCCGCGCAAGAGCTGGGGGTGAAGGCCGGACAGATGTTCCAGCCCATCCGGGTGGCCGTCTGCGGCCGCAAGAACGCCCCGCCGCTGTTTGAGACGCTCGAAGTGCTTGGGCAAGCGACGACGCTGGCGCGGATCGCGCAGGCCATTGCAAAACTCGGGTAGGGCCAGACGGAGCTGTTGACGAGAAGTACTTTATGGTCTAAAGTACGCCAATGATCTCCGCCGACGAACCGTTCCTTCGCCCTATCCCAAAGCGCTGGATTCCCCGCGAGATGGCTACTGCTCCTTCGCTGGATGCAACTGAGCCAAACGAAATCGGCCCGGTGGTGGTCGAGAGGCATTACGCGCTGCTGATCAATCCGTTTTACCCCAAGGATGCGAATGCGAGTTTCGGCAAGCACGTGCTCACGCCAACGCTGGCGCTGACCAGCTTTGCCGCAACTACGCCCGCACACTGGCGGGTCGAGTATTGGGACGAGAATCTGCTCGACGGGCGGCCGCCGTTTCGCCCCATGCCGCAGGTGGTTGGGATTACCGTGCATCTGACGTTTGCTCGGCGGGCGTATGAACTGGCGGACTGGTACCGGTCGCGGGGATCGAAGGTTGTCCTGGGCGGACTGCACGTGCTGTCGTGTCCCGAGGAATGTGCGCCGCACGCGGATGCGCTGGCGCTTGGGGATGGGGTGCAACTCTGGCCGCGGATCCTGCGCGACGTGGAAGCGAACTCGCTGCAGTCCCGCTACCTTGCTACGTATGAAAACGACTACTGCGAGGATCCTGCGCCGCGGCGTTCCCTGCTGCCGCGGCGCAGCTTTCTGACTACGACCAGCCTGATCGCAACCCGCGGATGCCACAACCGGTGCGGGTTCTGCTATCTCGCGACCGACGGGCTGCGCATGCCGTATCGCATGAAGCGGCCGGAGCAGATCGCCGCCGAATTTCAGAAAGACGATCAGCCTTATGCGGTGTTCATCGACAACAATCTCGGATCGCGCCGCGATTACCTGCATTCGCTCTGCGCGGCGCTCCGTCCGCTGAACAAAATCTGGAGCGCGGCGGTGACGATTGATGTGACCGACGATCCTTCGCTGCTTCGCAACATGGCCCTCGCGGGATGCACCGGGGTGTTCATCGGATTCGAGTCGCTCTCCGACGACAACCTTGCCGATTCGAACAAGAAGACGCCGAAGACATCCGACTATGCGCGGCGGGTGCGGATGCTGCACGACTACGGCATTCAGGTGAACGGATCGTTCGTGCTCGGCTTCGACCACGACCGGAAAGACGTGTTCGGGCGCACCGCAGAGTGGGTTGAAGAGAACCGGCTGGAGTGCGCGACGTTTCATATTCTGACGCCGTATCCGGCGACGCCGCTGTTCCGGCAGCTGGAGGAGCAAGGGAGGATTCTGCATCGCGACTGGACGCTCTACGACACCGGTCACGCAGTTTTCCGGCCGAAGCATATGACGGCTGAAGAACTGGAGCAGGGCTATGCATGGATCTACTGGCGGTTGTTCTCGCATGCTTCGATCTGGCGGCGGCGACCAAGGGTTGAAACCTGGAAAGATTTGCCGGCGGTTCCGCTGTATCTGGCGATGTCGTATCTCTACAAGCGATCGAACCGCTTCTGGCATTTGCTGATCAAGCATGATCTGGTGAATCCGGTGTGGAAGCCGCTGGTGGAGATGACGCGGTGGAGGCATGTACGCTACCGGCGGGATTTGGCTGAGCAGGAGATGGCTGCCGGCGCTCCCGGGCAGGTGGTGTCGGCGGGGGTGTGATGGTCCTGGCTGCGGCGACAGCAGATTTTTTTTGCACGCTCCCGGTAAATCCATGGATCTAAATGGGTTAGGCATGGCATATCCGGGATATTCCCGGTAAAATATTGCAGACATGGGACTTAGAGGTAAAATATTGCGGAATAAGGAGTTAGCTTGGCAATTCTGGAGACTTCGAAAGGCGAGACCTGCATACAGCCGAAAGCTGATCACAACCGACTCAACTACTATTCTAACAGGTCTGAGGAGGCGCCGAAGGGGATCGGCTAGCGATATCTTATTTCTTGTGAATGAGTTGGGAAAGCATGGAAATTATTAACTTGACAGAGAGGTGCGGCGCTCGGTGGGGTGGGCGTGAACTCGAAGGCGGTAGCCGTTTTGGCCGGCGATATTCCAACCCTAGCGCGTCACGCGTTGATCCGATGGTCGCGTTGAAATATGACGGAAGGTTTGGCCAGCTTGCTCTCGGCAAGCGTTAGCGCAGGCGGTGCTGCAATCAAACCGTGGGCTGTTTAATCTACCGCTCCGTTGCACTCATTCATATTTCTAAGAAATCAAGTTGGCGTAACATCCCGGTTGCGTCAGTCTCCCCGTGATATCTTGAGGGTATCTGCTGATTGCCATGTTGAAAGTCCGGTACGGCGCAAATCCAAAACGATGACCACCGCATTGTTGGGCGGCCCAGTTCACGATCCGAAAGTCGTTCTATACCTGGTCGGCTTCTGTGTTTTCTGTTATATACTCAGCAAGCTTTGGCCAGTGAAAAGACCACCTGACGACTAAACGATGTCAGGCGAGGTGTCCCAGTCCATCCCATCAGTTCCAAAATCCTGGTATCGGTCATTGAGCAGCGGCAAAACGCCAATTCACCCTTTGCCCCGAAAACACATGCTATATTCCGCTATTGATGGTTCAGCGGGCAGCATTCTTCATTTGCGGTGTTGTGACCGTTCTAGTCGGTCGTGTCTACGGCGGACTCCATCGGTTATCTGCCATGCAGGAGGTTGCACCGTTGCCTTTCGCCTATGCCCTCCTCGTTTTGGGAGTCACCGCAGTTTGCATTTCGTTCCTGCCGAATGCGTGGGTTCAGGGCATCAGAAAGACGCCCACTGGGTTACACCGACGGCGCTCCACTCCATTTAGGTTCCTGCTGAGCTTTGCCGCCCTCGGCTTGCTTCTAGTAGTAGTCTTCAGCTTTGTGCCGCCTGGCTCCGGCCGACCGCCGATACCACTGGTGTACTCGCTTTGTCCTGCATGTATCCTCACCGTAACTGCTGATCCTTCGTTGCCGACGGCGCTTCTTGTGCTCGCGCCTCTGAATGCAATGGTTTCTGGCGCGATTGGCGGTGTCATCGGAATTGCCTTTACCATCGTCAGTCGGTAATTGTTGTTAAATCGCAGCTACACTCATTTACCCTTGGGGCGGCCTTGCAAAGAAGGCAGGGATGGGGCAACCTCGGTGGGAATGGCGCGGACGAAACATCAGGCTGGGGCCGGGCAACCTGGGCGGGTTGCGGTTCGGGTTTTTGCGGCGAACGAGCGCATGAACCAGATGCTGATCGAACATCTGGAGGGCGCCGCGTGGAGAGCGAAGCCGCCGGGGAAGGTCCGCAGCATCGCGGCGATCTTTACGCATATGCACAATATGCGCTGCAAGTGGGTCCGGCTGACGGCTCCGCAGCTGAAGGTTCCACGACAGCTTGACCGGACGGGCTGCACGCCGCGGCAGGCGCGCGCGGGATTGGCGGAGAGCGCGGCCCGCTGCACGGAGATGCTGGAGGAAGCGCTTGGCGGTTCGGGGCGCATCGAGGGCGCATCGAGAAGTTTCGCAGAGACGGGTGGGGACGTCCGTGGCCGGTGGGGGTGGAAATGCTGTGCTACATGGTGGCGCACGAAGCGCACCATCGCGGGCAGGTGTGCATGCTGGCGCATCAGATGGGATTCAAGCTGCCGGTTGCGGTGATGTCGGGGATATGGAATTGGGAGAAGCTGTGGAAAGAGTGTGGATGGGCTGGCGGGCTGATGGCGAAAGCAGGTTCCTCACCGCCGCTGCGCGCCGGTTCGGAATGACAAGGGGCGGTGTTCCGGTAGCCGTTTTCCGGTAACTGTGCTCCGGTAAGCGTGTTGAAGGCGGACGACAGTCAAGGCCGCCATTCCATTCTCCGGCTTTTGTTTGCGGTAAGATCAGAGGTATGAATCCGTCAGGCGAGAATACTGCGCCGGAGCCTCGCCCTTCCAACTTTCTTCGCGACCGAATTCTCGAAGATCTGAAGACCAACAAATACAACGGGCGAGTGCAGACGCGCTTTCCTCCCGAACCGAATGGATATCTGCACATTGGGCACGCGAAGGCGATCTGCATCGACTTCGGGCTGGCCGAGGAATTCGGCGGGAAGACGAACCTGCGCTTCGACGACACCAATCCTGAGAAGGAAGATGTGGAATATGTCGACGCGATCATGGAAGACGTGAAGTGGCTGGGATTCAAGTGGGATGGGCTGTTTTATGCGTCGGATTATTTCGGCCAGCTTTATGAGTGGGCGATCAAGCTCATCAAGGATGGGAAGGCGTACGTTGACGATTTGTCGGCGGAGGAGATTCGGAAGCATCGCGGCACGCTGACGGAGCCGGGGAAAGATAGTCCGTATCGGAATCGTCCGGTGGAAGAGAATCTGCGGTTGTTCGAAAGCATGAAGTCGGGGCAGTGCGCGGATGGGTCGCGGGTGCTGCGGGCGAAAATCGATATGGGGTCGCCGAACCTGAATATGCGGGATCCGGTGATGTACCGGATTCTACATGCGGAGCATCACCGGACGGGGAACACGTGGTGCATCTATCCGATGTACGACTTCGCGCACGGGCAGTCGGATTCGCTGGAAAAAGTTACATACTCGATGTGCTCGCTGGAGTTTGCCGATCACCAGCCGCTTTATAACTGGTTCATCCAAGAGCTGGGGATTTTTCCTTCGCAGCAGATTGAATTTGACCGGCTCAGCCTGACGTATACGCTGATGTCGAAGCGGTTGCTGCGGCGGCTGGTGGAGGAAAAGCGGGTGAAGGGGTGGGACGATCCGCGGATGCCGACGCTGGGCGGGCTGCGGCGGCGCGGGTATACGCCGGAGGCGATCCGGAATTTTGTGGCAGCGGTGGGAGTTTCGCGGACGAATGGCGTCGTCGAACTGTCGATGCTGGAACATTTCGTGCGCGAGGACCTGAACAAGCGGGCGCCGCGGGTGATGGCGGTGCTGCGTCCGCTGAAAGTTGTGATTGACAACTATCCGGAGGGGCAGGTTGAGGAAATGGAGGCGGTGAACAATCCGGAGGATGAGAGCGCGGGGACGCGGAGGATTCCGTTTGGACGCGAGCTTTATATTGAGCAGGATGATTTTCGTGAAGTGCCTCCGCCGAAATATTTCCGGCTTACGCCGGGGCGGGAGGTGCGGCTGCGGTACGGATATTTCATCACCTGCACGAGCGTGGTGAAGAACGATAAGGGCGAGGTGGTTGAGGTGCATTGCACGTACGATCCGGCGACGCGCGGCGGGAATGCGCCGCCGGATGGGCGCAAGGTGAAGTCGACGATTCATTGGGTGTCGGCAGCGCACGCGGTAGATGCCGAGGTGCGGATTTACGAGAATTTGTTCAGCAAGGAAGATCCGACGGACGTGGCGGTGGGACAGGATTTTACGGCGAATCTGAATCCGGCGTCGCTGGAAGTGATTGCGCAGGCGAAGCTGGAGCCTTCGCTGGCCGGGGCGGCGGCGGGCGGACGATATCAGTTCGAGCGGTTGGGATATTTTTGTGTCGATCCGGATTCGAGGGCGGGAGCGCTGGTGTTTAACCGCACGGTGGCGCTGAAGGACACCTGGGCGAAGGTGGAGAGGAAGCAGGGCGGCAAGGGGTAGTGGGAGCGGAAGCACTCGTACCCAAAAAGCGAACCCCGAGTGCGTGTTCCGCTCGGGGTCTGCACATCAGCCTGTCAAGCTCGAGGCGATTATCGAGGGGAACGAATCGGAAGTCAAGGTTACGGCGCAGCGGCTGAAGCCTCGCTGGTGTCGCCCCTGGGACGGCATGCCTGAAGGCATGCCCTGATACGAAGCATCCGGGCAAACATAGGGTCTTCGGTTTCCGGGAGTGTATGACTGGAGGCGAAAACTGCCCGTTGCTCCCTGGCAGGCGGGAGTTTGTCACAAACACAGGCATCGTTCCCTAATCCTCGTCGTACAATTCGATGCGCTGGATTGACCGGGGAAAATATGCGCGGGATCCAGCCGCGAGTTTATTCCGGCCATCGCTATGCACTCGGGCATCCTGCACGGCATCATCCTGAAGTCGGTCATCTTGCACGGCATCGTCTTGCACGGCATCGTCTTGCACGGCATGGGTCTGCACCCAACTATGCTCGCCGCATTTTTTGAGTTCTCGCGCACGCCGTCTTCGATGTGCGCCGCCGGCATCCTGATTTTGGCGATTGCGCTATGGGCGGCGAAGACCGATCTGGCGCAGGCCCGCGGCCTGGACAAGATCGTCGCCTTGGGCAATTTGTGTTTCGCCGCACCGTTGGCGGTATTCGGTGCGGAGCATTTCTCCGCCGCCAGCGGCATTATGCGGTTAGTGCCCGCGTATATGCCCTGGCCTTTGTTCTGGACATATTTTGTCGGGGTCGCGTTGGTGGCCGCGTCGTTGAGCCTTGCCACCAAAATTCAGGCGCGCTGGTCGGGTCTGCTGTTTGGAATCATGATGTTTTCGTTTGTGGCCATGATGGATCTCCCCGGCGCGCTGGCCACGCCCCGCGATCGTTTCAGCTGGGCACTTTTGTGCCGCGAAATGTCGTTCGGGGCAGGCGGGTGGCTTCTTTCGGCGGCGGCGATCGATGGATGGCAGGCGCGGGGAAGGACCTTGCTGGTCACTGTGGGCCGCATCGTGATCGGCGTTACCGCGATCTTTTATGGGGTGGAACACTTTCTCCATCCAGTCAACGTCCCCGGAGTGCCGCTGGAAAAACTGATGCCGGTGTGGATTCCTGGGCGCCTGCTCATTGGCTATGTGACGGGGGCGATTCTTGTGGCTGGCGGGGCAGGCATTCTGCTGGCCAAGAAAGCGCGGATGGCGGCAACGTATCTGGGCACATGGATTGTGCTGCTGGTGGTGCTCATCTATGGGCCGATTCTGATTGCGGCGCTGGCCGACCCGAGCACCGACGTGAAAGTGGAAGGGCTCAACTACTTCTTCGATACGCTGCTGTTTGCCGGGACGGTTCTCGCGGTCGCCTGCGCGACGGCCCGCACCGACTAGCATGACGGGCCAGCTCTCCCAAAAGCAAAACCCCGAGCGGGGAATTCAACTCGGGGCGTAAGCCTGTCCAGCTACTAATTATGCATGCTGGGGCTTTGCGCGGGATAGTGCCGCGGGCCGGGTGGTTCTTTTGTGACTTTCACTTCGAAACTTACGGGCAGATTTTTCGGGGGGAAGCATTGGGCGTTGTCGCAGGCCTGGTAGCGGAGCAGGCCGTGCATGACGTACTTGCCGGGCACAACGGAGTGCAGGGGGTGCACGGCGACGGTGATGGTGAAATCTCCGCTATAGACGTTGAGGGTTTCGTCGGGTGAAAAAGGGAATGTGAGATCCTTGCCTGGCGGATATTCAATCTTGCCCAGGACGATGTCGGTGGGCAGATCCATTCTGAGGGCGGTGGGAATCAGGAATTCCGACTTGGGGGTGTTGGAGTTGACGTGGAAGCCGGAAGCCACGCGGAAATTCAGGTCCACCATGGTTTCTCTGGCGCGCTCAGCGGCGACCAGGGGCACCGGAGCGATGGTGACCGACGGGGCCTTGACGGCATGCGCGTTTGGAGGATTGATCGGAGTGTAAGTGACAGCGGGCTCCTGTCCCGATTGAGCTGCGGCTGCCAGCGAGAGCAGGATGAAGATATACGGCAATTTCGGTTTGCGAACTCGCAAGTTCATTTTCGACGATTCGATCTTCATTCGATCATAAACTGATTGGCGGCCGCGTTCTATTGCCTGTTCTGAGGCTTCCGGTCTGGGATCTCATCTTTAGGCCTTCGTGTTTGCGGCCTTCATCTTTGGGCCTTCATGGCAGCGGCGGCAGCGGGCTGGGTGTCGAGCGCTTTCTTGATGGCGTCTTCAATCTCGGACTTGCCTCTTAGTCCGATGATCTTGTCGACAATCTTGCCGTCGCGGCCGATGAAAAAGCTCTCGGGCAGGGCGGGAACGCCGCCGTATTCGTCGCCGACCGCTTCTTTGCCGATCAACACGGGATAGTTCACTCCCATATCTTTGGCGAATTTGGCGATGTCTTCTTTGCTGGAGTCGTCCATGGCGACGCCGACGATCTGCAGGCCCTGGGATCCATATTCGTTCTGCAGTTCGACGAACCAGGGCATTTCGATCTTGCAGGGGCCGCACCAGGTGGCCCAGAAGTTGAGCAGCACGGCTTTGCCGCGCAGGTCGGACAGGCTCATGTTCTTGCCGTCGAGCGATTGCAGAGTGAAATCGGGCGCGGGAGCGGACTTCATGATGCCGGAGAATGAAGTGCTGGAGGCTCGCGCGGAAGGCGAGCGTTGGGCTGCGTGATAGCCGAAGTACAGCATTCCCGCGATTACCACGGCCGCCACAACCAGCGCGAGCGGATTGCGGCCGCTGCCCGGCTGCGGCGGTGGAGTGGGCGGAATATTCAGGTCGCTGTTTGGGTTCTTCGGATCCGGCAATTCAGGGGTAGACATAAATTTGATCCTCAACTACAAAGCGAAACGGTTCAGGAACGACAGCCAGCTGGAAATCAGCGTGAATCGTCCAATTACGAGCAAGACGCCGAGCGCGATGAGCAGGCCGCCCGAGGCCACTTCGAGAGCGTGCATGTGCGAGCGAAAACGGCTATAGAACTTCAGGAATCGCTCCATGAGGAGCGAAGTGATCAGAAACGGCACGGCCAGTCCGAGGGAATAAACCGCCAGCAGCAGGATCCCTTTCACCAGGGTATCTTCCTGGCTGGCGAAAGTCAGAATTACGGTGAGGATAGGGCCGAGACAGGGCGTCCAGCCGAAGGCGAAGGCGAATCCGATGATGAATGCGCCGAACGGAGTGCTGCTGCCTTTGACGCTGTGCAGACGCGCGTCAGTGTAGAGCGCCTTGATCTTGAAAATACCGGTAAGATGCAGGCCGAAGATGATGATGACCACGCCGGCGACGATGGAGAGCGTGTGTTTGTAGCGGGCGGCAATCTGGCCGACTTCGGTCGAGATCGCGCCCAAGGTGACGAATACGACGCTGAAGCCGAGGATGAATCCGACGGAATTCACCATGATGCGGCGCATGAGCTGGGCTTGCGGCGACTTCAGCTCTTCGACGCCCGCACCCGAGATGAGAGAAACGTAGCCCGGCACCAGCGGCAGCACGCAGGGCGAGAGGAACGAGATGAGGCCGGCGAAGAAAGCGGCGATGGGAAGCGGCAGACTCGACATCAGCTTTATTGTACCTTCTGAGGGCGCAGCGGCTGAGGGCAAAGCGGCTGAGGGCGCCCTATCGGAATGAGACGCAGGAGCGGGGATTTAGTTGCAGAAGGCCGGCATTCCGAAAGGAGAAGTCAGTGCGGCTGCGCGGCCGGGGTCGGCGTGGTCTGCGGCGACACCTGGGCGGGTGATTCCAGCAGTTTATGAAAAATGGTGGTGGGCAGGGTTGCGACCAGCACGGCGCGGCTGTCTTCCGGGCGTACCTGCAGGCTGTCGAAGAAGGCTTTGACGTCGGCATCGCTACCCGGAGATCCGACCGAGACCTCGGCGCTGCGAAACATGGTGAGAAAGGTGTTGGCCTTTTCGGCAATGGAGCGTGCGTCGGCATCGCTGTCCGCCCAGGCTTCGGCGCGCACGTGCAAAGCGCCGGTGCGCAGGGGCAGATGCAACGGGTTGTAGCTGGCGGAGGCGACCAGATCGGCCGGCTTGGGGAACAGCGCGGACCATCCCTGGAACTGCGGAGCCGAGGGAGCAACCCGGGCCACGATCCAGATGGGACTGGCCAACTGCACCCGCTTGTAATAGCGGCGCAACAGAGCCGGACCTCCGAAGGGAGAGGCCAGCCGGCGGGAGCGGTCGACGATGCCGTGGATTACCTCGGGATCGTCGTGATTGGAAGCGGCGACGGTATCGACGCTGAGAATGGCCACGCGGAAGGTGCGGCCTTCGAGCGGAATGGTGAAGATCTCGACCGAGTTGTAATTCTCGACCGATTTGGCAGTCTGGCGGAGGTAGGCGACACATTTGGCACGATCAAACCGTCCGACAAAGACTTCGGAGAAGCGCGGCTCGGGCGCGGAACCGCCTGTGCCTCCGCCCGGCCAGTCCTGGGGATAGTGCACGGCAAAAGCCGCGGCATCGAGATCGCGCTCAAAGTCAAATCCTGTCTGTTGGATGAACCGCTGATACTCGGGATCATGGGAGACGGGGAGAAGAGACTTTCCGTCGCTGGCCTTGCGAACCCAGCCCAGGTTCACGTAGAAAAACGCGTCGGCCCCCGGCAGGAGCCGGGCTGGCTCGGGAGGAGCGCTCTTCCGCAGTTGCACGGCGAGAGTGACGGCCGCGGCAACGATGACGACCGCCAGAGCGATAGGAAAAGTGCGTCTAATCCGCATGAAATGGGATCAGAGGAATGATAGCACTATTGGCGGGGGCGGGAGCTTGCGGCCGGGCGCCATTGCCAAGGTCGTTGATCCATATTCAAGATTCAAGCGAAGCATGGCGAGTGCGTGTGCCTGGCAATCCGGCGTAGACTAGCGGGAAACAATTTCGATGAATCGTCCGTCCTTAATCCTGCTTGCCGCGCTGATCGGCTGGTTGCTGCTGGCTGGCGCGTTTTCCGCCAGCGCTCAGGACAACTACGAGATCCAGGTCTACAGTTACGAAACGGTCGCGCCGCGAACTACCATGTTCGAGATTCATTCCAACTTCACCGTCGATGGCAGCAAGACGGTGCAGGATGGCATGCTGCCAACGAATCATGCTGAACACGAAACCCTGGAAATCACGCAAGGCGTCAAGGAATGGGCCGAAGTGGGCTTTTATGTTTTTTCCAGCATCCAGCCCAATGACGGGTGGCAATGGGTGGGCGATCACATTCGCCCGCGGTTTCGGGTCCCGGAGAAGTGGCACTGGCCGGTTGGGGTGAGCATCTCGAACGAAATCGGCTACCAGCGTGGTGCGTTCTCTCCAGATACGTGGACGTGGGAGATTCGGCCGATCATCGACAAGAAACTTGGGCCATGGTATCTGGACTTCAACCCTACACTGGATCGATCGTTTCATGGCCCGAGCGTGAATCAGGGGGTGGTGTTCTCGCCCAACGTGAAGATCAGTTACGACTTCACCAAGAGGATTGCGGGCGGGCTGGAGTACTACGGGTCGTATGGGCCGATCACGGGGTCCGATCCTGCAGCTCAGCAACAGCAGCAATTCTTTCCGGCCATCGACGTGGATTTCGGGCCGCAGTGGGAGTTCAACTTTGGAGTGGGGGTTGGAACGACACGATCCACCGACCATCTGATCGTGAAGTGCATCGTGGGGCGGAGATTCTCGTGGCCGCACGGCAAGGATACGAAGCTGAAGAATCCGCTTCCTTGATGCGGGCCGGACAGGACGCGCGCGGATGGAGTCGCTCTTGTGAGTTCTATCCCGCGGGCACTGGTGCAAAGGGCGGCTCTCCCGGCGGGGCGGGGCCGGCATCAGAGGACAAGGGCGGAGGCGGCGGGTACAGGACCAGGCTCAAGGGCCGGTAGCGGGCGGCGAAGAAATAAATCGAGTAGGCGGGAAAGAACACGATCACTGGCACGGAGATCAAGGCGACCAGATAAAACATCACGGCGATAAGGAGGCATCCGGCCACGACGGCGGCCGTGATGGTGAAAACATTCCAGGTAAGACCGGCGGCGTTTCCGCCGAGCACGGTGGCAACCGCAACTCCCGCGACGGGAATGGCGACAAGCAGAATCAGAATCAGACCTACGAGCGCGACCACGATGCCGGCGCCGATGGCGAGCACAATTTTCATGCCCACGTATGCGGCGTAGCCTCCGAGTTCTGCGTCGATCATCGGCCAGAGCCGGCGCCAGCCCTGGACAGCGCCGATGCCCTCGAGCGCCATCTGCGGCACGACGAAATCTTTGGTCAGTACCTGGATCACGGCCGATGCAACCAAGAAAACGAACAGCAACAGGAAGAGCAGGATGCCGCCCAGCACCAGGCCGAGCACGTGCTGGCTGGGTTCATGAAACCAGCCCATGGCGAAGGCGAGCGCGGCCGGGATTCCCAGGAGAACGATCAATCCGGCAAATATGGCGAGAATGAAGCCCAGCTGCCACCAGAAATATTTCCAGCCGGCATCCTGCCGCCGGCGCCAGCCCTGGCGAATGCGACACTCTTTCGCGAGCACGCTGTCAAAGAGGATGAAGCGCATTACGCTGCTCACGTAGGTCATCAGGATTGCGAAGATGAGGCCGGCCACGAAGACGATCGCGATGAGTGCGGCGAGAAGAACCGGGTTGACATTCGGAAATGCCAATTTCAGAAAATCGCCGGACGATCCCGCGTGGTGCGTGGTATTGAAATTCGGGGGGAGATGAAAACTGCTGCCGGAGCCGGCTTCCCCGGCCAGTAATCCGACGAATGCCAGCCGCGTCCACTGCCAGAAACGAAACGGCTGGATCAACTGCCGCTTGGTGTGCTGGAAGGCAAGCGTAATCGTCTCCGCGGCGGAAATCGGCAATCGGCACCTCAGGTGTCTTGAGCGCTCTCAGCAGCAAGGTACCGCGAAGTCGGGAAAAGGAGCAAACGAATTCTGGAGATCCGGGTGAACTTCTTCTATTTGTACTATTCGTAGCGCAGCGCTTCCACGGGATCGAGCTTCGACGCGCGCAGGGCAGGAACCAGTCCGCTGATCACGCCGACTAACAGCAACACCGCGCTGGAGACGGCCACGGTCATCAGCGAGATGCGCAGGTGAATGTCGCCCTGACCGGAGTTGTCTTCGAACAGCGGCCCCATCATCGGCAGAGTGCCAACCGCCCAGGCAATCAGGTAGGAGAGCAGAACGCCGATGGCGCCGCCAATCAGCATGATGAGCAAAGTTTCAGCGAGGAATTGCAGTTTGATGTGGCGCTTGCGCGCGCCCAGCGCACGGCGCAGTCCGATCTCGCGAATGCGCTCATCGACCGAGACCAGCATGATATTCATCACACCGACGCCGCCGATGCCGAGAGTCAAGGTGCCGATGAAAGTCAGCAGGACCTGCAGGCCGATGGTCAGCGCATCGATGACGGGACGGAACTCATCGCGGCCGAACATTTGCAGGGCTTTGGGGTCGGTGGGTGAAAAATTCTGCCGTGTGGCGAGCGCCGCGAGCACTTGCGCCATGGCTCTCTTTTCAAATTGCGGGGCGACCGGTTCGAACAGCATGACGGCGGCGTAGCGCGTGTTCCACAAATCGCCGGCGGCGGAGTAGGGAATCCACGAGGACTCGTCGTCGCTGGAAAAATAATTGCTGAGCTGAATCTTGCGCGCCATGACGCCGATGACCGTGAAGCGTACGCCGGAAACCAGAACGGTCTCGCCAACCGCAGGACGGCCGCTGAAGAGTTCTTCCTTGAGCCGGCCGCCGAGGAAGATGACGCGCCGCCGCTCGACCTCGTCTTCCGCGTCAATCCACCGGCCCGCAATCGGGACTTCGTTGCGCATCTCGCCATACTCAGGGCAAACTCCGCGCACCGGAGCCGTTCCTACCATGCGGTCGCCATAAGCGATTCCGGGGCGGCGGACGGTTTCGAGGCAGACGTGTTTCACCAGCGGCGCAGTGGCCTTCACCATGTCGAGATCGGCCTGCTCCAGGACAACTTTCTTGCCGGCGCGCTGGCCTCCCGGCTGCTCGCTGGTCTGCTGCGGCCAGCAGATGACGACACTCTTGCCGAAGGCGTCGAATCCGTGCACGAGAACGCTGCGGAAGCTGCTGCCGTAGGCGATGAGCAGCGTGACTGTGGCGATGCCCCAGACGATGCCGAGCATGGTGAGGAAGCTGCGCGTGAGGTTGCGCTTCAGCGCGATCCAGGCTTCGAGGATGATTTCAATCAACATGCGTGCCTTGCGGAACAGTGATGTGGGACCGGGTCAGAGACTCGCACCCACACGCGCCTTCTTATCCTCCTGCTTCGTAGCGCAGAGCTTCGATGGGATCGATCGAGGCGGCGCGGCGGGCGGGATACAGGGCCGCACCTACCGCAATCGCTCCCAGCAGTGCGGCGGCCGTCAATCCTGAACTCCAACTGGGAATCAATCCGGCAAAGAAATCGGGCATGGGCAGCAGGTTGACCAGGGCGCAGAAACCGAAAGCGACGGCCAGGCCGATTCCTCCGCTTAACAAAGCGATGATCAAGGCCTCGATAAAAAATTGGCGGAGAATGGTATGCGCGGGCGCGCCGATCGCCTTGCGCACACCGATCTCGCGTGTGCGCTCGCGCACCGCGACCAGCATCACGTTCATCACGCCGATGCCGCCGAGCAAGAGCGTGACGATGCCGACCGCGCCGAGGAAAAACTTCATTCCGTCGGTCATGGTTTTGAAGGCCTGCGCCTCCTGCACGGTATCCCAGATCGGACAGGCCTCTTTGTCATTGGGATCGTAACGATGCATGCGCGCCAGGGCGGCGCGTACTTCGCGCTTGCAGGCTTCATGCTGGTCGACTGACTTCGGCGTGACCAGGAGTTGATCGAAAGTAATCGCAGTGCCCGGAGGTTTGTCGGGAAAATCACGGCGCATGGCAGCAAAAGGAAGAAAGACTTTGTTCACGTCCCAGCCGTCGTAGCTTGAGTCCTGTTTCTTTTTCGCCATGACTCCGATGACGATGTAGGGAAAATCATTCAGGTAGACTGTGCTGCCGACCGCATCACCCTGGGGAAATAATTGCCTGGCCGCGTCGGAGCCGAGAAAGGCCACGCGGCGGGCCTCACGCATGTCGTCCCAGTCGTAGAAACGTCCTTCGCCGACATCGAGGCTGCGGATGTAGCCGAATGGGGGATACGATCCGGTCACGGTGAAGGCTGCATTGTTGAAATTGCTGTGCACGCGGACGGTGTCCTGCTCGAGCTCGGGGATCGCATATTCGCAGTCGGGCGAATCCGCCTGCACCGCGGCCACGTCGGGATCAACCCAGTGCACGTCGCGCCCGGCGTGCATTCCGCCGGCTTGCAGGCTGGTGCGGCCGTGGAAGACGATCATGATGTCTTTGCCGAGTTCGCGAGATTGCGCGTCCTGCCCTCTGCGCAATCCCTCGCCCGCGGCCACCATAAGCACGATGGAAACGATGCCCCAGGCGATCCCGAACATCGTCAGGAAAGCGCGCAGTTTGTGCGCCCATAACGTTCTCACAACGTCGACGATGAGGTCGCGTACGGTCATGGCACTTCTGTGTTGGACGCAACCGAAGAAGGAACGTAAGCCTCAGTTGGCCTGGTTACAGATACGTTCGCGTTGGAGCTTTTGTTGCATAAAAGAGGAGGACGCGGGCGGTCATTTTTGTTTCCTAATCGCAGCGTGGTTTCGCCATCGCATTGTTGTTTCGCTGTCGCAGCCGGGCCAGATCTGCGTGATGGGCGGTGCCAGGAAAATGCGCTCTCACGGACCGGGAAGAATTTTTTCCATGGTGAACAGCGGCGTGCCGAACAAATCCTGGGGACCATGGTTCATCCGGCGGAATCCATAGGATTCGTACAGGCTGATGGCGGCGGCGAGAAAGGGAGTCGTAGTCAAGAACAGACGCCGGCAATGGGCAGCGCGCGCGAAACGCTCGACTTCATCGAGCAGTCTCCGGCTGGCGCCCACGCCACGCGCCGCGGGCAAAACCGCCATGCCCCTCACGTAAAGCGACTTGTCTTTCAATACGGCGGCTACGGTGCCGACAATTTCGCCGGCGTGGAGCGCAATCCAGACCGGGCCTTCGGTCATGCGAGTCAGGACCTGCTCGGCAGTTGGAGTGGTGGCAGCGAACCCGGCGTCGGTGTAGAGAGGTTTGAACTCGAGGAAGGACTTCAGTAACACGGCCGCGATGCCGGCGGCGTGTACTGGCTCGGCCCGACAAATTTCTGGCTGCTGCACAATTTTCTGTAACGTCCGCTGCACCATCGGCTACAACATCTGATGCGCGATGGGAATCCCGCGATGTTCGGGGGCTTTACGCTTTGAGAGGCGCGCCAATTTTCTCCGACCCAGTTTTCTCCAGCCAGTCGTCAAAATGTTGCAAGGCCAGCTCGCATTGCAGCCGGTGCCGCTCCTTGCGGTCGCGGATTTTTGTTTCCAGCGGCGGCAGAAGATCGAAGGTAATGTTGGCCGGCTGAAAGGTGCGGGCCTCGGCGTGAGTTACATAATGCGTGAGCGATCCGAAGGCCGATGCGCGCGGTGCAGGATCGATTCTGTTTCCAGCAAGCAGCGCGGCAGCGTGCATTCCGGCGAGCAGTCCAGTGGCGATGGATTCGACGTAGCCTTCGACTCCGCAAATCTGTCCGGCGAAAAATACCTGCGGGTGGGCTTTCATCTGCAATGTCGGCCGTAACAAAGACGGGGCATTGATGTAGGTGTTGCGATGAATTTGCCCGAAGCGCGAGAAGCGGGCGTTCTCCAGTCCGGGAATCAGGCGCAGCACGCGCGCCTGTTCGGCAAACATCAGGTGATTTTGAAATCCGACGAGGTTATACGAGTCAGCCCGCAAATTTTCCTGACGCAGTTGCACGACGGCGTAGGGCATCTTCCCTGTGCGCGGGTCGATGAGCCCGACGGGCTTCATGGGACCGAAGCGCAGCGTGTCTCGGCCGCGGCGGGCGATTTCTTCGATGGGCAGACAAGCCTCGAAATAATTCAACTTCTCCCAATCGCGCTCCTCGACGGATTGGGCGGCGAGCAGCGCATCGTAAAAACGGGCGTATTCTTCCGCCGTCATCGGACAATTGATGTAGTCGGCCGAGCCCTTGTCGTAGCGCGCGGCCATGTATACACGCGACAAGTCGATGGAATCGGCCTCGACGATGGGGCTGATCGAATCGTAGAAATAGAGGCGCGGATTCTGCGGCGGATCGGAGACGGCGTCTGGCGCGGAATCTCCGGTTTGGGACAGGCGTGCAATCTCCGAGGCGAGTCCGTCCGACGTCAGCGGTCCGGTAGCAATGATGGTCACACTCCCGGCTTCGTCGACCGCGGTGACTTCCTCACGCCGAATGTTGATTCGCGGCTCGCGGGAAATCGCGTCTGTCACGCGGGCCGCAAATGCGACGCGATCTACCGCGAGAGCGTGTCCGGCGGGAACCGCGCATTCCCGGGCGATTTCCAGCAGCAGCGAACCCGCGCGGCGCATTTCCTCTTTCAGCAGCCAGGGAGCGGTGTTTTCGCTGTCGGACTTCAGGGAATTTGAGCACACGAGCTCGGCGAAATCCGCGGTCTGATGCGCCGGCGTCGAACGGACGGGGCGCATTTCGAACAACTCGACGTCCACACCGCGGCGGGCGCACTGCCATGCGGCCTCCGACCCTGCGAGTCCGGCTCCGATAATCTTGACCGGTGCGATTGCTGTCATCTCGATTTCTTTCGCGGGTTGCGGGCTTGGTGAATCCGCTCGTTTCGTTCGAGCATTCCGACGAATTCCTGAATTTTTCTGGCTCGCGTTTCCGTCTTCTTCACAGTCTGAATGCGAAACAGCACCGCATAGCGGTTCGCCTTCATTGCGCCTTCTCCGCCAGCCGTTTCAGAGCATCTCCGCCCAGATGGACTCGCCGCCACTGATCGAGTAACTCCGCTCCCAGAGCCGTGTACATTTCAATCGCCGTCGCGCGCCAAATCTTCTTCGCGGATGGTGACGTTGTCGAGTTCGCGCTCAAACTCCGCCAGTTCGCGGATCATCATGCGCAGAAGCGCGGCGTCGAGAACCGTGGCAGGACGAATCTGGAGCATCAAGAGGAAGAATACATCAGGGGTGGCCGGGCTGACCTGGCCTCACGCCCGCCATGCCCTATATTTCCACAGATACCCAAGAACCATGATTGATGCGGGTTCATTCGTCTAGTCCGTGGCGGACGAAGCTAGAGAATCTCGCGCGCATCTCCGACGCGCCTGGTTACGCGTTCGCGGTCGAGATATTCGAGCAATGGGATCGCGTACTTGCGGCTGACTCCAGTTAACTCCTTGAACTTGGCGACGTCCATTTTGGGGTGCTGCAATTTCTGGGCGACGACCAGCCTGCGCAGTTCTTCGAGGGCAGCGCGGTGAAAGACCAGTTCATCGGAAATCTTGATCAGTATTTTGTCGCGCAACAGCAGCGTGACAATCTTCTGGGCACGAACCTTATCGACGGTGAGGCCGGCCAGGACTTCGTGCAGGGCGGGGACCTTCAATCCGGCGGAGGCGAATGCCTCTTCAATCTTTTTCTTCGACTCGGCTTCGTCTTCTCTCATGACGGCGCCGTGGCCTGGAAGGCGAACAAGGTCTCCTGCAACTTCTAGTTTTTTCCGTTCCACAAGCGACGATAGAGCCGCTTCGAAGAGTTCTCCGGCCATTTCGACGGCGCGAGTCATTTCCTCTCGCAACTCTTTTTTGGCCATTCCCGGCCGCAACGGGTCGTGTTCGTGGAACAGCGAGACGGCATTGAGCAGGCTTTTCTGGGCGAGGTCGTACGCTTGCGCCGTGAACATGCGATCCTGCGTCTGCATCAGCTGGCGTTTTTTTGCGAGCGTCGCGGCGAATTCGGTTATCTCGCCTCTGGTCCAGCCGGTTTCAGCCACCGCTTGCACCAGCGACAAACCTTGCTGGCCTCGGCGCATGATCCTCGAGGCAAGAATCTCGTCCTGACTTCCGGATTCGAGCGCCTGCATCAGTTGAGCGAAGGCCGTTGGCGATTCATTTGCCCTGCCGCGCTTCTTCGTCTGGGGGAAGATGGGCGCCGCGTCCAGCACGGTGCCGCCGCCGACGGTTACGACTGGCGAAAACTGGCGGAGGATAAAGCGATCTCCGGGCAGGAGTAGCGCGGGGCGGGGCAGGGTCAGCCGGGCGAAGATGGACTTGCCCGGGGCGATTTGCGTTTCTCCGAGCAGTTTGACTTCCGCGACTTCTTCCATCGTGTGGGAATGAAAGTGAACGCGCGTCCGATTTTGCAGCGGCCGAGGCGCAGAAGATAGCAGGCGCAGCTTGACGTCAATCCGGCGGGTTGCCGCAAAAGTTGCAGGCGGAGCCAGGATCATTCCACGGGACAGGTCTTCGACGCTGGCGCCCGCCAAGTTCAGCGCGGTGCGCTGGCCGGCGACGGCTGCGTCGGCAGTGTGCCCGTGAACCTGGACGCCGCGCACGCGAACCCGCAGTCCGGTGGGAAAAACTTCCAGTTCTTCCTCTTTGTGGATTGCGCCCGAGATTAGCGTTCCCGTGACTACGGTGCCGAAACCCTTCATGGTGAAGACTCGATCGATGGGCAAGCGGGCGAGCGCGTGAGAATCCCGTGGTGTGACGCTGGCCGTGGCGGTGACCATCGCGCGCTTCAAGTTTTCCAGCCCTGCGCCGGTCAGCGAACTGACGGCAACGATGGGAGACTTTGGCGGCTCCAGAAATGTTCCGCGCAGGAACTCTTCCACTTCCAGGCGCACTACATCGAGCGTCTCGGCGTCGACTGCGTCGGACTTGGTCAGCACGGTGATACCGCGCTGCACGCCGATCAGCTGCAGAATGTCGAAATGCTCGCGCGTCTGCGGCTTGATCGATTCGTCGGCTGCAATCACCAGCAAGACCAGATCGATGCCACCGACTCCTGCCAGCATGTTGCGCACGAAACGCTCGTGGCCAGGGACGTCGACGAAGCCCAGGCGGAGGGTTTCGCCGTTCGCTCCGGGCAGCTCCATGTGGGCAAATCCCAGGTCGATGGTGATGCCGCGGCGCTTTTCCTCGACAAGACGGTCGGCATCGATGCCGGTCAGGGCTTTCACGAGAGCAGTTTTCCCGTGATCGATGTGCCCGGCCGTGCCGACGATGATCGATTTCATCGCAACAGAATCCTAGCAGGAGAGCAGGGGGCGGGCGTAAGGCCCTTGCCGGCCTACGTTTCAGGCTGAAGTCCGAGGTCGGGCCGTCCGCTTTTCGCGCTATCCTGCCGCGCCCTGAAATGCGACAATAGAAGTTCCTTCCATGTCCACTACTTTAACGCCTGCCATTTCTGCGGAGACCCTTCGCCAGCACGGGCTGACGCCCGATGAGTACGAAAAGATCAAGCGGCTACTCGGCGAGCGCGAGCCCACATTCACTGAGCTTGGCATCTTCAGCGTGATGTGGAGCGAACACTGTTCTTACAAATCTTCGCGCGTGCACCTGAAGCGCTTGCCTACGCGAAGCAAGCGGGTTTTGCAAGGGCCGGGCGAGAACGCGGGCATCATCGACATTGGCGATGGCTGGGCGTGCGCTTTCAAGATCGAGTCGCATAATCATCCGTCGTTCATTGAACCGTTTCAGGGCGCGACCACCGGCGTGGGCGGAATTCTGCGCGACATTTTCACCATGGGTGCGAGGCCGGTTGCGGTGATGGACTCGCTGCGCTTTGGGCCGATTACGACGGCAAAAGATGTTTCTCGAACGGAGATCCATAAGAACCACTCGATTCTTGAGGGCGTGGTCAGCGGGGTCGCCTCGTACGGCAACTGTTTTGGGGTGCCGAACCTGGGCGGCGAAACCAAGTTTGAGCCGTGTTATTCGGGCAATCCGCTGGTGAACGCGTTCGCGCTCGGGCTGGTGCGGAAGAATGAAATTTTCTACGCGCGGGCCGCGGGCGAGGGCAATCCAGTGATCTACGTGGGCGCGAAGACCGGGCGCGACGGGATTCACGGCGCGACCATGGCCAGCGAGGAATTCAGCGAGGCTTCCGAGGGGAAGCGGCCCAACGTGCAGGTTGGCGATCCATTTCTTGAGAAGCTTTTGCTCGAAGCCTGCCTTGAAGCGATGCGCACGGGCGCGATCGTCGGTATTCAGGATATGGGCGCTGCCGGGCTGACGTGCTCGACTTGTGAGATGGGTGGTCGGGGCGGGGTTGGCATCGAGATTGAACTGGACCGCGTGCCGCAGCGCGAGACCGGGATGACGCCCTACGAAATCATGTTGAGCGAGTCGCAGGAGCGCATGTTGCTGGTGGCGCAGAAAGGGCGTGAAGAGGAAGTTTTCCGGGTTTTTGAAAAATGGGGGCTGGATGCGGTCGAAGTCGGCAAAGTTACGGGCGATAACAAGCTGCGCGTACTCGAACACGGCACAGTTGTGGCGGAGATTCCGAACCAGGCGCTGACTGATGACGCTCCGGTGTACAAGCGTCCGTTGGCGCGATGGGAGCCGCCGGTGCCGCGGGAGATGCCAGACAACATCGCAACTTCTCGCGCCAAGAACGCGCGAGAAATGGGGCAGCCGGACTCGGATCTTCAAAATTTCACTTCGCAACTGAAGCGGCTGCTGGCGAGCCCGAACATCTGCGGCAAGCGGTGGGTGTGGCAGCAGTACGACCACATGGTGCAGACGAATACGGTGGAAGCGCCGGGAGCGGGCGATGCGGGCGTGATCCGCATCAAGAATTCCGATCCGGCGGCGCCGGAGCGCGGGCTGGCGATGGCGCTCGACGGCAACGGGCGCTGGTGCTATCTGGATCCGCGGCTGGGCGCGATGCACGCAGTTGCCGAGGCTGCACGCAAGGTTGCCTGCTCGGGGGCGACTCCGGTGGGCGCGACCAACTGCCTGAACTTCGGCAATCCGGAGAAGCCGCATATTATGTGGCAGTTTTCGCAGACGATCGACGGCATTACGAAGGCCTGCGAAGAGCTGGAAATTCCCATCACCGGCGGCAATGTCAGCTTCTACAACGAGACGCTGGGCGAAGGCATTTATCCCACGCCCGTGCTCGGAGTTGTCGGCATCGTGGGCGATGTGCACAAGACGGCGAAGATGCACTTCGCCGCTCCGGGACGCACGATCGTGCTATTGCGCGGGGACGAGCCGGGCGATATCACCGATGCGGAGAGCGAGTTCGGGTCTTCGGAATACGCCAAGGAAATTCTGGGAACGGTGTGGGGGTATCCGCCGGAGCTCGATCTGCAGAAGGAAGCGGCGTTGCAGAAGTGTGTCATTGACTTGATCCAGCTGGGACTGGCGGAGTCGGTGCATGACTGCAGCGACGGCGGATTGGCGGTCGCACTGGCGGAAAAGGCGTTTCCCGAGGGAGTGGGTGTGCGGGTGAACGTGGCCTCGGGCGGGCTTTCTGCCGAGTTCGTTCTGTTCGGGGAAGACGCCAGCCGCGTGGTTCTCTCTTGCGACGCGGCGATGATAGGACGAATCAAAGAAGTGGCGGAGAAATATGGCGTCGCTGCGGATGTGATCGGGGAGACGATTCCGGAGCGGCTGGAAATTTCGGTGGATGGGAAGGTAGCGGTGTCGGCGGGAGTTTCAGAGTTGGGTGCGGCGTATGAGGGAGCTTTGGAATCGGCATTGAAGGCGGATCCGGAGTTGGTGGAGGCGGATTGAGGGTTGGGGTGGGGGCGGCAAAAGGCCTCGGGCTGCGCCCGAGGGACGGACGAAGGCGTCCGTCCCCACACGGACTGTGCCCACACGAACCGTCTCGACACGAAGCGTCTCGACACGAATAGAGCCAGGAGCGAAATGTCATTCGACAAATTTCATGACGAGTGCGGTGTGGTGGCGATCTTCGCCAATCCGGAGGCGGAGAAGCTCGCGTACCTTGGCCTGCACGCGCTGCAGCATCGCGGGCAGGAGTCGGCCGGGATCGTCAGCTCCGACGGGCTCAACCTGAACCAGCACAAAGCCATGGGACTGGTCGCGGACATTTTTACTGAAGAGGTGCTGGCGCAGCTGCGGGGCTCGCTCGCTATCGGACACACGCGTTATTCGACCGCCGGCGACTCGGCGCTGTTGAACGCGCAGCCGATTCGGGTGCAATCGAACAAGGGAGCGATTGCTCTGGCGCACAATGGAAACCTGGTAAATGCGAACCATATCCGGCAGCGGCTGGAGAGCCAGGGGTCGATCTTTCAGACCAACAGCGATACCGAAGTCATCGTCCACCTCATCGCGCTTTCCAAGGAGCACACTCTTCCCGAGGCCATCGCCGACGCGCTACGGCAGGTGGAAGGAGCGTTTTCGCTGGTCATTATGAGTGCCGACCGCATCTTTGCGGCCCGCGATCCGCGCGGCTTTCGTCCGCTGGCGATGGGACGCATTCCACTTACCGAGGGACAAACGCGCGAAACGATTGTATTCGCTTCCGAGACCTGTGCGTTCGATCTGATCGGCGCTGAATATATTCGCGATGTAAAGCCGGGAGAACTGGTCGTGGTGGGGCCCGACGAAATCAGGTCGCGGTTTTATGCGACACCCGTGACGCAGTCGAGCTGCATCTTCGAGCACGTCTACTTCTCGCGGCCCGACAGCATGGTTTTTGGGCGCGCGGTGCAAACCAGCCGGGAAAACCTGGGACGGCAACTGGCGATCGAATCTCCCGTGGAAGCCGATCTGGTGGTGCCGGTGCCGGACTCGGGCGTGACGGCTGCCATGGGATATTCCGCCGAGAGCGGCATTCCGTTCCGCTTCGCGCTGATCCGCAACCACTATGTGGGGCGCACCTTCATCGAGCCCAGCCAGAGCGTGCGCGACTTCGGGGTGAAGCTCAAGCTGAATCCGGTGCGGGCGCTGCTGGAAGGCAAGCGCGTGGTGCTGGTGGACGATTCCATTGTTCGCGGCACGACGAGCCAGAAGATCGTGCGAATGATCCGCAACGCGGGCGCCACCGAAGTGCACATGCGCATTTCGTGCCCGCCCACGATCTCGCCATGCTTCTACGGAGTCGATACTCCTTCGAAGAAGCAGCTGATCGCCGCCAACAAATCGGTGAAGGAAATCCGGCAATACATTGGAGCGGACTCGCTGGCTTATCTCTCGCTGGAGGGATTGAAGAAAGCCTGCGGCGAAGGCGAGAAGACTTCTTACTGCTCGGCCTGCTACACCGGCAAGTATCCAACTGAGATCATTGACGTTGAGGAAATTCTGCCGGCGGCGGTGCGGCGCTAGTTTCGCATGGTTCGGGACACGGCTAACGCGGCGGTTTTCGAGCACGCAGGATGCGCGGAATGGACTGCAAATCGGGGGCGATTCGCACCTGATCCCAGCCGTTGAGAAGATCCTTCACCCGATCCGCAATGCTTCCGCTGATCTCGATCACGAGCCATCCGCCGGGACGCAGAACTGCAAGCGCCTGAGGGATGAGGCGGGCGATTGCGTCGACTCCTGCAGGTCCCGCGAAAACAGCGTCTCGCGGCTCGAACTTGCGGACTTCCAGCTGGACCTGATCTTCCTCCGATTCGCCGACGTAGGGAGGATTTGATACGACGAAATCGAAAGTCGGGATCATTCCTTCGAGCAAGTCTGCATGATGAAACTGCACTCGATTGTCCAATTGAAGACGCGACGCGTTGGCCCGGGCAACCTCGAGCGCGGCAGCCGAGATTTCCGTTGCGTGGATTTCGGCGTCAGGAAACTCCCTGGCCAAGGCCAGCGCAATGCAGCCCGAGCCCGTGCCGACATCCACAATGCGGAGTCTGTGAGGTGGGCGTTCTTGCCCACCCGTTTCGCGTTGATTTGAGAATTCCTTGTGAGTCAATTCCAGGACGGTCTCGATGACGTGCTCGGTTTCGGGACGTGGAATCAGCACCGCCGGATTCACAATGAAATCCATGCCCCAGAATTCCTGATGGCCGGTGATGTATTGCGCGGGCACGCCGCGGGCACGCTCGGAGAGCGCAGCGTCGTAGCGGGATGATTCATCGGAAGTGAGTTCGCGCTCCGGATGCGCGTGAAGGTAGGCCCGGTCACAGTCCAGGGTGAACATGAGAAGGAGTTCGGCATTCATGCGCGGCGAGGGAACGTTCGCTGCAGTCAGGCGCGCGATGGCCGAGGTGAGCGCTTGCTTAAGCTGCACGCGTCTATTTCACCACAAAATCTCAAGGTGACGGCCACTTCGCGGGACGCGGGCCGCATGGCTTATGAAGCGACCGGTTATGAAGTCGGTGGCGAACTTTAATGCCGGATGCAGGAGCGTCATGTTGCCATGCCCGACTCAGACCACGCTGGCTGCTTCCTGCTTGAGCTTCTCTGCCTGATAATGCGTGACCAGCGCTTCGATGAGGGGCTGCAGTTTGCCATCCATTACGGCCTCGAGTTGATGGATGGTGAATCCGATGCGGTGATCGGTGAGCCGGTTCTGCGGGAAGTTGTAGGTACGAATCTTCTCGCTGCGGTCGCCCGATTTCACCATGGCCTTGCGCTCCTTGGCCAGCGCTTCCTGCTGCTTCTCCATCTCCAGCTCGTACAACCGCGCGCGCAGCACGCGCATGCCTTTTTCGCGGTTCTTGATCTGCGACTTCTCGTCCTGGCAACTGACGACGGTATTGGTGGGAATGTGCGTGATGCGCACCGCGGAGTACGTCGTGTTCACGGACTGGCCGCCGGGGCCGGAAGAGCAGAAGGTATCGATGCGCAGATCTTTGGCTTCGATCTTGATGTCCACATCTTCGGCTTCGGGCAGCACGGCTACGGTCACGGCGGAAGTGTGTACGCGACCCTGCTGCTCAGTAGCGGGCACGCGCTGCACGCGATGGACTCCGCTTTCGTACTTGAGCTGCGAGTACACCCGCTTGCCTTCGATGATCGCGATGACTTCTTTCAGCCCGCCAACCGAGGACTCGGACGTCGAAAGCACTTCGACCTTCCAGCGCTGGGTTTCCGCATAGCGGGTGTACATGCGGAAGACTTCGGCAGCGAAGAGCGTGGCCTCGTCTCCGCCGGTGCCAGCGCGGATTTCGAGGATTACGTTCTTCTCGTCGTTGGGATCCTTGGGCAGCAGGAGAACTTTCAGTTCCTCTTCAACTCCAGTCACGCGAGCCTGGAGTTTGTCGAGTTCCTCCTGCGCGTAGGCGCGCATTTCGGGGTCTTTTTCATCGGCAAGGAGCGCTTTGCTGTCGGCGATGCCCTTCGTCAGATCTTTGTGCTCGCGATACTTCTCGACGATGTCCGCGATTTCGCTGTGCGCCTTGGCAGTCTTCTGGTATCTCGCCGAGTCGTTGACGATCTCCGGCGACGCGAGAGCCTTGGTCAGCTCTTCGTAGCGAGCTTCGATTTGGTCGAGTCGTTCAAACATAGGAACCGTCGTTGGCCGTTCGTCGTTGGTCGTTGGCCTTTTGCTTTACGCGACTTTTTCTCGCAGCGAGTTGATGAGGCTATTGAGACTTCTGCCTATGGCGTCTGATGATGCCAGGAGGCACTGTGATTCTGCGCCGCTTATGTATTGTAATTCCGTCGCGATCATTATTTGCGTTTGCACTTCCAACAACGAACCTCTTGCGTGAAGGAGGTAGTTCCCAAACTCGCGATCCGAACGATGACCTTTGCCCTCGGCAATATTGCTTGGAATCGACACGGCCGCGCGCCGCAACTGGTTGCTCAACCCGTATAACTCGTGGCGCGGGAACCGCGCTGTTGTCCGATACATATCCACCGCAAATTTCATCGATTCCTGCCATACCCGCAGGTCCTTAAATGATGCTGACATGTTGAGGCCTCCGCCATCCACTCTCGAATGTGGGGGACAAAAGGCCAACGACTAACGACCAACGACGCAAATTCCAAGGTGGGAACCGCTAGGCAATCACCAACTCGCCGCCGCGTTCTTTTTCGAGGGACATGGCGTGATCGAGGGCAACGATGGCGCAGTGCGCCTGCTCGTCCGACGGAGCCTGCGTGGTAATGCGCTGCAGCCACAGGCCGGGAGCGGTCATCATCGCGAACAGCGAACCCCGGTGCCTGGCGGCGAAGCGGATGATCTCATACGAGACGCCGGCGATGACCGGCAGCAACACAATGCGCGACGCGAAACGCGCCCAGAACGTGGTGAACGGAATCAGCATGTAGAAGGCGATCGAGATCAGCATCACTGTCATGAGAAAACTGGTGCCGCAGCGGGGATGATACGTCGAATATGTCTGCACCGTTGCCGTCTCCAGCGGATCGCCATTTTCGAATGCGAACACAGTCTTGTGCTCAGCGCCGTGATACTCGTAGACGCGGCGAATATCCTTCCACAGCGACACGCCCCAGATGAACAGCAGGAACAGCGCCAAGCGGATCGCTCCATCCACCAGATTGAAAGCAATCCGCCCACCCAGCGCAGGGTCGACCTTTTTCAGTTCCGTGGCCGCCAGCAAGGGAATGTACTTGTACATGAAAATGAAGAAGGCCAGAGAGACAACGATATTGACCGCGGCCAACCATGTGCTCAGCGTTGCGGCTTTCTCTCTGGTCTTCTCTCGGGTTTCGGATTTCGGGGAAGCAGAGTTTGCAGGTTCCGCCGCGCTTTGCGCTGGCGGGACAGCCGAGGCGGCTGTCGCTACATGAGCATCTTCGCTCTGCATTACGTCTTCGATGGCCACATTGGCCGAGAAGCGCAGGGCGCGGTAGCCCAGGTTCATGGCGTAGCCCAGCGTCATCACTCCACGGACGATGGGCCATGCCATCCACTTATGCTTTTCCGATGGACGCTCCAGCGGTTCGCTCATAGTGACCACTTCGCCGGAAGGCTTGCGGCAGGCGATGGCCCAGGCGTGCGGCGAGCGCATCATCACGCCTTCGAGCACGGCCTGGCCGCCGACCAGAGTTTCCTCGCCGCTTTCAAGCGCAGGCAAAAGCTGCAGCGCGACCAGGAATCGCAGATGATTTCGCAAAAATGCCACGGGTGTTAGATGATCCTTCCAGGGGCCATGAATCAAACACTAGGGTATCACAGGTCGGGAAAAGCTCATCGGGCAGGATAGTTATTGAAGTATCTGTCTTATCAGCAGGATAGCCACGCTACAAAGCCCTGGCCGCGGTGCGGATTTGAACTATGAAGGAATTCTCGTCAGCTTGCGAAGCCATATCGGCCACGAGCAAGAAGTCGCTGAAGACGGCGATTGTCGCCGATTATCTGAAGTCGCGTCCGGCGGAAGTGGCAGCCGTGTCTGCTGTATTCCTTTCGGGACGGCCGTTTCCGGCGTGGGAGGAGACGACTCTGCAGGTCGGCGGGCGCTCTCTGTGGCAGATTGTCGCCGAGTTGGCGGGGAAGTCTGAAAACGAACTCACGGACGCATACCGCCGTCACGGTGATCTGGGAGCGGTTGCCGGTGAGATGCTCGCCGCGCGTCCCGCGCAGGGACTAAGCGTGTCTGAGGTCGAGACTGCTTTTCGCGCCATCGCGGCAGCGCGGGGACCAAGCGCGAAGGCAGCGTTGGTCCGCGGTCTTCTCATTCGCGCTTCGCCGCTGGAGGCGAAGTACATCGTCAAAATCATGACCGGCGATCTGCGGATCGGGCTGAAGGAAAGCCTGGTCGAGGAAGGGATCGCGAGGGCTTACGGCGGCACGCTGGCAGAGGTACAGCGCGCCAACATGCTCCTGGGCGACATCGGGCAAACCGTGCGCGTGGCGGCCGAGGGCAAGTTGGCTGAGGCGAAGATGCGGCTGTTTCATCCGCTGGGATTTATGCTGGCGAGTCCAATCGAATCGGCGGACGAGGGGCTGAGTTATTTTGCCGAAGCCGCAGTCGAGGATAAGTATGACGGCATCCGCGCCCAGGCCCACGTTGCCGAGGGCGAGGTGAAGATTTTTTCCCGGACCCGCGACGAGATCACCGAATCGTTCCCGGAATTGCCGCACGCGCTTGCCGGCCTGCCCCACGCCGCCATTCTGGATGGAGAAATTGTCGCGTGGGATTATTCATCCGGAAAGGCGCGTCCGTTCAGTGTCTTGCAGCAGCGGCTGGGACGGAAAAAAGTCGGCGAGAAAATGTTGCGGGAAGTTCCGGTGGCATTTCTGGCGTTCGATATTTTATATGCAGGCGGCGAGTTGGTCATCGACCGACCGCTCAGGGAGCGCGCGAAGATTCTTGACGATCTGGTGGCGGCGCCGCGAACCGCACGCACGGGCACAAAACTGTCGAGCAAAAACAATCAGGCGAAGTTTCTGTTCGAAGAGACTGATCCACCTGCCGCTGCCACTTTGATCCGCGCGCCTGTGTTTCACGCCGCGTCAGCGGATGAATTGGAAGAACGGTTCGCCGCGGCCCAGGAACGCGGCAACGAAGGCCTGATGATCAAAGATCTCAGCTCGCCTTACACACCCGGCAAACGCGGCAAGTCGTGGCTGAAGATGAAGCGGGAACTGGCCACGCTCGACGTGGTTGTGACCGCCGTCGAATACGGCCACGGCAAGCGCATCGGCGTGCTCAGCGATTACACGTTCGCTGTTTGGGACGGCGAACATCTGGTGAATATCGGCAAAGCATACTCAGGACTAACGGACGTGGAAATCGTAGAGATGACGAAATGGTTTCTGGAACACACCATCGACGATCAGGGATTTCGCCGGGTGGTCGAGCCGAAAATCGTTCTCGAAGTTGCTTTCAACAACATGATGCAGTCGGACCGGCATGAGAGCGGGTACGCGTTGCGGTTCCCGAGGATTGTCCGCTTGCGGCCGGACAAGTCGCCGGAAGAAGCGGACACGCTTGAGCGGGTGCGGGAGATCTACGGGAAGCAGAGGAATAGCTAGATAGTTCAGTGGCTGTGATGGTGATGGTGTGCCTCACTCTCGGCGACCGGCATGACGCAGCCGTGCGCGACCTCGCACTCCGCGTGCTCGAACTGGATGGTCGTATGGTCGATGCGGAAGCCGTGGCGCAGGCATTCTTTCACGTCGCGCAGGATGCGCTCGCTGACCGACGGCGGGATGTCGGCGATTGAAATGTGGCAGGAGAGCGCGTGCGATTCCGACCCGATGCTCCACACGTGCAGGTCGTGCACGTCGTTGACGCCTTCGACTTCCCGGATGGCGGATTCGATTTTTTCGAGCTTCATGCCGCGGGGCGTGCCTTCGAGCAGAATGTTCAGCGTCTCGCGCACAATCCCGAAGCCTGACCACAGGATCAGTACGCCAATCCCGACCGAGAGAACCGAGTCAATCCAGTAATTGCCGGTGACCAGAATTGCCCAGCCGCCAGCGATCACGGCCGCGGTGGAAAGCGTGTCGCCAACTTCGTGCAGCAGCGCGCTGCGGATATTGACGTCGCCGCCCGAGCGATACAGCAGGAGCGCGATCACGCCATTCATCACGACGCCGGCCGCGGCGACCCACATCATCACGCCAGCCTGCACGTGCTCGGGATGCTGGAGACGACGGAAAGCTTCGTAGAAGATGAAGAACGAGACGACGACCAGCGAGCCTGCATTCACCAGCGCGGCCAGCACTCCGGCACGCTGGTAGCCGTAAGTCTTGGTAGAGCTGGCCGGCCGCGACTGAAAATAAACCGCGACCAGCGAAAGGGCGAGAGCAAGAAAGTCAGAGAGATTGTGCCCGGCTTCCGAGAGCAGGGCCAGAGAATGCGCCCGCAATCCCGCCACCACCAGAAGTGCGATGTAGGCGAGAGTCACCGCGAGGGAGATTTTCAGAACCCGCGTCGGACTCCCCGCTCCATGGGAATGCACGTGCATGGTTTAAGTCTACGGGCAGGGCTGTTTCGCTTCAAGGCTCCGGCAGCACTTATCAGGGCGTGCTTCGAGGAGAAGCTGGCGGGACCTGCCGCACAACTTCAGTGATTCGCATGGCTGCATCGTCATCTGGAAGTGAGATAGTCGGACATAGTTCCCGCTAGCTTACATACCTGCGCGGCACGCGCTTCGATATATTGCAGAGAATCTCGTAGGGAGAACTGTTCGCGAGGCGCGCGTGTTCGAGCGCGTCGACGCTCATCCCATCGCAGGTTCCCAGCAGAATCACTTCGTCGCCCACCGCAATGCCGGGGATTCCAGTTACATCGACCAGCGTCAGATCCATCGAGATGCTTCCCAGGATCGGCGCGTAGTGTTCGCGCACAATCACGCGCCCGCGATTGGAAAGTTGCCGGTTATAGCCATCGGCATAGCCCACGGGGAGCACCGCCACATGCGCGGGCGCCTTGGTGACATACGTTCCACCATAGCCCAGCGGATGGTTCGCGCCGAAGTCGCGTAACGAAAGAATGCGCGTCTTCCATGTAAGAATGGGTTTCACCGCCAGGCGCAGAGTTCCGCCGCTCACCTCGCGTCCGGCGCGCTGAAACGGCAAATAGTAGCCGTACAGCGCGACTCCCGGACGCACCATGCCCCGGCCTTTGAAGTTCGCCCAGGTCTCACGCCGCGAGATCACGGCATTGGTGTTCGCCATGTGAACCAGCGCAGGTTCCAGCCCGGCGTCGCGGACCAGGCGTTGCGCCGCCTCGAAGCCGCGCTCCTGCTCGCCGACCGAAGGCGCGTCCATAATTTCAGAAGACGCAAGATGGGTCGACAATCCTTCCAACACCAAGTGCTTCGCGGCCTTCAAGGTATCGAGCACGAAGGGAAGCTGTTCGATGGCCACTCCCAGCCGCCCCATGCCGGTATCGACCTTCAGATGCACCGGATGCTGCGCCACTCCCAGTGCAGCCGCCGCGGCGTCGAGCGATTCGATATGCCAGGGCTCCCAAACCGTCGGCGTAAGCCGCAGGCGCACAATCTCGCTTTCTTCTCCGCGCCAGAAACCGGTCATCAGCAAAATGTTGGCGCGGATGCCCGCATCGCGCAGCGGAATCGCCTCGTCGAGCGAGGTCACGCCCAGCCAACGCGCTCCTTCGGCCTCCAGCGCGCGCGAGCACTCGACCGCGCCGTGGCCATAGGCGTCGGCCTTCACGACTGCGCAGACCGTTACATTTGCTCCTACATGCTTCTGCACGGTGCGAAAGTTTTGCCGCAGCGCGGTGAGCGAAACCTCGGCCCAGGTGGGACGCGTCGCCACGCGACTCAGAATTTCCGCAGTAGTTGCCACTCTCGCGATTATAGCGGGCGCCGCCGCGAGATCGACGTTACGCCGGGGCTACTCCCGGCAACTCGCGGTGGTCGCCACGGCATCGTCATCACTCACGGTTTGTCGTCCTGAGCGAAGCGGAGGACCCATGCAACCTGCCGGCAGCGTCGTCGCCGCCGGCAGGTTGCATAGTTCCTTCGGCGCAAGAGCGCGCCTCAGGATGACAGGGCAGATTGTGACATGGAAAATCGGCAAGCCGGTTTTGTCTTTGCTTCCTGTTCGCCTGGCGTCCCGAACATCTCATTCGAAATCTGGCATGAAACGAGGTTCCTCAGTTCCCCGCCAGCGTAAAATTCACCGTGATCCGCGTCTCCACCTCGATCGCCTCATTGTTAAGAATGTAGGGACGGTAACGCCACTGGCTTACCGCATCGATTGCAGACCGCACCAGCATGGGATGGCCGCTCACCACGCGCAGGTCCGAAATCGTTCCTGCCTTGCTGATCACCGCGGCCAACACTACCGCCCCTTGAATCCGCGCAGTTCTCGCCAGCGGCGGATAGACGGGCTGCACGGCGCGAATCAGGCTGCCTTGCAGCATGCTCGACGTGCGGAACTGGCGCACGGTTGGGCGTGGCGCCGGAGGCGCGGGCAGAACCGGCCTGCTCCCGCTAACGAACATTCCTCTGAGCCCGTCAGGCATGCCCGTGGCCGCGACGCACCCCGCGCAGGCGCCCGGAACTCCCGCTGGCTGGATCGAAGTTTCATCTCCGCCCCGCGCGATCACGGCAGGAATGCGTGATGGCTGCATGAGCCGGAGGCTCGCGGAGGCATCAGTTGTCACAGAGGCGGAGTCGCCGGCTGGTTTCGGCGCCAACGGTTCCACGTTTCGTCCCACACTGATTGGGGTGGAAACGACTTTTACTGCCGGCAACCCGACCGTCCTCAAAAGCGGCGCCAGCAGCAACAGGCCGACGATCACCGCCTGCAGTCCGAACGAAGTCAGCGTCGTCCAGCTGCGGCGCGAGCGTTGGGCCCATGAAACCTGCAGGATGCTATCGCCGAACATCGCATCTTCGAGCGTTGCCTGTTTAAACATCGCCGGTTCGAGCATGGTGTCCTCCAGCATGAGATTTGTTTGCTGTTATGGACACCGCTGCAGTTCATACCGGGCACGTTGCTCAAAGAAAAAAGGCCGCGCTCTGGCGCGGCCTGTGGGAACTTTTTCGCCACCCAAGGTGTCAGGCGGCGGTTGTCAACTACTGCGGTTTGGGGGCGCTCGGCGGCGTGGAGGCAGGCCTTCCAGCTCCCGTCCTCGGCGTGGCCGGTCTGGTGGCTGTGCCGGCGGCAGGCGCGGGCACACCCGACTGCACGTTGTATTCGTCAACCACCGCTTTGGTGATGTCCACCGATTCTCCCCACCATAGCACCGGGCTTTGCGGCCAGGGCTTCGAGGTGTCCACAATCAGGGCGAAGCCGTTCTGCTGCGAATACTTCACGATCATCGGCGCCATCTTCTGCAGGATGCGCGTGGCGACTTCCTGTTGCTGATTGCCGGCATCTTCCTGGTAGTCCTGATAGGCGCGATCGAACAGCTTCTGCTTGTCTTCGATCTGTTTTTTCAGCTTGGCGGCCGCGTCGTCGTTCAGACTGGGCCCCTGCGTGCTCATCTGCTTCTTCAAAGCCTCAAGCTCGTCATTCTGAGCCTTCAGTTCGGTCTGCTTGGGCTCGAACTTCTTGCTCAGGCTCTCCATGTCGCGGCGGCCTTCGTTGCTGCCGAAAATGGCCTCCTGGATGTTGATCGTGCCCACCTTCGTGCCCGTACTGGGAACGGACGGCGCGCTGGAAGGCGCGGAAGGCGCCGAAGGCAGCGCGTTCGAGGCCGATGTGGAACTGGCGGGACTGCCGGTTTGAGCCATTGCGGAAATCGCGAAGAAAACCGCAACAGCCAGGGAAACTCGCATGACTTTGCTTGTCATTGGTTCGGTTGAACTCCTTGGAACATACTTGTTCTTGTTCAGAACGTGCTGCCGGGAATGAACTTTCTGTTTGCCCTCAGATCGCTTCTTCAGTCAACGCCGGCTGCAATTGAATGAGGTCTCCGTTGCGGTAACGACCGCCTCCGGAAAAGGCGCACTGGACAGCCAGCATCTCACGCACCAACTGGAAGGCGCGTGGTCCACCCTTCGTACACTGCCTAAGCCGCGTGGATCGCAACCATTATAGAGACCCTGTGCAGCGCCCGTCAATTTCACCCCGGAGCTCGCTCACATCCAGAATCTGGCGTCGATGCCTGATGCCCGGTTTTTCAGAACGTCGTCGCCACCGTAAACCGGAACGTCTTCCGCGGCTCGCGCAAAAGGAATTCGGGCGCATAAGTATTGACCGCGAGGTGATAAGTGTAATCGCCCGCCGAGCCGGCCGGGAACATGGCCCGCGTGATCGGAATCGGCGGATAGGTGTCCTCATTCAGGCGCAACGCATTATAGGCCCAGTAAATCCGGAAAGGCGCGTTGATCACGGGCAGGAACATTTGCAGTTCCAGCCCCGTATCGCCGCGTGGCCGCCAGTTGGTTTGACCCAAAGTCTGCAGGTTCTGGCTGGGCAGAGGATGCAGGAGGTTGCCGCCGACGCAGTTAAAGCCCGCATCCAACGCCGGACATCCGAATTGGGTACTAATGACGGTATCGTACTGCTCGGTGGCGATCCTCAACTGCGACGGCCGCATAATCGGGTCCATGCCTACGTCGATGAAAGGCGCAAGCGCCACCGGTCCCGCAATGGTGATGCGGTACTCGACGTTGGTAACCAGGCTAAAATCGCCGCCGGGAAACACGATTTGATCGACCGGAATTGGCACCGTCCAGTTGCCCAATCGCGGATTCAATGGATTCTTGGGAACCGGCGTACCGTCAGGGTTGGTCAGGGTAATCACATTGGCATTCGGCAGGTACGCGATCGGCGACACCGAGCGAACGTCGAAGCCGCGCAGATCGTTCTCGCCGCCCATATAGAAACGCTGGAACGGCGGCGCCACCAGGCCGCCATAGCCGCTGATGTAGGATGCCTGCACCCGATAGCCGATTGTGTTCCGCCGGTTCTGCCGCGGAATGAATTTCTTGTATTCAAAGATCGGGCGGATCGACCGGATGGTCCCGCCGATTCCGGCAAACTCCGCGCCGATCGTCATCTGATGGCCGCTGTGTGGGAACAGGCCGCTATCCAGCGTATTGAAAGAGAAGTTGGGGAAGATCTTGCTGGTGATGATCCCATTCACCGCCTGCGGCCCAGAAATTCCGCTGAACGCCAGGTAATCGAACAAAGTCTTGGAGGCGGTGCTCAGAGGCAGCAGGTTCGAACGGTCGATGGAATACGTGATGCCCAGTCGCTTGAACGACCGCCGCAACGGATAACTCAACGAGGTGGTCATGCCAATGCTCGACTGCGAATAGTTCTGCAGGTTCTGCAGCACGGCACTGGGCAGGTTCAGATTCTGCCCGCTGAAAACGGAAAGCTGGCGGGCCTGGTTATAACTGACCTTGTTGCCGAAAATCGTGAAGCCAAACTGCAAGGGGCGGTCGAACATGTAGGGCTGGGTGAACCCGAACATCGCGCTGCGCGCCAGGTTTCCCAGGCTGAGCTGAACCTGCAGCGTCTCGCCCAGTCCGAGGAAATTGTTGGTCGAGTAGTTCAATCCGATGAACGCGCCTTCCAGCCCGCTGACGCCGCCGTTCAATCCGATGCTGTTCTTGCCTTTTTCGTGGACGTGCAGCGTCAAGTCCACGTAGCCATTTTTTTCGTCCAGTTTCTTGTCGGTAACGTTCGGATCGTCCGGCTTGAGCTGATCGAAATACGAGAGCTGATTCAGGCGCAGCAAGCTCAGTTCCCAGAGGTGCGAGTTGTAGACGCCGCCTTCTTCCAAGGCGAGTTCGCGGCGGATGACTTTATCGCGGGTCGTGGTATTGCCCACGAACTCGATGCGCCGCACATAAAACCGCTTGCCTTCGTCGACATCGATTTCCAGATACGCCAGTTTCTTGTCGTCGTCGAACGTGGTGGAGGGGACGGGGGTGAAGTTGATATATCCAGCCTCGCCGTAGGCCTTGCGCAGATTATCCAGGCCCTTGGCAATCTTCTCGCGGCTGAAAATGTCTCCGTCTTTCAACGGAATCAGACTGCGGAGCGCGGCGACATTCCGGATCGCTTCATTGCCCTTGAATGTGATCTTTCCCAGCCGGTACTGCTCGCCTTCCTCGATCGGCATGGTGATGTCCACGGCTTTACCCGGACCCGCTTGCAGCAGCGGAATGTGCGGCCCCTTGTGCCCGGTGTCGTGGATCACGGTCTTCGGATCGCCTACGTTCACCTTGAAGTATCCGCGATTCTGGTACTCCGCCCGCACCCGCTCGGTATCTTCTTCCAGCTTGGTGGCATCGTAGGTCTTGGCGAAAATGCTCTGCAGAAAGATGGAATGGGGGATGCCGATGGGACCCAGGTTTTTCATCGCCGCCTTCAGAATGCGGCTCTTGATGGCCTTGTTGCCCTCAAACTTGATCTTGCCGACTTTGACCTTCGGCCCTTCTTTGATCACGAACGTGATACCCACGGCGGCGGGAGGAATCGGGCGCACTTCGGTGCGAATGGTGGCGAACTGCCGTCCGTGTTCGGAGAGCAGGCCCCGGATCGAAACTTCCGCCTTCTTGATGCGCGTGGGATCGTACTGGCTTTCAACCACCAGCCCCACTTTGTCCTGCTTAAAGCGGTCGAGGACGTCGCTGTTGGAAACCGAACTCAGTCCGACGTAATTGATTTCGCGGATGGTCGGCTTTTCCTTCACCTGCACGATGATCCGCCAGCCTTTCGGCGTTTGCTCGCGCAGAAACTTGATGTCTTCGAAGTAGCCGGTGTTCCACAGCGAGTTAAAGTCGCGCTCCAGCGCGGCCGGGTCATAGACATCGCCCGGCTTGGTAAAGATGCGGGCCAGGATCGTTTCCTTGGGAATGCGCCGATTCCCAGTGACGTCAATTTCAGAAATCACGTCATTTTGGGCGCGCACCAGCGGAACTGCGGTCATGCAGAGGAACAGAGCCAAAATCACGACGAGGGCCTGTCTGCCTCGCCTGGACCACCCGCGAGTCCACAGGCAAAGTCCTCGAAATGAAGGAGATTTCACCGACACGGCCTCAAGAGCGCAAGCGCGCTTAGGCACAACAAAGTTCTCCGGATGAAAGCGAAAAGGAATCGCTACGACCTCAGCCTCTAGGATGTGAGAAAACTGCCATTATACGGTAGAGCAATGGAAAGCGTCCAAGCGCGACTCTTAGTTTCAATCTTCCGGTCGCTCGGCCGCGCCTGGCACTGGGAACAAGCTGGCCTGATCCCCCGAGCAGCGGATCATCGCCAACCATTCTTCAGGCACTGAACTTTAGCCTTGTATCAACCACCTCGACTACTTTTGCTGGATTTAACTTTGCTGGATTCGCTCTACCTCCACCAAGACGGAATAAAACGTAGCCGAGTTGCCCATGTCGGTAAGTTTTTCTGAGGTGAGGGCATTGATGCTTTGGAATCCGGGAGTCATCTTGGCCCAATTCAGTGTCGCCGAGACCACACCGGGCTGCACTTTGCCATCCACTCGCGCCTTGAGCCGGATTTCTCCCCTCCGATTGAACACCCGAACTCGATCGCCGTCGGCGATTCCGCGCGCCCGAGCGTCCGGCATGGAAATCTCCAGCAGGCCGGGCTGTTCCATCTCCTGCACCGAAGGAAGGTTGGTAAACGTCGAATTCAGAAAATTGTCGGCCTTGCGCGCCAGCAACTCCAGCGGAGGCGCACCCGCTCTCCTGCCGTGCCGCGACTCCGACGGCGGCGTGAAATCCGCGACCGGATCCAGCCCCTGCGCCTTCAGCGCTTCGCTATAAAATTCCGCCTTGCCCGACGGGGTTCGGAATCCCCCGTGAGCAAACGGAAGAAACGGTTTGGGCGCCGCACAGGAACCTGTAAGGACAGCCGCCCTCGGCTGTCCGGCGGAGCGAAACTCCGCTGCAGAGTCTGCGTTCTCCACCGCGCCGTTCCCGAAATTCAACCGCACATGCGGATCGCTCTCCAACCGCTTCCGGTCAATCCCCGCCATCCACGGATCCTTCGACTCCAGTGCCGCATCAATCATCTCGTCCGCAGTCTCGCGGAAACAGTCTTCCTCAAATCCCATGCGCCCGGCCAGCGCGCGAAACACGTCCACGTTCGACCGGCACTCGCCCAGCGGCTCAATCGCCTGATTCGACACCTGCAAGAAATAATGTCCGTAAGCCTTCTGCAAATCCTTGTGCTCGAAGAAAGTCGTTGCCGGCAACAAGATGTCGGCATAGTCGGTCGTGTCGGTGAAGAACTGCTCGTGCACCACAGTGAAAAGATCCGGCCGCAGCAACCCGCGCACCACTTCATTGTGCTCCGGACAAACCGCCGCCGGATTCGAGTTGTAAACGAATAACGCCTTGACCGGCGGATCATTCTGCGTATTCAGCACGCGCCCCAACTCCACCATATTGATGGTGCGGGCTTCGCGTCCCAGCGCCGCCTGCATCAGGTCGGCGCGCTTCAGCGCGTCGCTATTGAGATCAACCCCGCCGCTGAGCGACATCTGCAATCCGCCGCCAACTTCCTTCCACGATCCAATCAGGCAAGGCAGCATCACGACCGCGCGGGTCGCCATTCCTCCGTGCTCCGACCGCTGCACACCGTAATTCAGCCGAATCACCGACGGCCTCACCGTCGCATACTCGCGCGCCAGCTTGCGAATATCGTCGGCGGAAATGCCCGTCCAGTGCGCCACCCGCTCCGGCGGATACTCTTTCACCTTCTCCCGCAGCTGCTCGAATCCGAACGTGTACTTGGCGACATAATCGGCGTCGTACAGATTTTCTCCGATGATGACCTGCATCATCCCTAGCGCGAGCGCTGCATCCGTCCCGGGATTGATCGGCAAATACCAGTCCGCGCACTCCGCCGTGCGCGTGCGGTAAGGATCGATCACCACCAGCTTCGCCCCATTGCGCCGCGCCTCGGCAATGAACGGCCACAGGTGAACGTTGTTGCCGTGAATATTTGACGCCCACGCAATGATGTACTTCGACTGCCGGAATTGTTCCGGCTCCGTTCCCAGCTTCACGCCGAGAACCGATTTCAGCCCCGCTTCCCCCGCCGCTGAGCAGATGGTGCGATCCAGTTGCGAAGCCCCCAGCCGATGGAAAAATCTCCGATCCATCGAGGCGCTATTCAGCGTGCCCAGCGTGCCGCCGTAAGAGTAAGGAAGAATCGCTTCGCTGCCAAACTCAGAAGCAACGGATCGGAAGCGCGTGGCGATCTCGTCCAGCGCCTCATCCCAGGAAATCCGTTCCCAGATTTGTTGGGATGCTGCTTGAGTCAAGGGAGTTTGTGCAGGGACAGCCACCCTCGGCTGTCCAGGCGGAGCGCAGCTCGGCTCCCCGGCCAGCGGCCCCTTCGGCCCAACCCTCCGCATTGGATAGAGCACCCGATCCGGCGAATACACCCGGTCCAGATACTTCGCCACCTTGGCGCACAAGAATCCCCGCGTCACGGGATGCTCCGGATCGCCCTGAATCCGCGTCGCCCGCCCATCCTGCACAGTAATCAGCACCGCGCAGGCATCCGGGCAATCGTGCGGACAAGCGGCATGGACAACCCGTTTCATCGCCCTTCGATTATACGGTGGTTGCCGCATTCACGCGGCTGTCATTCCGGTGAATCGTTCGAGAAAGAAAAGTTTAGACAAACAAAAACTCCGGGCGGCTTAGGCCGCCCGGAGCTTCTCCACACTACGTTTCTTACTTTCCGGCTCTTACTCTGCCGCTCTTACTCTCCCGCGGGCAGAACCCGCACCCGCCCCGCCACCACCACAGGGTAGCCGCTCGTCTGGTCCTTGAACACCAGCCCGCGCGAAACCAGGTTCGGGGTTCCCGCCGCAGCCAGGCCGGACAATCCGTCGATGTTTTCGAAGATCGTCAACGGTCCGGTGAAGACGGTGAACGGCCCGTTGGCGGCATAGCTCATCAGCGCGTCGTTCTGCATCTCGAACGAGCCCAGGTTGCCGTCTGTGATGTTGACGCTGCTGGCAACCAGCGCGCCCCACACCCCCTGGCGCCGCAACGAAACCATGTCGGGCGTGAAAGTGGTGCCGCTTACCGCGCCGCCGATGAAGATACGCTGCCCAACCACCAGAGATGAGTCATTGAACACCTGGCCAGTGAGCCAATTGTCAAAGAAGCAGACCTCGTATTTGTCAGCTGAAACCCCGCTCAGATTGATGGTCGCAACCGTATCCACCGGAATCGCCGCCGATGCTCCCAGTTCTTCGCCTACCCACATGGTCACCGACTGGACCGGACCGGACGTCGGATTCACCGCCAGGATGCGGCCGGAAACGAATGCCTGATCGGTCGTGATCAGTTCCACCATGCTGGCTAGAATGCTGCCGTCCGCTTGCATACTTCCAACCACCGAAACGATGGCGTTCGTAGTCAGCGTGCCCAGGCTATTGCTGCCGTTGTATTGCGTGTTCGAAGTCACGTCGATTGTTCTCGGCATCCCGTACGGTCCTTGCATCAGAAACGAATTCCCTGACACGTTGGTCGAAACCACGTTGCCGGTGAAGTCGGTGATCTGGCCCACTTCGCTGGAAGCCGAAACTGCCGAAATGTTGATCACGGGATCGATCACGCCTGTAATCTGCCCGCTGCTGTTCGTGGCGAGCGAATCATGCAGATCGAAATCGATGCGCAAGCCGGCCAGGCCGTTCGCGCTAACCACCAGCGGCGCGCCTGTCCTAAACGGAATCGTCACCGTGGTCTGCGAAAACGAACCCGTCAACATCTGCACGGACGGGGGCGTGGTGGTCAGATCCACGTAACTGATCACCGGCGCAGGGTTGGTGTTCTCAAAAGTGAAAGTGACGCTGTTGTAGGTGCCCTGCGGAATCGTGTTGAATCCCAGCAGTGTGCGCAGCCCGAGCAGCCGGGCGAAATCAACCGCCTCCGGCGACGATACCGCGGTCACCGTCGAAGAACTGTTGTTGAGCGTGATGCTGTCGATGGTTACATTGAAGCCAACCACGGCCGAAGCCGGAGCATCTTCTCCCGTCACGAAAACCGCGCCGGGAGTATTTTGCGCGGAATTTGAATTCGAACTGCCGGAGCCGCAGCCGACCGTCGCGGCCATCGCGAGCACGAGAGCAAAAAGCAGGACGCGTTTCATAGCGTAAATCTCCTCTGAGTCGATTCCCTGAGGGGGCGAATCTCCCACTCAGGAAGATCGAACACGCCGGCCTTTTCGAAGTTGTGAAAAAAGTTTTATAAAATCGGGCGGGAAAAAAGCGGGCCATGTAGAGCCATGGAGAATTGAGTACCAAAGTAACTTCGAGCCAGACATGGCGCGGATCGGGCGATCCGCGGCTTGTCTTCTATTTCAACTCCAGCACTTCTTTTTCTTTGGCTTTGCTCATCTCTTCCATCTTCTTGATTTCGTCGTCGGTCAACTTCTGAATTTCGTCGAGCGAGCGCTTCTCTTCGTCTTCGGTAATTTTCTTATCCTTCAGCGCTTTTTTGATCGCATCGTTGCCGTCACGCCGGATGTTGCGCACCGCCGTGCGATGTTCCTCCAGCGCCTTGTGCAAATGCTTCACCATGTCCTGCCGGCGCTCTTGCGTGAGCGGCGGCACCGGCACGCGAATCATCTTGCCGTCATTCATCGGATTCAATCCCAGATCGCCGCCGCGAATCGCTTTCTCAATCGCGCCCAATTGCGAAGGGTCGAAAGGTTGCACCGTGATCATTTGCGCTTCCGGCGCGTGCACCTGGGCGAGCTGATTCAACGGCATCTGCGCGCCATAGGCGTCGACGGTGACGCCATCGAGCATGTGCACTGACGCGCGCCCTGTGCGCGTGGCCGCCATAGCCTTGCGAAAATCTTCGACCGCCTTTTCCATCCGCGACTTCAGTTGGACGTATGTTTCTTTCAGGCCGGCGATGCTCGCCATTGTCGCTTGCGCCATAACGGTCAGCTCCGAATCATTGCAGAATCGAAACGCAGAATTATAAACCCATCAGAACGCTGGCCACGGATTTTCGCCGATCACTGCGAATCAGAAATGGGAAATTCATGGGGATGCGTGAAAATCCGTGGCCGAATTCTTACGCGCACACCATCGATCCAATCTTCTCGCCCAGCACGACGCGCCGGATGTTGCCATGCTGGTTCAGGTTAAACACGATAATGGGAAGGTTGTTGTCTTTGCAGAGGGAAATGGCGGTCGAGTCCATCACCTTCAGCCCCAGCTTCAGCACATCCATGTAGGAGATCTGGTTGAACTTGCGCGCCCCATCCACCTTCATGGGATCGGCGTCGTAGATGCCGTCGACTTTCGTCGCCTTCAGAATCGCTTCCGCCTTGATCTCCATGGCGCGCAGCGAAGCGGCGGTATCGGTGGAAAAATAAGGATTGCCGGTCCCTCCGGCGAAAATCACGACCCGGCCTTTTTCCAGATGCCGGATCGCCCGGCGCCGGATAAACGGCTCGGCCACCTGATTCATCTCGATCGCCGTCTGCACCCGCGTGTAAACTCCCTGCTTCTCCAGCGCGTCCTGCAGCGCGAGGGCGTTAATCACGGTCGCCAGCATGCCCATGTGGTCGGCGGAAACGCGGTCCATGTCGCGGGCCTGATCGGCGACGCCGCGGAAGAAGTTTCCCCCGCCCACCACAATCGCCAACTGCACGCCCAGCTTATGCACGTCGGCCAATTCCGCCGCGACTTCGTGAATGCGGGCCGTTTCGACGCCAAAGCCCTGGTTCGCCGCCAAAGCCTCACCGGAAAGTTTGAGAAGAACTCGTTTGAAGGCAGGGGTGGTCATCTTCTTAGTCGCTTTGCGAGATTCTCGAAGCGCTCCTGCAACCACTCGAGCAGGGGTAATGGGTCTGGAACTCTGACGGCAAAACTGCCCGCCCGTCCTGCCGCTGGACTGCGAGGGAACGTGACTAGGAGAAGCAGCGCGACCAGCGCAGGCCCGAATATGCCGAGCCAAATCCAGAGACCGAACAAGTGCCTCAGGAGCCCGAAAAACAGTATGAGGCACACGCCCGCCGCCACTCGACTGAGCTTCGGACCGAATCCCAGGTCCATGAGTCCCCCTGCCGCAATTCTTATCACACCAGCCTAAAAAAAAGGCGCCCCGCAGGGCGCCTTTTAGTTTACTCGGCCTTAGGTTCAGTCGGCTTGGTGATGGCGATGGTCTCGCCGGCATCACCGACTTTGAAGCGAGCGAATCTTCGCACCGCGATGTTCTCGCCCAGCTTGCCAATCTTCGACGCGATCAGTTGTCCAATCGAAATGGTCTGGTCCTTGATGAAGGGCTGCTCCAGCAGGCAAACCTCTTCGTAGAACTTTTCCATCTTGCCGTTGACCATCTTCTCCGCGATGTTGGCCGGCTTGCCGGCAGCAATCGCCTGCGAAAGGGCAATATCCTTTTCTCGCGCAAAGTCCGCCGCCGTCACGTCTTCTTTGCGGACATACTTCGGATCGCTGGCCGCAATGTGCATGGCGATGTCGTGCACCAGTTCCTTGAAGTCGTCGGTGCGGGCCACGAAATCGCTCTCGCAGTTCACTTCGACGAGCACACCAATCTTGCCGCCGGCGTGAATGTAACTCGCCACCGATCCTTCGCTGGTCACGCGCGTCGCCTTCTTGGCCGCCACCGAGACGCCCTTCTTGCGCAGAATCACAACCGCCTGCTCCATATCGCCCTTGGCTTCGGTCAGGGCCGTCTTGCAATCCATCATCGGAGCCCCGGTCTTCTCCCGGAGATCCTTCACTTGTGCCGCCGAAATATTCACTGTAGTAGTACCCATTGCAACCCTTCTGTTTTCAAAGTTTCAAGGTTGCAAAGTTTCAAGGTCAAACGAGATCTTCTTTGAAACCTTGAAACCTGTGAACCTTTGAAACCTGATTTACATAAAACTTGACCCGCGCCAGACGACCCGCGCGGGCCCATTTCCTAAGGCCGGTTTTGAATTCGCCAACGACCAACGACTAGCGGCCAACCACCGTTCCTAAACCGTCTGGCTCTCGACCTTGGGCAACTCGGCTTCTTCGGTTGCCACCGGCTTCTTGTGCGTTCCCGGACCCAGCACTTCCTCCATACTGATGTCTTCTGAAGCATCGACCGCGCCGGATTCTGCCGCAACGTATTCACCGGCCGCGTCTGTAGCCGCCTGCGCCGCATCCGACGCAGCCTGCATGTCGGCGACCTGCTTGTCGGTCATCAGCTGCGCGCCCTCGGCAATGGATTCCGAGATCTTCGAGGTAAACAGGCGAATCGCCCGCAGCGCGTCGTCGTTGCCGGGGATCACATAATCCACTTCGCTGGGATCGCAATTGGTGTCGACCACGGCGACCACCGGAATGCCCAGTTTGCGGGCTTCGCGAACGGCGATCTGCTCTTTGTTCGAGTCGATCACGAAAATCGCGTCGGGCAGCCGCGTCATATTCTTGATGCCGGCCAGGTTGGCCTGCAAATGCTTGCGCTCGCGTTCGAGCTTGATGACTTCTTTCTTGGGCAGCAGCTCGTAGCGGCCATCCGTGGCCATCTCGTCGAGCTCTTTCAGCCGCTTCACCGACTTCTGTACTGTCACCCAGTTAGTGAGCAGCCCGCCCAGCCAGCGCTGGTTGATGTAGAACATCCCGCAACGCTGCGCTTCTTCGGCAATCGCGTCCTGTGCCTGGCGCTTGGTTCCGACGAACAGCACAATGCGGCCGTCGTTGGCCAGATCCTGCACGAACTTCGACGCTTCTTTGAACATCTTCAGCGTCTTCTGCAGATCGATGATGTAGATCCCGTTGCGCTCTCCGAAGATGAATTCCTTCATCTTAGGATTCCAGCGCTTGGTCTGATGCCCGAAGTGGACGCCCGCTTCGAGCAACTCTTTCATGGTGATAGTAGCCACGTTTCTCCTTTTTTAGTCTGCATCCTTCGCGTCGCCAAACCGCTCCGGATTGCCATTCCCGTCCCCGTACTCAAGGCACGGGAAGAATTGAACACCTGAAAACCAGCTTCTAGCTTCTAGCCAAATCAAAACCAACTCAAAAAATCTTGTCATCCTGAGCGTAGCCGCTTTTCAGGCGGAGCGAACGATCTCCATCTCCTCGGAACCCACCGCTTGAAGCCGGCGCCTACCGCTTGGAGAACTGGAAGCGCTTGCGCGCGCCCTTCTGACCGTACTTCTTACGCTCTTTCCCACGCGAATCGCGGCTGACCATGCCCTCGGCCTTCAGCTTCTTGCGCAGCTCGGCATTGAACTGCATCAAGGCGCGGGCAATCCCGAGCTTCACCGCATCGGCCTGGCCGCGCACCCCGCCGCCCAATACATTGGCGATGACGTTGAACGTGGCCGCGGTCTCTGACGACGCCAGCGGCGACTTCGCCGCCGACCTCTGCGCAGGAGTCACAAAATATTCTTCAAACGCGCGCCCGTTGACCTTGAAATCCCCGCTCCCCGGACGCAAATAAACCCGGGCAATCGCCGTCTTGCGGCGTCCCGTTCCGTAGTATTGAACCAACTCTGCCATTTAGCTCTTAGCTCCTAGCTCTTAGCTTCTAGCTTGAATCACAAGAAGCGAGCCCCATTTCCCAATCTTAAAACCATCAAAAGCGTTGTCATCCCGAACGGAGCCGTTCTTCAGGCGCAGTGAGGGATCTCCCACTTATCAACTCTCGCCTACGAAACTGCAACCTTGCGCGGCTTGTACTCGCGCACTTCCAGCTTGAAATCCTGCGGCTTCTGCGCCTGGTGCGGATGCTTGTCGCCCTTGTACACATTCAGCTTCGACAGCATGTGCGCCGCCAGCTTGTTCTTCGGCAGCATGCGCTTCACCGCCGCTTCAATCACGGCTTCGGGCTTGCGCACCAGCCGCTTCTTGTACTCTTCCGTCCGCAATCCCCCGGGATATCCCGTGTAATGCTGGTACACCTTCGACTCCGCTTTGAAGCCGGTGGTGCGAACCTTCTCCGCGTTGATTACGATCACATGATCGCCGGTATCGAGAAACGGCGTGTACTGCGGATTCTCTTTGCCCATGAGGATGCGCGCCACCTGCGAAGCCAGGCGCCCGAGCGTCTGCCCGTCTGCATCCACGACGTACCACTTGCGCACAATTTCCCCCTGTTTGGGGAAATAGGTAGACATAAACTCTCCCAGATTGATTAAGGCTGCGAAAGAAGACCGCTCGTTGATTCCCCGGCGAGGACGCCAGGACCATCAGGCGGGCAACCACACTACTACCAAAGTCTTTAATTTACCGGACTCTGCAAACAATTGTCAACGCGGAGTTACGGAAGTGGGCTGCTAGAAAGTCACCCGGGACAGCCGTTGTGCCTTAGCGCGCTGAGATAAAGAAGCCGCGACAAAGGCCGGGAGTCACCGTGGAAGAGCGGCGCTTCAGCGCCGCGTCAAGCTCTGAAAAACATCCGGGCTTCAGCCCCGGTGCCCCTGAGGAAATGCCCTACTCATAGGCCAGCGCGTCAATGGGATCCTTCTGCGCCGCCTTATATGCCGGATACAGCGCGCCCGCTGTCGCGCCCACAATCGCAACGATCGCCGCCCGGATCATCCACTCATTACTCTTGTCGATATGCACCAATGGCCAACGGTGTTCAATCCCAAGCCGCGCCGCCAGACTGAACACCACGCCAACGATGATCCCGGCGAGGGCCAGCAACAGCGTCTCCCGTAGAACCAGACTCACAATGTAGAGCTTGGATGCGCCCATCGACTTCAGAATTCCAATTTCGCGCGTACGCTCCATCACCGCCGCATAGATCGCCTGAAAGATGACGAGGAACCCGATGATGATGCTCACCCCGATCACTACCCCAATAAAGGGGCGGAAACCCGGCAGATTGCTGGGCGTCATCATGCTCAGGTAATCCTGCATAGACCTCACGGAATATTGTTCCATCCCGGGCTGACTCTTAATCGCGTTGACCACGGCTTCGGTATTGGCCGGGTCATCCAGCTTCAAATAGAAGACGGATGCTTTTCCCTCCGCTCCAATCAGGTCCTGCAGCGTTCCGATTGGAACGAACTTGCGCGCGCCCCGCCCATTCTCGACGATTCCACAAACGCGGAACGCGTGATTCAGGATCGAAGTGGTGTCTCCGACTTTCAGATGTCTTTGCCGCGCGATGAAATCGTCGACCAGCACATCGTTCGGGCCCTGGAACGGTCCTCCCTGCACATAGTGGAACGGCCCTCCCAACTCCTGAAAATTCGCGAGGTCGATGCCGTCGATGACTTCGATTCCGCCGCCCGTCGCTATCTCCCAGACAATCGGGCTCACCACTTTCACATGCGGCATGCGACGAAGAACGTCGGCAACCTTCATCGATACCGGCGCTCCGCTGATGCCGGCCAGAAACGACGAGCCCGGCGGCTGCACGATCACATCAAAGCCGATTCCCGCATTGCGAGCCTTCGTGTCATTCATGATCCCGTAGCACAGCCCCACAATCAGCAAGATCAACGTGACTTCGAGCGCAATCGCAATCACGCTGATCAGCGACCGGATGGGCCGGTGCACCAGATTGGCAACCACCATTTTGTTCATCATAGGAAAAAGAAGCTGTGAGCTTTGCGTCGTGAGCTACGAGCGCTGAACGAACCGGCTGCCCCACTTCTGGCCGATTTTGCCAGAGGTGGGGATGTTGATTTCAGATTCGGAACTCCCTACTGCCTCGACTCCACCGGCACCACCAGGCTCGACTGCGGCCGGTCCAGATGCACCACCTCAGCCCCCGGCGGCTGCTCCAGTACGAACTGATCGTCTTTCAGCGGCGTATTAATCTCCACCTTGAGCATGTTCAGGGTGATGTCGTATTCCTCTTCCGGCCGGTAGATCTCGATGCGCGAAGGATAGCTCACTCCATCGTAATCCTTATATTCGGCATAACGCGCATCGGTGGCGATATTGGCATCTTCGTTGTAGACGTACTGCCGGTGCGGTTTCAGATCGACGCGCCCGAAAACGATCTTGCGCGAGAGCCGCCAGCCGCCGTCATACTTGTGGATGACAATGAGCTCGTAATCGTCCTGCAAAACCCGGCGCCCTTTCGCGTCATGCAGAATCTCGTAGCCGTTCTCCCGCACCGCGATCTCGACCGTCGTATCCGGATTGATGGGTGGAATCAGCAACGCCTCGTAAATGTTCTGCGGACGAATGTTCTCAATCGGCTGGTCGGAGTTTTGCACCGGCACCTGATTGCTGCCCACCACGAAGCGGTTCTTGGGCGGAATCCATAACTTGAAGTCCTGCCCCTCGCTGACTACATCGAACGCCGTGTTGCGCACGATCGGCATCAGCCCAATCATGCGCAGCCAGTCCGGCTTCCGCGCTAAAACGTACCCACGAATTTCTTTGTAATCGGTGACCTGCCCCTTCTTCATGCCTCCGGCCGAAGTGTCGATATCGACCGTCGCCTTCAGCGACTGGATGGTCTGCGACTGTTGATTGACCAGGTCGATCAGTTGTTGCTGCGACGCTTCTTTGAGTGGAGCTTTTGAATATTGGTCTTCAACCGGGCGCGTGCGGAACAAACAGCCGGTTGTGGGGAATACCGCCAGAAGTAAAACAGCGACCCAAAATCCCGAGCTACGTCTCATCAATATAAAATGCCTCTATCGCATTTGAGTATATCGCGTCGCGGAGGTTGCAGAACTTGAGTGGGACAGTTTTCGAACTGCTTCACCTCGGTCGCATTCTCCCTTCCTTCGGTGGATCATGAGGCGAATCAGTTACTTACGATAGTCGGCCACACCATCGTCAGCTGCTCTCCGTTCTCCCGTCATCTAAACTGAAGACGTTCTGCCGCTCGATGCACAGGGTCCGCGTGCCCCATTTCTCGCGCGGTTTGTGCGCGAAAAGCGGGGGTTGTGAGGGCGTAGAAACCGCACACAGTAAACGGCTTTATTCGTGAACCGCTGCGAAATGAAGACATAACGTGAAAAGACTCATCTGGCTCACACTCGTTGCTCTCGCCGCCGCTGGGGGATGGTTCGCCTGGGCCGTCCTCACGCCTGTCGAGCCTTCCGGCCAGACTTTCGTGCTGCTGCATCCGGGATACTCCACCCGCCGCATTGCCGCCGAACTCAAAGGCGCGGGCCTGATCCGCAGCGAAGAAGCCTTCGTGCTCTGGCATTACTTTCACCACAAACGCTCGCTCAAAGCCGGAGAATATCTTTTCGACAAGCCCGCCAACATCATTGATATACAGCGCCGCCTCGGGCGCGGCGATGTTTATTTCCACACCGTCGTGATCCCCGAAGGCTACACCATGTTCGACATTGCCCGCGCCATCGAAGCCGCGGGCCTCGGCCCCGCCGCCGACTTTGTGAAAGAGGCTGAGACCGATACGAACATGATCGCCGACATGGCCCCTCATGCAAAATCCCTGGAAGGCTACCTTTTCCCCGACACCTACGAATTCACGCGAATGATGACCATGAGACAGATGGCCGGCGTGATGGTCTGCCATTTTCGGGACGAGGCGGAACGGATTGGATTGGACCGCAGGGCGATCCTGACGATAGGGCAGCCGAGCGAACCAAGGGCCTCCAACGGCTGTGCTCCAAGTGAGGTTACGCCGGAAGCATCGGATGATCCCACTCCGCTGGAACGAACGGTCATCATGGCCTCGATCGTCGAAAAAGAAACAGCCGTCCCCGAAGAACGGCCGCTAGTCGCCAGCGTTTACTACAACCGCCTCAACAAGAAAATTGCGCTCGACGCCGACCCCAGCATCATCTACGCCGAGCTTCTGGCCGGAACCTACACGGGAGCCCTGCACCACGACGACATGCGCGTCGATTCTCCCTACAATACCTACCGCAATCGCGGCCTGCCGCCCGGCCCCATCGGCAACCCCGGACGCAGTTCCCTCGAAGCCGCCATGCACCCCGCGCAGAGCGACTATTATTATTTCGTCGCCGACGCCCAGGGCCATCACCGCTTCGCCCACAGCCTCGAAGAGCACAACCAAAACGTAGCCGCCTACCGTCGCGCCATGCGCGGCAAATAAGGCCGGAGCCAAGCTGCGCATTCTTACTTCGGGTCAACCGCGAAGGCCAGCAGCACATTGCCGTCCATGGCATTGGTGTAGCCGGTGTTGACGTATAGAACGCCACCCACAATGGCGGGGCCTGCTCCGTTGAGCGAGCCGCCATGGCCGCGGACGCCATTGGTCGTGTGATATGGCTGCGCCGTGTTGAAATCCCACAGGACGTTGCCGTTGCGGGCGTCGTAAGCGCGCAGGTGGCCGTCGAGCGATCCGGCAAAGATGACTCCCGGAATCGCCGTCGGCGGCGCCATCTGCGCGGCGCTGCAGCCGAACTGGCCCAGACACGCCGGTTTGACAGGATCCACATGCCAGACCGGTTTCCCGGTGCGCAAGTCGAGCGCAAACATGCCGCCACCGGCCAGGGGATTGTCGAAATCGAAATCCGACAGCGGGAGGTAGACATAACGATGGTCCGCGGCTCCGCCCCACTCGATGCCGCCCAGCGGACCACCCTTGCCGATGCGCGTCTTCCAGAGCATCCTGCCGCCCGCGTCGGGATCGAGCGCGTAAACCATACCCGACTTCTGCGCCAGCACCAGCACATCGCGCCCGTCACCCATCGATTGCAGGATGGGAGGAGCGCCGAAATCGTAGTCATCGCCGCGCTGCTCCGGGCAGTTATCCTTCTTTTCCGCCACACAGCCGCTGTTCCACACATCGCGAGGCGTGAACTGGCGCGCCCACAGCCTCTTGCCCGTCTCCATGGAGATCGCTACGACCGCGTCCGAGTAGCGGGTGGCGGGACTCGAATAGTTATTTCCCGTGGTGATGTAAAGCGTGTGCCGCTTCAAGTCCGCCGTGGGAGGCGACCATACCGCCGCGCCGGAGGGCCCCCAATACTGCACGCCCGACGCGCTCTTGCGCGTGGGCCTGGGAGCTTCTTCGATCATGTAAGCCTTCCAGATTTCCTTACCTGTTGCGGTATCCAGCGCGACCACGTTGCCGCGAAATGTGCAGCAAGGATAATCAGGGTCCGCCGACGCACCCTCCTCGCCCGACGAAACCGGAACGTAGAGCCGGTTTCCGACCAGCAGCGGCGATCCGGTAATGCGCGCGGCGGGATGAGAGTCGGGATGCACCTTCCACAGCAGCGTCCCATCGGCGGCTCTGACGGCATAAATGATTCCGCTGGTGTCGCCGAAGAATGCGGTCTTCCCTTTTTCGCCGATCGAAATTGCGGTCTTCACCGTGGCTGCGGCCTTAAACGTCCACCACTCGCAGCCGGTCGCTGCGTCGAGCGCATAGACCGTCCCGTCTTCGCTGCCCACATAAAGCCGCCCCGCAACGGCCGTAGGCTGTCCATAGGTAGCGGCTGCGCCCGGAAAGGCGAAGGCCCATTTCAGTTTCAGATTTCCCACCTGCTCGCGCGTCAGCCCGGCAGCGACCGTCGTTTGATAGCGCCGGTTGCGCAGGTCGCCTCCCCAGCCTTCCCACCGGGGCGGATTGGCCGGCGGATCGAGATCGCGCGCGCAAAAGGCAGTCGCCACGGTCGAAGCTGGGGCGGCAGGCGCAGCCAGGTACTCGGCAATCGCATTCTTTTTCGCGTCCGAGAGCAGTTTGCCTTCCCACTTCATGCGTCCGGTTTTGAGCGCGGCCAGAATCGCGGCTTTGCTCATCTGGTGCAGCGCTTCGGGCGCGGGAGCGCGCATGTCATTGTCGGGAGCATGGCAGCTCGAGCATTTTTGTCCGAAAAGGGCCGCGCCGTCGGGCGGCGGAGCCGGCTTTCGCGAGCATCCCTGAAGCATCAGCGCCATGATTGCCAAGCAAGAGATTCCCAAAAAAGAAATTCCCAAAAAAGGGATTCCGAGAAACAGGGAGGGGCGTGAAGCCGTGCCGGCAATTTCTCGGGAAACAAAGCCTGCACCGGATGCCGGAGTGTTCGCACGAACTGGTTGTTGGGTCATTCGCATCGCTCTTGCAGAACTCAATCCTTGTCGACAAACAATCGTAAACCAACAAATCGCAGTGGTTAGATGCCTCCTCCCTGCAAGTGACGCGCCGCAGAGAAGTAAGGAAGCTTAAAGATTCTTCTTATAACGTCAAGTGGAATCAGAAGTTGCACAAAAGGCACCAGAATGATTGCGGATGACAACGAGGGTGCCGATGAAAGGGCGCCGATGAAGATGAGAATGATGATGCAAGAAAATTCACTCCGGCATTCCTGAGACAAGAGGAATACAAGGCCCGATTACTACAGCCGTCCCCGCGACTCCATCCAGCCCTGCAGAATCAGCACCGCCGCCATCCGGTCGACCGCCTGGCCGCGCTTCTCGATCGACAAATCGGTTTCGCGCAACAACCGGTTCGCCTCGGCCGACGTCAGCCGCTCATCCCAAAGATGAACCGGCAACTTGAATCTCTTCCTTAACTCCTCGGCGAAACCCTGCATTTTGTCCGCCTGAATGCCCTCCGCCCCGCTCATGCGCAGAGGCAGCCCGACCACAATTTCTTTCACCTCATACTCGCGAATCACCCGCGCCAACTGCGCGAAGTCGTACTTTTTATTTCGCCGCTGCAGCGTTTCCAACCCCTGCGCCGTAATCCCCAGAGGATCCGACACCGCGACTCCAATCCTCCGCGATCCCACATCCAGCCCCAGAACGCGTCCTGCCGACACTATTCCCTCAGATTCCACCGCTCGATTATAAGTGCCCGGCAATGCCGACCCCCACCCTCGCCTTCTTGCTTTCGTCCCATTTGAGGAGTAGCATATTTATAGGATCGACAGTCGTTTTTCCCCACGAACCCTACCTCCCAGGGTGCCTTTTATGAGCGGTACCGACTTGAATTTCCACATCGGCGATAAGGTTGTCTATCCCAACCACGGCGTAGGTGTCATTGAACAGATCGGCAGCCGTTCGGTGGGTGCCAGCGTTGAGCGCTTCTATCTGTTGCACATCAAGGCCAGCAGCCTGAAGGTCATGGTGCCCTGCCAGAACGCCGGCAGCGTCGGCATGCGGCGCGTGGTTCGCAACGGGGAAATTCAGAAAGTGCTGGATTTTCTATCGCTTAGCGAGAACGGCGGCAACGGCGACTGGAAAGACCGCTTTAAGGAAAACTCCGACCGCATGCGCACCGGATCGCTGCTCGAAGTCGCCGGAGTCCTCAAGAGCCTGATCGCCCTCCACGCGGCCAAGCCGCTTTCGTTTCGGGAAAAGAAGATGCTGGAACGCGCCCGCTTCCTGCTGGTGAGCGAACTGGCCATGGCCCGCAACTGCGAAGAAGCCAAGGTCGAGGAACTCCTCAGCTTGGCTCTCTCCAAATGTAAACTCCGCTTCCCTGAAGCTTCGGAATTCCAGGCCTAAATCCAAGTTTCAGAGTTTCAAGGTGGGCTCCCCGCTCCCGCGCGGATTTCTTGAAGCTATGAAACCTTGAAACCTGGCTCCTTCACCGGTGGGGATCGAACTCCACCTTCACGGTCAGCGCCTGCTCGGCGGCTGCCGGAGCATATCTCCACTGTTTGATCGCCTTCATCGTGGACTGGCCCAGAATCGGGCTTCCGCCCAGCAGCTTGGTACTCTTCACCGTTCCGTTCGGCGCAACCACAACTTCCACCCGGACCACTCCCCCAATGTAAAGCCGCTTCAGCGCGTCCGGATATTCGGCATCCACTCGCGTCACCACTTTGCGTTCTTCTCCGCCGCTCTGCTCGTACGTCTGGGCCCTCGTCGGCGCAGCGCCGAAACTGCCCCAGGCCAGAATCAGACTGAAGGCCAGCAAAAGCCGGCTCCAACCGCCCGACTGGTAGATCGCCCTTCCCGATTTCTGCATAGCTTGCACCCCTCGCAATCCGCTTACGGCAGTTGCAGACGTAACTGATAAACCTCTTGCGTGCTGCGGTCGCGAACGAACATCCAGGACCCATCCGCCGCCCGCCCGCTCCACAGGCCCAGCGCTCCGGAATAGCGTTCGACGCTCGGCAATTCGAACACCAGCTCCGCTTTACTACCGCCGACCTTCACCCTGCGGATCGCTTCCGCCCCGTCCACCAGATCGTCGAAGTAGAGATACTGGCTGTCCGCCGACCACAGCGGATAATTCACCGCGCCCGCCGAAATAATCCACTTCGTCCACTTCTGACTCTCAAAATCAAACAGCATCAGCGCCGTGTTATCCGGCGAAAGCGCCGCAATGTAACGCCCATCCGGCGACCAGCGTGGGCTGAATAGTCCGGTGGATCCGGGAACCGTCACGGTCGCGTGGTTCTTAACATCGAGAATACGGATGTTCAACCCTCCGGAATCGTGCGCGAAATCCCCAAACATCAGCTTCGCGCCGTCGGCTGACCAGTTGGCATCGATCTGGCTGCCATCTCCTGCCAAAACCCTTTGCGGATCTCCACCGCCCGCCGACACCAGATAGAGCTTCCAGGATTCCCCAGCGGAAGAAGAAGACTCCACCGGCTTCATGCTGGCATACGCGATCTGTTTCCCGTCCGGCGACCAGCGCGGCAGGGCCGCCCGCTCCGGCGCCGAAGTCAACTGCAACCGGTCCGTGCCGTCGGCCCGCGCCCGCCACAGCGTGCCCTGCGGAATCGCCACATACGCCACCCATTTGCCGTCGGCCGAGTATTCCAGATCCGTCGCCGACAGCCCCGCAATCACCGGGACATATTTCTTCTTCCCTGCCTCGTACTTCACCACTTCCACCTTGGGCTGAACCCCGATCGCCCAGATGTTTTCGCTCCCGCGCGACGGCGACGGATTGCCAAATGACGTCGGCCCGCTGGTCAGCGCAACCGGTTCCTCATGTGCATCTGTGCCCGAGCCCGACAACGCCCAAAGCGAATTCACCACAAGAGCCGTATTCGGAACCGTCTGGCCGGCTTGAAAAATGTAGTAGCGTCCATCCACCGTCCAATTGCCGCAGCACGCCGTCGACTTGTACCGCCACTGGCCCAGCAATTCATGAGCATTCGATCCGTCACGCCCCACTTCCCACAACGCCGTCGTGTTCTGTTCCGCGTTGCTCACCGTGAATCGAATCTGCCGCCCGTCCGGCGAGAAACGCGGTGCAAACACCGCTCCCGTCGCGCCATAGACCTCGTGCGGCTGCGCACCGGCGCCGCTCGCCACATAGAGAGCCGACCCTTTCGAGTAGACCAACTCTGTGCCGTCCGCGGACCAGCTCGCGTCCCGTCCGGTCAGGTTGCCCACTCGAACCGGAGTCCCTCCCGCTGCCGGCAGAATCCAAAACTCGCTGTCTCCCGACCCTGCCCGCTTCGACGACACCAGCAGCCTGGTGTGATCTGACGAGAGATCAAGCGCCTGCAGATTGCTGAACGAACTCTTTGCGGCTGCGCTCGAGACCAGCGTCCGGATCGAACTCCGCACACTCACCTTGGCAATCACCCGATTCGCCGCCGACAATTCCGTAACGTAAACCTGGGAATTACCCGCAACCAAGCCGGTCTTGTCGTAGCCATCATGCGTGACCTGCTTGATTTCCGTGACGCGAGGAGCCGATGCCGCCGCTCCCCGCACCCGGCTTGCCGGGTAAGCGCCAGCCAGAACAATCATCCCGGCCAGCGTCAAAATCGCCAAAAAGAAAGGACCAAAGACAGGACTTTTGATGGCAGAAACTCGAGACGATCCAGTGCGCATAATCGCATCGTAGTCGTCACAAATTCAGGCTTGGATGGAAAATACGTCCCGGAGATTACGTGAGTAATCTTTCGACCTTCATTCCCGCGCTGGACCCGCTCGCCTTGTCGGACGAGCCGCCGCATCGCCGAAGGGTTATAATCTTGCATAGCCTTATCGCGATCCGGCCCTATGTAATCCGGCTGTAATAAACCATGACAGAACTGATCAAGCGCAAACTGCAGGAAGAGATCAACGCGCTCGAACACGAGTTGATCCACGAACTTCCCAAAGAGATCAAGAAAGCCGCCGCGCTCGGTGACCTCAGCGAGAACGCCGAATATCACATGGCCAAGCAGCGCCAGGAATTCGTCAAGGCGCGCGTCCGCCAGCTCGGCAAGCGCCTCGCCGACCTGTCCATGGTCAACATGGATAACATCCCGCACGACCGCGTCGGCCTGGGCTCGACCGTCAAAGTTTTCGACAATACCAAGAACGAAGAGATGGAATACAAGCTGGTGACCAGCGAAGAATCCGACGTCGCTACGGGGAAAATCTCCACCAGTTCCCCCATCGGCCGCGCTCTGCTTAACAAAAAAGTTGGAGACGAAGTCATCGTGGTCTCCCCCAATGGCAAGCGCGAACTGGAAATCCTGAAGCTCAGCACCATCCACGACGAACTGCAAGCCGACGAACCGAAAGAGGCGGGCGCCTAATGTCCCTGGGCAAAAACGCAGCCGGGTGCCCCATTCTAGCCGCGTTCTTTGCGGCTAGAGTGGGGATTTCCCATAGAGCGGAAACGCCCAGCACTGGGTGCCCCATGTCTCCCGCGCCCTTTGCGCGAGAAGCGGGGACTTTCGCCTGGATCGCCTGCGCTCTAAATCGCAGACCAGCGCCGGAGGCCCTCTAGAATGGCCCCGTCCTGGACCTCCGCCTTCGGACGCGCCTGCGGAGTCCTCCTCGACACCATCGTGCGCTGGCTCGCCCTCTCTCGCATCAATCCCAACGTTCTCACCTTCATGGGACTGGTGGTCAACACCTGGGCGGCAATCCTGTTCGGCTCGGCCAACGCCAACAACCAGAAGCGCCTGTTCATCTATGCCGGCCTGGTCATCATCTTCTCCGGCTTCTTCGATCTGGTCGACGGACAGGTCGCCCGCGCCACCAACCGCGTCACCCGCTTTGGAGCATTTTTTGATTCCGTCGTCGACCGCTATTCCGACGCCAGCCAGTTTCTCGGATTGTTAGTTTTCTACGCCCGCGGCGGACGCTTCTTCTACGTCGTCCTCGCCGCCTTCGTCATGGTTAGCGCCATCATGGTCAGCTACACTCGCGCCCGCGCCGAAAGCCTGATCGGTTCCTGCCGCGTAGGATTCATGGAACGCCCCGAACGCTTAGTCCTCGTAATCCTCGGCGCCCTCTTCAACCGCATGGCCCCAGTCCTCTGGGTGATCGCCGTCCTAAGCACCATCACCGTCATCCACCGCATGCGCTACACCTGGACCAGGACCCAAGACCCACCCGTAGCCCTGACCCCAGGTCAAGCCGCGTAGCCACATTTTTCCTTCGGCGCTGAACATAACCTAAACAACCCACTACCTCACCTAAACAGCCCACTACCTCGAATCGTCATTCGTTGACTCGTGGATGCCGCGCCCGTAAGATGAAGCGTCCCGCAAGCTGGTTTTCTGGGATGACGACCGAGCACGGTCGACTAAACAGGCTCGGCCAAGCGGACTCGGCCAAACAGGCTCGGCCAAACATGATCGGCCAAACCATTTCTCACTATCGGGTCATCGAGAAACTCGGCGGCGGCGGCATGGGCGTGGTCTATAAGGCCGAGGACACGCGGCTTCACCGTTTCGTTGCCCTCAAATTCCTGCCGGACGATGTGGCGCGCGACCCGCAGGCCCTCAGCCGTTTTCAGCGCGAGGCTCAGGCCGCATCGGCTCTGAACCATCCCAACATCTGCACCATTCACGATATCGGAGAGCAGGACGGCCAGGCGTTCATTGCCATGGAGTTTCTCGACGGTGTGACCCTGAAGCATCGCATCGCCGGCCGTCCCATGGAAACCGGGGAGATTCTCTCGCTGGCCATCGAAATCGCCGATGCGCTCGATGCGGCGCACGCAAAAGGCATCGTCCACCGGGACATTAAACCCGCGAACCTGTTCGTCACCGACCGCGGGCACGCCAAAATTCTGGACTTCGGATTGGCCAAGGTCACGCTCGCGGCTCCTTCTTCCAGCCAGATCGCCCAGGAAAACACTGCAACGCGGGCAATCGACGAACAGCAGCTCACCAGTCCGGGAATGGCTGTGGGAACCATTTCCTACATGTCGCCGGAGCAAGCTAAAGGAAAAGAACTCGATCCGCGCACCGATCTTTTTTCCTTCGGCGCGGTTCTCTACGAAATGGCGACTGGGACTCTGCCTTTCCGGGGTGAGAGCTCGGCGACGATCTTCGAGGCGATTTTGAACCGCGCTCCAGCCCCGGCCATCCGACTGAACCCGGACCTGCCGCCCAGGCTGGAAGACATCATCAACAAGGCGCTGGAGAAGGACCGGGGACTGCGCTACCAGCATGCCTCCGAGATGCGCACGGACCTGCAAAGGCTAAAGCGGGATACCGATTCCAGCCGCCAGATTACCGCGCCTCCTGCCCAGGCGGAAAGTTCGGGGGCGGCGTCAGTTGCCCAGCCGGCTCACGCCTCCGGCAGTTCCGCCGTGGTCACAGTGGCCAGGCAGCACAAGCTGGGATTCGGCATCGGCAGCGTGGTTTCCCTTCTGCTGGTCGCCGCGGCCGCCTACGGGATTTATGCCTTCCTGTCGCGCGCGCGGCCGGCCCCTTTTCAGAATTTTTCCGTCAGCAAAGCGACCCAGAGCGGCAAAGCCACGCTGGTCGCCATCTCGCCCGACGGGAAGTATCTGCTCAACGTGATGGATGATGGCGGCGAGCAGAGCCTGTGGCTGCAGAACATCCCCACCGACAGCAATACCCAGGTGGTGGCTCCGGGACCGTTCGGCTATGTCGGACTGCGTTTTTCGCCCGACGGCAATTATTTGTATTTCTTGCGCACGGAGCCGGGGAGCCATTCGCTGAAATTCCTGTACCGCGCTCCCGTGCTGGGCGGAACGCCGGAGAAACTGGTCACCGATATCGATTCCAACATCACGTTCTCGCCCGACGCCAAGAGATTCGCATACCTGCTGGCAAACAACCCGAAAGTCGGCGAGTACCGAATCATCATTCGATCGGCCGAGGGAACTGACGAAAAAACCATCGTCACCGGGCCGTTGAATGAAGAGCAGCCTGATGTGGCGTGGTCTCCGGACGGCAAGGTCATTGTGATGCCGCTTTCGCTGCCGGGTGATGCGCTGGGCGGAATGACCGCGTTCGATGCAGAAACCGGGAAGCGCAAAGACTTCCTGATTTCGAAGGACCTGTATTTTTCGAAGCTGGTCTGGCTCCCCGATGGCAGTGGGCTGCTGGCCTTGGCCGTGCCCGTGTTTTCCAGTCAGACTCAAATCGTTCATGTGGCTTATCCCTCCGGCAAGGTATCTGCCGTGACGCGCGACACCAACTCTTATGTCGATCTCAGCCTGGCCGCCGATGGCCACACGGTGGCGGCAGTGGAGAGGCTGACGCACAACAATGCCTACGTGATGCCCGCCGGAGACAACAGCACGCAGGCCCGGCAATTGCCCATGGAGGGTTCGCCGAGCTACGAAGTCGGCTGGACCCGTGATGGTCAGCTGCTGGTGTCTGTAGCCAACACCGGCGTCACTCTGCTCAATCCCGACTCTGGCGCGAGAACTCCCTTACTTTCGCAGACTCGTTTCCCTGGATACGCCCATTCCTGCCCCGACGGGCACCTCGTCTTCATGGCCCTGGCGTCAACCAAGATTGAGGCTCACATCTACCGGGCGGATGCTGACGGCGGAAACGTGAAGGAACTCACCAGCGGGAAGTTCGACTTTAGCCCGACTTGCTCGGCCGACTCCAAGAGTGTGTTCTACGAGGACGCGGACTCAAAGCTCAGCAAAGTTTCTCTGGACGGCGGCGCTTCGCAGCAATTCCCTGGCTACCCTGACTTCAGTCGCACCACAGTCTCTCCCGACGGAAAGCTGGTGGCGATGGTCACCCACCGCGGGGACGGAGACACGAAGGAAAAGCTGGGGCTGCTGTCTCCGGATTTCAGCCAGCCGATCCGCATCCTCGATTTTGAACGGCCCCGCGCCGAGTACGCTCCGATGTTCGGCGATGGTCCGATCCTGTTCACGCGCGACGGCAAGGGCATCATCTACCCCGTCCGCAACGGGCAGACCGACAATCTCTGGCTGCAGACTCTTGACGGATCACCGGGCAGACAACTCACCGACTTCAAATCGGAATTTATTCGCGACTTCGATTACTCATTTGACGGCAAGCGACTCGCCATCATCCGCGGGCACCGGGAATCGGACGTCGTCCTAATCCGCGACTCGGAGAAGTGACACCGGAACTCCGGAGCCGGTCTTGGAGCTGCGTGTCGCGAGATGCCATCCCTTCAGGCTCAAGAGCCATCTGGGTGGGCGGATCCTGGCATTGCAAAAATCAGCGTTTCAAGAATCCCTGCACATCCAGCCAATCAACGAAGAGTTGCGGCCATTCGGATACAGGAGGCCGGTTACGCGCTCGCAGACCGAATCCGTGTCCCGTCCGGGCGAAGATGTGAAGCTCCGCTGAGACGCCTGCGCGTTTGAGGGCCAGGTACAATTCGGCAAGCCCCTGCGATATATCCGGCCGGTCATCTTCTCCGCAGACCAGAAACGCCGGCGGCGTGTCCTTGGAAAAACTTTCATCGTGCGTCGCTCCTGGGTACATGAGGGCCTGAAAGGCAGGCCTGGAACTCTCGCGCTCAACCGGATCAGTAGCGCCGGGCGTGCCCGAGTCATAACGGGTGCTGGCAAGCGACACCAACTCGCCTCCGGCAGAGAAGCCTATCGCGCCGATGCGCTCCTTATTTATGCCCCATTCCGACGCGCGGCTTCGTACCATGCGGATGGCGCGCTTGAGGTCTCCTAGTTCGGTTCCCTCGATCGTGTAGGTTGAACCGTTCTCGCGCGCCAATCGATATTTCAAAACAAAAGCGGCCACACCCCGGTCGCTCAACCACTTGGCCACCGCATAGCCTTCGTGGTCCATCCAGAGTTCGCGGTGTCCTCCACCGGGAACGACGATCACAGCGGCTCCGGTGGCATTGCCCGGGGAAGGAAGATAAGGCGTGATCGAAGGGCGGTGAACGCCGGAGACAATGTGTTCGCCGTCTTCATTGACCCGAACGGTTTCGTTGGCCGGTTTGCCTTCCGAACCAGGTGCGCCATCCGGCCAGAGAAGAACTGGTTGGCTCTGAGGAAAAGCGGCGCACTGAAGAATGGAAATTATGACGAACAGCAGGATCGCCCGGCGCACGTATTCGCTGCGCATTCTGACCCCTTTTGGCATCTCTACGAACTCGCGCGCGCCGATCATTTGGTCACACCCTGCTTGCGGGAAACTTCTGCGCCAGCCCGCAAAGCCAACTCCCGCGCGGCTCGCAACTGCGGGACCGGATCGCCGCTGGGATGAAATTCCATGGCGACCACTCCGCTGTAGTTCAGCTGAGCCAGTTTGCGGAAAATGTTTTCATAGTTGATCTCGCCCGTGCCGGGTTCGTGACGTCCGGGAACGTCGGCAATGTGCACCAAGCCAAGATGTGGAACGCTTTTCTCCAGCGTTGCGATCAGATTCCCGGCGGCAATTTGCTCGTGGTAGAAATCGTAGAGCAATTGCACCTGCGGATGTCCGACCGCCTGCACGACGTCAAGGGCTTCGCGAACTTGGGTCAAAAAGTATTGCGGATTTTCCTCGGGATCGATAGTTTCAAGCAGCAACCGCAGCGGTTGTCCGTTGATGGTTTTGCCTTCCACGACTTCCGCGGCCGCCTTCAGAGTGTCGATGCAGGTCTGATGCTGCGCTTCGCGGGGCATTCCGGCGATACGGTTGCCCGAAAGCAAGATGATGCTCGGGCACTCCAGCTGTTCCATGATCGGCAACACGCTCCGTAGTTCGGCGAGCAGCGGCTCGCGATGATCCGGAACGCTGATGCCGTGTTTCAGCCCGGCCGTGCAGTCGAATGTAATGCCGAGTGCCTTGCGCGCTGTGTTCGCGCGATAGAAATCGGATTGTGTCCACTTCTCGTATTCACCGACCAACTCCACATTGCGATATCCGGCTTCTGCGACTTTTTCCAGGCGCTGCTCGAACGGCAGATCGGTGAAAACCGTCCACAGCATGATCGACACCTTGAAAGGCGCGCCCGAAGCCGCGTCTGATACCACTGAAGCGTGCGACTGGAATAATTCGGAGCCCTGAATGAGGCCGCAAGCGCCCACGCTTGCCGCCAGCGTTTGAGTAAACCTTCGTCGATTCATCGCTCACCTGTGGTCAGACGCCTCGTCGCCGGCGGCGACCGAGGGCAACCCTTGGAATTCAATCATACGTCCGCGGCCGATCAGTCATACTTTTGGTGGAGGAGACCGCGAGATGGATTGGTTTAGAATCAGCCGGTTTGGGGTAGCGCGCAACTCTCCACTGATCCTGGCCAAACATGCGCGGTGAAAGGAAGCGGGGCTCATCTCGCATCTCGGCTGACCAACATGCAAAGACGGGACTTCATCAAGCAAGCCGGAACACTGGTTGCCGGAATGGTGGCGGAAAGCGCGTGGGCGCGGACTTCGGGCTCACCGAAATCAGATTCATCTGAAAAGCAGTCGGCCGGCCGGCTGATTCTTCCGATCAACCGCAACTGGCGATTCAGCCGCTCCGTGACGCCGGAGGCTCGCGCGAAAGACTTCGACGACTCCGCGTTCGATCGCGTAGTCATTCCTCACGCCAACATCCTATTGCCGTGGCACAGCTTTGACGATAAGGATTACGAGTTCGTCTCGATCTATCGCCGGCGATTCAAGCTTCCGCCACAAGCGCGAGGCCGCCGCGTGTTCGTCGATTTCGAAGGCGTGATGACCGCTTCCACCGTCTGGCTCAACGGGATTCGAGTCGGAGAATATAAAGGAGGATACACACCTTTTTCTTTTGATCTGACGCCGCACATCGATTTTCAAGGAGAGAACGTCCTGGCGGTCGAGGTCGATTCCACCGAGCGGGCGGATATTCCTCCGTTTGGGCACGAGATCGACTATCTCACCTTCGGCGGAATCTACCGCGAAGTTTCGCTTCGCATCGTTCCCGCCAATTTCATCGAAAACATTTTCGCCCAGCCGAAAGACGTGCTCACGGCCAATCCGAAGCTGGAAGTCGAGTGCTTCTTGCAGCATCTGGAAGCGTCGCGTGCATCCCTGGCCCTGGAAGTGACCCTGCGTGACGGAGACCGGGTGTTAGCCTCGGGCACGGAAAAAATTGGGGAAGCGACGGCCGACGAAGCCCCGGTCTCGCACACTGTGCGTCTGGAAAAACCCGGCCCCATCGAACTCTGGGATCTCGCTCGGCCAAAGCTATATTCCGTTAGGGTTCGGCTCTTGAACGGTTCGCAGGTAATCGATGAGGATTCGCGCACTTTTGGTTTTCGGGAGGCATGGTTTACCGAGCATGGTTTCGAGCTGAATGGAAAAGTCGTGAAGCTGCGCGGTCTGGATCGCCATCAAACATTTCCCTTTGTCGGTCAAGCTATGCCCGGACGCGTGCAGCGGCGCGATGCGCAGATTCTTCGCGAGAACTTCAAATGCAACATCGTGCGCACCTCGCACTACCCGCAGTCGCGTCATTTTCTCGACGCATGCGACGAACTGGGCCTGCTGGTTCTGGAAGAAATTCCCGGCTGGCAGCATATCGGAGACGCGGCCTGGAAGGACCTTTCCGTCGACAATGTTCGCCGCATGATTCGCCGCGACTGGAACCATCCTTCGATCATCCTGTGGGGAGTTCGCATCAACGAATCGCGAGATGACCACGACTTCTACACTCGCACCAATGCAGTGGCTCACCAGCTCGATCCCACGCGCCAGACCGGCGGCATACGCAACAATTACAATTCGGAGTTTCTGGAAGACGTGTTTACCATGAACGACTTCGGCTTCCCGCTGAGGCCGCCGAACCATCCTCGGTACTTGAACACGGAATTCGTTGGGCACACCTATCCCACGAAATCGTTCGACAATACCGAGCGCCTCACCGAGCACACGCTGCGCCACGCGCGCATTCATAACCAGCTGGCTTCGAATCCACAATACGCAGGCGGCATTGGCTGGTGCGCCTTCGACTACAACACGCATTCCGATTTCGGCTCCGGCGATCGCATCTGTTACCACGGCGTGGCCGACATTTTCCGCGAGCCCAAGCCCGCGGCCGGTTTCTACAAATCGCAGTGCGATCCGGCGGACGAAGTGGTTCTGGAGCCGGCTTTCCGCTGGGCGCGCGGGGATGAATCTGTCGGTTTCAGTACGGCCGTGATTTGCTCCAATTGCGACCATCTCAAGTTTTATATCGATGACAAGCTGATCGCCGAGATGGATCCCGACCTCGCCGAATTTGGAAATCTTCCTCATCCCCCGTTTGTGCTTCACGTGCAACCCTTTCGCAACGGCTGGGGAGACTTGCGGATTGAGGGCTACATTCAGGGCAAGCAGGTGATCGCCAGGAAATATTCGGGCAGGGGAATCGATCAGCAGTTTGTGGTCGCTCCGGACGACACCAGGCTCATCGCTGACGGCGCCGACACGACCCGCGTAGTCCTGCGCGTAACCGACGAGTTCGGAGCCATACGCTCTCTCGCTAATGATGCGATCGCTCTGGACGTGGAAGGCCCTGCTTATCTGATTGGCGACAATCCCTTCGCCCTGGTGGGTGGAACCGGTGCGGTGTGGCTGCGGGCGAAAGAGGAAGCAGGAACAGTGCGGCTGACCGCGACCCATCCGGTTCTCGGCAAGCGACACGTTGATTTCGAGATTGCTCCCGCAGTCCCGGAGTCGGCGTAAGGAACTTGCATTCGCAGGCGACGAAGCTGAGAGGCCTCTTTCAATAATCAGCGGCGTTCGACCATCGCGCGCGTAGCGCCGGTGGAGATTCCGCCGTCGACCAAAAGTGTTTGCCCGGTAATATACCGGCTGGACTCGGCCGCCAAAAAAACTACCGCGGCATCGAGATCGCGCAGTTCACCCGGCCGCTTGACGGGGATGCGATCGCGCAGATACTCCAGCCATTCTTTGTTCTCATACAGCACTTTGTTCTGCTCCGTGCAGAACCAGCCAGGGGCAAGGCAATTCACGGTGACGCCGTGCCGGCCCCAGTCATCGGCGAGACTCATGGTCATCTGCTTGATGCCGCCGCGGCTTGCGCCGTAAGGAGCCAGGCCCGCGTACCCGGCAACGCTGGTAACAGAGCCGATATTGATGATCCGCCCATAGCCTCGCGGGATCATGCGGCGCGCGACTTCCTGTGCCACGAAAAAACTGCCCCGGAGATTGGTATCGAGAATCAGATTCCAGTCGTCCCAGGTCACGTCGAGCGCGGGTTTGCGGACATTGCATCCGGCATTGTTGACCAGAATATCGAGGCGCCCGTAGGACTTTTCAGCCGTTGCCGCCATCTCTTGAATGCTTTGCCGATTGCGCACGTCGAGTTCGAGCGAAAGAGCGCGCCGGCCGGCGCCTTTCAGTTCGTCTTCAAAAGCCGCCAAGCGGGTCGCATTGCGGCTGGTGATGACCAGATCCGCTCCGGCTTTCGCCAGAGCCCGGGCCATCTGCTGACCCAGGCCGCGGCTCGCTCCGGTAACGATTGCCACTCGCCCGCTCAGATCGAACAGTTCGTTCATGATTGTTTCTTCATCCCGACCTCGTCTTCCCGCATTCCGGGAGCCAGCACAACCTTCATCAGGTCAGGCTCGCGCGCGTAGAGACGCTCAAACCACTGCGGCCCATCCTCCAGCGGCGCGATCGCGGTGATTAGCGGCTTGACCCGGATTCGTCCGCTGGCCAACAGATCCATGGCTTGCGGATATTCCCCCGCGGACGCGCAGGATCCTTGCAAACGAATTTCTCGGGTCACCACTTTCTGCAGCGGCAGAGTCACCTCGGCTGAGATGTTGCCGACCAGGGTAACGGCTCCTCCTTTGCAAACGCAACCGACGGCGGTGCGCACCGTTTCGTTGACTCCCACTGCTTCGACGGCAACCTCCACACCGCGGCCGCCGGTCAGATCGGAAACTTGAGAAATCAATTCGGCTCCAGTTGCTTGCAGGGCAGTCGCGCCCAAATCAGAGGCCAGTTTGAGCCGCGAGGCATCGATGTCTGCCACGAAAACTCGCGCGCAACCAGCAGCACGGAGCGCCTGCAGCGTAAGCAAGCCGATCATTCCAGCGCCAAGCACCAACGCCGTGCTCCCCGCCGTTATCGGCGAAAGCGAAACCGCATGCAGCGCAACCGATACCGCTTCGAGCATCGCCGCCTCGGAATACGACAAGTTCTGCGGCAAGCGATAAACGATGTGCTGGGGGACGACAACATATTCCGCGAAGGCGCCGGCGCGCCGATAGTCTCCGCACGACACGCCAAGCACCTTGCGGTTATCACAGAGGTTGCTCTTCTGGTGCAGGCAAAAGTCGCATGTGCCGCAAGAGACCGTTGAATCGAAAGTTACGCGATCGCCGACCGAAAATTCTCCCACGCCTTGGCCGACACTTTCGACGGTTCCCGCCGCTTCATGTCCCATCACGATCGGCGGAATCCTCCGGCCTGACGATCCGTCGTAGCCGTGCACATCGCTGCCGCAAATCCCGCAGGCCCCCACGCGCACCAGGATCTCGCCTGCACCCGGCGTTGGAGTCGGGACGTCTGCGATTTGAAGACGACGATAATCAGAGAGCAGTAAGGCTTTCATCTTTTGAGCGTTCGCGGTTTCTTGGTTCGTGTCATCAGCCACCAGCCAGACACGCCACGAAGTATAGTTCAACGCCGGCGGGCGTTCTTTCACATCCCATACTTCACTTCAAAGATCCAACTTTCGGAGGATATCGATTCGTCGCTTTTACGAGTAGAATTGCGATCCGCAAATAGAAACGCCCGCTGCGCGTGGATTTTTCGCCACCTGTGCCAGGAAAGGCAGCCATGAAGACTATGTTGCATCGAATTTTGTTGGCGCTGCTGTTTGCCGCCTCGCTCGCGATCGCGCGGCCGAGCTACGGCCAGCAATACGCAATCGGCGCGGACGTTTCTTTTCTCGCGCAAGCCGAGCAGCAAGGCGTGGTCTTCAAGGACGGAGACAAGGCCGAGCCATGTCTGCAAATTTTGAAAGACCATGGCTACAACTGGATCCGCCTTCGCCTGTTTCACACTCCCACCAACCTTCCCAACAACCTGCCCTACACGATCGCTCTGGCCAAGCGGGCCAAGGAACTCGGCTTCAAGTTCCTGCTGGATTATCACTATGCCGACAGCTGGGCCGATCCCGGTAAACAGCCCATGCCCACAGCTTGGCAGGGAATGTCGCATGCCGAGTTGGTGAAAGCCGTCTTCGAATACACCAGAGATACGATCGCGGCGTTTCGCGATGCCGGCGTGCTGCCGGATATGGTTCAGGTGGGCAACGAAATCATCAACGGAATGCTGTGGCCCGACGGGAAATTGCCGGCCAATTGGGACCAGTTCGCCGAACTTGTGTATGCGGGCATCAATGGCGTCGACGCAGGGCGAGGCAACAATCCGCGCCCGAAAATCATGATCCATATCGATCGCGGCGCCGACGCCAGGGCGACCAAGGCGTTTTTCGACAAGCTCAATTCTTATGCGATCCCATTTGACGTCATCGGTCAGTCTTACTATCCCTGGTGGCAGGGCAGCTTGAACGACCTGAGAAACAATTTGCAGTTCATGGCCAGGGAATACAAGAAGGACATCATCGTGGTGGAAACTGCTTACAACTGGAAGCCGGGCAACTACATCAACAAGCCTGCCCCGTTCCCGGAGTCTCCTGAGGGACAACGCGAATTTCTTGACGAACTCAACCGCGTGGTGATGGAAACTCCCGATGGCTTGGGCAAAGGCCTGTTCTGGTGGGAACCGGCGGTGCAGGGTCCGCTGACGATACGCGGGCTCTTCGACGATCAATACCGTGCCTTGCCAGCCATGACCGTGTTTGATCGCTTCACGCGCGGGAAGTAATTGCAGGCCAGAATGCCTTGGGCCGCGGCTTTCAGGATTTTTCAGTAGTACAACCTCGGCAGTACAATAACCACCGGTCCCTGGGGTTGCGTCCATGCTTCGTGCGGTGGTTGAACGTACCTTGTTGAGTTGCGTGCTCCCCTGCGCCATCGCCCTGGGCGCGGATTCGGCTCCTCCAACCACATATGTCGAGCGCACCTGGCAAGTACAGGATGGCCTTCCCGAACAAACCGTTCAGGCCTTCGCCCAGACCAAAGACCGATATCTCTGGATTGGGACCACCGGAGGGCTGCTGCGCTTCGATGGGGCGCGGCTGGTTTTGTACGACCGCGATAACACTCCCGCCTTCACCGAAAACAATGTCTTCAATTTGATGGTCTCGCGGGACGACACCCTCTGGATTGCGACGGAAGGTGGAGGACTCATTCGCTATAAGGACGGCCAGTTCCGCTCCTTCTCGGCCAAAGACGGCCTGATCAACGATTTCGTCCGCGTGGTTTACCAGGACAGTAAAGGGATCGTCTGGATCGGCACCGACAACGGGTTGTTTCAGATCTCCGGAGAGCGGATCAAGCGCATCGACAACCACAATGGCATTCCTGCGCTTGCGGTTCATGCCATGCACGAAGACAGCCAGGGACATCTGTGGATCGGGGGCTCGAGACTCGTGCGTCTCGGCGGCAATACCGCGCAGGAATATCATCTGCGGGGTGAAGGCAGCCAGACGCGGGTCAAGTCGATCACCCAGACTCGTGACGGAACGCTGTGGGTGGGCACCATCGGAGGGCTATATCAAAAGCTGCCCACGGCGAACGTTTTCCGGAAACTAGGAAACACCAGTGGCACCGTTCGCTTTCTTCGTGAAACCTCGGATGGCACTCTGTGGATCGGCACCATTGGCCACGGCATTTATAAATACCGCGAGCACAAATTTTCGCAGATAACCGCGCCGGACGATCTTCCCAGCAACACTGCGCTCAATCTGTTCGAAGATGTAGAGAACAATATTTGGATTGGCACGCAGGCCGGCATGCTCAGGCTGAGCAAGACGCCCGTCCAGACGGTGGCCCTGCCTGATGCCGCCGATTACGACGCCGAGACCGTTTATCAGGATCGAAACGGAGACATTTGGGTCGCAGCCGCCAATCTTTTTCGCTTCCACGAAGGCAAGGTAACCCAGATTCATTTTCCGGGGATCAGCGGAGTAAGGGTGCGTAACGTTTTCCGTGCGAGCGATGGCTCTCTTTGGATCGGAACTGAGGGCCGTGGCGTCTTTCGGCAGCATAACGGCAAGCTGGCGCATTACATGACGAAAGATGGATTGGTAAACAATTTTGTTCGCGTGTTCCTGCAAGGCCAGGATGGAAGCGTGTGGATTGCCACCGACGAAGGCGTGAGCCGTTGGCGTCCGGAAGGCATTACAAATTATCAGATGCGCGACGGACTTTGCTATTTCAGCACTCGTTCGATGTGGGAAGACCACAATTCCGATGTCTGGATTGGCACCGATCGCGGCGTCAGTCATTTTCATCGTGACGGCTTTGTCAGCGACCAGGTCACCGAAGCTCTGAAGAATGAGAAAATCTGGGCGATCCGGGAAGACTCCGATGGTGGGCTCTGGTTCGGAACTCGAACTGGAGGACTCTACCGCTGGCGCTTCGGCAAGCTGACTCACTACACGACCGCCCAGGGACTGGCCAGCAACAGCATTTACGAATTGCTGGAGGACCGGAACGGCAATTTCTGGATTAGCGGTCCGAACGGTATCTCTGTCATCAACCGGCGCGAGTTGGACGCGATTGCAGAAGATCCTTCCCACCCGCTGTCTCTGATCTTTTACGGTATCTCCGATGGCCTGGAAACGACCCAGCTTTTCGGAGCCGAGAAGCCCGGCGGAGTGGTCACCTCACAGGGCGAGGTTTGGTTTGCCAGCAACAAGGGACTGGTTCGCGTCTCCGTGAATCACAAGCAACGCTCCGGTCCGGTGCCGGTGGTCATCGATCAGGTGCTGGCGGACGGGTTCGAGATCCCGAACCGGCAAAACATTTCCCTGGAACCCGACAATTCCAAGATCGAAGTGCATTACAGCGTGATTCAGTTGCGCTCGCAGGAGCGTGTCCGCTTTCGCTATATGCTGGAGGGCTTCGACAAGGACTGGACCGAAGCCTCCTCGCGCCGCGTGGCTTACTACACCAATCTTCCTCCGGGGACCTATCGCTTCCGTGTGGCGGCTTTTGAAATGAACAACCCGCAGCAGATTTCAGAAACCTCTGCTGAAATCGTGCAAAGGCCGCACTTTTATCGCAGTTCCTGGTTTCTCGGCTGCTGCTTCCTTCTGTTGGTGGCTCTGGTGTGGGCAGTCTACAAGTTCCGCATCCGCCAGGTGCATGTCCGCTTTGAGGCTGTGCTGAACGAACGCAACCGGCTGGCGCGAGAGATGCACGATACCCTGATTCAGGGATGCGCGGGCGTTTCCGCATTGCTCGAGGCGCATAGCAGTCTCGCCGAGGCAGACCGCTCCGACAAAGATGGCTTATTGAGCTGTGCGCGCGAGCAATTGCGCACCTCGATCAACGAGGCCAGAGAAGCGGTCTGGGACCTGCGCCACGCGGACGGTTCCGCCACTACCATAGGCCCGATACTGGAGAATATGACGCAACAGATTGCGCGTGAATTCGGGGTTCCGGTCGAGTATCGGATTGCGGGCAGACCGTTCGATTTGGATCAGTCCACGGCCCACGAACTTCTCATGGTCGTGCGGGAGGCGCTGCACAATGCGGTTCGCCACGGCCAGCCCACCAGGGTGCGAGTAGGTCTTGATTTTGGCAAGGACGATTTCACGGTGCAGGTGGAGGACGACGGCCGCGGCTTCGATCCCATAACGGTGTCGGAGTCGTCCAACGGCCACTACGGATTGGTAGGTATGCGGGAACGGGCGAAGCGCATGGGAGGCACGCTCGCGTTACAGAGTCAGTCGGGGAAGGGAACGGAACTGACCTTGCACATCCCCCGCAAGGCGTGGAATACGGGAAACGGAGGCTTGCACGCATGACCGCGAACAGCGGAACAACGAACAATGGCGCAAAGATGAGAGTCATGATTGTGGACGATCATCCGCTGATGCTGGTGGGCGTCGCCTCCATCGTCAATGCGCGTTCGGACATGACGGTCGTGGCTCAGACCGGCACCGGCGAAGAGGCAGTATCTCTGTTTTCCAAATGCAAACCGGACGTGACTCTGATGGATCTGCGCCTGCCGGGCATGAGTGGTGTAGACGCCATCCGCGCGATCCGCTCGACGCACCCTGGGTCGCGGTTCGTTGTGCTCACCACCTACGAAGGCGATGCCGACATTCATCGCGCTTTGGAAGCTGGGGCACAGGGGTACGTGATCAAGGGTATGCCGTATCAGACCTTGGTCGAGGCTTTGCAGCGGGTGTACAAGGGCGGACGCTTCCTTCCCCCGCCCGTCGCTCGTGCCCTCGCCTCACGAATGCCGGACTCCGATCTCAGCGCCCGCGAACAGGAAGTGTTGCTGCTGCTCGCCAGCGGAAAATGCAACAAAGACATCGCCTCTCTTCTGGGCATCACGGAAGCTACCGTAAAGTCCCATGTCAGCGCCATTCTGGTCCGGCTGGGCGTAAATGACCGCACCGAAGCCGTGGTCACCGCCCTGCAGCGTGGTTTGGTTCATTTGTGATGTCCTCGCCATAGACTGAGCCCCGTTGTCAAGATAAATACTTTTCTTGCAATCCAACTTTTGACGGATTCGCCGATCCTGCGTTTCGGCGTAGCATTCCCTTCGGTTCGTGGGCTTGAAGTGTGCACTGAGGACGCCGGGCCGGAGATGTTTCGCGCCGACGGATCCAAGTTGATCTGGGTGTTGATTCTAAGTGAGAGTCGATCTGGGGAGGCTCCGCGATGAGATCGGAAATTGTTCGCCGCTTTGCAAGTATCTGTTTTCTGCTGGCCCTAAGCTTAACCGCCACTGTAGCTCTTGGCCAGAACGCCAACACGGGCGAAATCAAGGGCACCGTTTCAGACGCCACGGGCGCAGTTGTCGCCGGGGCAACGGTCACCATCACCGACGTGCTGACGGGCGTCTCCACGGTTACCACCACGAACGACGCCGGCATTTACGACGCGCCTTCGATTCCCACTGGCCAATATAAGATCACGTTCTCGAAGACCGGGTTCCGCAGCCTGGTGCGCAACGGAATCACTCTCGAGATCCAGACCATCGCAGTGGATGGCACGCTGCAAGTGGGCTCCATCAGCGAACAGGTCGTAGTCACGCAAGACGCGCCCTTAGTGGAAACCGAGACCTCGGACCAGCACGTCGACCTGAATACCCACGCCATTGAATCCGCGCCGATCACGGGCACGGACTGGCGCGCCGAGATGATTCAGTTGATTCCCGGCGTGAATACCGGGGGCGGAGCCGGCGAAATCAATGGCCAGGGAGTCGGAGTCAATGGCACGCAGTCCTACAACATAAACTTTCTTTCCGATGGTGGACCGGCCACAGCTCCCAGGGATTTCAACGGCAGCAACTACTACATGCCGGTTGATGCCATTGGCGAGGTGACAATCAATTCAGCCAACGCGAACGTGCAGTATGGGGGCGGTCTCACTTCTATTAATGTAAGCACGAAGAGCGGGACCAACCAATGGCACGGCAGCGGCTATGAATACATCCAGAACACTGCGCTCAACTCCAGAGGCTATTTTAATCCTGCGCCAGAAGTGAAATCCGTCGAGCACTGGAATACTTATGGGGGTAGTCTTGGTGGGCCGGTCATAAAGAATAAGCTGTTTTTCTTTTTCCTCTACCAGCGCAACCCGTCGGTTTCTCCAACTTCCGGAAACTATAGCTACCCCAACGCCGCAGAAGAGCAGGGCGATTTTTTCGGCATCAGCGGCGCTACAAATCCCGCGTTTTTTGACCCCACCACGAGCCAATTGCTGGTACCTCAGGATACCGTGGCACAGAATCTTCAGAAGTTCTTCCCTGCGGCGAACGCTCGGGGGTGGATCCCAGGGTGCCCCGGGCCAGTGAATGCGTCGGCCAGCGTCCCCCAAACCTGTCCCAATACCGCTAACGATTTTGTATTTAACGGCAGCAGTCCGGATACCGACACGTGGTATACCGGCAAGGCCGATTACAATATCAACGCCAAACAAAGACTTTCGTTCAGTTTCAACTATTTCCCCACCGTGTCAACTTATGTCCCGGCGGATCCTCTATTCCCCAACGACGCTACGTCGACGCAGAAAGGGTTCACTGACGATCTGACCTCGCAGCTCTCGGAAGTTTATACAATTAGCCCAACTGTGGTGAACGAGTTTCGTATCGGCGCGAGCCGCGAACTCGACAAGTACTCGCCGCCTTCGCTGAATAAGAACGATCCAACGACGATTGGACTCGAGCCGACTTACGGCACCAACGCTCCGGCCAATGTGTTTCCTAAAATCCAGATTGACGCCCCAGGGGGAGGAACGGGGTCCGGATGCATTGCCGAGGGCGCCGGATGCGGTGAGAACGGGAACATTTCCGCAGTGCTAGGTGAGGGAACCTACCTCGTTTCAGATGTGCTTACGCTCATTCGCGGCAGGCACACAATCAAAGTTGGTGGCGAATACGACAGGTCGTACCAGAACTATACCAATTGGGGCGATATCAGCTCAGGTAATTTCGAGTTTAACGGCAGCGTTACCGGAATCCCGTACGCCGACTTCCTTGCTGGTGACGTTTATGGATGGTACGTTTATGAGTACGATCCGACCAGTGCGCATATGTCGACCACGGCGCTGTTCGGCAGCGACGACGTCAAGGTCTCTTCGCACCTAACGCTGAACCTGGGCCTCCGCTGGCAGGCGCAGTCCGGTTGGGGCGTGAAAAACAATTTGTTTGGCAATTACGACCCGTACCTGCCGAACTCGGCGGATGGCGGGCTCTACAAAGGGGCAATCCTCTTTGGCGGCCAAGGCGACACCGTCTATGGCGGGCCCACAAGCAACATGACCACCATCCAAAACGCCGACTATAAGGAATTCGCGCCTCGTGTCGGCATCGCCTGGTCGCCGCGCGACAAATGGTCTGTCCGCGCGAGCTACGGCATTTTTGACGCGCCTCGCGATTCCGAGAATTATACCGATGGCGCTCTTGGCCTCGGCTTCAATCCCCACCAGGTCGGTTACAACGGGTACACCAATGGCAGCGCAGTGTTCCAGTTGGACCAGGGCCCGACTCCTGGCTCCGGCTTGATGGTTGTCTTCCCAACCCTCCAGACTCTTTCGTCGACGGTCTCCAACTTCAGCGGCGTGTCGTACTACCCGCGCAGTATGCCTACCACTTATGTTCAGAATTTTCTTGTGAGCGTTCAGCACGAGTTCACAGGGAACATTTTGTTGGACACGAGCTACGTGTACACCCGCGGCAGGAACCTGAACTTTCAAACCAATATCAACCAGGCGCCTATAAACGCGTTCGGGTGCACGGGCTACAACTGCGGGAACCCGAACCCCATCTTCAACGATATTCAGGCGCAGATCTATGATGGATACTCGAATTACAACGCACTGCAATTACGGCTTCAGAAGCGCACGTCTTACGGCGTCAGCTTCCAGGTGAATTACGCCTGGTCGAAATGGCTCGATACCGGTACGGGAGGAGGTCACGGATCTGGTATCGATATTTACCAGAACGCGTTTGACCCCGCTGCCAATTACGGCCTGTCTGACGGCAACGCGGCGAATACCGTGGTCGGCGAGGTCGTGTACGAGGTGCCCTTCGGCCGCGGCCGACGATATGCCGTTCCCAAGTATGTTGAGCCGGTCGCGGGCGGCTGGCGCGTCTCCACTCTTTTCCAGTGGCACTCGGGAACGCCTTTCACGCCTGTGATCCAGTCGGGCATTGCGACTGCGCTTGATCCGGGGCTATCAGCATCGATCAACCAGGGCGGCTCCTCGCTGTATCCCGACGTTATAGGCAGCTCAAGCGTGTCGCATCGCAGCAAAACCAATTGGTTCAACCCTGCGGCCTTCACCAACCCGGCGCCTGGAACGTTTGGCGATGCCGGACGCAACATCCTGACCGGACCAGGCTTCACGAATGTGGACTTCAGCCTCGCAAAGGAGTTTTCTCTTTACGAAGCCGTGAAGCTCGAAGTCAGGGCCGACATGTTTGATGTGTTCAATCACATCAACTGGGCCAACCCGAATAACGACGTCGGTATTGGTTGCTCGCTCGCGTTGAATTCGCCTCCGCCGTGCGGAGCGGGACAAGGCACTCCCCAATTGTCCAATTCCACCGCTGGCACCATCACCAGCACCGAAGGCGGCACGCGCATCATACAGCTAGGCGCTCACGTTAGATTTTGAGTGTGCGGTCAGAGTTCATCCAGTTCGTCCCCGCGGGCTGCGGAATCGGCCCGTTTGCAACTTGCATATTTCGTCACTTCGCCGGGGCAGTGGACTTTGCGCTATTGTTTCCTCCATGAAACAGTCTCACCTCGGCAAGCTTCACGAATCCGCGCGGCTGCTGGTTTTCGTTCTTGCTTTCTTGGCGGGCGCTCTGGCGGTCATGGCCGCGCAAACTGGAACCTCTCCGCTCGCCGGAGTTCGCGATCACCTGCAAAAGGCGGAAGCCTTCCTCAGGGCTCGCGATCCAGACTCCGCGGCCAAGGAGTTCGACGCGGTTCTCGCGCTTGATCCTAAAAACGCCGAGGCGCATGCCAACCTGGGCGTGATCGCCTTCTCCCGCCGGGATTGTGAGGCCGCTTCGCAAGATTTTCGCAAAGCTCTGGCGGTTGATCCGTCGTTGACGAAAACGCAAGCGCTGCTGGGCATCTGCGAGAAACGATTGGGCGAGCCCTCGGCCCGCGCCACGCTGGAAAAAGCTTTTGCAAAGCTCAAAGACAAGCCATTGCGTCTGCAAGTCGGCATGGAACTCGCCGCGCTCTACGATCAGCAGGGAGACTCCGGCGCCATGGCATCGGTGATGCAAAGGCTGGTCGATCTCGATCCCGACAACGTCGACGTTCTTTTCATGGCGCAACGCGTCTACAACGAACTGGCCGACGACACGCTGAATAAGCTCGCCATACTCGCTCCCGGCTCTGCCCGCATGCAGCAAGTCATCGCCGAACGGCTGGTGAATGAAGGCGACATGAAAGGCGCAATCGACCACTACCGAAAAGCTCTGCAGATCGATCCCAGATTGCCCGGCGTGCACTTTGAGCTTGCCGAGGCCATCGTTCAGGCATCGCCCGCCGACTCTGCCGCACAAGCGGAAGCGCAGAAAGAACTCGAAGTCGCAGTGACCGTAGACGGCGACTCGGCGAAAACCGAATGCGAATTCGCCAGTATCGCGCTGTTGCAGGATCAAACCGCTCAGGCCCTGGCCCACTACCAGCGCGCGTTCCAGCTTGACCCGAACGAAGTTGAGGCACAGCTCGGTCTGGCCGATCTGTTGCTCCCGGACAAACCGCAGGAAGCCGTCAAATATCTGCGCATGGCGGTGCAATCCGATCCACTCAACAGTTCCGCGCATTACCATCTGGCTCAGGCGTACCGCCGGCTTCAAATGACAGAAGCGGCGCAGAAAGAAATGCATTTGTTCCAGGAGATCAAGCAAACCAAGCACCAGATCGAAGCCCTCTACCAGCAGATGAACAAGCAAGTGAAACCAGAGGCAGGCCAGGTTCCCGACAACGACCTGCCGGAAAAGCAGTAACGAAAAGCAGTGACGGATCATGATGGGCAAAATGCATAAGTCGCCAGGTCACACATTTCGCAGCGCGTCTCGCTCCCTTTTTCTCGGTGCCGTTGTGAGCCTTCTCGGCGCGGCAGGCTGCGGCGGGGGATCGTCCGGCACCACCCCTCCGCCCACAACCATGCCGCCCACCTTTAGCAAGGCATTCGGCGCGACCAGCGTGCCCTTGAACGGCACCACGACTCTGACTTTCAGCCTGTCGAATCCCAACAGTTCCGCTTCTCTCAGCGGCGTCGGATTTACTGACACATTGCCGGCTGGGCAGATGGTTTCTACGCCGAATGATCTGACCGGGACCTGCGGCGGCGGAACGATCACGGCTGCCGCTGGATCGAACAGCGTCGTTCTCTCTGGCGCGACCCTCGCCGCGAGCGCTTCATGCACATTTGCGGTGAACGTGACCGGCACCGCCTCCGGCACACAGAACAACGTCACCAGCGCGGTAACCTCGAACCAAGCCGGCAACGGCGGAACGGCTTCCGCCAGCCTCATTGTCGTCGGCCCGAGCCAGCAGCCGCCGCAACCCACGAACATTGCCCCGATCAGCGGCCAATCGTATTACGTCCTCGATCAGCTCAGCGGATTACAAATCGACCTTAACAACGGCTCGGCAGCTTCTGGAGTTCAGCTGGTGCAAGACCCTCGAAGTTTCACCGACACCAGCCAGCGCTGGACATTCACGTCGGTTTCCGGCGGCTTCTGGCAGATCAGCAACATTCAAAATAGCCTGTGTTTTGACAGCGCAACCGTTGCCGGAGTGACCTACGTAGTGCAGAATCCGTGTGGCAGCGCGGTCACTCAACGATGGACCCTCACCGCTACCACCAACGGCTACTACACGATTGCAAACAGCAGCACAGGCCTGGGAATCGATGTGCCTTCGACTTCCAGCGGCGCATTCGTCGAGCAGACCACGCTCTCAAATACCCCGACCCAGAGCCAACAGTGGCTGCTGCGGCCCACGTTTTTCCGTGGCGTGGATAATGCGCTGCTGGAGAAGCAGGAGGCCGCGCGCGTTGAGACCGGTCTCGTCTGGTGGAAAGACACTAACGGCTTGCAGACCGACGTTCTGCAGATTCTGAAAAATCACGGCATCAACACGATACGCATCCGGCCAAGTTCAGCGCCGCCTTATTCCGACCCGTCGCAAACCGGATGCACCGGCAACGCCTGCTTCGCCGAAACCGACGCGCAGGATCTTGACCTGGCGAAGCGGACCAAGAATCTCGGCATGAGCCTCGAATTAACTCTGCTTTTCGATGGCGGCTCTTCTGCCAGCGTCCCCCCGTCCTGGTCTTCAGATACGCTGTCTCAATTGCAGACCGATCTCTACAACTACGTCAAAGCTGAAATCATGTCGTATCGTCAAGCCGGCGTTATGCCCGATCTCGTGGCCATCGGCAATGAAGTCGATACCGGTTTTCTCGGCAGCCTCGGCAGTCCCACCGGATCCGACTTCAGCGGGTTTGCCAGTCTGCAGATTCAAGCCATGCAGGCCGTCGCTGACGCCGCCAGCGACACATCCATCGGCCCCGCGATTCCCCCGCCGCTGACTTGCATTCACATCACGCCGGCGTGGAATCTGACTAACTTCTTCACCCTGGTCAATCAAAACAGCATCCCTTACGACGCGATCTGCCAGAGTTACTATCCGTTTTTTCATGGCCCGCTAACCGACGCGCAGGCCGCGCAATCCAATCCCAGCAACCAACCGGTCGAGCAGGATGTGCTCGTCGACGCCGCCAACAGCATCGGCAAACCGATCTTCATCATCGAGACCGGAGAGCATTATGAAAACGGATTCGACTCCAATGACCCCTGGTACAGCCCGCCCAGCGAGACGCTGCAAGCGCAATTCCTGACCGATCTTCAGACGGTCCAGCAAGGTCTGCCTAACAATCTTGGAATGGGCATCGAATACTGGGACGCTGAGGGCGTCAACATTCCGCGACTGGGCGGCGGTTATTTCAACGGCGGCACCAATCTGCCGGATGCGATTTATGTCTGGAACGGCCTGACCATCTTCGACAATGCCGACTCGTCCGGCACCACCAACGTGACTGATCCGAATTATTCCACGCCGCTTCCTGCTCTGGATGCACTGGGAGGCTCGTGAACTGCGTGATTCACGAAATCAAAGTCGTTGCACTCCAGGGAGTAAGCAGTGAAGGAAAATAGCATCTGGCAGGGCCCTTTGAATCGGCGCCAATTGCTCAAAGGAGCAGTTAGCGCTGCTGCCTTTGTCTCGGCCTCCTCATTAGTTGGCGCCAGTTACGCGGAGCCTCCCTCCGAACCTTCGGCTCCGAGAATTTGGGAAAGCTTTGACTTCGGGTGGAATTTCAGCCGCGGCGATTTCCCTGGCGCGCAAGCCGTCGACTTTTCCGACTCGAGTTGGCAACGGCTCGACCTGCCTCATGACTGGAGTATCGAAGGGCCCTTCGACGAAAAAGAACCATCCAGTTATTGCGGCGCGTATCTGCCGACTGGCATCGGCTGGTATCGCAAACACTTTCGCGTGCCCAATTCCTACAGAGACAAGCAACTCACTATCGAGTTTGACGGGGTCTATCAAAATAGCGAAGTTTGGATCAACGGTCAGTACCTGGGCAAGCGTCCTTACGGCTATGTTCCGTTTTTCTACGACCTCACGCCGCATATCAGATTCGGCAAACAGAACCTGATCGCCGTCCGAGTCGACAACTCGCACCAGACCAATTGCCGTTGGTATTCCGGCTCTGGAATCTATCGCCACACCTGGCTGTTATCCACTAACAAAATCCACGTCGCGCCCTGGGGCACTTTTGTCAGCACTCCGCAAGTGTCGAGCGATGCCGCAACCCTTCGCATCAGTACGAAGGTCCAGAACGAAGCGAAGATGACGGCTCGGTGTACGCTCATCAGCAGTCTGCTCGATCATGACGGCAAGGTAGTGCAAACTGCCGATGCGACTCAGGAGATCGCTCCCGCAGCCGAATACGAATTCGTACAGCCGATCAGTGTAGAGAAACCGCACCTTTGGTCAATTGCCGATCCATATCTGTACAAGCTTCACAGCAGCTTGCAGATTCTCAATGCGACCGTCGACGAGTACGACACGCCCATCGGCATACGCCATGCCGTCTTCGACGCCGACAAAGGTTTTCTGCTCAACGGCGAACGCGTAAAGCTACGAGGAGCCTGCCTCCATCACGATGGCGGCTGCGTAGGAGCGGCCGTGCCGGAGAGAATCTGGGAGCGACGCCTGGAAATTCTGCGTGAAATGGGCTGCAATGCGATTCGCACCAGCCACAATCCCTACGCGGCCGAGTTTCTCGACCTCTGCGACCGCATGGGTTTCCTGGTGATGAATGAAGCCTTCGACGAATGGAAAGTCCCGAAGGGACAAATCGGTCCTAACGGATATTCCAACTACTTCGACGAGTGGTATGAGCGGGACGTGCAGAATTTCGTCCGCCGCGACCGCAATCATCCTTCGGTCGTGCTTTGGAGTGCGGGAAATGAAATCGGTGATCAGGGCGCTCCCAACGGCGCGGAGACTCTTGGCAAACTCCTGAAAGTTTTTCGCGCCGAAGATCCCAGCCGGCCAGTGACTGCCGGATGCGATCACATTGCGTCCGAGCCTGTTTCGGAAGCCGCGCGGCCCGAGTTTCTCGCCCTGCTCGATGTGGTTGGCTACAACTACGTAGACCGCTGGCGCGACCGAAGAGAAAAATACTACAGCATCGACCGCCACGCTTTCCCACATCGGCGTTTCGTCGGAACGGAAAGCGAAGCGATGGGCGGCATCCGCGGCGAGTATCCCGATTTGTTTCCCGGCAACACGCCCACGGGCTTTTTTCAATTTCTACGCGGACGAAACATCGACGTTGAACAGCTGTTCAAATTTGTCACCACCTACGACTACGTCGCCGGAGACTTCATGTGGACCGGCATCGATCATCTCGGCGAGGCGCGATGGCCCATGAAAGCGTCATCCACCGGGGTCATCGACACCTGCGGCTTCAAGAAAGATGGCTTCTACTTCTACCAGAGCCAATGGATCACCGAGCCCGTCCTGCACATTTTTCCGCACTGGAATTGGAAGGGCAACCCAGGCCAGATCATTCCGGTAAGCTGCTACACGAATTGCGACACGGTGGAACTGTTTCTCAACGGCCGTTCCTTCGGGGTCAAGGGATACGAATTCCCTCGATTGGGCATGGAAGTAAAATGGGGAAACCTGCCGGAGCGCGCCAAGGTCTTGCGCACGACTGCCGACCTCCACTTGTCGTGGGATGTTCCCTACGAACCGGGCACGCTCAGAGCAGTAGGAATCAAAGACGGAAACATTGCGTCCACGGTTGAGATTTCGACAACTGGAGAACCTGCGTCAATTCGCCTATCGGCGGATCGTGAGGTCATCGCGGCGGACAAACGCGACGTAGTTCACGTTGCAGTTCAGATCGTCGACAACCAGGGAGTCGTTGTACCCGACGCAAACAATGAGATCACCTTCGCACTGGAAGGCGAGGGGAAGCTGATTGGCGTGGACAGCGGCGATCCCGCCAGCCACGAAGACTACAGGTCCAACCGCCGTCGCTCTTTCAACGGTCTCGCTCTGGCCATTTTGCAGTCCAGTGGGAGGGTAGGCCAGATCCAGCTCAGTGCGACTTCGCCCACGCTCAACGGGGCAATCGCGAAAATTACGGCCAAGGCATAGACGCCGGAGTGACTGGGCTGCAATTCTGATTCTCCGCATTCTCCGTGGCGTCGGCTCAGAGAATCGCAGTCTTCACTTCGGCCGTCAGCGCAATCGTTCGTTCACAAGGCCATCACTGCGCGGCTGGGACCAGCGTCAGGGCAAACACAAGCACCTCCCGATTGCTCGGCAAGCTGATGCTGTGCACGACCTTATTCTTGTCGAGGTCAAACGAATAAGCAAAGGCGTAGAAGGTTCGGCTGTCCTTTGAGCCGTCTCCGGTGAGCCGGTAGGGCATGCTGACGGCAGCCGATTCTCCGCTGAAATTGTGAGGCATGGCCCAGTCGCTCAGGCTCTGGGTAAAGGTGGAAGACGTGCCGTCATCGTAAGTGACCGTAAACGTCTGCATTTCCTGGTGCCCGTTCACACCTACCGCGAGGACTTTGATGCTACCGAACTTTCCTGCCGGAAGCGTGACCGTTTTGCCGGTAACTGCATCCGGCGCATTGGGCGGTCCCAGCTTGAAGACAACGCCGTCTCCTACTTGCTCGGCCCCGAGAAGCTGCTCCGAAAAAGCGAATCCGTCCTCGTCGAGACTCGCCGCCCGAGCGAACGTCGCGCCATCGTTATAGATGCCGGTAACGTTGTAAGCCGGCGACAGATCGACCGGTACAGTTCCGCTCAGCACCGGGGTCACAGTAACTGCGGTAGTGGCCGTGTGCGAGTTGGCTCCGGACGTTCCCCTGATCGTGATCGTCGCTGTTCCAGGAACTGACGAAGCCGACGCAGTCAACGTCATCGTGCTGGAACCGGCGGTGCTGGGCGGCTCAAACGAGGCTGTCATTCCTTCCGGCAGCCCCGACGCGCTCAGGTTCACCTTTCCGCTGAAGCTGCCCTCGGGCATCACGAGGATTCTGCTGATTGTGCTTTTCCCCTGAGGAACTGTCAGCTCGGAAGAATTCGCAGTAACCGTAAAGTCGCTGGCTCCCGCGGTCGGCGAGGGCAGCACATCGTAGAGCGGCTGTGCCGGCTTCACTTCCGGATTTTCATCGGCCACCGAAATGGCCAGAATTCTGATCTTCGCATCGTCCGGCAGTCGGAGCGTCTTCGCTCCCGCTGGCAGATCGATCGCATACGCAAACAAATAGGAATACCGGTACGCGACATTCTTTCCCGCCGAATCGTGATGATGGCTGCAGTACCACGCCAGATCGGCGCGTTTGATGTAGCCCGGTTTGAGCCCAATCATGTCGCCATAATCGTCTTGCGAAGTGTCCTTCGAACTCCACTCACGGTCGTCCCACTGGCCGATAAATCCGCCCCAGTTCTGAACGTCGAGTTCCGTTTTCTTGCTGGCGATCTCAAAAGTTGCATTCTGATCGCCATCGGCCGATGCCGCCAAAACATACACGCGATTGTAGCGGCCCTCGGGCAGAGGAATGGTCTGGCCTCTGGCCGTGACTGCATTTGGCGTCCCAGTTTTTGCGGCGGCCAGTTGGAATTTAACGTCGTTGAATGTGATCTCCGATGGCAGCATTTCAGCCGGCAAGGCATTGCCCTTTCCATCGAATCCTGCTTCGGAGCTTCCGCCATCGTCGCTGGCGGTGGCGACGTCGTAGTGCAATGCAACCGGCGCCGACTTTACTCCCGTTTCCTTCGTGGCCGGACCCGCAAGCCGAATCGCAAACGTGCGCGGCTCATACGCGCCGAACGACGTCACCAGCGCGCCGCCGGTTACTGTCGCGCTTCCGACTGGTTGCTCCTGTCCATTCACTTCCCGTGCTGCCGTCACCGGCGCGGCGAACGACACTCGAACGTCAGATTCCGGCTTACCATCGAGTTCCACCAAACGCACCACGATTTCATCGCTTTGCTCGGCTTTCTTCAGCGCCATAATTCGCACACGCGGGTTGCTCACCTTTACCAGGGAAAATGTCTTGCCCAGCCTTCCCGTATGCTTCGAGGTTTCAAAGGCGATGAGCGGAGCGTTCAGGCGTTCCGCCTGCCAGTCGGTCTGCGCGTCGCGCCAACTGCCCGCATGGCCCGCCAACCCATAAACGAACTCATGATGCCCAATGTCTTGTGTGCCCTGATCCGCGTAGCCGCCCGCCGTGCCCGGAGTCCGGATCAGCGTCAGCCGGATCGTATTGTCCTTCGGCTTGTCCGATCCGTTCTTGCAATCGGTGAGGATGGTCGCTCCGAATTCACCGCTCATGTCGGTGAGATCGACCCACTGATGCGAAGGCACTTCGAATTTTCGCGGCTCCGCGGTCGGCCGCTCAATGGTGCCAATATCCCAGTTGTAAGTGGCGACCCGATTCGACGCGGTGAGCGGGAAAGTGGCTTTCAGGTTGGACTCCCGCGTGTTCCAGTCGATCACGTTGCCGAACTCGACGCGCTTTCCGGCATCTCCAGCGGACAGGCTGATGGTCTGAACGAATCGAGAGCCCGCCGTCTCGCGCGAAACTTCCACGGCAACTCGCACCGGACCGTTTTCCACCACACGAATCTTCACTGGCCCCGACACGTAAGCCTTCGGCGCAGCTTGCTCCTGATCCCAGTCCATATTCCACGCCGGCCATTGCTCGGGATTGTCGTAGGAAATCGCCAGCCGCGCCGGTGCGGACAGCAATTCCTTGCCGATGGCCTTGTCGAAAATGCTGGCGACATCCCCGTCGGCGTTGAGTTTGACGCGGTAGTACTGATTCTCCAGTTCGTGTTCGGAAACTCGCAATACTGACGAGGAGTGTTCCAGCGCTGCCCCCGGTTCAACCTCGTAGACAGCGTAACCGACCGACGGCACGTGCGCCGCAAAGATCACTTTCCCGTCCGAAATCTGCGCCGGCACTTCTTTTCCGTCCGGAGCCGTCACGTGAACTGCCTTCGGCATACCGCCGGGAAATTTAACGCTGGCTTCGACCAGATCTTCGCGCGCAATGTTAAGCGGGTTGAACACTACCAGAGGGATCCCTTTCGCCTCGGTATTGAGCGCCGCCGCAACCCCTTCAGTAGCGTTGGTCAGCACGCCCGCAAACTGGTTCATGGCGATTACGTCGTCGTTCCACGCGAACTCATACGCTTTCGGAGTGGCCGTTCCCGCGGCGATATCGTGAAAGTGCCCGCCCATCACCAGCGTCCACGCATCGTTCAGGCGGCCGAGTGGATACGGCCGCGCGCCCAGCCACTCCGCCGCAATCGATGTCTTTTCCGCCGCGTCGGCCAGCAATTCCTCCTTCCTCAACCAGCGCTTCTGATACGCCTCCGACGTCAGCGATCCCGCCGAGTGATTCGTCAATTCCATTTCGCCGGTATAGCGGGGAAGACCTGCCGCCTCCGCCGGAGTGATGTCGAGAAACATCTGGTCTGCCCTGGACGAAATCACGTGCACCGGCCCCTCGCCCACTTGCACGGCCGGCCATTCCGGATGCGACTCCCTGCGAAAAAAGAATTGTCCCTCCGGCGGCAGACTGACCGTTCCCTTAGTGACGATCGCCTCCAGCCGCTTCACCGATTCTTCATCCGGAGCTCCGCCAATGTCGCCCGTCCCGAAATAGTGATAATCCGTAAACACGCCGCTGACCTTGCCGTTTTGCATCACGCGCGCGGCCCAGTCGTCCTGGTAACGCTCGAAGGCATTCGAGCGCTGGGCGCGAACCAGCGCGTCTTGTTCGCTGCGCAGGCTGAAGAATTCCTGGATCTCCTTCTGATCAGGCGTCTGGCCGCTCTGTTGTGCCTGTTGCAGCTTGCGCTGCAGCTCTCCAATCTTCTTCTGCAGATCCGCAAGGGCCGGGTTGGGCGGCTCCGGCGGCAAGGGCTGGCTGAGATCGGTCTCGATGCCCGCGCTGTAGCTGCCCGGATTCAATCCCGCAAGCACGCTTTCGCCGTCTGGTCCGACCCACACTCCAACATTGAACGGCGTCCCTTCCGGCGTCTTCTCCAGCGACTGCTGCCCTCCGCCCGGCGCCGATGATCCCCATACGAGTTTCTGCGTCGAAAAACCTTTCACCCCGGAGTGCGCCAGAATCGTAGGCAGCGACGCCGGAAACCCGAAGCAATCCGGCAGCATAAATTCCGCGCTGGCCACGCCGAATTCCTTGCGAAACCACTCGTTCCCGTACAGAACCTGGCGGATGATCGCCTCCGCGCTCGGCGCATTCACGTCGCCCTCTTCCATCGACGATCCCGCCGGGTACCATCGTCCTTCCTCCACGTACTTCTTCACTTTGGCGAAATCTGCCGGGAAGTACTCCTTCATGAAACGGTAGCGGTTGGCTCCGGTGAAGTTGAAAATATAGTGAGGATACTTATCGAAGAGCTTGAAATTATCCTCCATCGTGTTGCGAATGTACTCATCAATGACCTGCGGATACTCCCACCGCCACTCCGTGTCCAGATGCGCGTAACCGACAACGTAGAGAGTCGGCTGCTTGCTCAGGTCTGGCTTCGCAGTGGCTTGCTTATCGCCGCTTTGCTGATCGGGGGTTTGCCCGTGAACCGCGAATGGAAAGAAAACAAACAGGAATATCCCGGCAGTCAAAATAGTGCGGAACTTGGCCATTGAAATATCTCCAGACGCGCGTTCGCGAAACTTGGAAGAGCCAACGAAACCTGGAAACCATCGACTTTCACGTATCGATACTCACGCATTGACGCGCACGTATTGATATGAGCGCAAAAGATACCTCGACGCAACCGGATTTCTCAGTCGAATTCCTCAGTTGACTGTGACTTGTACCGTGGGAGCGGTGTTACTCTGAGTCGCACCGTTCGCATCCGTACCCGTAACCGTAATCGTGTAAGTTCCCGCGGGAGTTCCGCTGTTGCCGCCGCCTCCACCCCCACCACCGCTGCTGCTGCTCCCGCCGCAGGCGGGAATGATGATCAGACCCGCCAGCACCATCCAGAGCAGCAACAAACTCAGTAGCCGCCTCCGCCGCGGACCGCGTGAACCCAGGCCCGCACCAATCAACGCCAATCCCGGAATCGGCAGCCACAACGCATAAAAGGTCCCCGGAGTCCGTGCCAGCTTCCCCGATGGTCCCACGCTCGTGAACGTGAGCGTAGCGCTCCCGCCGCTGCTGGTCACCGTTACCGGACTGGTGCCGCCGAACGAACAGGTCGGAGCCGGCGTCACCACCGGCGCAATACTGCAGGAGAGCGTGACCGTGCCGGTATATCCGCTGTTTGACGCAAGCGTGATCGTCGCCTGCGATGAACCTCCCGGACTGATCGTCCCTTGTGTCGGTGCCCCCGCCGAGAGACTGTAACTGGGCGCGACAGTGCTGGTATTCCCCGATAGCGTGAGCGCCAGCACTAATGAGAAATTCGTGCTGTCGCTGTTCGCCATGCTGATACTTTGCACAATCCTGCTGGGATCGAGAGTGTAAGTATAGGAGTAGAGGTTGCAGACAGCCACGGTGTTCAGCGTGCCGTCGCTGTTGATGCGAGACATCCCTCCCACCGCGATGCTCTCGTTTCCAGTGGCATTCTGGTAATTGCACCAGTCGCTGAAAGTTTGCTGGAAAACGCTGGGCGTCCCGCTCGTATAAGTAACCGTGACCGTCCCCGTATGCGATCCCTGGACTCCCGTACCAAGCAGCGTCAAGGTGGTATAAGCCTGCTGCTGGCTTGAGGGCAGAGTAACGTTCGCACCGGGATTAATGTTGATCATGTCCAGGAAGCACGCGCTCGTGCAATCCGCCGTGTTGACCGGGCCAAGGTTGAATAACAGGCCATTGCTGACCAGTGCGGGAGACGTGGTCGACGTCAGGTTCAACTGCTCTGCCGAGTATCCGTCTGCGCACCCGTTAGAGAGCCCGCAACTATTGCCTCCACCGTCCATTCCACCGGTCGCGGGGAAAGTGATTCCATTGTTGTAGATTCCCGCCGTGTTGTATTCGGAGGCGAGACTGACCTGCGTTCCGAGACTCTGCGTGGTCAAAGTGGCAGCGAACACCGCCACTCCGCCGCTCGATGGTTTAGCCGGCAAGGTGAAACTCTGCACCGTCTTGGCGCTGTTGAGGACGAAGGTATAGGCGTACAAGTTGAAAGGGGTGTTGTCCTCGCCGCCGGTTGCGATATCCCGGTAAGGCATCACAACCGCGAATGTTTCCCCCGGTTGTTGCCCCGGACCTGGAGTGCTCGGGCTGCAACTGCACCAATCGCTGAAATTTTGTGTGAACGCACTTGTCGTGCCATCCGTGTAAGTTACGGTAATCTTCTGCGACAAGATCGGTCCATCGAAAGCGGTAGCGAGCAGTTGCAACGCCGTGTAAGCGCTCTGCTGGTTTGCGGGAAGAGTAATGGTCTGCCCGGCGGTGGAGACGGCATCGTTCACGCATCCACCCAGCCCGTTCGCACCGCAGTTCGCCGTATTTGCCGCCCCAAAGTTGAACTGAACTCCGTTGAGGATTCGATTCGGCGTCAATAAGTTCGCAGAGTACGCGGACCCCTCGCCGTCAAGGCCGGTGCCAAACGTTATCCCGTCGGAGTAGATCGCAGGCAGGTTATATGCCGACGACAGGCTCACCGGGATGCCCGAACCGCCCGTGCCGGTAGCCGCGCTCACTGAAAGAATCGTATACGGTGCATTGAGCGGCGCGATATTTCCTGAGGTCCCGCTGACCGTTAGGTAGTCGCCACCCACCGTCGCAGCGGTGCTGGTCGCCTTCAGCGTTAGAGTACTCGTGCTCGCGGTGCTGATGGGACTGAACGATCCGGTCACACCGGTGGGCAGAGAGCTGGCAGATAAGTTTACTGTCCCGGCAAAGCTGTTCTGGGAATTTACCGTCACCGCGGCGGTTGAGGTCGAGCCCTGGTTGAGGTAGATCGTGCTCGGTTGATTCGTGTAGGCAGTGCTGGGCGTTACTGAAAGCGAAAAATCTGGCAGCGCCAGCGTGACGAACGCTGGCTGCGTTCCAATCCCGCCAGTGCCCGTACCCGTGACGGCGAGCATGAGAGTTCCAGCGGGAGTTGCGCTCGTCGTCGAAACCGTGAGAGTCGAAGTCTGCGAGCCGCTGATCGAAGTCGGATTGAAGCTGGCAGTCACCCCCGCCGGTGCTCCGAGTACGTTGGCGGATAGCGTAACGCTCCCGCTGAAACCATTCGCCGAATTGAGCGAGATCGTTGCCATCCCGGGAGCGCCTCCGGGCGTGAGGCTCAGACTGCTCGGCGATGCCGCCAGCGTAAAGTACGCATTGGTGGTCGACGCCGGCGCTAAAGCGTCAATCATCCCCTGCCCATTCGGCGTGCCCCACCCGGTCACCATGTCAAAGCCAGTCATAGCGGTGAAGGAACCCGTGAAACCGTGGGTCACGGTTGAACCACTGGGATTACTTCCGCTGGTGATGTCGTGGAATGCGGTGTCGTAGTCCGAGCTCTGGCCGATGGTCCAAACCAGCGGATTCAGAAATCCGATCGTATCTCCCTGGGTCGCCGCATACTCATTGGCCAGCGCCACAAACCCCGCCCAGCGCGGCGCGGCCAGGCTGGTCCCGCCCAGGCCGCCCTGGCAAGTTCCGGCGGCACACCAGAAACTATCGGTGTTGGCGTCGGCGGAAACATCCGGCAAATTGCGATAGCTGGTCGAGCCTCCCGCCGCCGTGATGATCGACGGCACTTGCCAGCTCGGAATCGCATCATAGGGACTTTGATAACAGGGAGTGACAGAGTTGCTGCTGTCGCACCATCCGGTGCCGCTGCCCACCCACCCCGTTTCCGACGCCCAGGCACCACCAGCGCTCGCGGTCGTCAAATCGGTGCCGCCGACATCAGTCACATTCTGGCTAAACCCAGGCCAGCCGCCGTCACCGAGATTTGCCCCTTCATCGCCGGACGCGACAAAAAAGTTCTGCCCCTGCGCGTGAAATTGCTGAAAATCCTCCTCATCGGCCGCGGCGTTGCCTGCGCCGATGCCGAAGGACCAACTCATCTGCTTCGATATATTGTCGGTCGCGAACGCATCGAAGATGTCCACGTCGGCGTTGTTGCTGGTGTCTTCATAGACGATGAGGACCGACGCGCCCGGGGCCATCGAAATGATCTGGATGACGTCGTTGGCCTCTTCGCCATCGTCGCAGGCGCCTGGACAAGCTCCGCTGGTTCCGCCGAGCAACTCAAGCACAATGGGCACGTTCAACGGCTGGCTTACCGAAGTGAAATAGGCCTGCACATCAGCGAGATTCCACTGCCCAAGTTCCGACAACGCCAGAGCTTGCCCGCTGCCCGTCATGCTACCGCCGTAGTACGCAGCTCTAAAATCGCTGCCAAGAAATTGTCCGCCTGACCCCGATCCCGTCTGGTAGCTCTGCGGCCCTTTCGGCGATGCATGCTTCAGCATGGGATGCGGCAAGGTAAATGTCGTCAGCCCGCTCACGCCGAGAATCGGCAATCCCGGCTCAATCGTCGGATCGACGTTGGGTGCAAAATATGTCCGATTCTCCGTCGGGTGCTGGTAAACCTGCATGACTACCTGGAAAGTTTGCTCAATCGCAGCCACCGGTCCAGTCACATTCAGCAACCGGCGACTCGGAGAAGCATGAGTCACGGTGAAGCCATGAGACTGCGCGAAACTGATCACTTGCTGATACTGCTCGACCGTCGGCCCGAACTGCTCCGTGAACTGCGCCGAAGTAAGATACTGATGATAGTTTGGACTGGCCGGGTCTTCGAGCTGCTGCAGCAGGACGTTGAGCTGTTCCTGATTCCGCAAAGGCAGCGAAATGGCGAGAGTCAGCTGCTGCGAAGCCGGCAGTCGTCCAATCGCCCGCGCCCCCACCGGCGCAGCCGCGCGCGTCTGCAGCGCTTGCCGTGACTGCGCATGAGCTAAAGGAACAACCCCAAACCAGCCTGTTGCGCACACTGCAAACGTCAGAAAAAAAATGAACTCCATGGCCTTGCGCATGGTCAGATGCTCCATTTCAACGGAAACTGGCGGTTGCTGGAGATCCGCCGGCGTCAAACAGTTTCCCATTCCAGCGACGGTCCCGCTTCGGAGGCTTGCCGCGCCGAAGGAAGTCACGCGGCAAACCTCACCGGGCCAGGTTTGAAAGTCAGTTCAGGTTCGGGCAGACTTTGCTTTCGCCCAAACCCGAATCAGGGGTCCAGTTCTACTGCGTGACGGTCACGACTACTGTATTCGTCGTGCCGGTTGGATTGCTCGCCTGGGTCAAGCCGTTTTCATCCACACCGGTGACCGAGACCGTGTATTGTCCGGGAGGAGTTCCGACATTGCCGACATGCGTATAACTCACGCACGCCGGTAGGGTGATGATGCCAGTCAGCAATAGGCCAAGCACCAGCCAGCCCATCAGCCGCTTCTTCCGCGAATGGCGCGAGCCAAAACCAACCCCGGTCAGCGCGATCCCCGGCACCACCCATAGCGCATAGAAGAAATTGCTCCGTCTGATCATCATGGTCTTCGACGGGCTCGCCGCCGTGAACGTCAGAGTTGTCGCTGGCGGCGAGGTCTCGCCCGTGGTCACCGTCACCGAAGTCGGACTCAGGCTGCAGGTTGGCGGAGTAGCCGCCGAAACCGGATCGCCAACAATTGTGGGCGTAATGCTGCAGGAAAGATTGACCGTCCCCGTATAACCAGGCTGCGGGTCGACCGTCACCGTAGCGGTGCTCGTACTTCCGGGGCCGATTGAAGTAGGACTCGCCACTCCGCCGTCGACCGTGTAGCTCGGCGGCTTCAGTGTAATGGCCATCGCAAACATAGCGCCTGACCCATCCGAATCCTTCAGAGTAATGCTTTGCAATTCGTCGCTGACGTTAAGCGGCAGGGTGTACGCATAAAGATTGCAGCTTGCGCCGTTCAGCGTTCCGTCGCTGTTGATGCGGTTAATCCTCCCTACTGCAATCGATTCAGTAACCACCCCGTTCGACTCACCCGCACCGAAGCTACACCAATCGCTCATAGTTTGTGGAAATACACTGGTAGCTCCGCCCACGTAGGTGGCCGTAATCGTTGCGGAATGGGAACCGTTGACCGCCGTACCGAGAATGATCATCGTGGAATAAATGTTCTGCTGGGCGGCCGGAAGCGTGATCACCACCCCGCCGGTGGTAAAGTTGACTACATCAACAGTACAACTGGTCGAGGTCGAGGGACCGCAGTTGGTCGTATTTACGCTTCCAAACGTGAAGGGAACATTGAGCGAGGGCGGTGTCAGCATCGGAGGCGTGCTGGAGGACAAGCCCAACTGATTGGACGAGTACGCATCGGGACAGTTCGTGTAGGGCGCGGTAGGAGTGCAGTTGTTCCCATCATCCATGCCGTTTGTCCCTAAGAATTGAGTGCCCGTGGTAAAGAGGCCGGCAACGTTGAAGCATTGCTGCCCGCTGCAGAGGGCAGAAGTAGAAGACAAATCCACCTGCACGTTCTGCGCGTGAGCCGGCGCAGCCACCAACAACATCGCGACGAACGCCGCCAGCAGAACAACCACGGATCCCGATCTCTTCACTGTGGTCACTTTGTCCTCCTCCCACTTCGCCCGAAGTTCTATCTCACGCATAACCTGGCGCTCCGTTCCGCGATCCGTCGCTTGCATCAGAACCGCTCGCATCAGAAAATAAACCTGCCCGAAACCCTCAGGTTTCGGGGGTTGTTCTGCTGGGCTGGAGTTACCACGCCGAAACCGGCCCAGTAAGAACGGTTGGTGATGCCGTTTAGAACCGGGCTCGGCGGACCATCGCCCGGGTTATTGTCAGGACCACCCAATAGAACCGAGTTCAGCGAGTTGAACGCTTCCCCGCGCAGCGCGAAGCTGAATCGCTCCGTGATCTTGAAAGTTTTCTGCAGCGAAAGATCCAGATCCGGCACCGTGTAGGCTCGAACGGCGGTGGTGTTGGAGGGAGTAGTATTGTAGGTATAGCCCGTGCCTCCGATTGGCGGCGCAGGCTTCCAGCAGTCCGAGCTTGCCAATGCCGGGTTAAGCCAGTGTGCTACCGAGGTGCCCTGGGGAGACCTGAGCGGGCATAGATAGCTGACTCCCGTGTCGAGGCCGACAGGAGTTCCACTCTGCGCGCTGAAGTTCCAGCCCAGCATCCAGCCACCGAGCGCGTAGTCAACGAACTTCGGCGCAGTTGAAAGGAAGCTCCGCCCCTTGCCGACTGGGATTTCATACACGCCCGCAACGGAAAGATTGTGCGTCAGATCGAATTTCGAAATCCAGTGCACTTCATTGGCATCCTGATACGGATAGCCGTTCTGATAGCCGCTGCCGTCCATGGTCTTCGAGTAGGTGTACGCCACCTGAAAGTTCAGGCCGTGCGTGGTGTGTTTATTGACTTTGACTTCCAGTGCGTTATACCAGTTCTTGCCAATGGGATCGTTGTAGATACCCACCGGCGGGGCGCTGTTAAAGCCGCAATACTGCGACCACTGCAGCGCTAGCGCCAGCACCGGTATTGTCGGGGACTGCCCGCAGCCCCCTGGGAAAGACATGGACGCGACGTTGTAGTAGGGATTGGGCAGAAGGTGGCTGTAGTTGCTGGCGCCGGGGGAAACCGCATACTGCAGTTCTGGGTAGGTTACGGTTCCGTTGTCCCAAAGTGTGGCGCGCAGACGACTGGTATAGTTCCCGGCGAAATGAACATCGAGCGCCATTTGGCTGGGCAACTCACGCTGAATGCCGAAAGACATCGCTTGTGTCCGCGGAATTTTCCGTAACGGACTGTCTACCTGCAAGCCGCCCGAGCCCACGCCCGCCAGCGGCAGGCCCTGGACACCGACCGGAGGTTGCAGGCCGAGCGGATAGGTTGCCGTAGCCGGAAATGGAGTGCCTTGACTATAGGGGCCTGTCGATAGCGAACCCGGAGTCGCTCCGCCTTGATTGGCATCGGCTCCGCCATCTGTGGATGCCAGGTAGCCTGTGGTCTGCTGATAGCCGATCGGCGATCCGCCTTCCAGTCCGCCGCCGTAGAACAACCCCCATCCGCCGCGAACCACCGTCTTCGGGTTGTATGCGAAGGCGAAGCCAAATCTCGGCGCGATATTGCTCCAGTCGGTGTTATAGGCGCTGCGCGGAGCACCGTTGATCCCCGCAGGTGCGATCGTCCCTAGAACTTGCGTGGGTACCGTGACTCCCGCAGCTGCCCACGCGGCCTGGTTCGCTGGATTCGCGACATTTGCCTGGTAGACACCATCGGTTGTGATGGGATTCACGCAAGTCATGCAGAAACCTCGCGGAAGTTCGTTATAGCGTTCTTTCAGTCCCATCTGCACGTCGTAGCGCAAACCAAGGTTCACGGTCAGGCGATGCGTAATTCTCCAATCATCTTGTGCGTAGAGATTCCAAACCGGCTCGTAATCGAAAAGCGAGTCGTTCCAATTGACGTGTCCGCTGCTTGGCAAGCCCAAAAGAAAGTCGGCCCAGCCTGAACCGTTGGGCGCAAATGTGCCGCTGCACGAAGCTGTCGGCGACAGGCCAAGGCTCGTTGGCGCATAGCAGTTCTGATTCAATGGATCGAATTGCGTCCAACTCCCATTGAAGGAGAACTGACCGTCGGCATTGTTAGTGACGGTGCCATTAATGGGATTTCCGTACGTGTAAAAGAAATAACCGCCGCCGAAATGAAAGTTATGGGCCTTCTTCTGCCAGGTTATATCTGCATCAGCCGAAAGATTGGTGGATGCTTCCAGATCGTTGGAGTTACCGAAGAGAACGCCGTTATAGCCGGGAAATCCCCCGTTTCCCGTGATGTTAATCTCCGGAACATCCGCAAAGGTGGAAGTTGGAGGCGGCGTGATGTTGATTCCGATTGTGCTGCCCGGCTTCGCGTCAGAGATGAAGCCGTCGGGATTTCTGTTCACAAAGCGGCTCAAGGAGAGCTTAAAGTCTCCAAGAAGAGTTGGAGAGAATGTATGCGTCATGTCCTGCGTGGCGGTGTAGCTGTTTCTTTGCGTACAATGGCCGCCGCCACCGCTGTCGGTGCAATTGGCCGCTACTCCCGCCAGGCCGTTAAAGCTGCCATTCTCGTTTCCCCGTTGCATGCCGAAAAAGCTGTACCACTTCGTATTTGCGCCGAGGTTGTAGTCGACGCGGGCCAGATACTGGTTGTAACTGAACCGGTCGTCTGCTACGGCGAACCAGTTCGGCGGAGCGTTGAATCCGCCCACAACATTCTCGAGACCTTTGATGTTCGGTAGCGGAATGTAGCCGGCTGCCAGTATTGCTGCCGCCGTTGGATTAATCTGCGATGCTGGAATAAGTGAGCCGCCGTTCGTTCCGCCGGTGTAGGCGTTGGGAAAATTGATGATGTCCTCGCCGGTGCCGCAGGCGCTGGCAGGCGCTCCCGGAGAACTCGAAAACTGTCCGCATATCGCATTGTTTGGATTGCTGGTATTGGTGCTGTCTCCCGACTGATACAGAGTCAGGCCATACTGAGAGTAGGGGCTGCCGGAAACTCCATCCAGGGTCTGTACTAAACCAAAGTCGACGCCGGCGTTACCGTTATAACCCGGCCGCAAATAAGCTGGCGGCATGTCGCCGGTGATGGTATTTGGATTCGACTGGCGAAAGCCCTCGTAGCTGCCAAAGAACCACACTTTGTCCCGGATGATGGGGCCGCCGACCGCAGCGCTGAACTGATGGAGAATCTCTCTCGGGGTGGGTAATCCGGTCTCGAAAACATTCGTGGTGTTATTGGCGTCAAAAAGTCCACCATCGGTGTAATTTTCGAGCAGATTTCCGTGGAAGTTGTTCGTCCCGTTCTTGGTCACTACGTTCACGGTGCCGCCGGTGGTTCGGCCAAAGCGGGCATCGTAAGTGTCCGCCATCACGTTGACTTCCTGGATCGCGTCCAGAGTAGGCGAAACATTCCACGTTCCAGCGCCCTGATTGCCGTAGCTGATCTGCTGCGTGATGTTAGTACCGTTCAGCGTGAATTGATTGAAGCCTCCGGAGTTGCCGGTGTTGTCTTGTCCGGTAGGGTTCACCCCTCCGCCAATGATGTAGTTGTTGTTGTTGTCGTAGGGGCGGCCGGTCGGTGCTTGACTGCCCGGAGTAAGGCCAATCAGCCCATAGACCTGGCGGCCCACGACAGGAATGTTTTCGATCACGTCGGAGGAAATGATCGTCCCGCCTGACCCGTTCGCGGTCTCAATCATCGGCGGCGCAGCTGTGACTTCCACCTTCTCGCTGACCGCCCCCACTTCCAGTTTGAAGTTCAGGCCAAAATATTTGCTGGCCAGCAGCAACACCTTGTCCTGGATCGCGGTCTTGAATCCCGTCGCGCTCGCCTTCACCGTGTACGTACCGGGCAATACATAAGGGATGTAATAAACGCCCGCACCGCTGGTCTCAGCCGTATAACTGGAGCCCGTGTCCACATTGACGGCCGTAACCACCGCCTTCGGAATCACCGCGCCCGAAGTGTCGGTAACCTGCCCCGTCAGTGTCGCGCGAAATTCCTGCGCCATCGCCCGCGGCCCACCAGCCAGCAGCAGGAGGCACGCCGCCAAGGTAACCACGAAACACAAGCGGTGGGTGCGACGATCACAACCTGTAGCGTTCGCGAGAACCTTCATCGGGACCTCCTGGGAATTTCGGCCTGTTTCGTCGTGCTAGCTGGGTGACTGGATGTCCTCGGAGGGCCGCCTTGCGGCATAGCCCGCTGACGTTTCTGACTTGCGGAGTTGATCGTGCCCTGCTGCTCGATCAGCCCGAAGGTCGGGGCAGTGGAATCCGTCTCGATGATGAACCCCTGCGATTCGTTCGCCATGTAGTACGCGACACTCTCGGGCGGCTCGGTACTGCCGTTGAAGGCCGCGCCGCACGGCGTCGGCGGAGACGTTGTGTCTGGCGCGTAAAGCGGGAAGCAGGGCGCCGTCGTGATGGCGCCGGTGTAGCGGCCGGGATTGGCTCCGTCCGCGGTAAATGTGCCGGAAAGCGGGCCCGTAATGAGTGTGGCGTTGAGGTTGCCCTGACCCTGGAAGTCCGCCTCGCCGCTGAAGGTGCCGGCGTCGGTCGTGCTCACAGTAAATTGCCCGGAAAGGCCACCGTCACCATTGGGTGCGCTCTCCTGATCGGAAAGAATGAGGCCGTAACCGCCGCTGGGCGCAGCCGTGGCATTCGTCTGGGCTATGACGACGCCAATCGTATTCGCAGTGTCAGTTTCCAGGAGCAGCGCGCCTCCGCTGCCCGTCGTGTTGTTGGGATCAAGCAGGTTCAGGTTGGGATCGGTCAAATAGACGTTGTAAGTTTGACCGGCAGCTGCTGTGACGGTTCCTCGCGGGCTGCCATTAATTGAGTAAGTCGATCCGTTCAGCGAAATCGTGGACGGCGTTCCGAAGGCATTCAGATCCATAATCCCGGCGATGTTTCCGTTTCCGTCGGCGCTAAACTGGCCCGCCGCCGCTCCCTGCTCGCCCCCATTTGCCGTACTGGTAAAGCCGAAGTAGCTGAAAATGTAAGTTCCGGTCAGCGCGCTGTTCGTTCCCGCTGTACCAGCCAGCGAACCTTGTCCATAGGCAGTGCCGCTATTGCCCGCGAACGAGGTTGTCACTACGGTCGAGGTGTTAGCGGCAGATAACCGCAGCACCTCCGGCGTGACGATGTAGTAGGCATAGACGGCGTCGCTGCACGTCACTGGTGTGGGGGTGCAATCCACACCCTGGAAGGTTAGAACGCCCCGCCCGTAAGTATCGGGCGCAGTAAAGGTGCCAGTGAATGGAACTGAGACGAGACCGCTCCCTAAGCTGGTGTCGAAAACGCCTCCGCTGAGGTTCCCAACGCCATCGGCATTGAAGATGCCCCCCCAGCTAGCGTTAAAATGGGTTGCCCCTTCATATCCAGTGAGAGTGAATGAATATCCGCCGGAAACCTGCGAGGCCGCGAACGGTCCGGCCGTTTGCAAGTCCATGCTTCCAACGCCGCCGTACGTGTACCCCCAGAAATTGTCCTCTTCGGCAATGACAAGATGCGAGTTGGAGATGGCAGTTATACCGTGGGTCTCTTGCTCGCCCGTGGCGGGGAGGGCCAGCGAGAGAGTGCCGTGACCGCTCGAATCCAGCGAGTAGGTCCCGGTTATCGGAGTGTTGTAATCGAGATAAAATCCATTCGCGGAAACGTCAGCCTCGCCCGCAATCACGTTCCCGTTGCCGTCCAGCGTAATACTGCCCACTACGCCCCAGGAGCCGAAACTCTGAAGCGAAATGACATACTGCTGGGCAACATTGAACGTGGCGCTGACGGTTTGCGAAGTGTCGGTCGCCGATGTAGCCGTGACCGTGACCGGGTAGGCCAGATCGGGTAGGACGGGGCCGTTCGCGGGAGCGATGGGCGGAGTGTACAGCGTTCCGATCTGGTAACCGGTCGACGTCGGACTGAACGTCCCGCATGCACCCGCCGGACTGCAACTCCAGGTTACGCCCCCATTCTTCGGATCATTGAGGACAGTTGCGACCAGCCCAAAACTCTGGCCCGCAAGCACCGAGGCAGGCGGCCCTTGCGTTAGCTGCACCGTCAGCGCCCCGCCCGAGGAGCCCGTCCCCGGCAGCGAGTCGATCCCGTTGCAGCCGCTCAGAACCGCAATCATCAGAACGACGAATGAAGACCACAGAACTCTGCCGTTCATTGTTCACCTCGAAGTTCACCGCCAGGAAGTGCACAGCGAAGAAGTGCACAGCGAAGAAGTTCCCCGCGAAATTGTTCCTCTCGAACCGGAATGAATCGGCGAACTCCCGATTTCATCGTTGCTCCACCCGCTGTGGCACTGCATTCCAGATTCATTGCGCTCTCCTCCAGCTTCTGCAAGCAACGCTCCACCGCCGCTGGCCAGTCACCGCATCCATCGCCATAACGTTTTTGTTCAGAGTTTTCAGGTGCATCTCCCCTTTGACAGCCAGACCACACCGCATGCAATGTTTTCGCGTGTGGGACTCTCTAATTCGGCTGGCAAGTATGGGAGATATAGACGCGAAAAGAAATAGTAGACATTTAACATTAATTGCACTAACGTAACGTTCCGTGAAACCACAGACCCCGCTTTCGACCTTGCGGCCCTCTCTGGAAACTCGGATCGTGGTCCACGAGTTGGAGGAGTACCTGCGCCAAACCCGGATTCGCCATGTGCATTTCGGCGACGGATCCACCGTTCCACCACCCCTTGCTTACGTCACCAACTTCCCGCGTCTTTCCTTGCCGCTCGCGGGATCCCATGCCATGCAGGTGGCGCAGGGCGGACGCGTGGAAATGATTCGACCCGTCCGCGGTCACGCAGTATTCGTCCCCGATCATGCCTGGAACAAGCCCGACTGGTCCGGTCGCGTCGATGTCCTTACATTCTTATTTGGGGTCAAGCAGATTGGCATCAGCCTGGTGCGGCACAAGGGTGGTTCCGAAGTACCCCCGACCGCGGTCAAGGCCAGCGTTCAAGGAGGCTATGACGTGCCCACGCACGGCATTCTCGCCGCGCTCATGGTGCTCTCCACCGATCACTCCAAAGGGCCATTATCGCGGCTTTTGACGGAGTCGCTTCTCCATGCCTGCCTGCGGCTCTTGAAGTCGCCCCAGAAGCAGCGGCCGCGCAAGGCGATCCGGACCTACGAATCGATCTGCCTCTACGTGCAGGAAAACTTTCACAGTCCCATCAGCCGCGAGAGTGTCGCGCACTACTTCCGCCTGGCGCCCAACCACGTGTCCCGGCTTTTCCGCAAAGAAGGCTTCATGCGCTTTAACGATTACCTGAACCTGGTGCGCGTCAACCGCGCCAAATTCATGCTGCAAAACTACAATATGACCCTCAAGGAGATTGCCGCCAGCTGCTGTTACAGCGACTCCGCATACTTTTGCCGTGTCTTCAAGAAGGTATGCAAAGTTACGCCCACCGAATACCGTGCTCATAACTCCACCCAGGCGGCGCCATGATTCCGGCACCATTTTCTGTAGAATGCTACTTTAATACAATAAACGTTCCATCTCTCCTGTTTTCAGACTAGGACAGATCACACATACTACGAGGCTGGCCGGCAGGCGATCTGAAGCAATGAGCGGAGGGTTCAGGAGATATCGCCGTCTCCGCTGGTACCGAAAGTTATAACAAAGGGCCGATAACAAGGGGCCGATAACGAGGATGCAAGTTGGATACTTGCCATCGATCTTAGCGAAGTGGCGCTTATCGATCTGCTTATCAGGGATCTGAAGCAGGTTTGTTTCTACGGCAATGCAGCGCGTTTCTCGAACCACGCCAACCTCCCATGCTCAAATCGCTCCAGAAGCTGCGGCAGCACCTGTTGACGGGCGTCTCCTACGCGATTCCATTTATCGCGTGCGGCGGCATCCTCATAGCAATCGCCATCGCCCTGGTAACCAGATTTGCTCCCATGACGTCGGCCGGGCCGGATTTTTCCGGTTCTCCCAACCTCAAACTCATTCTTGATATCGGAACCGCCTCTTTCAATCTCATGCTGCCGGTACTCGCCGGCTATATCTCCTATTCCATCGCCGGTAAGCCGGGGTTAGTTCCGGGCTTTCTTGGCGGCTATCTCGCCGGCCAGGTACGGGCCGGTTTTCTCGGAGCAATCTTTATTGGTCTGGTAGCCGGCTATGTCGTGGAAGGTCTCAAGAAGGTGCCGGTTTCCAAATACCTTCGCCCTATCATGCCGATCCTGGTTATTCCGATTCTCTCCGGCGCCTTCGTCGGAATCTTGATGATCAAAGTTATCGGCATACCGATCGCTATCTTCATGGTTCGCGCCAATCATGCGTTGCAATCGATGAGCACCGGCAACGACGTGCTGCTGGCTCTCGTGCTCGGCGCCATGATCGCCTTCGATATGGGTGGGCCGGTGAACAAAGTCGCATTCTTCTTTGGGGCGGCGATGATCACCCAGGGGAACGATCGCATCATGGGTGCCTGCGCAGCCGCCATCTGCACCCCGCCGCTGGGCGTCGGATTGGCTACGCTGCTTCGAAAACATCTCTGGAGCGAAGAGGAGCGCGAGGCCGGCCTTGCCGCCATCGCAATGGGGCTGATCGGTCTTACAGAGGGCGCCATTCCCTTCGCTGCCGCCGACCCCGTTCGCGTCATCCCCACCATCGTCGCCGGTTCCGCAGCAGCTGCCGTTATCGCAATGGTCGGCCAGGTCGGCGATCGCGCTCCGCACGGCGGACCCATTGTTTGGGTCTTAGGCGTTGTGGACCATGGCTTCGCCTACGGTCTGGCAATTCTCACCGGCACGGCGTTGACCGCGGCGTTAATGCTGCTGCTGCGATCAAGAACAAATGAATTGGACGGTAAGAAGGAGGAGGCTGCATGAAGATCGTTGCCGTCACCGCTTGCCCAACCGGCATTGCCCACACTTACATGGCCGCGGCGCGATTGGAGAAAATCGCGAAAAACTTCGGCCACGAAATTAAAGTCGAAACCCAAGGCGCCATGGGAATTGAAAACAAGCTCACCGAAAGCGACATCCGGCAGGCTCAGATCGCCATCTTCGCTGTCGATATTGAGGTCGAAGGCAAAGAGCGGTTCCATGGCGTAAAAGTCATTCAGGTGCCATTGCAGGAGGCGCTCAAAAACCCGGAGAGTATTTTCGCAAAGATTCAACGCTGAAGATGACGCAGAAGTCCGACATTTCGTTGCAATTCGTTTTTGACTGTCCAGTATCCAGCGGTTTGCATGCCCGCCCCGCAAGTCACTTGGCCGAAGCGGCCAATGACTTCCTTTCGGAATGCACGCTGACCAATCTCCGCAATGGACTCGTGGCCAACGTCAAGAGCGTCCTGGGCATCATCGCCGCCGACATCCGCTATGGTGACCGCTGCGCCGTCTACATTAGCGGCTCCGACCAGCAGATCGCGTTCGAGGCCATTCGTCGATTCGTCGAGCAGACCCTCCCCCGCTGCGACGTTCCGCTGGCCAACGTAGCCGTTTCCAATCGAAGCGCAACTCCGCCTCGGCCCCTGCAATCCGCAAATGTTCCCTGCATCTTCGGAACATCCGTGAGCCGGGGCATTGGTGAGGGTAAAGTGGTCCTCTTGCGGCGGATGCCTCTGCCCAGCAGCCTGGACGCCGAACCCGGGATTGATCCCAGACACGAATTGGTCCGCATCGAAGAGGCGATTGCCTCGGTACGCCAACGGCTCGGCGAAAAGCTCAAATATTCACTCACCCCTACTGGCACGGCAGTCCTGCAAGCTGACCTGGCCATGGCTGGCGACGTTTTTCTCGTAGAGAAGCTTAAGGAGCAAGTGCGAAGCGGCAAGTCTGCCGCGCAAGCCGTCGTGCAGGCTGGCGAGTTCTTCATTGATCTCTTGCAGCATTCCGAAAACGAATATATCCGCCAACGCTCCGCCGACATTGAAGAAATCTGCCTGCAGTTGCTGGAAGAGGTCCACCCAGCCGCTCCGCTCTCGTCCGTCGCGCGATTGAGCGAGCCGTCGGTCGTAGTGGCGGAGACTCTCGCTCCGCAGCAACTCCTCGAACTCGACCGCCAGTGGCTGAAGGGCCTGGTACTGGAGCATTCCGCGGCAACTTCTCACGCCGCGATTCTCGCACGCTCCCTCGGCATTCCAACTTTGGCAGGCGTACGCAATGGCCGCCTCGTTCTCACCGAAGGCCGCGAGGTTGTGGTCGACGCCAACCGCGGTTTCGTCGTTCCGCAACTCTCTTCCCAGGTTCGCCGATTCTATGAGCGCGAGCAGAAGACGCTGGAACGCCGCAAGGCAGCGCGCGCCAGCTTTGCCGGGAATCAGGCGATCACCTCCGACGGAACGCGGATTGAGGTGGCCGCCAACGTCTCCTCCGGGGATGAGATTACCCTGGCGTTTGAAAATGGCGCCGACGGCATCGGATTGTTCCGAACCGAGATGCTCTTTCTGGGTCGAGACGACGCACCTTCGGAAGAGGAGCAATTCGCGATTTACTCTGAAGCCGCGAGAGCCGCGGCTGGCCGCCCAGTGATCATCCGCACCTTCGATATCGGCGGCGATAAGCAGGTGCCTTACTTGAACCATCGTTCCGAGGAAAACCCTTTTCTCGGATATCGCGGTGCACGCCTCTACCCAGAGCACCGGGACTTGCTGCAGACTCAATTGCGTGCCATTCTTCGCGCCTCCGCCGCAGGCCAGGTTCAAATCATGGCGCCCATGATTTCCTCCTTGGATGAAGTCCTGCATTTCAAAAGTGCGATTGCGCAGGCCAAGCAATCTCTTCAGCAGAACGGCGCTCCTTTTCAGCCGGCCATCAAGGTCGGAATCATGATCGAAGTGCCTTCCGTGGCCTTCCTTACCGGGCAATTGTGCGCGGAGCTGGACTTCTTTAGTATCGGCACCAACGATCTGCTCCAATATTTTGTTGCCGTCGATCGCACCAACCCCGCGGTCGCGTCGCTTTATTCCAGCAGCCACCCTGGGTTCCTTCAGTTTCTCAAGCAGCTTACCGAAAGCATTCACCGCGCCCACAAGTGGGTGGGAATGTGTGGGAATATGGCGGCAGACCTTCGCAATCTTCCCCTTTTGCTTGGTCTCGGGCTCGACGAAATCAGCGTTCCCGCCGCCGAGGCGCATGAGTTCAAGCGTGCCGTGTCGCAATGGCGCGCTGCCGATTGTGCCGGCATCCTGCAGCGTGCAGTCGTCTGTGGAACCGCCGCCCAGGTCGATGAATTACTAGCGCAGAAGCAGCCACGGCAGGTAGAACCTTTGCTCAACGAGCACCTCGTCCTTCTGGAAAGCACTAGCCAGAGCAAGGAGGAGGTCATGCAGGAAATGGTGGACGCTTTCTACATCGCCAATCGAACTCAGGATCGAGACCTGTTCGAGGAAGCTCTCTGGGCGCGTGAGGCCGTTTATTCTACCGGCCTCGGTTATGGCTTCGCCACGCCTCATTGCAAGACCGACGCAGTGACCTCCGACTCGATCTGCGTATTGCGGCTCAACGAACCCATCAACTGGGACTCGGTCGACGGCGAGCGCGTGCGCATGGTCGTCCTGCTTGCCCTGCGCAATACCGACGACGGCACCAGTCACATGCAGGTCTTTTCCACGCTCGCTCGGAAGCTGATGAATGACGATTTCCGTCAGCACCTGCTCAAGTTCGAAACGCCCCGCCAGGTAACGGCATATCTGGGCGAGGAATTGGGCATTGATGTTGGCCTGTCGCAGACTGATGCTCAATAACCGATGCTCAATAAATAATGCTCAATAAATAATAGATCGGTTCGCGGTCAAACCGACCCATCCGTCACGGCGCAGGATGGTAACCGAGGCAACACAACCTTCACCGAGCACCCTCGACCGTCCGCCCGATTTGCGATCTCGATCCTTCCTCCGTGCGCTTCCGCAATCTGGCGCGACAGAACTAATCCCACGCCGCTACCGTTTGGTTTGGTCGTGTAGAACGGAGTAAATACGTTTGCCGGATTCAAAAGTCCAGGCCCTTCGTCGTCCACCATAAGCGTCACGTCTTCGTCGCCGGCATCCCAGCGCACTACAACTTTCTCTGAATCGGCCATGGACGGCGCTTCGGGCATTTCTCCCGCCGCCGGCCAGGTTTCCAGAACCGCGTCGGCTGCATTGCGCACCAGGTTGATGAACATTTGCTCGAGTTGATCGGGATCGGCTTGGAACACAACGCTCGGCCCGGGTTGCACGCGTACCCGAATTCGCGTTTCCATTCCGGCCGCGCGCGCCACCAGCGGAGCCAGCGCAACATCGCGCAGCACCGGGGCCGGCATCTGCGCCAGCCTGCGATACGCATCCAGAAAACGGTGCAGTGACGCCGAACGCGCTTCAATAATTTCCAACCCGCGTTGCAGGTCGCTGCGGACCGCTGCATCCATCGGCGTCGCCGACACCCGCGAACTAAGGCTTCCCGCAATCGATTTGATCGGCGCCAGCGAATTGCTGAGTTCGTGGCCGAGAACCCGAATCAGCCGCTGCCACGCCCGCCTTTCCTCCTCGCGCAGCGCCCGGCTCACATCGGAAAGAACCACCAGCGTATGCGGCACGCCATTCTGCCGGAACGAACTGCGGCGCACCAGCCAGCGGGCTTGTGACTCCGTGAGCTCCAGTTCCACCACACTCTCATTCTCCGCTGCCAGGCACGGCTGCAGGCAGAGCTCGGCCGCGCTGCGCCCCAGCATCCGGGTTTTACTCTGCCGCAGCAAATGCTCACCCGCGGGATTTACCAGCCGTAGCTTGTGAGCCGGATCGAACGCAAATAAAGGCGCGTCAATCTCATCCACCACTCGCTGCAACAGCGCGGTCGCTTCGATCGTTCTTACTTTCTCGCCGGAAAGCATGTCAGCCAATGCATTCACTTCCAGCGAGAGTTCGCCCAGCACGTCCTCGGCCACGGCGTTACGCGCGCGGAACGAGTAGTCCTCCTCGCGCAGCGAAGCGATCACGTTCGACAAAGTTTGCAACGGGCGCGTCGTTTGCTCCTGCAGCGCCATCGCCAGCAGCCACCAGGCAAACACTTCGACGCCGATCAGCGCCAGACGCGATTCGCTGCTCCACGGCTGCATCCACACCAGCACCCCGCTTACCATCAAGCCAGGCAAGGCGACGAGAAAGGCGTAGACACTGATTCGACGTTCGTAAAGAAGGCGGGGTCGTTTTCGCGGAGGGTTCGGCCCGTTGGACCTAGACCCCATATTTTTCCATCCGCCGGTAGAGCGCTCCCCGGCTTAGCCCCAGCGCCTCCGCCGCCTGGCTCACATTCCCCTGAAAACGCTGCAGGGCCTTGCGCACCAGCACCGCCTCGACCGCTTCCAGGCTTAACTCTTCCAGGTTCTGATTTTGAGCGCGCTGCGGATTCAGCGCGAGATCTCCCGCCTGGATCTCCTCGCTGCGGCACATCAAAACCGCGCGCTCGATGGTGTGCTCCAACTCCCGCACATTGCCCGGCCACGAATACTGCTTCAATGCCTGTATCGCGCCTGCATCGAAAGTCTGCACGGGACGCCGGTACCGGGACGCATAGCGCGCCAGAAAATGTCCCGCCAGCACCGGGATATCCTCACGCCGCTCGCGCAGCGCAGGCACATGAATCTCGACCGTATTCAGTCGAAACAGCAAATCTTCACGAAATTGTCCGGCTGCGCAAGCGGCCGCCAAATCGGTATTAGTGGCCGAAAGCACTCGAACGTTCACTCTGCGCGATCTTGACGAGCCCACCCGCTCAATTTCCCCCGACTCCAGAACGCGCAGCAATTTCGCTTGCTGCCGCAGGGGAACGTTGCCGATCTCGTCGAGAAATATCGTTCCCCCATCGGCCAGTTCGAATCGCCCAATCCGATCGCTGCGCGCATCGGTAAAGGCGCCCTTCACGTGGCCAAATAGTTCGCTCTCGAAAACTCCGTCAGGAATGGCGCCGGTATTCACGGCAACCAGCGGACGTCCCCCACGAACTGAAAGCGCATGCAAGGTTTGCGCCACGACTTCTTTTCCGGTCCCATGTTCGCCGGTGATAAGGACATTGGCATCCGATGGCCCAACCCGCGCAATGGTATCGAGCACCGGTTGCATCGCCGGCGCCGTGGCGATGAATTCCGGCCGCCCCTCGGCGCGCAGCAGCCGATTCTCCGCCTCCAGCCGCGCCGCCTGTTGCAGCGCACGATGCAGTTCGATCTGCGTGCGCAAAATCGAGACCAGCCGTTCGTTCTCCCACGGCTTCTGCACAAAATCGCGCGCCCCGCGCCGCATCGCCTCGACCGCAAGTTCCACATTCGCCCACGCCGTCATCACGATCACCGGCACCGTGGAATCGATTCCCACGATCTGCGAAAGCAGGTCAAGACCCTCCTGCCCGGACGTTGTATCGCGCGTATAGTTCAGGTCGATGAGGATGGCATCGTAGGATTCGCTGGCGAGAGCTTCGCGCACCAGCGCCGGCGACCGTACTTTGTCAATGCGGTAGCCCTGCGGATGCAGCAGTAAATCGAGCGCTTCGAGGATGTGCGCCTGATCGTCGGCGGCCAGAATCCGGATCGGAGCCGCCGGCTCGCGTCGCGGCGTTATCAGTTCGGCTTCTCCGGGTTTGACCGAGATCGGCATATCGCTCACGGCGAAGGATGAGAGACCACGCCGCTGATCGCGTCCTGGATCAGTATCCCATTATGTTCCAAAGTCGCGCCGGTTGCGCGGTCCAATTCAACTTTCGCCTTCTCGTACGTAGTCATTGCGCTCACCAGATCCAACTGCGCCAACGCCAGATCGTGCTGAGCCGAGAGCGTCTGGTAGCTCGATCCGGCTCCCAGTTCCTGCTCCTTTTTTGTAATGTCGAACGTGCGCTGCGCCAGGTCTCGCGCCTGACGCGCCGCTTCCACTCGCGCTCCGGTCTGGTCCAGCGCATACTGCGCATTGCGCACTTCGATTCGCACCTGCTTCTTCAGCTGCTCCAGCCGCAATTCCGCCTGACGATATTCCAGCTCCGATCGATACTGGTCCGCTTTCGCCACCCGATTTCGAATGGGTATATTCAGGTTCAGCCCCACGTAATAGTCCGGAGAAGTATTGTTGAAAGCATTTTCCGCCGCCCCGGCAAAGTTCGTGGGTACGCTGGAGGTGTTCGGCCCAAGTTCGGAAGTGTTGTAGATCGGATTCAGCGGCCCGGCGAGTCCCGAACCTCCGTAAAAGGCAACCAAAGAGAGCGACGGCAGAAGGGCATTGCGCGCCGCGCTCCGGCTGATCTGCCGGTTCACCAGGTCGACGTCGGACTCGGCGAGTTCCGGACGCTTCTGTTGCGCCTCCGAAATCAAATCCTGAATCGGCCGCGCCGCTTCGGTCATCACGGCTTCCATCTTGTCGGTTGGGACGACCGGCATGGCTTCCAGCGTAGGATCGTCCAGGCTCTTCGTGATCGCATTCTTCATCAACGTCTCCTGCAGCTCGAGGCTGGTGCGGGCTACGGTCAGATCCTGATCCCGCCTCGATACCTCCGCCTCCGCGCGCAATACGTCCATCGCAGGAACGCTTTCCAGTTGCAATTGCTTTTTCGTGTTCTCCAGCGTCTGTTGCGCGAACGCGAATGATTCTTCGTTCACCTGCGTCTGCTCGTAGGCGCTCACCAGATCCCAGTAAATGTTTTCAATCTGCGTGATCGTGGCGATGACCTGGTCTTTGAAGGCAATATCGGAGATCTTCTTGTTGTTCTTCGCGATCCGCAAGTAGCGAAGATTCGGCCCAAAACCAAACCCCGCCAAAAGCTGTTGCTGGATTTCAAAACGAAATGCCGAACTGAGACTGGGCGACAAATTGAAATCAGGACTGTTCGTCGTCTGGCGCGAGTTGCTGAACGTAAAACTGACGCTTGTGCCGGTCGAGAACGCTTGCGAAACGTTAGCGTTCACCTGTCCAGTATTCAGCTGCAGCGAGGGAACCCCATACAGTTGAAAATTCACCACTGGCGATGTCTGATGCTCCTCCCCGCCATTGATGCTGATGAACGGGTCGTACGACTGGACTGTGGTCCCGATGCCCAATGTCGACTGCACCAGTCCGGACGCTCCCGCGCCCGCGCCGCCCGCTCCACCAGTCGTGCCGCCCGCCCCGGCTCCGGGAGCGCCCGTGCCAAACCCGCCAACTCCCCCGCCCGGCGTGCCCTGCACCACGCCGGTATTGACTCCGCGAAAGAATCCTCCCGCCTGCGTACGCAAAATATCGGTATTTGCGATCGGCAGATTGTAGCGCGCGATCGCCAGATCCAGATTGTCTTCAAGCGCCAGGTTGATGGCATCTTTCAACGAAAGATAAAGCTTGCCATCCCGAATGAGTTGGTCGAGGCGCGGCGAGTTTCCCAGCGCCGGCTCCGGAACGGTGTCAGGCGCGTAAGCGTGCAGCGGATTGTACGACTTCGGCATTTCAAACTGCAGCCGACTCGCGGCTTGCGGCGCGCTCGCCTGTGACCCGCTCACCTGCGCCCCGCTCCCCTGAGACGTTCCGTTTTCTCCAGTGGCCACGGTTTGGGCGCGCAAGCTCGCCGCGAAAATTCCCAGAGCACACAGGATGGCAATCACGAATCCGAAAATTCTCCCACAGAATGAATTCACGATGCGCTCGCCTCCACCGGCTGAGTGAGCCCGGAATTCGCCGTGTCTCCCACCAGCCATCCGTCGCGCAGCTGAATCGTCCGGCTCCCGAAGCTCGCGTTCACCTCGGAGTGCGTAACTTGCACAATCGTGGTCCCCTGCTGATTGAGTCCGCGAAACAATTCCATAATCTCCTTCGCCTGCCCGGAATGAAGATTCCCCGTAGGCTCGTCCGCCAGCAGCAACCCCGGTTTGTGAATGACCGCGCGAGCAATCCCCACCAGCTGCTGCTGCCCTCCGGAAAGCTGGCTGGGATACAAATCTTTTTTCCCCACAATCTGAAATCGATCCAAAGTGTCAGCCACCAGGCCCTGTCGCTCGCGTCGTGGAATATCTTTATAAGAAAGCGGCAGGTCGATATTCTCCTGCACCGTCAAGTCATCCAGCAGGTGGTAGCTCTGAAACACCATCCCCACATTCCGCTTGGCCAACTCGCCGCGCTGCTTACGTTTCATGTCGTGCACCGCCTGCTCGCGAAACCAGTACTCCCCCTCCCAGCTGTCATCGAGCAGCGCGAGAACATTCAACAACGACGATTTCCCCGCCCCCGACGGTCCCATGATCGTGATAAATTCCCCCTCGCGAATCTCCAGATTGATGCGCCGCAGCACCCACGTCTGCCCCGCCGGAGTCTTGTAACTGCGTTCCAGATTTTTCAACCGAATCATCTTCGTCTCCAATTTCTCACTCGTACCGCAACGCCACCATCGGATCCACCTTCGTAGCCCTTCGCGCCGGGATGTAACACGCCAATAATCCAATCGCTACCAGCACCATCGAAACAACCACGTAAGTGACAGGGTCGCTCGGTCGAACTCCCACCAGAAAGCCCGCAATCAACCGAGTCAGCCCGATCGCCAACGCAATCCCGATCGCAACTCCAATCAGCGTGAGCTTCAAGCCAAGTTTCCCCACCAAAGCCAGCACGTCGGACGGCAAGGCCCCTAAAGCCACGCGTATCCCGAACTCGTGCGTGCGCTCGCTGACAAAATACGACATCACTCCATAAATCCCGACCACCGCCAGCAGCACCGCAATCCCGGCAAAGACACCCAGAATGCGAACATAAAATCGCTGATCGCCGATCGACTCCGCCAAAATCTGGTCCATAGTCATGACTTCGCTGATCGGCTGATCGGGATTCATGTCCGCCAAAATCTTCTTTACCCCAGAAGCCAGCTCCGCCGTATGTCCCGTCAACCCGGTCGCGGTCCGCACCACCAGGTTCTGGTCCAGAAGATTCAGCACCGCCCCGCCCGGGAACACCGCCGACTGCTGCAAATAAGAAACGTAAACCATCGGCGCCGCCGGCTGTGCCAACCCAACATGCCGCACGTCGCCCACAATTCCTACGATTTGCCGCGGCCGGTCCTCATCCACCGGCCACGGTTCGTAGCGCACCAGCAACTGTTGCCCAATCGGGTCTTCATTCGGAAAATACCGGCGCGCGAACGCCTCGTTGATCACCACCGTCCACGGCGCCGTCGGCGTGTCATCATCATCCAGGTATCGCCCGCGTTTCAGTGGAATTCGCAACGTAGAAAATGCGCTCGGACTCACTTCGATGTAACCCGCGTTCGGTCTGCGATCCGGCGGCGGCGCAGGCTTCCCTAAAATCGAAAACGAAAACATATCCACCCACTGCATGGAAATGTTGCTGATGATTCCCGCCGACTCCACTCCCGGCAGCGCCGAAACTTTCCCCAGCAGTTGCTGGTAAAACTGCTGCACCACCGGCAGCGGCCGTTCCATATCTCCGCCCGGCACTCGCGCCACATACTTTCCGCCCTGCTCCTGCATCTGCACACTCATCAGCGCAACATTTTTTGTGTCAAACCCAGGATCAACCTGCTGCAGATAAACGATGGTATGAATCATCAAATCCCGCGCCACTCAGCAAAACCATCGCCAGCGCCACTTCCGCCACCGCCAGCGCCTGCCGCGCCCACCCGCGGGAGGCCGTTGAAGTTCTGCCCTCGCCTTCCCGTAACACAAGATTTAAATCCGAACGCGAAGCCTGAATCGCTGGAGCCAGCCCAAACACCAGCGCGGTCAGCGCCGAAATTCCCAGCGTAAAAATCAGCACTCTCACATCGATGTTCATGCTCTCGCGGCTCGGAAAATCCGACGCTATATCCGACGCCAGCCAGCGAAACAGCGCAACGCCCCCGAACGTCAGAACAATGCCAAGCGTTCCCCCCAGCAACGCCAGCAGCCCGCTCTCCGCGAGCAATTGCTGGATCAACCGCCGCCGTCCTGATCCCAGCGCCGATCGCAGCGCGAATTCTTTGCGCCGGACTTCAGTCCGAGACTGCAAAAGATTGGCGACGTTCACGCACGCAATCAGCAGCACAAACGCGACTGCCCCGAACAAGGGATACAGCGTCTCCCGCGCCCACCCAAAAAGCTGTTGCTGCAGCGGCACCAGTTTTTTCCCCACACCCTTGTTCGTCGCCGGATAAGCCTGTTCCAGACGCCGCGCAATCACATCCATTTCCACTTGCGCCTGTTCCAGCGTTACCCCAGGTTTCAAACGCGCCACCGGCATCAGCCAGTGATCGATCCGCGCCGAGTACCGCGCATTCGTCGGATCGATCGGCGTCCAGATGTCAGCCGGCCGTCCGTAAAACGGAGCAAATCCCGCCGGCATCACTCCCACCACCGTCGCGACCGCCCCGTCCACTTGAAAAGTTTTCCCCAGCACGTTCGGATCGCGATTGAACTTGCGCCTCCAGAACGCATCGCTGATCACCACGGTCTCCGAGTCGTCCTGCATCTCCTCCGGCAGGAAAATCCGCCCGAGCACCGGCTTCACGCCCAGCACCCTGAAAAAACTATCCGTCGTATATTGCACCCGGACGGATTCCGGCTGCCCCAGACCGGATAGGGTCGAGCGATCTCTCCCGCTGGTCAGCGCAATATCTTCAAACACATGATTCTGTTTCTGCCAATCCACCATCTCCGCAATCGGAGGAGCCTGTTCCGCCTCCGGGTGGCTTCGCTCCGTCTCCCAGATCGCCACCAATCGCTCCGGATATTCGTATGGCATCGACCGGTACAGAACCGCATTGAGCACGCTGAAGATCGTGCTGTTCGCCCCAATGCCCAGCCCCAGCGACACCACCACCACGGCCAGATAGCCGGGATTCCCCCGCAACTGCCGCACCGCATAACGAATGTCTTGCAGCAGCCCGTTCATTCGAGTTCTCCAATCACTCGTACCGCAACGCCACCATCGGATCCACCTTCGTCGCCCGCCGCGCCGGGATGTAACAAGCCAGCAGCGCCGATATCGCCAAAACAACTGAGACCGAGGCCAGCGTGGCCACATCCCACGATTGCACTCCGAACAGAAGTCCGCGCAAAAATGTCGCCGCGCCCAGCGAGCAGCCCAGGCCAGCCACAATTCCAATGGCAATCAGCCATGCCGCTTCTTTCATGATGAGCTGATAGACCGAACTCCGCTGCGCGCCCAGCGCCATGCGCACTCCAATCTCCCGCGTTCTCCGCCCCACCGAGTACGCGATCACTCCATAAAGGCCAACCACGCCCAGCAGCAGCGCCAGCCCGGCGAACCCTCCCACCAACCACGCCGACGACCGGTGCAGAGAAGCCGTCGCCGAATTATTGATTCTGCTGGTCATCGTGGTTTCGTCCGCCGTGCCAATCCCCGGATCGACCTCATGCACCGCCGCGACCATCGACGGCAAAAGCGACCCTTCGTTCTGCGGCGTGCGCACCACCAGAAAGAAATAGTCGTCCGGATCTTGCTGCGCGGGATAGTACACCGCCGGCCAGATATCGGAATCCAGCGAGCCATCTTTCACATCGTCCACCTCGCCAACGATCTCGCAGATCGTCTTTGGAGCGAGATCGAAGTCCGCGATCCTCTTTCCGATCGGATCTTCCCCTGGGAAATACTTCTCCGCCAGAGTGCGATTGATGATGACCACGCGAGGCCGTGACGCATCATCCCGATCGGTAAAATATCGCCCCCGCAACAGCCTCGCTCGTAGTGTGGGAAACAGTGCGGCGTTAATATCGCGCTGGTTCACTTCGTTGTGCTCGCCGTTATAAGGCCGCCCCAGAATTCGGATCCACGTCGTATTCCCGTTGTAGCTCACCGGCAGCACGTTGGTGAGGCCTACCGATTCAACGCCCGGCAAAGCCGCGACGCGGTTCACAATCTGTTGCGCTACCGCGGCCTGCTGCGCATCCTTCGGATAACTGGCGTCAGACAAAGTGATTTCCAGGGTTGCCAGATGATCGGGCTGAAATCCGACGTCCACATGCAGCAGTCGATAGAAACTTTTCCCCAATAATCCAGCGCCGACCAGAAGCACAACCGCGATCGCTAGTTCGATCACCACCAGATTCGCCCCAAAACGCCGCCACAAAGTCCCCGCATACCCGCGGCCACCTTCGTTCAGGTCTTCCCGCAGCTCCCCCAGGGGCAATCGAAACATGGGCGTGATCGAAAACAGAGCGGCCGCGCCCAGACAAACGGCTGCGGCAAAAACCAATCCATGCAGATTCAGCCCAAGCCCGTTCAGATACGGCATCGTTTCCAGCATGCGTTTCGAGATGACCCGCAAAAGAGCTTGCATCGTCAATTGAGCCGCCACCACTCCGAGCAACGCGCCTGCTGCAACCAGCAACACCCCCTCGGTTGTGAACTGCCGGATCAGCCGCATGCGCGACGCGCCCAGCGCCCCGCGTACCGCAATCTCACGCCTGCGGCTCTCCGACCGCACCAGCAACAGGCTCGACACATTCACGCATGCAATCAGCAGCAGCAGGCCGGCTCCCGCCAGCAGCGTTAGCAGAACGGGGCGAACCTCGTGGAGAATCTCGCTGGAAAGCGGCGCCACATACGCGCCCTGCCCGCGATTGTCCGCGGGATACTGAATCTCCAGCTGCCGCGCAATCGTTTTCATTTGAGCCAAAGCCGCTTCAACCGAAACGCCGGGCTTCAGTCTTCCGATCCCGGTCAGGTCGTGGCAACTTCGCCGGTGAGCGCAATTGTCGTCGGCATGAAGCGTTGTCCAGAACTCGGCAGCCCCAGCCGGAGCAAACTGAAAATCCTGGGGCAGCACTCCGACGATTGTGTAAAGAATCCCGCTCAGAGGGACAGTCTGGCCGATCACATCTTTTCTTCCGCCAAATCTCTTTTGCCAGGTCCCGTAGCTCAAAATCACGCTCTGCGGAGCCGCGGGCAAATCCTCGCCGGCATAGAAGTCCCGCCCCAGGAACGGAACGATTCCGAGCGTGCGCAGAAATCCATCGCTCACCTGCATCGCCCCTACCGGTTCCGTGCCGGTCGGCGTGCGCAGCAGATAACCGGTGTCGTGGTAAACATCCATCGAACTGAAAACTGTGTTGAGTTTCTTCCAGTCGAGGTAGTCCAGATACGAAAGATTGGCGCGCGGAATCATCGGCACGCTTTCCGTCACCACCACCAGCCCGTTAGGATTCGGATAAGGCAACGGCTTGATCAGTGCCGCATCCACAAATCCAAAGATGGCCACGCTCGCGCATATCCCCAGACTCAGGATCAGAACCGACGTGCAGGCAAAGCCCAGGTTCTGCCGCAACTGCCGCATCGCATACCGCAAGTCCTGGAAAACTCCCGTCATCTTCGATCTCCTCTCACTCGTCCCGCAGCGCAGCCATCGGATCGACCCTCGTTGCGCGATAAGCCGGAATCACGCTTGCCAGCAAAGCAACCATGGCCAGCAACGCCGCGACCGCCACAAATGTGAGCGGATCGCTCGGCCTCACTTCGAAGACCAGGCTCGACATCACACGTCCCAAAGCCAGTGCCACAACCATCCCAATCGCGAGCCCGAACAACGTCGACTTCATCCCCTCATAGACCACCATGCGCAGCACATCGCTGAGCCTCGCCCCAAGCGCCAGCCGGATACCGATCTCGTTCACCCGCCGCTTCACGTTGTAAGACAACACGCTATAAATTCCAATCGCAGCAAGCACCAGCGCCAGCCCCGCAAACGTTCCCAGCAGCAACATATTGAATCTCTGCTGCGAGACCGATGTAGCGACCACGTCTTCCATGGAAAAAACATCGCGCAACGGTACGGTAGGATCGACCTGCTGCACCGCATTGGCCACCGCGGAGGCGAGACCGGCGGGATTCGTCGCGGTGCGCACCACCAAACTCATGGGAAACGAACTCCATCCACCCGGCACCGCTGGTGAAATCTGATCGAGCGGCACATAAAGGACGACTGCAGGTCGAGTCTGGTCCAGGCCGTCGAGTTTTACGTCCCCCACAACTCCCACGACCTCGCGAACCCTGTCCGGAAAGAAAGTCAAGGTCAGCCGTTTGCCGACGGCGTCTTCGCCGGGCCAGAAACTCCGCGCCATCGAGTCGCTGATCAAAATCGCGCCTGGCCGGCCGGCCACGTCGCCTTCGTTGAAATCCCGCCCCCGCAGCACGGGAATGCGCAGCGTCCTCAGGTATCCAGTGCTGATCAATCGAACGTCGACCTCCGGCTGCTCCGACATTGCAACCACAGGCCTTCCGTCAATGGCAACGGGCTGATGCGAACCGTCCATGTTAAGCGGGAGATCGTCGATTACCCCGGCGGACTCGACCGCGGGCAACGTCCGGACGCGCTGCAGAATTTGCTCATAGAATTGAACCTGCTGCGCCGGTGAGGGAAATTTCGTCTGGGTGATCGCAACCGTCGCTGTCAAAACATGGTGCGGATTAAAGCCTGGATTCACGCCGTGAAGCCGCTGAAAGCTGCGAACCATCAGTCCCGCCCCGATCAAAAGAACGAGCGACAGTGCCACCTCGGCAACCACCAGGACGCTCCTCGTGCTCTGTCCGGCCGCATCCGAGTCCGTGCGCCCCAACCCCTGCTTCAGAGCTTGGCTCACATTTTTACCAGCTAGGCGCAAGGCGGGAAGAACTCCCGACAGAATTCCCGTAAGCAGCGAAATAGCGGCAGTGAAGAGAAGGACCTTGGTATCTATGCCAACCTCAATCGAGCCGGGAAGTTTATCCGCCAGAAACGCCACAATCAGCCGCACCCCAAAAGGCGCATAAGCCAGCCCCAGAGCCCCGCCCGCCAATGACAGAATGACCGACTCGGTCAGCACCTGCCGCAACACGCGCCCCGCACTCGCGCCGAGCGCGGTGCGGATTGCAATTTCCTTCTGCCGGCTGAACGCCTTCGCCAGAATTAAATTCGCGACGTTGACGCACGCAATCAAAAGTACGCACGCCACCGCGCCCAGCAGCACCAGCATGGCAGGCCGAACATCGCTCACCAGATCCTCGTGCATCGGTACGACGACCGCGCCCCAACCTTTATCGTCCGCGGGATAAAGCTGTTCCAGCCGGCTGGAGATCGTATTCATCTCCGCCTGCGCAGCCTTCAGATCAATGCCCGGCCTGAGCCGGGCAACAACTGCATAGTGATGTTCCCCGCGCACCGCGCGGTCCTGATCGCTCCAGGCCATCGGCGTCCACATCTGCGCAAAATCGGGATAGCGGAAGCTCGCCGGCATCACTCCGGCCACCAGAAAATTGTGTCCGTCGATCGTGACATTGCGATCCACAACCTCGCGATTCGAGCCGAAGTGTTCCTGCCAGAAGCGATAGCTCAACACCACAACGTTCCCCCGGCCTGCCTGGTCCTCATCCGGCAGCAGCGTGCGCCCCAGCATCGCTTGAACCCCCAGCGTCTCGAAGAATCCCGCAGAGACCGCACAAGCGTCCACCCGTTCCGGCTTCGCGCCGCTGGTCACCGTGAAACCGCGGTAGCTGTAAATCGCCATCCGCTCGAAGACATGATTCTGTCTCTCCCAATCCAGATAATTCGCCGGAGAAACCGAGAACCGCGTCATCCCCGGAAAGCTCGCGGCAGGGGGAACATGCCACACGCGAACCAGCCTGTCCGGATCGCGAAACTGCAGCGGCCGCAACAACACTCCGTTCACCACACTGAAGATGGCCGTATTGGCGCCAATGCCGAGCGCCAGCGTGATCACCGCAACCGCGGTAAATCCGGGGTTCTTGCGCAACTGCCGCAACCCGTAGCGAACATCCTGAAGTAAGGTTTCCATAGACGTTGCTCGTAAGACATCACCAGTACGACATCACTCGAAAGCCATTACTCGCATCGCAGCGCCACCATCGGATCGACTCTGGCCGCATGCCGCGCCGGAATGTAAATCGCCAGCAGCGATACCGCTCCCAGCACAACCGCGGCGCCGATGAAAGTCGCAGGATCCGACGGACTCACCTCAAACAGCAACCGTGACATCAGCCGGGCGAGAACCAGAGCTCCGCCAACCCCTGCCAACAGGCCCACCATCGCCAGCCGCAGCCCTTGGCTCACCACCAGCGACAACACATCTCCGCGTGCCGCTCCCAGCGCCATCCGGATCCCGATCTCCGCCGTGCGCTGCGCCACGATATAAGAAAGGATTCCGTAAACCCCGAGCGCCGCCAGAAGCAGGCCCAGTCCTCCAAAAAGACCCATCAGAACCGTGGTGAACCTTCGGCCGTCAATGGAAGCCGACATCACCTCTTCCATGCTGGCCACGTTCGACACCGCCAAATCCTTGTCCATCGCTGAAATCTGCCCACGCACCTCCGTGGCGTACCGCAATGGATCCGGCCCCGTACGCAACACGAGAACCATCGAGCCAGTTCTGGTCTGAGCGTGCGGAACATAAATCTGCATGGTGTGCGGCGCGTCCAGGCCATCCTGTTTCACGTCCTCGACCACCCCCACCACCGTCCGCCACATCGTTCCCATGTCCATGTTGAATCCCGGCAGGCGCACTCGCTTGCCGACCGGATCCTGATTCGGCCACCACCGCTGTGCCGCCGTCTCCGACACCACTGTCACCAGCGGTGAAGTTTCGTTATCCGATTCCAGCAGAGTGCGCCCACGCACCAACCTGACCTGCATCACTTTGAAGTAATCCGGCGTGACGATGTAGCGCTCCGGATACGGCTCTTCGCCCGGACCATAAATCGTTCCTTCGACCTCTGTCCCGACCGTGTCGAAGTCGCCTCCTAACGGAAGCACGTTGACCGCAGCCGCGCCCTGAATTCCATGCAGACTGCTGAGGCGGCTGGTCAACTCCCGGTAAAACGCCACCGGCTTCAGGCTGCCGAAGGGATACGTCAGCGACGGTAACCCGATCCCCATGGTCAGCACGTTGCTCGCGTTAAATCCCGGATCGACATCCGCCACTTTCGTGAAAGTGCGTAACATCAATCCGGCGCCTGCCATCAACATCAGCGCCAGTGAAATTTCGGAAATCGCCAGTCCCTTCCGGAAGTTCCCCTGGGCCATGCCCCGGCTCCCCCTGCCTCCTTCTTTCAGCACTTCATTTACGTTCAACCCGGAAAATTGCAGTGCCGGAAACAATCCAGACAGCAGCCCGCTCAACAAACTGACGGCCAGAGTAAAAGTGAGCACCGGCAAGTCCAGCTTGACCGCAACCAGCTGTGGAATCACCCTGACTCCCATCGCAGAAATCAGTCCAACTCCCCAGCCTGCTGTCAAAACCCCAAAAAAACCTCCAGCCACGGCCAGCAAAATACTCTCGGTCAGCGCCAGCCGGATGAGACGTGCCCGGCTCCCTCCCAAAGCGGCGCGCACCGCGATCTCCCGCTTTCGCCCTCCAGCCCGAGCCAGCAAAAGATTCGCGATGTTGGCGCATGCAATCAACAGAAGAAAGCCCACCGCACCCAGCATGACCAGCAACGCCGGCCGGAGTTTTCCGCTGATGTCTTCCTGCAGCGAGACCGTCCGCACTCCAGTCGTCGCATAATCGGCAGGATACTGTTGGGCCAGGTTGTGGTTGATCACCTGCAGGTCCGCTTGCACTTGCTTGAAGGAAACTCCCGGCCTGAGCCGCGCCAGGGCTCGCAGATGGCGTGATCGCACCTCGCTGCGATCGTATTTCTCGGCCACTGGCCGGTAGAACTGCGCCGGTCCGTCGACCAGGCTGGCCGGCAAAAAAGGAAAATCTTTCGGCAGAACGCCGACTACCCTGTAAGGTCGAGCGCTCAGCGTGATCTGCTTGCCGACGATCGCAGGGTCGCGCCCGAATCGCCGCTCCCACAATCCGTAACCCAGAATCACGACTTGGTCCTTCCCGTCAATTTGCTCCTCTGGCAGAAACACGCGTCCAAGGAGCGGCTGCACTCCCATGAGCGAAAAATATCCGTCGCCCACCTGCATGCCGGGGATGCGTTCCGGGCTGCCGTCGGAAAAAACCGCGCCCCAGTCGCCGAACGCAACCACGTTTTGCAATGTGTGGTTCCGCGTCCGATATTCCTCGATGTCGGTGTAAGAGAGCTGGTCCCGGTTTTCTCGGGTTGAGGTATCGGTGCTCCAGATCAGAGCCAGTCGGTCCGAATCCTTATACGGCAGCGCCCGCAGCAGCACGGCATGCACCACGCTATAAATCGCCGTATTGGCGCCAATGCCGAGCGCCAGCGTGATCACCGCAACCGCAGTGAACCCGGGGCTCTTGCGCAACTGCCTCAGCGCGTACCGAATGTCGTGAAATAGCGTTTCCATATAATTTGCCTTACTCGTACCGCAGCGCCACCATCGGATCCACCCTCGCCGCCCGCCGCGCCGGAACAAAACTCGCGATCGCGGCAAACCCAATCAGCAGCAATGCCGCACCCAGAAATGTGGCAGGATCCGCGGGAGAAATTCCGAACACAAGCTGGGCCACAACCTGGCGAAGCGCCCACGCGCCGAGCAGCCCCGCCACAGCTCCAGTCGTCGCCATCCCTAGTCCTTGCCTCATCACAATCCACAGCACATCCTCCCGCTGCGCTCCCATCGCCATGCGCAGCCCGATTTCACTGGTCCGCTGCGTCACCACGAATGACACCACTCCATACACGCCGATCCCCGCCAGCACCACCCCGAAAACCGCAAACAATGCAAGCAGGCTGCTGGTGTAGCGCGGGCCCGCCGTTTGCTGCTCCATGATCTCTTCCATGCTTGACACTTCCGCGAATGGCAGGTTGGCATCCAGCGTGTGCAGTTCGCGGCGAATCGGCGGCGCAAGCTGCAGCGGGTCAAGCGACGTGCGCACGATCAGATTCTTGAAGCCAGCATTCAGCAGCGGCGTCTGTCGAAACAGCGTCGTCACGTGCGGCAGCGGAGGAAGCGCCACCCCGCGGTTCATGGAATTTCCGATCACGCCGACAATGGTGAACGGAACGCTCGACGCGCTTGCCGCAACGAGTGGGTCCAGTCCCATCCGAATCTGCTTCCCAATCGGATCTTCCGTTGGAAAGTAGCGGTCGGCAAATGCCTGATTGACCAACGCGACCGGAGGGCTTGTCTCCACATCCGCATCCGTGAGGCCGCGCCCCTTCAGCAGCGAGATTCCCAGCGTTTGCAGATAGTGCGAGTCCGTAACGTCGAACGCTGCCGACGGCGTATCTTCCAATCGCGACACCGGCCGCCCGACGACCACAAAATTCTCCGTCCACTGGTCGTCAAAGGGATAGGCAGCGCTCACCGTCGCGTCTCGCACTCCGGGCAATTCCCGCACCCGCGCCGCGTATTCCTCGCAAAACCGCGTGACGCTCCCCGGATTCGGATAGCGAGCCGCTGGCAGGAAAAAATGCGTTCGCAACAGGTGATCCACCCGGAAGCCCATAGGCTGGCTCTCGAGATGCAGCAAGCTCTGCATCAGAAGTCCCGTGCCGGTCAGCAGCATCACCGCCAGCGCCAGTTCGCCGGCAACTAAAGAGCGCCGCAGCCATTGCTTGCCGCGTCCATCCACATTTCCCCGGCTGCCTTCCTTAAACGCCTCCGACAGATTCACCCTGGAAGTAACCCACGCCGGAATCACTCCGAAAAGCAGGCTGCTTCCAACAGAAATCGCCAGAGCAAAACCGAGCACTCGAAAATCAACCTGCACGCCAGCCAGGCTCGAAAGCTGCGCCGGATGCACCCGCGCCACGACCGCGCAGGCCCACCACGCCATCCCGCAGCCCAGAACCCCGCCCACCATCCCCAGCAGCAGGCTTTCCACCATGAACTGGCGAATCAACACTGACTTGGCCGCGCCCAGCGCAACTCTCACCGCCACCTCGCGAGTGCGCCCGGAGTTTCTCGCTAGCAGCAAATTCGCCACATTCGCGCATGCCATCAGAAGAATCAGAATCACTGCCCCCATCAGCAGCAGCATCACCGGGCGCAATTTGCCGACGCGGTCTTCCTGCAGCGGACGAATCCTCACCCCAATCCCGCGATCCAGCGGATAGCGCCCCGCCAGATTCCCCGCAATTGCCTGCAGGTCTGCCTGCGCCTGACCGAGGCTGACTCCAGGCTTCATTCGCCCGATCGCGCCCCAACCCCGGTTCGCGCGCTGGCTTTCGTCCCACACCAGGGGTGCGGTGGACCTGAGATACGGAACAAATGGAGTCCACAACTCGATTTTTTCGTACCGGTTGGCGAACCCGTCTGGAATCTCGCCCGGCATCACTGCAATGATCGTGTAAGGCTCGTCGTTGATCCGAATGGTCTTGCCTAGAACCGAGCGATCGCCGTGAAAACGCGTCTGCCAGAAGTCATGCCCGAGAATGACTTCGTATTGATTTCCCCACTGATTCTCTTCGTCCTTAAACAATCGCCCCATCAAAGGAGCGATGCCCAACACCTCGAAGTAATCCGCCGACACCAACCCGATCCGCATCTGCTCGGGCTCGACCGATCCACCCCCGAGGCTGACGTTCTTCGGCCAAATGTCATACACCGCAAACTTTTCGAAGGTATGGTTCTGCGCCGCAAAATCCCGAACGTCCAGCGGGGATGGGCCGCGTACGCTATCGCTCTGGGCTGAGGAAACCTGGGTGGAGGAAGATTGGGCTGAGGAAATTTCCGTCGAGAAAACTCTCACCAACCGGTCGGCATCGCGAAACGGAAGCGGCTGCAGCAGCACAGCATTCAAAACCCCAAACATCGCCGTACTCACCCCAATGCCCAGAGCTAACGTCAAAACTGCAACCGCGGCGAAGCCAGGGCTCTTGCCCAACTGCCGCAGCGCATAGCGAAAGTCCTGAAAGATGCCTTCCATAGAACCATCTCACTCGTACCGCAGCGCCACCATCGGATCCACCCTCGCCGCCCGCCGCGCCGGAATGTAGCTGGCCAACAGTGCGACGGCAATCAGCAAGGGCAAGACCAGAGCAAACGTGGACATCTGTGACGTTTCCACGCCTGGGACCAGGCGCTCCAGAACTCGCCCTGTCGCGAATGAACTTACGACTCCAATGACTGCTCCAGTCAGGATGAGCACCAGACTTTCGCGAAGGACGAGCCGGACAATATCTGACGAGTTCGCTCCCATTGCCAGCCTCACGCCGATCTCCGGTACGCGCTGGCTCATTAGATACGCAACTACGCTGTAAATTCCGACGCAGGCGAGCAACAGGGCGAGTCCGGAAAAGATCACAAACAAGAGCAGCAAAAATCTTTGTCGCGCCAGCGAGGCGCTCGCCAGTTGCTCCATCGTGCGCGCTTCATAGAGCGCCTGATCGCTCGTTGCGCCGCGGGCTTGCCGTCGCAACGCCCCCAGTGTGTTCAGGGGAGGCACATCGGTGCGGACCACGATTGACATTACAGACGAGAAGAATCGGACAAGCCTATCCGGCACCTGCGTGAGCGGGTAATAACATTGATCGCGAACTGTCGAGAGATCGTCGCCCGCTAATCCCCAATGACGCACGTGTCCCACGACGCCGACCACCTGGACCGGCTTATCGCCCATCGCCGGAATCCACAGAAGCTTTCCCACTGCATCTTGTCCACCGAACGCATGCCGCGCCATGTTTTCGTCAATCACCACAACCTGGCCATTACCGAGGCGGTCGTCTTCATCGATGAAGCGGCCCCCAAGCAGTGGAATGCGCATCACCCTCAAATAGTCCGGAGTCACCGCGGAAGCGAGTGCCTCGGCTCCCTGGCTTGCGTCTGCAACCATCGCCGTGGCCGAGTAGCCCAGAACGTTCTCACCTTCACGCATCGGAACAATGTCGGTAAGCGCAACCGACTGAACTCCGGGAACTCGTCTCAGATTTTCCGCGAGCTGCTGCCAGGCCGCTCGCGCCTTTCCGGGCTCATCAAGAGCAGCCGGAGACAGGGCTACCCGCGCGGTCAGAACGTTCTGTATATCGATCCCCGGATTCAACGACGACAGCCGCAGCAGCGTACGACCCAGCAATCCGGCCGCGCTCAGCAACACCAGGGCCAGCGCGATCTGGCAAATGACAAAGCCGCTGAGAGGCCGGCGGACGCTTCCCGCAATCGCGCGTGATCCAGAGCGGAGTGTCTGCTCAATCGAGCTTTTGCTGGCGCGCAACGCTGGCGCCAATCCGAAAATCAGCCCAGTCAGAATCGAGGTTGCGATCGCGAACAGCAAAACTCGCCAATCGACATGCACTTCGCCGGCACGCGGCAGGCCATCAGGCCAGAAGCGAATGAATGGACTCGTGCCCAGCGTGGCCAGCAGCAGTCCCAGCAACCCGCCACAAAAGCCGAGCATGCCGCTCTCGGCGAGGCACTGGCGCACCAGGCGTCCTCTGGACGCGCCCAATGCCAGGCGCAATGCGAATTCGTGCTGACGCGAAACAACACGCGTTAAGAAGAGGCTGGCTACATTGACGCAGCCGATGAGCAGAACAAGGCTTACAGCCGCCAGCAGCAGCCACAGCGTCGGCCTGACATCCCGAACCAGCTCGTTCTGAAGAAGCATTGGCACCTGGGTGATGCCAACATCGTCGGGATATTGTTTTGCCAGGCGTTGGCTCAGCAGTGCCAGTTCCGTTTGTGCCTGGGCCAGACTGGTGCCTTGACCAAGTCGCGCCACCACGTGAAGAAAATGGGCAGCCCGAATACGCATCCGAGGCTCGGTCCGCTGGCCGAGCGGAGTGAACACATCCGCGTCACCGTCTAAGCGGAGTCCCGGCGGCGCGATTCCCACCACGGTGTATACCTTCCCGTCATAATTGAGCGGCGCGCCGACCGCTTCGGGGTTAGCGCCATAACGACGCTGCCACAGGTGCGTGCTGATGATAGCCACTGGCGCGCTACCCACATGATCATCTTCCGGCAGAAATGAGCGGCCTTTTACCAACGAAACGCGCAAGACCGAAAACAACCCAGCCGAAATCAGGCGTCCGTCGACGTACTCTGGTTCTCCCGGCGCGCTGACCGTTCCTCCTCCGTACGCCCATGCCGCGACACCCTCAAACGAGCGGCAATCGCGCTGGCAGTCGAGAAAATCAGGGTAGGAAAAACCCCACCGTTCACCATGCTGCTCGGTTCTTACATGCAGTGTGACCAGGCGCTCAGAATCCGGATACGCCAGGGGCCTTAACAACACACTGCTGATCAGGGTAAAAATCAGCGTCGCAGCGCCGCTGCCGAGGGCCAGAATCAAGATGGTGAGCACTGCGAATCCCGGCTTCCGTATGGGGCCGCGGACCGCCGTGCCAATATCCTTCAGCCATCCGCTCATGCCTGCACTTCCGCCATCAGTTTCTTCAGCTCTTCTTCCGCCACCACTTTCCCGTCAAACAAATGCACTTCCCTCTGCGCGTGTTTGGCAAACCGCGGATCATGCGTCACCATGCAGATCGTCGCTCCCTCGCGGTGCAGATCGGCGAGCAGCTCCATCACCGCCTCGCCATTGCGCGAATCCAGATTTCCTGTCGGTTCATCCGCCAGCAGAATCGAAGGCTTCCCGCCCAGCGCGCGCGCCACCGCCACGCGCTGCTGCTGGCCGCCGGAAAGTTGTGATGGATAGTGCCGCACCCGGTGCGCCATGCCTACGCGCTCCAGCGCCCACATCACCCGCGTCTTGCGCTCGGCCGCAGGCATCCTCTGCCGGTAAGTCAGCGGCAACTCGACGTTCTCGTAGACGGTGAGATCACCGATCAGGTTGAAACTCTGAAAGATGAATCCAATCTCCTGATTCCGAATCCGCGCCCGCTCCGCGAAATCCAGATTCTCCACCGGCTTCGTATTCAGCATGTAGCGCCCCGCCGTCGGCGTATCGAGCAGCCCGATAATCGACAGCAGCGTCGACTTCCCGCAGCCCGACGGCCCCGACATCGCCACGTACTCGCCTTTGTTGACCGACAAGTGCACCCCCGACAGCGCATGCGTCTCGATCTCATCGGTGTAGAAGACTTTTGTCATGTCCGTAATCTGAATCAGCGGCAGGCCAGCATCTGTCATGAATAGTTCCCCTCGAATTATGGTGTGTCTAAAAACTCGGTAGCAGTACCGGGACAGATCTCGCCGGGTGTCATCCTGAGCGTAGCCGCCCTTCAGGCGGAGCGAAGGATCTCCCGCGCAACAGGACCCTGCCCTAAAGTGGCCCGGTATGGGGCCCTTTCCGAAAACTGTCAAGCCAAAAATCTTTCGCCGTCTCTAACATCGCAATTCCAAACGGGATAGCCCTCTCACGTCCGCCATCCCTACCCTCCTCCAGCTGATAAAATGGATCTATAAGGTAGAGATCGAAGGGATTGAAGTTCGTTGTGATTCACCCCAGGCAACCCGATGTTCCCAACCCGGTCAGCACCCAGGAAATCAAAGCTAACTCCTTATTCCGCAATATTTTACGTATAAGTCCTTACGTATCAATATTTTACCTCTCAATCGAGCGATCACCCGAGGCTAACTCCAGCAAACGCAATATCTTAGCGAGATGCGAAAAAAATATTTTTGTTAACGAGATAGTTACTCCCACCCCTTGGCCCAACCGCCCCGCCTTCCTTAATCCTGTAGTCGAATCCGATCCGTGTTATCCCACCGCGACATGTCGGAGAGCACGACCGTGTCGCCCTCGCGCAGTCCATCGATTACCTGGATCGAGTTCACCGACGCCCGCCCCACTTTCACCGGAACGCGGACCGCGTCGTGCCCATCGGCCTCGAGTTTGAACAGGCTGATCGTGCTGTTCTCCTGCCCAAACGCCGGACGCCCCACATACAGAACGTTGTCGAGCCTTTCCAGATCGATCGTCCCATCCACGCTGAGGTCAGGCCTCGCGCCCTTCGGTATTTCCCCCGTCAGTTTGACGTCGACCGTCACCGTTCCGTTTTGCACCGCCGGATCCACGCGCATCACCGTGCCCGCAATCACCCCGTTGTGCGTGTCAATCGACGCCAGCTCGCCGATCTGCACATCCCGCGCCTGCGTCTCCGCCACCTTCAGTTCCGCCATCAGATGGTTCGGCTGCACCACCTTCGCCAGCATCGTGCCCGGCATCACATGCTCGCCCACATGCAACGGCATCTCCACCAGGACGCCTTCGATTCCCGCCCGCACGGTCAACGCATCCAGCTGTTTCTGTTTCAGCTCGGCCAGCACCCGCATCTGGTCGACTCTGGCCTGCTGCTCCGCCAGCTGCGCATCGATCGCTTTCTGCGTGCTGGCCAGGCTCTGGTCAGCCAAGCTGTCCCGCACCGTGAGTTCGTCCGCCTTGCTCTTCGAAACCTTGTATGCCAACCCGGAAATCACGCCGAGATCGTAGAGCGCCTTATCGGTCTGCGCCTGCAGTTGCGCCTGGTTGTAATCGGCCGTCACCGTCGCTGCGCCGGCCTTCTGGTTCATCAGATCGCTTTCCAGCTTCATGCGCTGGCTTTGATACTCCGCCTCTGCCGCTTTCCATTGCAGGTGCGCATCGACCGCCTCCTGCTCCACCTGCGGATTGCTCATCTCCATCAGAACGCTGTCCGCCTTCACCGGCGACCCTGGCAGCATCCGGATGCGCACCACCGTCGCCTCCGTCTCCGCCGGAATCTGCAGCACCGATTCCTGCGACGGCACCAGCGACCCAATCCCCCGCACCTGCCGCAACATCGATCCACGCTTCACCGTGTCGGTCCATACCGTTCCCCGCTCCACTGTCGGAGCAGCCGGCTTCAACTGGCGAACCGCCACGGTCAAGGCCGCGACCACCACCACCGCGACCACGACTGCGGCGATCTGCCGCTTGCGTTTCCGTTCCTTGAACTCGGGCCGAGCGATGTCCATCACAGATCATCCCGGCAACTCGTCCGCCAATCGGCAGAGGGATTGAAGTCGTTCAATATGAGCAGGATCAGACAGCCACAGCGGAGCTCGAGCCAACCCAAGATGTCCGCTTCAGGATTCCACTGTCCATTGCCGGACAGTCATTGCGGACTCAAGCTTTCCTGCGATTGGAGTGGCTGCGCCTGGAAGGACACTTGCAGTAACGAACCGGAACGCTCACGGAAGGATTTCGAATTCCATCGCCCGCAGCTCGCTGCGCAGCTGTGGCATGGACTGAACCTGGAGCGCATGAATGCCCAGGGCACGGGCGGCCCGGACGTTGATCTCGCGGTCGTCGAGGAACAGCGTTTCCTGCGCCTCCACTCCCAGGCCGCGCAGCGTGTGTTCATAGATGGCGGAATCAGGCTTGATCAAACGCACTTCGCCCGAGAACGTCAGGAAGTCGAAGTCCCCGAGCCATGCAAACTGCTCGCGGCAATGCGCCACCATCGCCGGGTGCATGTTGGAGAGAAGTCCGAGTTTCATGCCGGAAGCGCCCAGCCGCCGCGCCCACTCCACCATCCCCGAGTCGACGTTGCTCCACATCGCCACATCCAGCGCGCAGATCTCTGCCAACTGGCGCGGGCCAATCTCAACTCCGGCGTCCCTGGCCAGCATCGACCAGTAAACATCCGGCGTAAGATCGCCGCGGTCAAAAGGACCGCGATTGCGCTCCCACAGTGCCGGCAGCCCCTCGACGCTGAGTCCGAAGAAGCCGGCCAGCTGCGCCATTTCCGCGCTTGTCGGCCGGTGGCAGAGCACTTCGCCGTAGTCGAAGATGACCGCCCTCAATTTTGCAGATGGATTGTGAGAGTTCCCCGGCATGACACCTCATCGGCTGAGCCTTCCCCCACGACCCAGCTCGTTCTGCATACCAATGATAACGGAACCGCCGGAAGAGGATTTGGTTTGATGGACTCTGGCGCATCCACCCGACCGCACGCCATGCTCAGTCTGGAGGCGAGGGCGCGTAGCTTGAGACTTTACGAAGTTAGTACGAACTGACTACTGCATCTTCGGGATAACCCGCCATACCGAACTCCGGAACATCCAGGCCCGCTTCTTCCGACTCGGGCGAGACGCGCATGCTTTTCACTTTGTTCACGACCCAAAAGACAGCGAATGTCGCGCCGAACGCCCAGATCGCGTAGAGGGTCGCGCCCATGAGTTGGCACCAGAACTGACGAGCGTCGCCGTGAATCAAGCCAGTCACACCCTGACCGGCGTGCCCCAGATAGCTGGTTGCACCCACGCCGTTCCAACCCGTGCCGTAGGTTCCGTCGGCAAAAATGCCAACCGAGACCGCTCCCAACCAGCCGCAATAACCGTGCACGGAAACCGCGCCGCACGGGTCGTCGATTCTGAGCACGCGCTCATTGAAAAGCACGCCGCCGCAAACCAGAGACCCCGCCAGCACTCCAATGATTACCGACGACGTAGGCGACACGAAGGCGCACGGGGCGGTGATCGCCACCAGCCCGGCCAGCATCCCGTTACAAGCCATGGTGACGTCGGGCTTGCCGAAAAGGAAATACCAGATGAGCATGGCTGCCGCAGAGCCAGCCACTGCCGCGAGATTGGTATTGACTGCAACCACCGAGATGCGAAGATCGGTCGCTCCCAGGGTGGACCCTGGGTTGAATCCCATCCACCCGAACAAAAGAATGAACGTGCCGGTCACGACGTAAACAATGTTGTGAGCGGGAAAGGCTTTGATCTTCCCTCCTGGCCCAAATTTTCCCAGCCGCGGACCCAAAATAATCGCCAGCGCCATGGCGCAGAATCCGCCGACCGCATGAACGACTGTCGATCCTGCAAAGTCGACATAACCATGGCCCAGATTCATGGTTGATCCCAGCTGCGACATCCAGCCGCCGCCCCAGGTCCAGCAGCCGGAAATCGGGTAAAGAATCGCGCCGACGAAGAGTTCGCAGAGCAGGAATGCCCAGAAAGTAATCCGCTCGCAAATCGCGCCCACGATGATGTAGCCAGCCGTCTCCATGAATACGACTTCAAACAATGTCAGGCAATTGCTGCCCGCGTCGTAAGCCGGACCGAGCAGGAAGAATCCCTTGCCGCCGACGAATCCCCATTGGCCGCTGCCGATCAGAAAATGGTTGAGCGTGGGCACGCCGCCCAGGTTCGTGGGAGCGGCATTGATTGCAACCGCGCCAAACTGAAATGCATATCCCACCGCGTAGTACGCGAGGAAAGCGAAAACATAGGCCGCGAAGTTCAGCATCATCAAGTGCGCGGCATTTTTCTTTCGTACCAACCCGCAGGTGAGCAGCGCAAAACCCGCCTGCATGAATAGAACCAGATAGCCCGTGTTCAGCGTCCACGCGAAGTTGGTGGCCACGCGCACGTGTCCTACATCGTCGGCCAGCTTTACCGCCAGCGGCTCCCTGGCCGCCTGCGCCTGGTAGTCGTCAAAATCTTTTTTGTTCTTCGCATAGTCTGGAGCCGTCTTGTCGGTGGGTTCAGGAACCACAAAGGGATTGCCGGCAGCATCCACGGATGTCGTCTTGTCTCCGGTGGCCGTGCCCGCGGGATCAGCCTTGGGTCCGTCGTCGGCGAAACTGCACCCGGCAAATCCAACCCATATCCCCACCATCGTCATCGCGACGAGGCTGGCCGACACCAAAGATTGGCGCACAGAGCGCCTCTTTGAATGCTTCATCATCTCTAAGTGCTCCTGTGTTTGAATCATGCACAACTGTGCGAAAGGCAGGAACGCGAGTCCCTTCCGAGCAATCTTTCACTGCATTGTTGGCCTGCCGGCGGCTCTCGGCCCGCCCCATCGAAATTAGCTAATGCGCGACAGTAAATCGGTCATTTGGTTGAGTCCAATAGATATTTCTTATCGCTATCATTTGAAATCTGGGCGTCGGATGGCGCCGCTTGAAGCAAAATCTCGCCGGCGGGAATGGGAAACCGATATGCTGGACCGCGCATGGCTTCGCCCCTAAGCCCGATCATCGAATTTCGCGATGTCTCCTTCCATACGGCCGGAACGCAAATTCTCTCCGGACTCAATCTCAAGGTCGACCTTGGCGAAACGCTGGTGTTGCTGGGGCGCAGCGGATCGGGCAAAACCACAACGCTCAAGCTGGTCAATCGCCTCCTGTCTCCCACTCGTGGCGAAGTTCGCGTGAACGGAGTGTCCAACGCCGACACTGACTTGATTCGCTTGCGGCGCAGCATCGGCTACGTCATTCAGGAAGTCGGGCTGTTCCCCCACTTCACGGTGGAGCGAAATATCGGACTGGTTCCCAGAATCTCAGGCTGGCCGGAAGATCGGGTGCGCGCGCGCGTGCCGGAATTGTTGCAACTGGTTGGGCTGGCGCCGGAATTCGGCTCGCGTTATCCGCACCAGCTCTCCGGCGGACAGCGTCAGCGGGTCGGGGTAGCCCGGGCGCTGGCCGCCGATCCCGAGATTCTGCTCATGGACGAACCTTTCGGCGCCCTCGATCCCATTACGCGCGACGAACTGCAACGTGAATTTCTTTCACTGCAGCAGAAGTTGCGTAAGACAGTAGTGTTTGTGACTCACGATCTGCGCGAAGCTCTGCGGCTCGGATCGCGCATCGCGCTGATGGAAGCAGGGCGGTTGGTCACCGTCCTCGCCCCGCAAGAATTCCTGCATTCCAACGATCCCGCCGTGGCCGCCTACGTTCGAGCTTTCGGCGACGGCCTGGAGTCCGCCGCAAATCGAGGCACGTCATGAATGTTTTTCGTTTCATCCTGCAGAATCACGAACAAGTGCTGGAACTTACACTGGAGCACCTCTGGCTGGTGGGCCTGTCCACGCTGTTCGCGACGCTGATTGGCATTCCTTTGGGCATTCTGATCGCGCATCGTCCCCGTCTGAATAAGCCCGTGTTGGCCGGGGCAAATATTATTCAAACGATTCCCAGCCTCGCGCTCTTCGGATTCCTGCTGCCGCTGCCCTGGCTGGGTGAGCGTGCGGACCGCCTGGCCATCCTGGCGCTGACCTTATATGCGTTGCTGCCGATTATCCGCAACACTTATACGGGAATTCGCGGAGTCGATCCTGCGGTGATGGAGGCCGGCCGCGGCATGGGACTTACCGAATCGCAGCTTTTGCTTCAGGTCGAGCTGCCGCTGGCTCTGAGCACGATTCTCTCCGGAGTTCGCGTGGCAGTGGTGATTTCGGTGGGCCTGGCTACGATCGCTGCGGCGATCGGCGCGGGAGGGTTGGGAGAATTCATCTTCCGCGGCCTGGCCATGGTCGATAACCGCGTCATTCTCGCGGGCGCGATTCCAGCGGCCATGCTCGCGCTCGCGGCCGACCTGGGCGTTGGATGGATCGAGAGGCGGCTGCAGGCACAATGAAGATTCGGCAAAACTGCCTGTGCATGGTGACGGTCGCAGTGGCAGCATTGCTGCTTCCCGCTTGTTCGCCGTCACATGCGAACCGCATCGTAATCGGCTCCAAGAATTTTACCGAGTCATTTATTCTCGGCGAACTTTTTGCGCAGCAGGTCGAGGCCCACACCAAATTGAAAGTCGAACGGCGCTTCTACCTGGCCGGAACTTACATCTGCCAGCAGGCAATCCTCGCCGGGCGCATTGACGTCTATCCGGAATATACGGGCACGGCGCTGACCGCAGTGCTCAAGCAAAAAGTGAGCGGTGATGGGCAGGACGTTTACCGGCAGGTCAAGAGCGAATACGAGAAACGTTTCAAGCTCACATTAGGCCCGGCTCTCGGATTTAACGACACGTTTGCCATGGAAATTCGCGGCGAAGACGCCCGGCGGCTTGGCATCAAGACACTTTCGCAGGCGGCTGGCTTCGCGCCGCATTGGCGCGCCGGATTCGGCTACGAATTCATGGAGAGGCCTGACGGCTATCGCGGCCTGGCTGCAACCTACGGATTGCACTTCGCGGAGCCGCCGCGGGTGATGGACCTGGGACTGCTGGCGCGAGCGCTGCGCGATCATCAGATCGATCTGGCCGCCGGCAACACGACGGATGGCCTGATTCCGGCGCTGGATTTATTCGTCCTTGAAGACGACAAGCACTATTTTCCTCCGTACGAGGCCGTGCCCGTGGTGCGGGAGCAAACACTGGACCAGCATCCGGAAGTGGCTCAGGCGCTTGCGGCATTGGGGGGAAAGATCTCAGACGAAGAAATGCAGCGTTTGAACTATTCGGTGGACGGCCTGCACCATGACGTGAAGGAAGTCGTGCATGAGTTTCTGAGAAGCAAGGATTTAGTGCCCTGACGCGAAGCCGCGCAGCGCAAGGGTTCGCCCAGACCCAAAATCGTGACGCGGGAGAAAGATTATTTTGGGCTGCCACTTTCTGCAACCTCCGGACATCAAAGGAGGAGTTAAGCGGGCAGACCGCCCGCGGATTGCCCGTCGGCGACTAGGGCGCGCTGAAAGGCCGGCACGCATTTCGCCATCTTGCCTTCCCAGGAGGCTCCATGCTCGCAGTCCAAAATGATCCGGCAATCATGCGCTCTTTGCAGCAGCGAGTGTTCGAGGCTCGACGCCGAAGCGACGATCTGTTCGCGCTCGTCCGGCCCGATTCCATCTACGAGCGGCCGATCCCGGCGCGGCACCGCATCATTTTTTATCTGGGCCATCTGGAGGCGTTCGATTGGAACCTGCTGCACGAGAATGTCTTCGGCCTGAAAAGTTTTCATCCCGAATTCGATCGTCTATTTGCCTTCGGCATCGACCCAGTTGGCGGCGGTTTGCCTTGCGACCAGCCATCGGATTGGCCGTCACTGCAGGTCGTTCGCGATTACGTGGGCAGGATTCGCGCTGCCCTTGACGACAAACTGGCTGTTCTCGACGACAAACTGAACGACGGCGAGTTGAAGCATGAGGAACCGGGTGACAGACAGGCGGACGAACATTCGATTGAGACTCTGCTGAACGTGGCCGTCGAGCATCGCCTGATGCACGTCGAGACGCTGGCTTATATGCTGCATCAGTTAACCCCGCAACAGAAAATTCAACAAATCGATGCGCACGATTTAGTCTCCTCTCCCGTCAACCATCGCATGATCGCAGTTCCCGCCGGCCCGGCGATTCTCGGCCTCTCACGCAGCGGACACTTTGGGTGGGATAACGAATACGAAATTCATTCCGTACAGGTACCGGCCTTTGAAATCGATCAATCCATGGTGACGAACCGCCAGTTCCTCGACTTCGTGGCTTCCGGCGGCTACGAAACGCGCGCATTCTGGAGCGATGACGACTGGAATTGGCGAACCGCTGAAGACGTTTCTCATCCTGTGTTTTGGGAAAGAGCGAACGGCCACTGGCTCTACCGAACCATGTTTGATCGCGTGCCGCTTCCGCTGGACTGGCCGGTCTACGTGAGTCATGCCGAGGCGACCGCATTCGCGCGCTGGGCAGGAAAATCTCTTCCCACGGAAGCAGAGTGGCATCGCGCCGCTTATGGCACTGTGGATGGCCGGGAAAATGTTTATCCCTGGGGCGCGGAAGCGCCTGATTCGCGTCACGGCAATTTCGATTTCCACCGCTGGGATGCAGCGCCGGTCAATGCGTTTCCCGCAGGCCGTAGCGCCTTCGGCGTCGACGGGATGCTGGGCAACGGGTGGGAGTGGACATCGACCGTCTTCGCGCCATTTCCCGGCTTTGAGCCATTCGCCTTTTACCGCGGATATTCCGCCAATTTTTTCGATGGCAAACACTTCGTCATGAAAGGCGGCTCGCCGCGTACGGCAGCGTGTATGCTGCGTCCCACGTTTCGCAACTGGTTTCAACCGCACTACCAGTATGTGTATGCGGGATTCCGCTGCGTGAGCCGCTGAATAAAGGCAGTGCTGTTCGAGGCAGTGCTGATCGAAGCAGTGCTGGATCGAAGAAGGCCTAAACCGAAGGAGCCGGAAAATGCTGGTCCACGCCATTCCTAGCAATGCGACTTATGAATTTGCTGCCGACGTCCGCGCCGGGCTCACTCGTTCCGGACAAAAAGAACTTCCTTCGAAGTATTTCTATGACGATGTGGGCTCGGCCCTGTTTGAAGTGATCAGCCGCTTGCCCGAATACGGCCTCACGCGCGCCGATGAGCGCCTGCTGCGGCGCAACGCCAGCGACATTGTCGAGCGGCTGGGCGGACCCGTGGCGGTAGCCGAACTGGGCAGCGGCAGCGGCAGGAAGACCCGCTGGCTGCTGGAAGCGCTCTCCCGCCGCCAGCGCACTTTTTATTATCCGGTGGAAATTTCGCGCTCGGCTCTGCGGATGTGTGAACGCGAATTGAGCGACATCGATTCGGTCAGCATTGTGGGATTTGAACGCGAATATCTCGATGGACTTCTGGAGGTAGCCGCCCGCCGAAAGCCTGGACAGCACGTGTTCGTCTTGTTCCTCGGGAGCACGATCGGGAACTTCGATCGCCCTGCCGGGGGAAAGTTTCTCGCCGAGGTGCGGCGAATTCTTGCTCCCGGCGATTCCCTTCTGTTAGGCACGGACCTGGAAAAACCAGTCTCCCAGGTGCTGCCCGCCTACGACGACGAACTCGGCGCGACCGCGGCTTTCAATCTCAACCTGCTCGCCCGCATCAACCGCGAACTGGACGCCGATTTTGATCTGAGCCAGTTTGCCCATATGGCAAAGATTAATCCCGAGACGCGAAGTGTCGAGATGCACCTGCGATCCAAATGCGCGCAAACGGTCAGCATCCCGGCGGCGGAAATCGTGGTGGAGTTTCACGAAGGAGAGACCATCTGGACGGAAAGCAGTCACAAGTATTCCGCCGAAGAGATTTTTCAGACCGCGTCCGATGCAGGATTCCGCTGCGAGGCGCAGTGGATCGACCAGCAATGGCCGTTCGCGGAAAACCTGCTCATCGCGGCGTGAACGCTGCCAACTTCGGCCTAGATTCCCAACCCGGTCAAACTCTCCGCCATGCGCGCAAGTTGATGGCGCTGACCACGAGGCAGAATACATTCGCCGGGATGAATCCTAACTGCTCCGTTCGCAGTCCGATCACGCACATGAGCACGCTATTCGCCCCAGCCAATGCCCAACCCTCCCAGCATTTACGTCCTACCAGGATTGTGGATGCAACGGTTAATATGCAAGACAGATAGTCCAGGCGCAATACGAATGGGTACAACACGAATGCAACACCTCCGATATTATTCTCGGGTGAAACCGGCTGCGGGTTCTGTGATTTCAGCCCCGATTACATAACGGAGGTCACTTGACTCCCATTCCAATTTCCCAAAGGAGGGAATATGGCAGAACGATGTACTCATCTCGACCAAATCAAATTCAGGGAAACGACCACGCACGTATGTGAAGACTGCATTAAGACTGGCGATTCCTGGGTTCACCTGCGCTTGTGCCTGATTTGCGGACACGTGGGCTGCTGCGATTCATCCAAGAACAAGCACGCGACCAAGCATTTTCACAGAAGCAAGCACCCACTGGTGCGCTCCATCGAACCGGGTGAACGGTGGGTGTGGTGTTATGTGGATGAGATCGAGGCGGGTGAGATTGCGGCGTGAGGCGCTACTGGGCAGCGCGGCGCACCACCGGCCGGCGGGCAAGCAGGAATCGAAGCGAATGCCGGGGCCTGAATGCTCTTGAAAATTCTTGCGCTCCGGCAGGTGCTAGAATCATCCTATAGTTGATGCCGCGTCGAACCACTTTCCAGCCGGGCAACATGGGGGTCAAATGAGAGCCACCCGAAGGAAACCTGAGCCGCCGCAATTTCTGAGTGGCTGGAAAGATATCGCAAACTACCTGGGCAAGGGAGTCCGGACGGTGCAGCGCTATGAGCGCCAAATGAGCCTTCCGGTGCGCCGGCCCGCCGGGAGACCCTCCGGTTCCGTGGTCGCCACCAAGGCCGAGCTCGACGCCTGGGTGAGCGCCAGCCCCATCCGCGAAGCCTTTCACCTGCCCTCGCCAAGCTGCAACTACGCGGCCTCGGCCGACGCCATCAGGACCGGCATTGAGGAAATGCGGAAGCTGCGCGATCAGATGGTCGCTCTGCGCGCCGAATGGAGGACGTCTGTCTCCCTGCTCAGGCAGAGCGTTCGCAGCCTGCGCGCCGATCTCAAGCAGGATTACTTCCGCCAACCGAACCCCGACCTCGCTATCGTGGGACTCGATTCCAGCGCGGCATCGTTGGCCGATCTGCTGGTCCCGCAGATCAAGCGAAAAGCCAGCTAACGGAGTTCCAGAAATCGATCCGCGGAGGAGCCATCAACTGGCCGCAATGCGGCTGCCTCGAATCAGGTCGGTAATATCCAGAAGTGCGACTACCACTCCGTCGATCTTGTTTTTCAGGGTGCGATAGGGCGTGATGCGAAGCTTGTAGTACCTGCCGTCCCGGGACTGCACCTGTTCGTCTCGCATCTTCACATCGCGCATCACGTCGAGCATCCAGCGCTCAAGCTGCGGAAGGTCCAGATTGAGCGGCAGGTGGGTAAGCGCTTTGCCCATATCCTGGCTGGTAAACCCGAAAAACCGTTCTGCCTCCGGCGTAAATCGACGAATATGCAGATCCTCGCCCAGCATGATCATGGGGATGGTCGCGCTGTTGAGCAGATTGATCAAATCGTTGCTGAGCTGCGCCAGTTGCTGGTTGCGATGCTGGATTTCCTCGTTGACCGTATTCAATTCTTCGTTCGCCGACTCCAGCTCCTCCTTCGACGTCTGCAATTCCTCGTTCGTGCTCTGTAATTCTTCGTTGCCCGATTGAATTTCTTCGTTGGCGGACTGCAACTCTTCGTTCGTGGCCTCCTGCGCCTCAATGATCGACTGCAGATATTCTTTGGTGCTGGCCAGTTCCTGCTTGAGTTGTGCGATCTGCACGTCCTTGGTATCCGGGATGTCCCTTGCCGGCACCCGCCCAGCGGGTCTGGGAGTATCCGCTTCCCTCGGAAGTTCGTTCTCCTCGAATAACACCAGGAAGTGGCGCTGGTCGCGCGCCGGAGTGCGAAACGGGATCACCTCCACTGTGACCTTCCCTTTATCCACTCCGTCCTCAATTAAGACTCCATCTTTGGAAGCCGGAATGGCAGTCTTGCGCGCCTTCTCAATCAGCGATCGCAGTTCATAGAGCAAGCCAGGACGGGCCATTTTCAGCAGATTGAGGCTGGCTTTGCCGACCGGCAGTTCGAGATAGCGGCTGGTTCTGCCTCGACTCTGCAGAATGTCGAGGTTCTCGTTCACTACCACGGCGGAGGGAACGTACTTAGTCAGCAAGAGCCGGTCGGCTTCGCGCTGCACATCGGCGGGCGCCCTGGCCACTTCGTCCTCCTTGGGCACCCGATGCGGTTTCTCCTGTTCTTTATTATTCGCGCTATCGCGCGCGCTGACCGTGAGTCCGAACGTAACCGGAGACGGAACCGGCTTTTTCTGGTAAATCTTGCCTTTGCGATCCACCAGATCGAAGATTTCCGGACCCGCCCCGAGCAACCCCTCGGTATTTCCCACCAGCAGAAATCCGCCGGGCTTCAGCGCGTAATGGAAAATCGGAATGACTTTCTTCTGCAGCACCGGGCTCAGATAAATCAGAACATTCCGGCAGCTGATCAAATCCATGCGCGAAAACGGAGGATCGTTGAACACATTCTGCCGCGCGAAAACACACATGTCCCGGATCGATTTCGAAATCTGGTACCCGTTCGGGACTTTTTGAAAGAAACGCCGCAGCCGAATTTCCGAAACTTCGTTCGCAATGCTCTCTTTGTAGATTCCCGCCCGGGCGCGTTGAATGGAATCTTCACTCAGGTCGGTGCCGAAAATCTGAATCGGTACTTCCAGACGCAGCTCGGAGAGCGTCTCCACCAGCGAGATCGCGTGAGAATAAGTTTCCTCTCCGGTCGAACAACCCGGCACCCACACCCGCACCGGCTCCTGCGGCGAATGATCGATCAGCAGCCGCGCGTAAACCACCTCGTGCAGCCGGCCAAACACCTCAGGATTGCGGAAGAAGCTGGTAACGTTGATGAGAACATCCTGGTAGAGCGCTTCGACCTCCTGAGGGTTACCCTGCAGAAGCTTCACATAGTCGCAAAGCTCGGCGATCTGGCTGATGTTCATGCGGCGCAGGATGCGCCGCCGGATGGTCGCCACCTTATAATCCACAAAATCGACCTTGCTGAATTTTTTCAGCAGCTGAAAAATTTCTTTCATCAGGCGGTCTTTTCCGCCAAAGGCATCGTCGGTCAGCTCGGCCCCGACGGGTTGGCGCTGAATCCGAATCAGTTCCCCCGCAATCCGTTCCGGCGGAAGAACATAGTCCACTACTCCGGCTGCGACTGCGCTGTTTGGCATACCGTCATATTTTGCGGACTCCGCATCCTGCGCGAAAGTCACGCCCGTGGCGTCCCGGATGGCGGCAAGGCCCAGCGTGCCGTCGTTGGCAGTTCCAGAGAGGATTACGCCGACTGCATTCGACTGTTGATCTTCGGCCAGGGAAGAGAAAAATGTGTCGATCGGCAAGTGACGGCCACGCCCAGCTTCCCGCCTCGCCAGATGCAGGATCCCACCCGAAATCGTCATCTCGCAGTTCGGTGGCAAAACGTAGACCGTGTTGCACTCAACCTGCATACCTTCCCCCGCCTGATGCACGGGCAAAGGTGTGGTTCGGGAAAGCAACTCGACCATCGCGCTTTCGTGAGTTGGATCCAGGTGAGGAATAAACACCAAAGCCAGACCCGGCTCGGGAGGCAGCGCACGCAGCAGGTTGCTGAAGGCCTCTAAGCCCCCAGCAGAAGCCCCGATGGCAATGATCGGGAAAACCGCAGCCAAATTGTTGGCCGTAACTCTCTTACTTTCCTTCTCAAAGCCCCGTTTTTTTTTCTTCTTGAGCGCATCCGCCATAAAACCCACTCCCAAGTCGCTGACTGTACTGAGGGTTGCCCTGGGGTCGGTTCATTCTAGTCCACCTGCATGGACCTTCACAAAAAGACCCGCTAATCTCGGAATGGCGAACTGGCGTTCTTTGGCGCACCTTAGGGGTTTCGCCGTATGCTAGCTTTTTCACCAGGGAGTCTTAGGTAGAGTTCCGCGGTGGGGGCAATCCTTCGGCTGACCTTGCGAACGGCAACGCGGTTTCCTGTGACGATGACTCAAACCTACGGGTGGCAACGTTTCTACGAGGCGGCTATCCTCGAAACCAATCGCTCGTCGCTTCCCCGGCTCATCCAGACCGCGCAGGCCGCAATCGATGCCCGCCTTGAACAACTCCAGTCGAATCATCAGGCTGACACTCATGGCAGCACAGAGGAGCGGCAAGCACTGGCCGACGCCATGGTCGGCCTGAACGTTCTCCGCAAAGAAGTAAGCCAGTCTTAGGTCTTAGGCTGTATCCGCCGCCATCAGGGACCGCACTGCAAGGATCAGATCCGACAGGGGCCCATCCTTCGCAATCACCCGGCAAACGCCCGCCGCCAAGGCCTGCTGCTTCAACCCGAGCGTAATAAAGGATGTGAAAATGATCATCGGGACGGCAGGCATCAGCCGGCTCAGGATTCGCGCCGCTTCCAGACCATTCATCACCGGCATGGAAAGATCCAGAACGATGAAGTTGGGATGGACCGCCTGCGCCCGTTCGATGGCCTCTCGCCCGTTGACCGCCTCCCCGCATACCTGCCATCCAGGCTCTGATTCCAGGCATTTTCGCAGGAGACTTCGCACCAGCGGACTGTCATCGACAATAAGCACACGCGGCGGCATTGGCCCTCAGGTGCAAGACTGGGCGGCACAAAACTTGAACGGCGCCAAAATATGGAATGGCGCGGGCGGAGAATTCGGCCAACCCGATCACAGCATGGAGAGGACACGGAGTCAATCGGATAGACTCTCCTACGGCGTAAGTAGTTTGCCTGAGGGGGTGTGGGGATCGAGAGCGCTCAAAACACATAACACCGTCTGTCCGCTCCGGAGGCACGGTTTTCAGAATGCGAATCCTGCTCGCGATCAGCGAGTGAACTCGCTCATCCAGTTCGCTTCCCAAGTCTTTCCGCCGTCAGCGGAGAACGACTGCTCGATTCGGAACGCGGTTGAAGTGATGCCGGAGAAGACAAAACGAACAAAAATCGCCTGGCCCTGAAAATCCTCCTGATCGAAAAATTCGCCATTGCCGTTCTTGAACTGGCCAATCGTTGGCGTGGATAACACCCCGTCCCTGCTGTTGGCCCAATAGAGCCTCCACTGATGCGACTGCGGATCGTAGAGACGCAGTGTCAGGCCCTCAATGTGGGTGGTCGAATTCCCGACCTCCAACTCTCCCAGGTTCGCCCGGCCATTCCAGAGCTTTCTTACAATCGACGTCCCATCATATTCGACCCAAGTGTTCGATCCCGTAAGAGGATGCTGCAGGCGTTTCAGGTGAGCCTTCCAACTCCCAAACTCAAAATCGAAATCGTGCTGGCCCTCACCCGCCGGTTCAGACGCTTGCATTCGACCCTCGGGGGCGAAGTCTGCTTGCGCCTTTTCGTCGCTGATCCGCGTCTGGTCGGTAATCCAGTTGACCTCCCAGGTCTTGCCCCCATCGTCTGAAAATGACTGTTCAAAGTGTGGCGAATTGGAATTCACTGCCGACCAGATGAATCGAACCAGGATGGCTCTGCCGTTGAATTGCTCCTGGTCATAAAATTCGCCAACTCCGTTCTTGAACTCGCCGATCGTGGGCTGGCCCAAAATGCCGTCTTTGCTACTGGCCCAATAGAGATACCACTGATGCGATTCCGGACGATATAACCGAAGCGTCAAACCTTCCACGCGACCCGCTGCGCCCTCCGTTTCAAACTGCTCGATCTCGGCGCGGCCATTCCAAACCTTCTGCGTCACGGTAGTGCCGTCAAACTCGACCCAGCTATTGGAGCCGGTCAGGGGATTCAGACGTTTCTTCAAATGAATCTTCCAGGCGCCGAGTTCGAAATCGAAGTCGTGCTGGCCGTCGTGTGTCTGCGTTGCACCCTGCGCTTCCGCCCCTGCGGCGTCTGAATTCGCCTGGCCGATCCCTCGGGTCGAATACGGGATGAAAATTAGAATGCTTACGAAGAAAACAACCTGCCGCGACATCCTCATCTTAATATTTCTCCCGATTCCGAGCATGCCGCAGACCTGTGGTATTTTGATAGGTCCACTTTTTGTGCAACTGGCAATACCACTTTCGCGAGATAAGGGTCCGCTCTTCCGCCAGCTTTATCAGGGCTTGCGCGAAGCCATCCTCTCCGGCGCTTTTCCCAGCGGCCACAAGCTTCCCTCGACCCGGGACTTGGCGGAGCAACTCGGAGTTTCAAGAACGGTTGTGCTCCTGGCTTACGATCAACTGCTGGCCGAAGGATTTGCCACCGCCCGCTCCGGCTCCGGAACCTACGTATCCAACTCCGTAGACGTTGGCCGTTCAGAGATATCGCGGCGATCGGCGAGTTTGCACTTGTCGCGTTTCGGACTGTCCGCCGCGTCCGCATGGTCGAAGATGAACTTCCCGAAGCGCGCGGAACACGCGCTCCCATTCGATTTCGCGTATGGCCGCAGCGACCTCGAAACTTTCCCCTTCGAGATGTGGCGCCGCATCCTGTTGCGATGTTCCCGCACCGCTCCCGTCTCGGAGCTCGACTACGGTCCGGCAGCGGGCAATCTCGAGTTGCGGCAAGCCATCTGCACTCATTTGCGCCGGTCCCGCGCGGTTATGTGCGATCCGTCGCAGGTAATCGTGGTCAACGGTTCGCAGCAGGCACTTGATCTGATTGCCCGGGTCCTGATTAGCCCCGGAGACCCGGTCGCCATCGAAGACCCCGGCTATCAAGGCACGCGAGAGATTCTCCGCGCGGCTGGCGCCCGTTTACTTCCTGTAACCGTGGATCGTGATGGCCTGAACCCCGCGAGGCTGCCGAGAAATGCCCGCATTGCATTCGTGACGCCGTCTCACCAGTTCCCCACCGGGGTCATCCTTACGCTGGCGCGACGCCTTGGTCTTTTGCGCTGGGCCAAAGTGGCAAACGCAGCCATCGTCGAAGATGATTATGACGGCGAGTTTCGCTATGCAGACCAACCCCTGGAGTCGCTGCAGGGGTTAGACCGCGAAGGACGAGTGATCTACATTGGAACCTTCTCGCGCACCGTCTTTTCGTCGCTTCGCATCGGTTATCTGATCGCCCCGAAAGGCATGGTAGCCGCCTTCACCGCTGCGAAGTGGTTATGCGATCGGCACACCGCCAATCTTGAGCAGGAAACGCTGGCGGAATTCATTTCCAGTGGCATGTATGAGCGCTACCTGCGCCGCGTTCGGCGCAGAAATGCTGCCCGTCGCGACGCTCTCCTCGAAGCCATCCAAACGCATCTCGCGAGCCGCGTTGAAATCACCGGCCATGACGCTGGCGCTCATGTCGTCCTGTGGCCTCGCCGTCGCCGCAGGGAACAGTCGGTGATCGCCGCCGCGGCGTTGCGGGGCGTTCGCGTCTACGGAATCTCCGCCTATTTCCTGAAGAAGCCGCAGCGGGCAGGATTTCTGCTGGGCTATTCGCGGATGAACGAAACCCAGATTCGCGAAGGCATACGGCGATTAAGCGAAGTGTTGTAAGCGGCCCGACGGGTTAGTAGAAAATCGAAGGCCGGAAGACGACAAGAACCGCCGCAGGGCGAATGCGGCGGCTCTTGGTCACTCCCCCGGCTCTTATTGCACGACGTTTACCGCACTACCGGGAGCGTAGTCGGGAGCAGGTGCATGGGCACGCGATGCGTGTTGTTGATCCCCGCCCATCCCGCCAGCGGCGTCCGCACCGGAACCACGTGGCTGCTTCCCGTCCAGTCGTTGACATGCTGTGCCACACCCGAGCGCTCGCTGCCCAGATTCACCGCCGCCGGAGTCCGC
>DATJSG010000031.1:0-6925 GCA_035504195.1 Terriglobales bacterium
CGACGAACAAATTCTACGGTACGGCGTCGAATTGGACGCCAACCGCGTCGAGAAGGCGCGCAACAGAGGGATTGAAGTGATCCACGGGAACGGCTTTGACGTGCAGTGTCCGGTGGAATCCTTTTCATTGATCTACTTGAACCCTCCCTACGATTTCGAGATCGGCGAGGAAAAATCGCAGCGGATGGAGAGGCTGTTTCTCGAGCATGTATATCGTTGGCTGAAGCGCTCCGGCATTCTCGTGATGGTCATTCCCTCGGACTACGTCCGCGACTGCAGCCAAGTCCTGTCGTTCCAATTCAAGGATGTCCACATCTATCGGCTCACTGAGCCCGAAAGCGTCAAATACAAGCAAGTGGTCGTGTTCGGAGTCCACCGCACACAGCAAGAGAGAGACCGTGTACAGGATGGTGAGATAACCCGGGCGCGACTCCGGTATGAAGCTGTGGCGAGAGACCCTGGAAAGCTTTCTCCACTTCTATCGGAGTCCGACCATCACTACCCTGTTCCGCGCGGTGCAGCGGTGCGGCTGGTTTACCGTGGCCTTCCTTTGGACCAAATTGAAGACCTCCTTCCGAAGTCATCTGCGTATCGCCAAGCCTCTGCCGTCCTCTTCGCCCCGCAGTCAGACGTCAGCGGGCGCCCACTCACACCGTTGCATGGCGGGCATGTCGGTCTTCTCTGTACTGCAGGGATGCTCAACGGGATCTTCGGGGAGGGGGAGGCGCGGCATATCGCGCACTGGCAGTCCATCAAACTCGTCGACAAGTCCGAGGAGGAAGAAGACGGCGGCGCCACAGTTATTCGCGAGAAGGAGCGATTCTCGAACGAACTAACACTGGTGTTCTGCACGGGCCAGATAGCAACCCTAAAATAACAGGACGGGGTCTTGCACGAACTGGCACTTCGACTTGGGCAAATCGGATGCTTTGCAGAAGACTCAATCCGCAGATGCTCTTCGAAAGGCCTGCAGTTCGTTCCATCCCCCTGGCATCCGGAATTCGGAAAGGCCACAGTCGAGACACACGAGGATGTCGAGAAAAAAGGCCGGAGGTGCCGCCGTGCGTCCCTGGTCGAAATAGACTTTCACATTGGCGGGAAAGGGCTTCTGATTCTCGGAACCACACTTGCAGGCCATAACCCCTCCCATTTGAAATTCGAGCTTCCTACCGCTGACACAATCCGTTGCCCTAAGCTCATCGAGTTGTGACTTCACATTTTACATGGACGAAGGAGCAGGAATGCAGAACGCACACGAACGCTTTGGAATCCTCGAATTCACCAAACACATGAAGGACACAACGACGCGTGTTCGCGTCCACATTGACCGAGCGGTTCTCGAAGTCCCGAAAGATGAACGCGGCCAGACATCCGGCCATTTGATCTCCCTGATTGGCGGAGACTCCGAGGTCGGTGCTTTGTGGTCAGGGGTGACCGAAGGAGCGTTGTTTCAGATTCACCTGCCGGGCCGTCCGGCTGTGTCGGTATCTCTTGGTCCCGAGGCCCAATGCTTTCGCGGTAGCGTGGTAGTCTCTAACCGAGAACGGCCTGTCCGGCACTTGGTGGCTATTTCGTCAGAGCTTGCCAAAACGAAGCCCGGAGTGGACCGAGAGGAAGCACGAACGGTTCTGTGCGATGACGATCCCGTTTTCGTTCTGTATCGGGTGGCCGGCCGATTTGGCCTGCCAGTAGTGTCGGCGTGGGCGCCGTGGTTCATGCGAGAACTCAGGGCCCGGAAGGCAATCCGGCCGTTGCTGGGGCTCGGATGCTCACCCGTCGTGGTGAGCGGAAACAAAGGTACCTTCCTCAAATGGATCGGGAAGGCGCTGAAGGAAGGCTCAATTCGGATTCCAGAAGAGAATGGCTCGATCACTTGGAAGCTGCCGAGGAGTTTCCTGGAGCGGCCAAGACCAGACGCCTCTTCGGATGCAGGTACAGCCGCCGGATAAGCAATCATCCTTCTGGAAGCGTCGTCCCTAACTCCCAGGAGCCCGTTTCTGGATAGTTTCCGGATTGCCGACAATTCGCCAAGCAAACCTCGTCTCGCCATAATCAACTCTTAGTTCGGGGACAGGCTTCTTTTTAGTGCTCAGTGCGCCACATGATATTCAGAAGTGCTCTAAACCTGAATCCGCATCGGGCATACACGCGCTGCTTGGGCAATGAGGGACAATGGCAGCACGTTTAAACGCATGTCTCTCTTTTGCATGCAGGACCGGTTGGCGAGAACCCGCGCGGCCGTAGTACCTGGTTTGCAAGGCAGAGGCCGTTCTCGTCAACTCGACGCCGGGCGGCTGGTTTGCGCGGAGTTTACTGCGCTGCCTGATAGCAGGCGAGGGTGGCGGTGGTGCGGGCGATGCGCGCGGTCAGCATGCGCCGCGCCGCGTCGAACTTGGCGCCGTTCTCGTTGATTTGCCGGAGCTGGTGGTAGCCGATGAAACCGACCGCCAGATCATAGCCAACATCCACGGCCAGGCTGCCGAATCCGATGGCCTCGCCGGCGGGGGTGAGGTCGGCAACCGCCAACGCACTTTTCTTCATCGAGTCCTTGAGCATTTCTTCATCGCTGTCGCCACGCGCTACCGAAATGGCAAAGTCGCGCGCCTGCGTGAAACGATTGATGACCGTCTCGCCCACCTCGACTTGCGCCAGGCCGTCTTCGATCTGCTCGCGGCGCTCGATTAGCGCCCGCGCCTGTTCTCGATACTGCTGCGCGCGGTTTCGATAGCTCGCAATCTGCGCGGGATCGGCGGCGGCGCCAGCCGGAGTGGCGACCACCTCCTGTCGGAAGGCGGCAATCTCCTGTTGGACTGGTTGCATCTCCTGCTGCAAAACTTTGTTCGACGCCTCGAGTTCGTCCTTGCTCGATTTTAAGACTCCTTCCGCGCCCTTGTCGATCAGCCCCCAGGCCGCATCCTGCGCCGCCTCGTGCATTTCACCCATCCACTCGGCGCGGCGCTCGCGCTGGCTCTCTTCCGCCTGTTCGAGGCGGTTGTACGCGGTCATGTCGTGATCGAGCTCCTTATTCAGGTTGTCGAGCGAGACCGAGGCGCCGATGGTTGGCCCGACGGCGCCTAGACAGGCCTGCGTGCTTTCGTGCGTCGGGGCTGGCGCTGGGGCTGCGGTGTTGGGCGCCGTTGCGCGGGACATCGGCGGCGCCGCGGCCATGGCATGGGGGAGGACGGTGCGGACCGCTGGCACGACCGAAACTGGCTGCGAGAGGGTTGGATCGGCGAGCGGTGCAGCTCCGACTTGCACAACGGATGGCGCCAGGCCGGCGAGCGAATCGGCGGCGCGTTCACGCGCAACCGTGAGTTGCACGTCGCTTTGTTCGAACGCCTGGCGGGCTGCGACGGCGTCCTCCTCATCGGTTTGCGAAATCGCGATCATCTGCTGCAATGACTGCTGCGCGGCGACAGCGTCGCCAGCGGCGGCCACCTGCCCTTGTGCGTACGCGACCGCAGACTGATCGGCCTGGCTGTGCCCGGAGGCCTCGCTGGCCTGCTGCAGGGCGCTCTGGTGCTGCTGCGCAGCTGCGGCATAAGCCTGCGCCTGCTGCTGGTAGTCGGCAACGAACGGGTCGGTGCTCGGCGCCGCCAGCACGGGAACCTTCGCCGCCGCCTGCAACGCCGCATCCTCGGCGACTTCGCGCTCCGGGCCTTCGAGCGCGACCGCGCGACGGGCCAACTGCGCCGCGGAATCGGAACTGCAATCTTGCAGGTAGATGCCCGGTAGTCCTGCAATGCCACCGCCGCTGCAACCGCTGCTGTCATCGCCGAGCTTCATCGTCAGCGGCGGGGCACCGCCCTCCAACTTTAGTTCAAGAGGTGCGTCTGTGCCGCTCAGCTTGAGTTCGGCATCGAGGCGCGCAAACATGCCGTCAATCTTCGCCTGCTCAATCTGGCGCGCCTGCTCGGCGGCCAGTTGCTGTTGCTGCTGCAGGTTTGCCAAGGCGAGCTGCCGCTGGCGTTCGGCCTCGGGTGTACTGCCGCTGAACAGGCCGGTCAGGAATCCATGGGTAAAGCTGGTGGCAAACTGGGCGGAATAGGGATTCTCGATGTGCTGCTCAATCCACATGTTTGCACCCAGGTTCAACACATCGCCCACGGGATTGCCGATGCTGCCGGTCCCGGGCTGCGCGCCCGAGCCGCAAAAGTAGGCGTACTGTTGTGCCTCGCTGGCGTGGATCAGCGAATCGGGGATGGGCGTGTTCGCCGGGATCACCCTGGCCGGACTGAGGCTTGAGGCGGGACACGTCACCGCCACACCTGTTCGCGCGGTTCCCGGCACATAGGTCGCACTCGGCGTGGGCGGAGCTTGAGCCCACGCAGTCGCACCCGTCATCATCCAAGCGATCAATAAGGTGCGGCGAACCATGCCCGTGTGCCCGCTCGTCAATTGGGATTTCGCGCTTTGTCCTGCCAGACGATGATGCGATCGCGCGACGCTTGCGCGTCCGGGGCGTCGGGCACGAGTGCGAGGTAAGCTTCCATGTGATCGACGGCGTCAACGTATTGCCCGGCCTCACCGTACAACAGCGCCAGATTGAATTGCCCATTCGGCCACGTGGGGAAGATCGCTAGCGCCGCCTCGAATTCGGCGATCGCCTTGGGTCCGTTCTTTTCCTGAACGGCGTTTTCGGCGAGCACCTGATGCACGTGCGCCGCGTCGGGCATCGGGGGCTTGACCGCCATGGCGCGCCACGCCGCCGCCTGTTGCGCGAAGGCCGCTTGGGCGGCCACCCGCGCGGCCGCGCCGTCAGGCGAGTTTTCCCAGATCATGCGGTTCACGGCAGCGAAGAAGTCGTTGACTTGCGGCGACCGCACGCCACCGACGCAACTCCCGGTCCATCGGTCGAGCGCAGGCGTGAATTGCATCTGCTTGGGCCAGTTGGCGATCTCGTAACCGCCATGTTTCAGCGGCTTCCACACCAGTAGCGGGGTGCCCTGGAAATGAAAAACAACAGTTATTGAGTAGGGTGCCTTCCAAAACCCATGATCTTCGGTGCCGACGTCGAGATATTGATAACCTTGCGAGTTGACCACGATCTGTTGCAGGGGCTGGCGATCGACACAATAATCGCTATTGCTGCGGTCCTCGGTCTGCAAAACAGTCTTGATGGTGCTGAGGGCTTGGTATACCGTCATCGACGTATCCACCGGCGGCGGGCTGGGCGGGGGCGTCTTCTCATGCCACGCGGGGTAAAACGAAAGCACCAGAAAAAATAGTGTCAGCATGCCCAGGAACCCTCGTTAGGTATTTACCAGGAATAACTATTTCGACCATCTCCGTAGGTGCTAGTATGCGGCCGGCCACCGTCCGAGTTGAAAAAGACATTGCAGCGTTTAGCTAAAGTGTAAAGGCTCTGAAAGAACTAACGCTTTGACCACCGGCAGCAGTTGCCAATTTAATCGGATTAAGAGGCGCAATGCGGCGATGGCGCTAGTGCAGGATGCGATTGGCGGTGCTGGATCGGACAGGCTACGCACCGACGGCAGGGGCTAACTCCTGAGCGAGTTTGGACGGCGCTAGCGCGATCAATGGCACGGCGATGACCACGAGAATCGCAGACATGCCCAAGAGGTCCGGGCGGCCACTGGCGTTTTCGAATGCCTGGATCACCATTACGAACGCGTGGGCGAGGCTCGACCACGCCGTGAATACAATGAGGGCGCGATTCGCCGAGGGATTGCGCGCCGCAAGCAGCAAGAAAAGTCCCAGCGTGACGTAGAGGCTAAGAAACATCGGCGTGATTTCGTCGGATTGCCGCCAGTGCCACAGCGACATGATTAGCGGATGGATGCCAGCTAGGAAGAGCAGTCCTACCAATATCAACAGAACTTTTAACGCCCGCTCTTTTTTCATCCTGCTCTCCTTGTGCGCCGGTTAACCCGGCGAGGTGTAGTGAAGTTAAACGGACATCTGGCCCGACTCCCGGACGGTCGGCAATACGGAGGTTAGTCCCGAGAAGTCCGCTTGTGGGAAGTTTGCCGACTCGGACTGAAGAGACTCTCCCCGACGACAGCGGAAGCGGACATACTTGGCCGGCTGACAGATACCTACACGCGACCTGCTCGTTCCGACGCCCACTCCGTTTGAAATTGCACGTCCCACTTTGTTATCACGCCGGCTTTTTCGTTTCGATCTAACAGACCATGAGGAAGGAACTATGCAACTCCCCAAAGACCTTAATGAATACCTGCGCGCGCGCGCCTCCAAACTGGCCGATAGAATCCTTCGGGCCTACCCGCCACTCCACGGCATCAGTGATTCCGCATCACCGCTCATCGGACATCTCCTACGTAAGCCTTTTCCGGCGCAGACTCTCGCGATCATGGGAGTGGTCAAACGTTGGTATGAGGCGCGTGGGGCGGCAGTGACAGAGAATCTCCCCAGCAGCTTCTTAGCTAACCTTGCTTGCCGCAGAAAATCAAGGTCAACGCGCTGTTCTAAAGTTGATTTTAGACGACGCCTTGCGCTTGATAGCAGCCCCCGTCTTACCTTGGCATTACAAGGATTGCACATGCCGTTCGACAGATAGTTCTGATCGGTCCCGCATATCATGCATCCATAGTCGTCGAAGAAGTCTCGCATTCTTTTCCAATAGCTCGGGGGAACCAAAGAGCGAATGGCAAGCTGAACTCGTTTCGACAAGAACCACGGCTGAAAGAGCATTTCATCCGAAGTCAGACGACGCGGTTCCTTACGGACGGTCTTCGATTTTCGCGTAGCGCCGCCATCAGTGCCCATTTCATTTGACCTCGTGGGTGAGAGTTTTCGAAAGTCTTCAGCAGTCGGCTTGTGCTAAGTCGGATGTATTGCATTGTCGTTTGCAGGTACACGTGTCCCAAGAGGGCCTGAATGACTTCCAGGCCTGCACCGTGGTCGTACAAGTGTGTCGCGAAACTGCGGCGAAGCATGTGGG
>DATJSG010000032.1:0-5532 GCA_035504195.1 Terriglobales bacterium
GCGTTGACCGCCTCGAACCTCCCCATTTACGATGAATCGGGATTCATATCGGCTGAGCGCCCTCCGGCCCCTGTCTGTCGGCATCACTTCTGGAGGTGCTCTGGTTCCTTTACAGGCCTTCCTGCCTGCAATTAGACTTACGGGTTTCCTCCCACCGTGCATCTTATGTGTGCGCTGGGAAAGTCCGGCGCTGCGCTGCCGCCGCGAGAGGAGAAAATTGAATGGCTTCTGTGGAAGAACGAGTAAAGCAGATCATTGTGGAGCAGTTGGGCGTGGATGAAGCGGAGGTCACCCCCAATGCATCCTTTGTAGATGACCTTGGCGCCGATTCGCTGGACACGGTCGAGTTGGTCATGGCCTTCGAAGAGGCCTTCGAAATCGAGATCCCCGACGAGGACGCCGAAAAGATTCGCACCGTGCAGGACGCCATCAGCTACATCGACCAGCACGCCAAAGCGAAGAAATCTTAGCTGCGAGCTCCGGGCCGCGAGCGTCGCGCTTGCGCCCTTCGGAAGCCTGGCTTTCATCAGATCAGGAGATGGCAGCAGCGCCCAATGCAGGACGCCGGCCGGCTGGCGAAAAGCGAATAGCGAAAGGCGAATAGCAAACATGGCATCGGTTGAAGAACGCGTAAAGCAAATCATTGTCGAGCAGCTCGGGGTCGAAGAGAGCGAAGTCACCCCTAACGCCTCTTTTGTTGACGACCTCGGCGCCGACTCCCTGGACACGGTTGAGCTGGTCATGGCCTTCGAAGAGGCCTTCGAGATCGAGATCCCCGACGAAGACGCGGAGAAGATCCGCACCGTCAAGGACGCCATCGACTACATCAACGCGCACGCGAAAGGATCAAAGTAGTTTGGACCGTCGCGTCGTCGTCACCGGCATCGGCGTCATCTGCGCCGTCGGCAACAATGCAGAAGATTCCTGGCAGGCCTTGCTCGCCGGCAACAGCGGCGTGGAGCGCATCACCAGCTTCGATGCTTCCGCCTTCGCCTGCCAGATCGCAGCCGAGGTCAAAGGCTTCGACCCGCTCGCGTTCATCGACAAGAAAGAGGCGCGCAAGATGGCGCGCTTCATTCATCTGGCCATCGCCGCCAGCGATGAAGCGCTGCGCATGGCCAACTACAAGGTCGAGAACGAAGAGCTGGCCGAGCGCACCGGCGTCAACATCGGCTCGGGCATCGGCGGGTTCGACATCATCGAGCGCGAGCACTCCAACCTGCTGAACGGCGGTCCGCGCAAGATTTCGCCCTTTTTCATTCCGTCGGCCATCGTCAACCTTGCCGCCGGACAAGTCAGCATCCGCCACAACGCCAAAGGTCCGAACGAAGCTACCTGCACCGCCTGCACCACCAGTGCGCATTCCATTGGCGACGCCGCGCGCGTGATCAAGTACGGCGACGCTGAGGTGATGATTGCCGGCGGCAGCGAAGCCGCAATCACGCCCATGGGCGTCGGCGGATTCGGCGCCATGCGCGCGCTCTCTACGCGCAACGACGATCCCCATCGCGCCAGCCGTCCCTGGGACAAAGATCGCGACGGCTTCGTCATCGGCGAAGGTGCGGGAATTCTGATCCTGGAAGAGCTGGAATTCGCCAGGAAGCGCGGCGCGAAGATCATCGCCGAAGTCGTCGGCTACGGCATGGGCGCCGATGCCAACCACATCACCCAGCCTGCGCCCGAGGGCCAGGGCGGCTATCGCGTGATGCGCAATGCACTGCGCGACGCCAAGCTTGCGCCCGAGCAGATCGGCTACGTCAACGCGCACGGCACTTCAACCCCGCTGGGCGATGAACTGGAGGCGATGGCCATCAAGCATGCCTTTGGCCCGCACGCCTACAAGATGCTGGTCAGTTCCACCAAGTCGATGACCGGGCACCTGCTGGGCGGCGCCGGCGGATTGGAAGCCGCCATTACCGTGCTCGCCCTGCGCGATCAGATCGTGCCTCCCACCGTCAACCTCGACAACCCCGACGAGGGCTGCGATCTCGACTTCGTCGCGCACAAGGCGCGCGAGGTCAAGATGGACTACGCTATGACCAACTCCTTCGGCTTCGGGGGAACCAACGGCTGCCTGGTGTTCCAGCGCTGGACGGAATAATCGTCGGTTTCGATCAGGGACGGGCGAACATCTCCGCGAGCGTAGCCGAAACCACAACTGCAGTCTTAGGGGAAACGCTTCCCAGCTTTTTCAGTAGGCGCTGGCGATCGACCGCGCGAATCTGGTCCAGAGCTACTTGTCCTTTTTTGCCCTGAAATGTCACCGCAACGCGAGTGGGATAGGCGCGTTCGGCTGTGGTCATGGGAGCGACGATCGGCGTCATCAGGTGACAATTCATCTCGTCGGGAGAGACGATGAGGCAAGGCCGGGTCTTGCGAATCTCGCTTCCGCGGCTAGGATCGAGCTCCACCAGCCAGACCTCGTCACGCTTCGGCGAGTTGGTCACCAACTCCATTCCTCGCGATCAAATCGGTTCGACGGCAAATCTGCAAGCAGCAACGGCTCGGCTTTGGCGGGGGCTGCGGCACGAAAGGCTTCGTTCCAGCCCTGTCGCGGACTTCGCTCGGACGAGATTACCAGGCGCTTTTCTTCGACGCGCAATTCCACGGTGTCCCCCAGTCGGCATTGCTCAATCAGCGGCTTGGGGATCCGAATACCGCGCGAATTTCCGATACGGACGAGTTCAGCTTTCATGATGACCTGCTTCTTTTTTTACGTAATTACATTGTAATCACGCTTCGGTTTGCCCGTCAAAGCCGCGTCACAGCTTCCGCAGCACCTCAAAGATCTCTTCGTTACTCGGCACCTGGCTGATGGGATAGATCTTGCAGAACGCCAGCTTGCCCTGCTTGTCGACCACGAAAATGGCGCGCTCGTTGATGCCGGGGATGGGATCGCCTTCGCGCAAAATCCCAAACTCCTGCGCAACTCTGCCGTGGGGATAGAAGTCGCTGGCCAGCGGGAAGCTCAGGATCCCGAGCTCCTTCTTCTGCCACGCGGTGTGGCTGGGAATCGAATCGACGCTGATGCCGACCACCTGCGCATCGTAGCCGGCGAAGCGCTCCACATCGGAGTTCAGGTTGGGCAGCTGGGAGGCGCACACCGGCGTCCAATCGGCGGGATAAAACGCCAGCACCACATTCTTCTTGCCGCGGTAATCGCTCAGCCGGAACTGGCTCTTGATGTTGCCCACCACCGCGGGCAATTCAAAATCCGGCACCTCGTCGCCGATGTTCAACGTCGCCATTCGCCCTCCCTGCAATGCCGAGAAACGCAAACAGCGATTCTAGAGGCCACGCGCGAAAGCGGGCAAGTCATAGCAGGTAGTTTTGTTACAGGGCGATAAAAGCCCTTGCCGACTGGCGAGGACCCGGGAAATCGCCTGCTGATAAAATAGTCACTGGAGTGACCGCATGCGGATCAGTACAGTGCGCGAGTTTCGCGATAAAGCGACCGGGTTCCTGCGATCGAAGGACCCAGTTCTGGTAACTCGCCGCGGCCGCCTGGCGGGTATCTTTTTCCCCAGTCCAGAGGGCACTTTCCCACTTGACCTCAAGCGTGAGATGTTCGCCCTGCTCAGCTCGGAAATCGCTCGCGAGATAAAGGCACGCCGACTAAAGGAAGAAGAAATTCTGTCCGACTTCGAGCGCTGGCGAAAGAGCAAACGTGCAGCTAGTCGCCGACGCTAACGTTCTACTGTCGGCAGTCCTGGGCGGACGCGCGAAGCTTGTTCTCCGCCATCCAGAAATCGAGACTGTTTTCACGACCGAGCAGGTATTCGATGAAGTAGAAGAATACGCGGTCCTGCTTGCACGCAAACGGCGACTGGCCGTTGACGCTGTCTTGTTAGCCACGGCGACGCTACCCGTCGTGGTCGTGCCGCGCGAAGACTACGCCGCGGCAATCGCAAGGGCGCGGAGAAGTATCGCGAAACGTGATCCGGATGACGTGGACGTCCTTGCGTTAGCACTGCATCTCAAAATCCCACTCTGGTCGAATGACAATGACTTCGAGGAAGCAGCAGTTGAGTGGTACACTACCGCCGAACTGCTGCGCAAGCTGAGAATCTAGCGCTTTACAGCTCCACTTCCTGCAGCACCGGTTTCGGCGGCGGGATGGTGTGCAGCGCCTCGACCATGGCATCGGCGAACTCGCTGGTGCCGGCCGTGCCGCCGACATCGCGCGTGATGTGCTTCTTTTCGCCGTAGACTTTTTCCAGCGCCAGCCGAATATGGTTCGCCGCGTTCTCTTCGCCAAGATGGCGGAGCATCAGAATGCCCGAACGCAGCACCGCCGTCGGATTGGCGATGTCCTTTCCGGCGATGTCGGGCGCGGAGCCGTGCACGGCTTCGAAGATCGCGCAATGCTCGCCGAAATTTGCGCCCGGCACCAGCCCCAGCCCGCCGACAAACGCCGCGCATAAATCGGAGATGATGTCGCCGTAAAGGTTCTCCAGCAGCAGCACGTCGTACTGATACGGATTCATCACCAGCTGCATGCAGGTGTTGTCCACGATGTGCTCGCCGTAAGTGATCTCGGGATATTCCTTCGACACATTGCGCGAGCAGCGGATGAACAGCCCATCCGACAGCTTCATGATGTTGGCTTTGTGGATGGCGTGGATCTTCTTGCGCCCCACTCGGCGCGCGTAGTTGAAGGCGAAGCGCGCGATGCGCGTCGAGGCTTTCTCGGTGATGATCTTCAGGCTCTCGACCACGCCGGGCACGACCTCGTGCTCGATGCCGGAGTAGAGACCTTCGGTGTTTTCGCGAATGACGATGAGGTCGACGCCGGGATAGCGCGTCGGCACCGCCGGCAGATTGCGGATCGGCCGGAAATTCGCGAACAGCTCGAACTGCTTGCGCAGCGCAACGTTGATGCTGGAGAAGCCGCCGCCAATGGGCGTCGTGACCGGACCTTTCAGCCCGACGCAGGTGCGCTCGATCGATGCGATCAGCTCTTTGGGGATGTACTCGTGATATTTCTCGTAGGCTTCGGCGCCGGCCGCGTAGCTCTCCCACTCGAACTTCACGCCGGTAGCTTCCAGAATGCGCACGCTAGCGCGCACGACCTCGGGGCCGATACCATCGCCGGGGATAAGAGTGACTTTGTGTGCCATGAATTCCTGGAATTAGTCTCCCGACTTCGCCTTCGCGGCGGGGCCGGGGGCCGTCTTGGGCGCGACGGGGTGCGACGTTTCCTTCGTATCCAGCAATTCCTTCAGCTCCGTCATGAACTCACCCACGTCCTTGAAGTCGAGGTACACGGACGCGAAGCGCACGTACGCGACCTTATCGATGCGCCGCAGCCGGTTCATGATCAGCTCGCCGATCTGGCTGGTGGTGCGCTCGCGCTCGGCCGAATCGATTACGAGTGTCTCGGCGTCGTTCACGATCTGCTCCAGCTTGCTCATGGACACCGGGCGCTTTTCGCAGGCGCGCAGCAGCCCGTTCAGCACCTTCTGCCGCTCGAACTTCTCGCGCCGCCCGTCTTTCTTCACCACCATGTAGGGGATTTCGTCGATGCGCTCG